>DECD01000013.1:0-60174 GCA_002349055.1 Bacteroidales bacterium UBA2939 | reverse complement strand
TGGTGCATGAACCTCAACGGCACTTGGCGCTTCGCCTACTTCGACAACCCCTCCAAGGCCACCCTCAATCCATCCCACTGGGATACCATCAAGGTGCCGGGTAACGTAGAACTCCAAGGTTTCGGAGTTCCTGTGTATGTCAACATGAAGAACGAGTTCCCCAGCAATCCGCCCTACGCCCCCACCGATTATAACCCCACCTACATCTATGCCCGCACCTTTGAAATCCCCAAACATTGGCAAGGGCGGCGCACCATCATCAAGTTTGGCGCCGTCAAGTCGGCCATGTACCTCTACGTCAACGGCCGCGAGGTGGGCTACAGCGAGGACTCGAAAACCCCTGCCGAGTGGGATATCACCAAGTATCTCCGCGAGGGTAAGAACGACCTCAAGGTAAAGGTGCTGCGGTGGTGCGACGGTAGCTACCTCGAGTGCCAGGACATGTGGCGCATGAGTGGCATCACGCGCGATGTGGAGCTCTACAGCGTGCCCAGGACTTACATCACCGACATCAAGGTCATCGCCGACCTCGACACCAACGACTGGACAACGGGTTTGCTCGACGTGATGGTCGACCTCAACCACGAAATCAACGGCGGAAGCGTGTCCGTCTGTCTCTCCCGCGACCACATCTGCCATACCTACCGTTTCTCCAACAACGACTGGTTCGCCTCGGTGCAGAAACGCTATGAAAACATCGAGCCGTGGACCGACAGCACCCCACGGCTCTACGACCTCACCGTATATCTCTTTGATGCTTCGGGCAATGAACTTGAGCATATCACCAAGAAGATAGGCTTCCGCCACATCGATATCCGCGACGGCCAGCTGCGCCTCAACGGCCGTCCCATGGAGATTCGCGGCGTGAACCGCCACGAGCATAGCATGTACGGCGGCCACTACATCACTCCCGACGAGATGCGCGAAGACATACGTCTCATGAAGGAGATGGGCATCAACGCCGTGCGCACCAGCCACTACCCCAACGACGAACTGTGGTACGACCTTTGCGACTCGGCCGGCATCTACGTCTGGGACGAGGCCAATGTCGAGAGCCACGCCCAGGGCTACGGCGAGAACTCCCTCGCCAAGAAGAAGGAGTGGCTCAACCCCATGCTCGACCGCATCTACAACATGTACCGCCGCGACCGCAACCACCCCTGCGTCATCGCCTGGAGCCTCGGCAACGAATGCGGCAACGGCTACTGCATGGAGGAGGCCTACCGCTTCCTCAAGGGCAAGGACAACACGCGCCCCGTGGTCTACGAGCGCGCCGAGCTGGCCCGCAACACCGACATCGTCTCCATCATGTACCCCACGGTCGACTTCCTCTCGATGTACGCCCGCAATCCGCGCAACAAGCGCCCCTACATCATGGCCGAATACTGCCACGCTATGGGCAACAGCATGGGCGGCCTCAAGGACTACTGGGACACCATCGACAAATACCCCATCCTCCAGGGCGGCTTCATCTGGGATTGGGTCGACCAGGCATTTCTAGTTAAAAGTTTAGAGTTAAAAGATAAAAGTTGGTGGGCGGCTGGAGGAGATTTGGGCGAGTTGCCCGGCATCAAGGACGACGATGCTTTCTGTGCCAACGGCATCCTTGCCGCCGACCGCACGCCGCATCCCCATGCCGCCGAGGTCGAAGCCGTCTACACCCGCGGACGCTGCAATGCCATTACCGGCATGGCTTGCCGAAACTATGAACGTCCTAAGCTGAAATACGATATCAAGACCACCAAGACGAAACAAGCCGTCACCCTCTCCAACCAGCAGTTCATCCTCACCGTCAGCGCTGCTGACGGCAGCATCACCTCCTACAATGTCAATGGCCGCGAATACTTCGCCCGTCCGCTGCGGTGGAACTTCTGGCGGCCGCCCACCGAGAACGACCTCGTCGACCCCCTCGGTGCCCGCGCCTGGCAGGGCCTCGACCGGCTGAAGGCCGAGATGCTCTCCGTCACCACCGGCGAGCGTCGCGACGAGGGCATCGCCGAAGTGCAGATGATTATGCGCCTCACTACGCCCGACGGCGCGGCCATCCGCCTGAAGCAAATCCTCGAGGTCAACACCCTCGGACAGATGCAGCTGAGTTACCAGGTGGTGCCGGGTGGCAACTTCCGCTCCCTCCCCAAGCTGGGCCTCCAGTTCGGCCTCGACACCTCGTTCACCGCCTGCGCCTTCCACGGCAACATCTACGAGACCTACCCCGACCGCTGCTACGCCAAGCGCGTCTCTTCCTGGTACAAGTCGATGGAGGAACTCGCTGCACCGCAGTATGTGGTTCCTCAGGAGCAGGGCAACCGCGAAGCCACGTATGTCAACTTCCGTTCCGACGATGCTTTCCTCACCGTGCTCAAGAATGTCAACTTTAGTGTCCGCCGTTGGAGCGACAGCACTCTCACCGCCGCCCGCCGCTGGAACGAAGTGGGTGAACCTGACCCCTATTACACCGTCTCCATCGACTCCCGCGTGGCACCCCTCGGCACTGCCACCTGTGGCCCCGGTGTCGACGAAAGCCGTATCATCAACGGCGATTACAGCTATGGCTATGCCTTCGTGTTCGACCCCGTCACCAAATGCCAGCACGGCAGCTCCGTTTACGACCCTTTCCCCATCTTCCACAGCCTCTTGATGATGGACGATTTGGCCGATAATGACGACAAGAAACTCGTCATCGCCAATATCCAAACCTCTGCCGAACCCGCCAAGCAATATGCCGAAGACTTCCCCGGCGTGCTCACTGATGGCCGCCGTGCCGTTCCCGGCGACTATAGGCACGGATGGGTGGGCTTCGACGGAGCCGACACCGTCGAGATGACCCTCACCCTCGAGCAGTTCGCCTCCCTCGGCACGATAGAGGTGGGCGCGTGCCACAGCCCTGCCGACTGGGTGGTGAAACCCACCGACATCCAAGCCGCGTGGAGTATCGACGGGCAGAACTGGTCGCCGTGGGAAAGCCTCGATTTGCAGAACCCGCCGGCCGACCTCTATGCCGACAGCCGCCGCCTGCGCTACACGCTCCAGCCGCGCAAGGCCAAGAGCGTCAACTTTGTACGTCTTCGCTTCATCTGCCTTTCCTCCCTCCCCGTGTGGCATCCCTATGCTGGACAAAAATCGTGGCTCATGATTGACGAAATAGGGCTGAAAAAAAGATAATTATACAATAATTTTCAATTTTCAACTCTCAATTTTCAATTTATTCGTATCTTTGCAGAAGATTTTTAGAGTGAAGAAATGACGTTACTCATTATATTTCTGTTAGGTGCGATGTCGATATCGTTCCTGTGCTCGGTACTGGAATCGGTTTTGATGTCTACTCCGTTGAGTTTTATCACCATGCGCGAGGATGAGGGCTACAAGCCTGCCCCCTTGTTCAAGAAATACAAGCAGGACAACGCCCGCGCCATCGCCGCCATCCTGAGCCTCAACACCATAGCCAACACCATCGGCGCTGCCGGCGTCGGTTACCAAACCACCGAAGCGTTCGGCAACGAGTGGTTCGGCGTGGTGTCGGCTGTCACCACCGTCTTGATACTGGTCTTCAGCGAGATAATTCCCAAGACCATCGGCACCAGCCAGTGGCGTCACCTCATGGGATTCACCGCCTACACCATCCGCACGCTCATCTTCATCCTCTACCCCATCGTGGTGACCGTGCAGTGGTTCACCCGCCTCATCGCCAAGAAAGACGACGAGGAGACCGCCGTCTCCCGCGAGGAGGTCGCCGCCATGGCCGATATGGGTGAGGACGAGGGCGTTATCGACGAGGACGAGAACAAGATTATCCAGAACGTCATCAAGCTCAACGACATCAAGGCATACGATGTGATGACCCCGCGTGTTGTCGCCGCCACGGCTCCCGAGAGCATGACCCTCAAGGACTTCTACCGCGACGACGAATACTCCCACTTCTCGCGCATCCCCGTCTACGCCGACGAGGAGGATTTTATCACAGGCTACGTCCTTCGCAGCGAGGCCCTTGAGGAGTTGGCAGAAGACCATTTCAGGAAGACCCTCGGCGAAATCAAGCGCGCCATCCCGCTCTACAACGAAGAGATGTCTGTGGCCGACATCTGGGACAACCTGCTGAAACATAAGGAACAGATTGCCGGCATCATCGACGAGTTCGGCTCCTTCCAGGGCATCATCACCCTCGAGGACATCATCGAGACCATTTTCGGCCTCGAGATTATCGACGAGAGCGACGAGGTGGCCGACATGCAGCAGTACGCCCGCGAGCGCTGGCAAAAACGCCAAAGCCGCTTCAAAGAAATCAAACTCCCCGAGTAATCACCTGGCTATCAGTAGCGATAAGGTAGGTACTAACTACCTACCATCTACTTACCATCCACCTACCAACTCCTACCACGGTAGGACTTGATAGGGAGTTGATAGGGTGTTGGTAGGGCTTTCTTACGGTTTTGAAATTAAGTCTGGCGGGGGTTGTCGAGGCGCATGATTTTCACCGGGCGGTTGCTGCCGAGCTGGAGGCGGCTGCAATAGTTGATGTCGCCGGTGTCGCGGAAGCCGCATTTCTCCATCACTTTGCCGCTGGCGGGGTTGTCGGGGAAGAAGTCGGCCCAGAGGGTATGGAAGCCCTTGACATTGAAGCAGTAGTCTATCAGCAGACGCAGCGCCTCGGAGCAGATGCCGCGGTTCCAGTAGGGGCGCGCCACCCAGTAGCCCACCTCGGCGTCGTTCTCGCCGATGTTGATATTGCTCTCGCCGTGGACCATATAGCCCATGCAGCCGATAGGCTCACCGCTGTGTACGCAGGCGTCCCCGCCTGCATTCTTTAAAACAATGGCCCATATATGGTCGCTGTGGAAGATGGTGCGGATAATCTCGAGGCTTTCCTCGACGCTTTTGTGTGGCGGCCACCCGGCGCGCGGCCCCACCTCGGGGTCGGAGGCATAGCGGTACAGCGTTTCGGCATCGTCGTCGCGCCACGGGCGAAAAAGTATTCTCTCTGTTTCCATATTAGTCATGATAATCACTGTCTTTCCATTCAAATTTCACGGTTTCCGGCACCAGATATTTGCCTATCTTGTAGTCGATGTTGGCTTTGTGGGCCTGGCTGAGCTGGTGGCAGCGGCGCACACGGTACGTGCGGCCGTCCTTGACGAAGTGGGCCCCCGTCTGGTGGAAGCGGAAAGGGACACCCTTCGCCATGCACTGTTCGCGCAGTGAGAGCACCCAGTCGTAGTCGCAGGGCCGCGCGTCGACGCCCGACTCTCCTCCCACCGACACTTCCTCTATCGTCTCGTCGAGGTAGGGGGTGAGATCTATTGCTGTCAGCAACGGCGAAGCGATGATGCTCTTGTGGCGGATGGGCAGTGAGCGGAAGATGGGCAGGCGGTAGTCGGCCATCTCTTGGTTCTCCACGGTGCAGCCCACCAGGACGTTGGGGTAGCCATCGCCCCAGTCGTTGGGCACACACTCCATGAAGCGGTCTATGCGCTTGGTGAAGAAGAAAAACCAGAGGTCGCTCCGCAGTCGCATCATCTCCCAGCATTCGGGGCGCCACGCGTCGGCGTCCTTCAGCAGGAAGTCGGAAGTGAAGCAGGTGAAGACCACCTTGCCGCTTTCAATCTTCCACGACTTGTCGCGCTTCTTCTTAATGGGGAGATTGAAATTGCCTGTCTTGCGACACACGCTGCTTGCAATCTCGCTGCCATACATTTCATCCTGTCGGTAGACATAGCAGTACTTGCAGCCAGGACTAATCTTGGTGCACCCGTGCCACGGGTTCCAGTCGGCGTATATCTCCCAATGTTCGGACATGCAGTATTAACGGAATGCCGCTAGATTTATTGCAGCAGTGGACGAAAGCCAAGGCTAAAACAGCCTTGGCTTTCGAATCTCTGCCGCTCACTCTATCGGTATCTGTATCACCGACAGCCACTGCTCAGGGTCTTTCTGGTTCCAGACACCGTCGATGTAGACGGTGCGGTGTAGGCCGGCGACGCGGTATCCGTGCTCCTCGATGTAGCGGAAAGCTTCGGTGAACGACTCGTAGAAGCGTTCGTAAGGGCCGACGTGTTTCACGCAGAGTGCTTTGGGCACTTCGGGCAGCCGCTTGAACTGGATGATGGCGCTGTCGGTGCCCATTTCTTCCACCTGTTCGCAGTATTCGAGGTCGATGTCTGTCGGGGTGTATTCCTTATTGTGTTCCATAGTGAAGCAATAACCTGGCGGCGGGCATTTGCAGCCGAGACGCTGCATCTCGGGACCAATTTTCTCGTAGCACATCGGACCGATGGCGGCGTAGTTGGGAATGACCTCGCGGTGCGAGGCGACGATAATTGACGGGAGGCTTTGAATGCTAAACTTTTCCATTGTTGTGATTTGTTTGCGGGAGTCCCTCCAGTTGAGTAGCCGCTCGCGGCGGGCAACCAACATCCGCAGCTGTCGTTCCGTTTCGCTGATTTTCTCGTCCATCTGCTGGATGCTGGGCGTGGACGAGTCGTCGTCCAGCAGGTCCTTGATTTCCTCGAGCGAGAAGCCGAGACGCTGAAGGTCGCGGATGCTTTGCAGCCGTTGCATCTGGTCGATGCTGTAGTAGCGGTAGCCCGTCCACTCGTCCACCTCGTGGGGCAGCAATAAACCCTTTTGTTCGTAGTGGCGCAAGGTTTTTACGGTCGTCTGCATCAACTTCGAAAACTCTCCGATTGTTAGTTTTTGTTTGTAAATCATCATCGTACGATAATAATGCTTGTTTGATATCGGCTGCAAAGTTAATGCATGACCTAAGGGACGAGTCAAGGACTTTAACAGACTTTAACGTTTTTTTTAATTAAATTCGGTTTATCATCCAGCGGACGGATGCAGCCCCATTGCTGGGCGAAATGTTCGAAGTTCTTGCGGACAAGACGTTTGATGAAGAGGCGGAACAGCAGATGGGCAATCTTGGGGTTCTTCTCCGGGCCAGTGAATTTGCGGGCTTCGTGAGTTAGGAAGTTGCCATGAGCGGCGAAGGACTTGCCCATCTTGGAGAAAGCATCCAGTTTCTTGGTCATCACCTTCTTCATTTTCTCATCGTCACGCATACGAATCAGGAAACTGCCACCTTGAACCAGACAACCGCCGTAGGTGCAGCCCAATTGTGCTGGCAGAGATTGCAAGAATCGCTCGCAAAGGCGCAGTTGGTGCCCTTCGTCAAAGCCTCCATGCAGGATGAACGACAGCTGCGCTGGCTGCTGACGCTCTGTTGGCAGTGTCTCTAAGAACTCAAGCATGATACTGGGCACGCACTCCACAAAAAGCGGAAGGGCGAATATGATTTGATTGTGGCTGATGAATGCCTCGCGTGCAGCATCCCATTCCTTGCGGTTCGACAGCGAATAAAGGTCGTATGAGGAACCAGATGCTTGGAGACCTTTGCCGAACGACTGGATTATCTTGTCCGTATTGCTGAACTTCTGAACACGCGGGCTTCCGTTGATAATGACTACATGCATGGCTTGTCCTCCTTTCCTATATTATAGACACCCAATGAATGCCCGGCGAGGTTTGAAGCCACGCGACGGCTCCATTCTTCGAGAAACTCCTGGTCGGCCTGGCCTTTGTACAGAAGGCCGAAGTTCAGCGGATGGTAACGCAGCTCGTGACGCTCCAAGCCGTCACGGAACTCCACATACATATTCAGCATCGGCACAATGCGGTCCATTACCCGCTTGCCGCGCCAGTCCACGAATCCGAAGCTGGTATCCGAAACCAGCCACAGATTCTCCGCGCCCACCAGTTTTTTGATGATACCTTCATAGTCATCTTTGATTGCGCAGATTCCCGGCGTTTTCAGCCAGCACAGGTTGCAGCCCATGCAATGCGCTATCTTCATGCCGGAGGTGTTGACAACCTCCATATCAGCATCATTAATCAGGGTGCTGATATGTTCAGAGGCATCAAAGTTTTCTAAAGTGTTTAATACAATTGTCATATTCAATGTCCTTTATGTTTCTCTTTCTTTTTGGCTTGGCGCAGGTCAAACTGGCGTTGCTTTTCGGCTTCGCGTTCTGCTTTTGATTGCTGTTTTCGCTCCATCTTGTTCTGTTCCTGTTGCAGTTTCAGGGCTTGTTGCGACTTAGTTCCAATGCCCCGTAACTGCATCTGTTTCTTGGCTTCGCGAAGCTGTCTTTTGGGATTCTTCCTGATTTCTGTAGTTGGAGCCACATCCATAGCCTGACTGAACTGAAGACGATGCCAGTTCTTATCGACGAACTCCATCACTTCCTTTTCCGTTGGCTCGGCACCGAAAATCACCTTGCAGACGTGCAGACCCTCATGGTCTGTTACCTCGAACAGGCCAATCCAGAACGGGTCTTCAAACAATACCGTCAGCGTGCCTGTATTCATAAACTATTCTGTAAACGAACCAATCTCTATCAGATTACCATCGGGATCGGCTACATAACTGGTGCGCTGTCCCCATAGCTCTGTGGTAGGAGGAAGAATGGATGCAGCACCATTCGCGAGTGCATGCTGGTATTCCTTATCGACATCAGAATATGTGGGCACATCGAATGCCAATTCCATCGTACCGTTGAAGCCCTCGGGATATTGAAATTTCCGAGAAACCATCTGCTCGAAAGCATCACGCGGATAGAGGATGATACGCATGTCACCCAGCGACATCTCTACGTTGGGCTGGATGCCGTCCCAATCGGTGGTAAAGCCGAAGGTCTTCGTATAAAACTCTACAGTTGCTTTATTGTCGCGGGTAAAAATCCCCACGGTGTTGAATTTGAATCTTTCTTTCATTGTCTATTCTATTATTTATTTAACAATTGTCTGGCAATATTTGCTATTACTGCCTCAGATGGTGAGTGCGTGACGAAAACGGCGATAATGGCATAGCTTCCATCAGGCATGAGAATGATACCAGCATCGTTCATGTCTTGCACTCCTTCAGGTGACGGGAACCCTGTACCTGTTTTATGTACGATACGAGTACCGGCAGGGATTGCGGCAGGGATTCGTTTCAGTCCCGTCGAGCAGTCTATCATCGCCTTCCAGATGAATGTCAGATATCGATTGTCATCCTTATGATGATAAAACCACTCAAACAAACGAACCATTTCGGCGGGGGTGGAACTGTTTTTGATAGCCTTTGCAGGATTCTTGTGCATCTGTTTCTCTGTCATGCGGACATGGATATCGCGGAATCCCAGTTTTCTCATGTACTTCTCAACCGCTTTTGGCTTGCCGCAATACTTGAAAAGGAGTTCGCAGGCATTGTTGTCGCTCTGTCCGAGAGACAACTCCAGCAGTTCCGCATACGAAAAGGCCATTTTGCCTTCAAACTGTTTCAGCATTGGCGACCATGTGTCTTGCATCAAATCAGTCTTATCGACAACGATCGTGTCATCAAGAGCCAGTCCTTTCCGACTCAGGTAATCGGCGACGTATAAAGCTTGCGGGAACTTCATCACGCTGTGCATGGCAAAACGCTCCTTTTCGTTAATGCCACTAACGGAGTCATTACGTATCATGCATGCACCATATTTCTCTTTTTGCTGTGCAAAAAGCAGGGTTGGGATAATCAGAAACAGTAGCAATAAGAAATGTTTCATCTTAACACCTTTTCGCTCTTTTCGCCAATGAGCAACGCAGGCGTAGAGCCGATATTATATTCAATAACCTTCATGTCTTGTTATTCGGAATGTACAGCGGTCGCTTCCCCTGAGAATCGTATTCTCAATCCGAACATCGAATTGGCTGTCTGGTTCAAGTTGCGACAAGATATATAGAATGCTCTGTCGTGAGCACTCACACTGCTGCGGATGGTTTCTCAGTCCACATTTAACTTTAGGGCATGTACATTCGAGATAACTCAGTTCATAAATCTTTCCAGGCTCAATCACCCTACCCGTATAGGACTTGCTGTTGTACCCTTCCGTATATATCCTGTCAAAATCCCCTTCATACTTGGCATATATTTGCTTATGTATTTGGAGAACATGATCTTTTACACATTCGATGGCCTCTTCTCTATAGCACATATTCATTTGTATTCTAAAAGTTTCTTCACCTCACCGCCTTTGCTTTCATAGTAGGCAAGCATCTCCGGCAGCTTCTTCAGGTCGTAGCTGGTGACGCAGTCGGAGAGGACATGCACCGTGAAGCCTGCCTTGGCCATGTTGAAACAGGTCGATTTCACGCAGGCCGTAGCATCAGCACCAGCTACGTAGAACTCATTGATGCCGTTTGCCGCAATAAATGCAGAAAATGCCTCGCTTGTAAGGGCGTTACTTTTAGTCTTCACGAAGATATTGTCCGACACGACCTTCAGTTCAGGAGCCAACTCCTCGCCCTTGCTGCCAGGCTTGAATGTTCTCGTAGCAGCGGTGATGTTGTTATGCTTAATATAGACCACATGCATATTCTCAGCCGTAGCCCATTCGATGGCTGCGTTGATATTACCGATGATGTCGCGGTAGTGTTTGGTGATGTCGTTCTGTATGTCGATAACGACAAGTGCTTTGTTGTTCATTGCTTTTTTATTCTTTTGAGGTTAAAACCTCCGGGTGCGGCGGCGGTAGGCGGCGTATTCCTCGCCGAAGTCGCGACGGAGGCGGCGCTCCTCACTAATGACCTGCACCAGCATGATGGCGAGGGAAGCCACCCATACCGCTGCCGCCTGCCAGGTCCAACGCCAGACGACCACGCCTGCCAGGTAGATAACCCAATATTTCGCGAAGTTGCTTCATTTTCTATAGAATTTCCATGTGTCGCTGTGACCGTCGGGGTAGGTGAGGCTCCATTGCAACAGGTCGGGAGTCAGCGCGTCGAGGTGGTACTTGGTATCGCGGTCGATGCCGTTGCGGTAGAGGTTGATAATCCTCTGTGCCAGCTCGAGTTCCTGGTCACCCTCTATCACCTCCATGCGGAAGGTGTCCTTCGTGAGGCCGCCGAAGTGGAAGTCGTCGCCTTTCAGAAGCCAGAAGCTGGGACTTATGTAGTTGAACACCCACTTTATTGTCCGGCCGTCCTTCAGCGTCACGGTATACACCTGGCGGGCGGAGTCGACGGCGGTGCCGCCGACATAGATGTCCATGGTGCCGGTTTCGTGGACGTCGAAATGGTTGCCCTCCCAGTCATAGTTGAAGGCATGCTCGTAGGTGTAGTGTCCTTCCACCTGCGGAGTTTTCTGTGCGTTGCCGGTGCCCATGATGAGCAGGAGCGACGCTAGAAACAGTAAATGTCTTGCTTTTATCATAATCCTTATCTCCTTATCTCCTTATCTCCTGTCTCCTCTACAATAATCTCTGCTTTCTCCTCGAGCGGCAGCGTCCCGTCTATCCAGTGGATGGCCACGCCGTTGCGTTCCATGCGGCGGAACCATGTCATCTGCCGTTTGGCGAAGCGACGGATGTCGGTGAAGAGGTCGCGGAAAAGCTCCTCCTGCGTACATTCGCCCGTCAGGAAACGTGTTACGTGGCGGTACTCGAGGCCGTAGCGCATCAGCCGCTCGGGCTTCACACCCTCGTCCAGCAGCCGTTGCACCTCGGAGGTCATGCCCTCGTCCATACGGCGGCGCAGGCGGGCCTCGATGCGGTCGATGACCACCTGGCGCGGTAGCAGGAGGCCGAAGATTTTGTGCTCCATCTCGGGCAGGCGGGTATAGGCTTCGGGATGCCGCAGGGCGAACTCCTGTATCTCGAGGGCGCGGACAAGACGCTCGCGTGTCTCGGTGTCGGTGTGGTTGTGGAGGGGGCCGTAGGAGGCCAGCCGTTGGGTGAGTTCCTCGTCGCTGAAGGGTTCCAGGGTGCGGCGGTAGTCGGGGTCGACGGGTGCGTCGGCCAGCTGGTAGCCGCGCACCACGGCGTCGATGTAGAGGCCGGTGCCGCCGCAGAGGATGGGCTGGCGGCCACGGGTGACGATGCTCTCGTAGGCGGCTCTGAAGTCGTTGAGGAAACGGTAGGCGCTGTACTCCTCGCCGGGGTCGCAGATATCAATAATATAATAAGGTATATGTGTGCCGTGGAGGTCATAGTCGGCCAGGTCCTTGCCTGTGCCGATGTCCATGCCGCGAAACACCTGCCGCGAGTCGGCGCTGATGATTTCGCCACCCAGCCGATAGGCCACCTCGGCGGCCAAGGCGGTCTTGCCCGTGGCCGTGGGACCGAGTATGGTGATGAGGTTACTCATCAAGGAATATCAGCTTGGAGCGCTGCTTGTCGAACTCGTAGTTGCCGAACTGCTGCAAGCCGAGGCGGTTGATGATGAACTTGTAGTCGATGCCTTTGACCACGACCACCTCGACATTCTCGCGGCGCTGTTCGCCAATCTGCATGGTCTTGAAGAGGATGGTGGTGCGGTCGAGGATGTTGCCCTCGGGGTCGAACGACTTGTCGCGCAGGGGGAAGTCCTCCTTGGTGAGACGCTGCTGGTAGAGCAGACTCATGGCCTCCTCCCACGAGATGGCGATGGGTTCAGTATAGCGTTCGTCGATGAGCATGGGCACCTGGAAGCCGTTGGCGATGCAGGTGATTTCGCCGCTGGTGGAGTTAATCATGGTGACATAGAGCGTGCTCTCGTCGTGGACGATGGTGGGGGTGATTTCGGGCTCGTCGTCGCCGCTGCGCGTCTCGACGAGGTCGACCACCTTGCCTTTCTCATCCTTGACCTGGCTGGCGGAGGTGAGGTTCTCCACGAGGTTGCGGGGTACATAGTCTTCACGTAGCACGAGGAACTCGATGCGGCGGTTGAGCGAGTGGGCTGCCTGCTGTTGGTCGCCCTTGAGGGTGGCGATGTAGTCGCACTCGAGGACCGTGCCGGCCGAGAACATGTATTTCTGGCCGTTGTAGTTGACGACGACATCCTCGTCGAGGGTGCGGGGCACACGGTCGGCATAGCCCTTGGCCACGAGGCGCTCGCGTTCGATGCCGCGGTTCACCAGGTAGTCCACCACGCTCTGGGCGCGGCGCTGCGAGAGGGTGTCGTTGGTGAGGCCCACATAGGGCATGCAGTCGGTATGTGCGCGAATCTCAACCACGAGGTTGGGGTTGTTTTCCATGACGAGGTAGAGGTCCATCAGCGAATCCATGAACTGCGACTGGATGTCGGTCTTGGCCAGCTCGAAGTTAATCTTGGGCAGAATGATGGGACGGCGCGGCACAGGCTCCATGCGGAAGTCGTGCACGATGGTCTTGTTGGTGCTGTAGCCGCGGGTGCTCTCGGAGCCTTCGAGGCTGTAGTAGCTCTGTTTGGAGAGGTACATCTTGTAAACCACGTTGCGGCGGATGATGGTGCTGTCGAACTTGTAGAAGCCTTTCTTGTCGGTGCGGGTCTCAGCGTTGGTGCCGTCGGAGCCCACCAGGCGGATGCGCACATCCTTCATCAGCTGCATCGATTTCTCGTCGCGCACCGAACCCTGGATGGCGTAGTTGAGTCCTGCCAGTTCGAAGGAAAACAGGTTGTCGTTGATGGGGGGATTCTGGGTGCTGCGGTTCTCGTTCTGCTTGCTGCGGTTGTGGGGGTCGTCATAGGGGCGGTTTGAGGAGAAGTAGCCGCGCTCGAGGATATTGCTCTTTCCCGACTCGGGATAGAAGACGATGGACATCTCGTCGTAGGACGAGTTGATGGGGATGCCCAGGTTCTCGGGTACCGACCATTTGCCATTGGGGTTGAGTTTGGTGGAGAAGAGGTCCTGACCGCCGACGCCGGGGTGTCCGTTGGAGGAGAAGTACATCAGCGAGTCGTTGCGAAGCACTGGCATGATTTCTTTGCCGGGGGTGTTGATGATGGAGGTGAGGTTCACCGGGCGACCGAAGTCGTCGGCCGTCGACTTGCGGGTGACCTTCCAGAGGTCGTACTCGCCAAAGCCACCGGGCATGTTGGAGGAGAAATAGAGCGTCAGGCCGTCGCTGCTGATGGCGGGGTAGAGGAAGGTGTAGGCGGTGTCGCCGAGGTGGACATAGGTGGCCTCGCTCCACTCGCCGGGTTTGGGTTCCTCGCTCTCGACGGCGGGAGTTTCCGCTTCGGCACCCTCATTGCCCTTGGCGCCTTTCTTCTTCTTGTTCTTGGAGGTTGTCTTTTTCTTTACGGTCTTCTTTTTCTTTTTCTTGTCATCGAGGTTCTGGGGCGTGCGGTTCGAGGTGTAGATGCGGCAACGCACGGTCTCGTTTTCACGGATGTCGCAGCGCGAGAAGAAGACGGTGTTGCCGTCGGGGGTGAAGGAAGGCTCGCCCTCGTTGACGGCGGAGTTTATCTTGCCGGTCTTGTCCCACGGCTCGGGGTTGGAGACCCACTGGCCGTTGCGGTCCATATAGACCATGTAGATGTCGGAATAGGCTTGGTCGGTCCAAGGGTCCTTGCCCTGGCCCTCGCCTTCGGGGAAGCGGGCCGAGGTGAAGACAATCTTGGTGGTGTCGTTGCCCACGAAGCGTGGGGCGAAGTCGTTATAGTCGGTGCACCACTGCGAGAGTTTGGTGATGGTGTGGCGCGTGCGGTTGTTGGCCAGCTGGTTCACATAGACGAGCGACGCCTTGCGTTTGGCGGCATAGGTGTCCTGCGGCTCCATCTCCAGGTATTTGGTGTAATACTGCTCGGCATCGTCGAATCTCTCCTGAAAGCGGCACATCTCGGCGAGGTTGAAGTATAGCTTGCGCTCGCTCTTGTAGTACTCCTCGTCGGCCAGACGCTTGTAGATGCGCTCGGCGCGGGGGTAGTTGTAGGTCAGGCGGTAGCATTCCGCAATCTGGAAGTAGATGCGGTTTTTCTCGGCCTTGTTGTCCTTGATTTTCTCGTAGGCGGCCTCGTATTCCCTTACAGCTTCGATGAAGCGGTTCTGGTCGAAGAGGTCGTCGGCCTTGGCGGCGAGACTTTTCGACTGTGCATAGGCGCCCGAGGCCATCAGCATGGCCGCAAAGAGCATCAGCAGTCCTTTTTTGAGTGTTTTCATATATATACCTAACTTTTCTTTTTGTTCGTATTAATATATCAATCAACTCATTAAACGGCCTTTGGGACCCATTCAATGCGTCAATTCAAAATGCTAAAATACGACTTTTTTCTCACATGGCAAAAAAAATCTCTTTCAGAGCTTCATCTTCGAGGTGGCGATGTCGGGGGAGAGGGTGAAGGTGGAGCCCTTGGCGAGGGAGGGGAGGTCGAACATGAGGTCGGTCATGATGCCTTCCATGATGGAGCGGAGGCCGCGGGCGCCGAGGTGGTATTTGACGGCGCGGTCGACGACGAGGTCGAGGGTCTCGGCCGGGATGTCGAGGGTGACATCGTCCATGCGGAAAAGCTCCTGATACTGTTTCACCAAGGCGTTCTTAGGTTCGGTGAGGATGCGGCGCAGGGCGTCGCGGTCGAGGGGCTGCAAGGCGGTGAGCACAGGGAAGCGTCCCACAAGCTCGGGAATGAGGCCGAACTTCTTCAAGTCCATGGGCTGGACATATTGCAGCATGTTGTCGCGGTCGAGCTCGGCACGGGTCTCGTCGCCTTTGAAGCCTATGACGTTGCTGTTGAGGCGTGAGGCAATGGCGCGCTCGATGCCGTCGAAGGCACCGCCGCAGATGAAGAGGATGTTGCGCGTGTTGATGGTGATGAGTTTCTGTTCGGGGTGCTTGCGTCCACCCTCGGGAGGAACCGAGACGAGGGCCCCTTCGAGGAGCTTCAGCAGGGCCTGCTGCACGCCTTCGCCGCTGACGTCACGTGTGATGGAGGTGTTCTCGCTCTTGCGGGCAATCTTGTCTATCTCGTCGATGAAGACGATGCCGCGCTCGCAGGCTGCCACGTCGTAGTTGGCGGCTTGGAGGAGGCGCACGAGGACGTTCTCGACGTCGTCGCCCACATAGCCGGCCTCGGTCAGCGTGGTGGCGTCGGCGATGCAGAAGGGCACCTTGAGGAGACGTGCGATGGTGCGTGCCAGGAGGGTCTTGCCGGTGCCGGTTTCGCCTACCATGACGATATTGGATTTCTCAATTTCAACATCGTTTTTGTCGTCATGCTCCGAGTTGTATTTCAGTCGTTTGTAGTGGTTGTAGACGGCCACGGAAAGGACGCGCTTGGCCATGTCCTGACCAATGACATACTGGTCGAGGAAGTTCTTTATCTCGACGGGCTTGGGAATGTCGGAGTTGCTGATTTCGAATTTCGAGGCTTGGGGCTGCTGGCCGTTTTCCTTAAAGATTTTCTCGGCTTGGGCAGAGCAGTCCTGGCAGATGTAGCCGTTGAGGCCGGCCAGGAGCATGCCGGCCTGCGAGGCAGGACGGCCGCAGAAAGAGCAGTGTTCTTCGTTGGTGGGTTTCTTGGACATTTATAACAATTGGTTTTTAGACGCGTCTTGGCGTATGAATATGAACAAAAGGATGGTGAAGGCGAGGAGCGACGAGCCGCCGTAGGAGAAGAAGGGTAGGGGGATGCCGATGACGGGCACCAACCCCAGCACCATACCTACGTTGACAAAGAGGTGGATGAAGAGAATGCTGGCTACGGAGTAGCCGTAGATGCGGGAGAATGGCGACCGTTGTCGCTCAGCCATGTCGACGAGCCTGATGAGGAGGAAGATATAGAGGGCCACCAGGATGGATGACCCCAGGAATCCCCATTCCTCGCCTACGGTGCAGAAGATGAAGTCGGTCTCCTGCTCGGGGACGAAGTCGGCCTTGGTGAGTGTGCCACGCAGGAAACCCTTGCCGATGATGCCGCCCGAGCCGATGGCTATCTTCGACTGGTTGACGTTGTAGCCCGACCCTTGCAGGTCCTCGGTCTTGCCCAGCAGCACGTCGATGCGGCCGCGCTGGTGGGGTTCCAGCACGTTGTTGAAGATGAAGTCGACCGAGAAGATGAACATGGCGCAGCAGGCGAAGACCGCCGCCACATGCCAGTAGTCGCGCGAGGTGCGCTTGTTGAGCCAGGCAAAGAGGTAGAACAGCCCCATGGCCAGGAGGATGCCGAGGAGGATGTATTTGTTCACCAGCAGGGCCAGGACGAAGAGGGCGATGGCGGCCACGCCGATGATGAGAAAGTTGCCCGAGAGCCCTTCGCGGTAGAGGGGGAAGATGAAGCCCACAAAGACGAGGGCCGAGCCGGTGTCGTGTTGCAGGAGGATGAGGGCCGCAGGGATGGCTATCAGGGCCGCCGCCACAAGCTTGGTGCGCATGTCGCGCATGTCGATGCCAATGGTGGACATATATTTGGCCACAGCCAGGGCGGTGGCGAATTTGGCGAATTCGGAGGGTTGGAATCGGAAGAAACCCAAGTCAATCCACGATTTGCCGCCGTTGACGGTGACGGCAAGGAAGAGGGTGATTATCAGCAGCCCCATGACGATGATGTAGATGGGGTAGGCGGTGTTGGAGAAGACGCGCGGCTCGGTGAAGGTGATGACCACGGCCAGCACGAGAGCGGCGACAATCCAGACAAACTGTTTGCCGTGCTGCACGGAGAAGTCGAACAGGGAGGTGTGCTCGGCGTTGTATCCGGCCGAATAGATGTTGAGCCAGCCGAAGAGCATGATGGCCAGGTAGAGCCAGATGGTGATCCAGTCGACTTTTAATTTCTCTTGATACATAGCTTTATCCTCTCTTCTTGGCTTTCTTGACCCTGCGGGTGAGCGGGAGCTTCTGGCAGGGGTTGATTTCCTTGTACTGTTTCTCGACGTCCTTGCGCTTCACCTCGCCGTTGAGGTATTTCTCCACGAGGAGGCCCGCGATGGGTGCCGCCCAGGTGCCGCCGCCGCCCTGTGCGTTCTCCACATAGACGGCCATGGCAATCTTGGGGTTGTCCTTGGGGGCGAAGCAGATGAAGACGGAGTGGTCGTTGCCGTAGTTCTCGGCGGTGCCCGTCTTTCCGCAGATGTCGAGTCCGTCGACACGTGCGCGGCGTGCTGTGCCGCCTGCCACATGCACCACGTCGTACATGCCGGCGGCGGCGATGTCGAAGTATTCGCGCTTGACGCCTGTCTCGTGACGCTTGTGGTATTCCTCGTTCTGGATGGAGTCGGGACCGTAGAAGCGCACCATGTGGGGCGTGACATAGTAGCCGCGGTTGGCCACGATGGCTGCGAGGTTGGCCATCTGGATGGGGACGACGGTGACCTCGCCCTGGCCGATGGAGTTACTATAGATGGTCGAGAAGGCCCAACGCTCCTTGCCGTACCAGCGGTTGTAGAAGGCGGTGTCGGGGATGTTGCCGCTCGACATGCCGCTCTTGGGCAGGTCGATGTCAATCTTCTGGCCGAAGCCGAAGCGCAGCATATAGTCGTGCCAGACGGTGAGGCCGTATTGCGCGTCCTTGTAGATGTTGCGGTATTTGCCCTGCTGCACCACGCGGCGGTAGACCTGGTAGAAATAGGGGTTGCAACTCATCTTGATGGCTTCCTGCACCGAGCGTGCCGAGGGGTGGTTGTGGCATCCCACGAGGCTCTTGTCGCAGACAAAGCCGCTGCCGGGATTGATGACGCCGAGGTCGAGGGCCACCATCGACTGCGCCACCTTGAAGATACTTCCCGGAGGATACTGGCCTATGAGGGCGCGGTTGAGCATGGGCTTCGAGATGTCGCTGTTGAGCATGATATAGTTCTTGCCGCGGATGCGTCCCACGAGGAGGTTGGGGTCGTAGGTGGGTGCCGACACCATGGCCAGGATTTCGCCTGTAGAGGGCTCGATAGCCACCACGCAGCCGCGTTTGTTGGCCATCAACTCCTCGGCATAGGTCTGGAGGTCGGCATCGAGGGTGGTGTAGAGGTTGCAGCCTTCGACGGGCATGGTGTCGAGCGCGCCGTTGCGGTAGGGACCTATCTCCCGGTTGTGGACGTCGACGTGCATCACCTTCTTGCCTTTGATGCCACGGAGCACTTCTTCATAGCTCTTCTCGAGGCCGCTCTTGCCGATGTAGTCGCCGCGCTTGTAGTAAGGGTCGCGGTCGAGGTCGGCCTGGTCCACCTCACCCACATATCCCAGCACCTGTGCCGCGATGGGACGGTCGTAGATGCGGAGCGTGCGCTGCGAGATGTAGAAACCTTTAAAGCGGAACATCTTGTTCTCGAACTTGGCATACTCCTCCTTCGAGACCTGTTTCATGAAGATGGAAGCTGAGTAGGGAGAATATTTGCGGGCCTTCTGCATGCGGTCGTCGAAGTCGGCGCGCGTGATGCCCAGGCACTGGCAGAAATAGTTGGTGTCCAAATCCTTCACCATGCGGGGGATGACCATCAGGTCGTATACGGCTTCGTTGTGTACCAGCAGCTCGCCGTGGCGGTCGTAGATGAAGCCGCGGGCGGGATATTGCGTCACGTTGCGAAGCGACTGCTGCTCCCCCTTCTCTCTGTATTCAGAATTAAATAGTTGCAGTATCGCCAGGCGCCCTATGAAAAGCACCCCGATGACGATGAAGATAATCTTCACCACATGACTCCGGTCGGCATACTGGTTCGACATAATTTTTATCTAACGCGAGGGTACATTGAAATATTGCGTTGTGTCTTGAAAAATTTTACCGCCAGCGGAGGGTCTCGATGAGGTGGTCGAGGTCGCGCTGCATGTACTCCAGCACGGGGGCGAGGGAGTCGTTGTTGGGGGGACGGTTGATGAAGAGGGCGCCGCGGAGGAAATGGTGCACCGAGTCGGTGGCGTAGAACTGGTAGGTGGAGGCCACGTTCTTGCCCTTGAGATGCCATTTGATGGCGTGCACCGTGTGGTCGTCGCTCTCATAGAGCTGTTCGTCGATGCCCGAGGCAAACTGGTAGTGCTTCTCCAGCATGCGCGACGAGGTGTCTATCTGGCCGCGCAGGTCGTCGCGGCCGCTCAAGTGTTTGTAGGTGAGGTAGATCACGCCGTCCCACTGCGGGTAGTAGAGGTCCATCCACTCCTCACCCTTGGGAGCGCCTTTCTCCCGCAGCTCGACGCAGGTGTTGGCCTCGAAGGTGAAGGGGAAGGTCTTGCAGGAACCGGTAATGACAATCGAGGTATCGGTACCAAATACGAGCGTGTCGCCAGGGTGTGAGCAGAGGCTGTCGACAAGCCAGTAGCTGTGCTCCGGCATATCGATGCGCAGGTAGGCCTGTGGCTTGGGGGTGTAATCGCCGTTGCCGCCGCATGCCGCCAGGGTGGAAATGCACGCTACCGTTAGTAGTATATTCTTGATTTTCATTTAATTCTCAATTCTTAATTCTTAATTCTTAATTTTTTCTTACTTTTGCACCATGAATCGGCTGCAACATTTTCTTCGTGCCAAGACGCAGTTCAACCTGCACTCGCCCTTCCTCTACGGACTTTACACCGAGGTGCTTTTCTCGCGTGCCGAGGGTGCTCCGCATGGGCGTTTCGCCGAGGTAGTATGGCGTCTGGAGCATCGCTATTCTGTCGTTGCCGACCGCGCTGGCGACCGTGCCACTCTCGATACCGCCGACGGTCGTTTCCTTGTCATCGACCATCCTCACCGTGACGAGGCGCGTTGGCAGTCTGTCATCGACGACCCTCGTTGGCAGGCCACCGTCGACCTCTTCTCTGTGGGCCTCGCCGTGGCCAATCCGCGTCTTTCCAAGCAGCACTTCATCCTGCGCTAGTTCATCTGGCGTCCGTCGAGCATGGGCACGAAGCTATAGGCTCCAAATCTTTCCACTCTCCACTTTTCTCTTTCCTCGCCCTCTTTGGTGATGCGCAGCATCTCCTGTCCCGTTTCGTCGTCGAGGGGGATGACCATGATGCCGCCCACCTTGAGCTGCTGCATCAGCGCCGTGGGAATCTCGCGTGCGCCGCAGGTGACGATGACGCGGTCGTAGGGGCCGTAGTTCACCTCTTTCAAGCCTTGGTAGCCGTCGCCGAGGAAGCAGCGGACCCTGAATCCCAGCTCGGCCAGCATCGCGCGCGTCTTGTCGAAGAGCCCTTTCTGGCGCTCCACGCTGAAGACCTTGGCGCCCATCTTGAAGAGGATGGCGGCTTGGTAGCCGCTGCCGGTGCCTATCTCCAGCACCTTCATGCCAGGTTGCACGTTGAGCAGCTGGCTCTGCATGGCCACCGTGGAGGGGTGCGAGATGGTCTGGTCGCAGTTGATTTTCAGAGCGCGGTCCTCGTAGGCGAAGGTGTCCAAGGCGCTGTCGATGAACCAGTGCCGCGGCACCTCCTCCATGGCCTTCAGCACCGCCTCGTCGTTGATGCCCTTGGCTCTCAGTGCCTCGACCATCTGGTGCCGCAGGCCTTTATGTTTGAATGTGTCCTGTCGTGTCATTGTTTGGTGAATCCCTGCGCCACCAGTTCGATGGTGGTGTTCTGGGGGGTGACCATCACGCTCGGCATGCCTTTCTCGGTGACGTAGCCGATGATGTGGATGCCCTCCATCTCCTTGATTTTCTCATAGTCTTTCTGGTCCACGGTGAAGAGCAGCTCGTAGTCGCGGCCACCGTTGAGGGCGCAACTCACGGGCAGCATGTTCTTGCTCATCTCCGAGCACACGCGCGAACATAGGTAGTCTATCGGCAGGCGCTCCTCGTACACCTCGCATCCGTAGCCCGAGGCTTTCCCCAGGTGCAGCAGGCTGTCAGCCAGGCCCTCGCTGACGTCGGTCATCGAGGTGGGCACCACCTCGCGTTCGGCCAGCTTTTTCACGATGTCCATGCGGGGTTCAGGCTTGAGGAAGCGTTCCAGCACGTAGTCGAATCCCGCCAGGTCGGGCTGGAAGTCGGGGTTGGCCTGGTAGGTCACCTTCTCGCGCTCGAGCACCAGCAGGCCTGCATAGGCGCTGCCGAGGTCGCCGCTCACGCAGATGAGGTCGTTGTGCTTGGCACCGCCGCGGTAGGCTATCTTGTCCTCGTCGGCCTCGCCGATGAGGGTGACGGTCAGCACCATGCCGGCCCTCGTGCTGCGGGTGTCGCCACCCACGAGGCTCACGTCATAGCGGTCGCAGCAGAGGCGAACGCCGGCGTAGAGCTCGTCGAGGGCTTCCACCGAATAGCGGTTGCTCACGGCGATGCTCACCAGCGCCTGGCGCGGCGTGCCGTTCATGGCGGCGACATTGCTGATGGCCACGGCCACGGCCTTGTAGCCCAGGTGTTTCAGCGGGGTGTACATCATGTCGAAGTCCACGCCTTCCACCAGCGTCTGCACCGTGACGAGGGTGCGTTTCTTGCCTTTGCCGACCACGGCACAGTCGTCGCCCTGGCAGGCGGTGCCGTCGGTCAGGCGGTCGATGAGGGCCACCTTGCCCAGCTGGCCTATCTCGGTTCTTCCTTCTTGGTATTGTAGTTGTTCCATCTTTTAAAGGAGTGTGGAAGTGCAAGGAGTATAAAGGAGTGCAAGACAAATGCCCTTTAATCCTTGATTCCAGAATTATTGATTATTCCATTACAATAAGATATCAAGAGCCTGCTTGTTTCTTCAGAAGATTGCCATAGCTCTTGATACTGTTCCATACTGATATATTCTAAGTCTCTTGCTAAAATAATATAGTCTTTACATTCTGACAAACTTCCCTGCGAAATATTAAAAAAACGCAACTTGTCTTGTTTCCCAATCTTTCTGTATCCCTCGGCGATATTGACTTCTATCGACACTGCAGCACGCCGGAACTGCGATGTCAACCCAAACTTTTCATCGTCAGGGAAGTCCTTGGTTGTCTTATACACTGACAAGACAAAGGCATGAGCTTTCTTCCATGCAAACACATCTTCGAAACTTTGGCTCGTCATATCGTGTCGATTTTAGTATTGTCTTGCGCTCCTTGCACTCCCTTGCACTCCTTTGTACTTCCCAAATAAAACATGAGTATTCCTGCCGCCACGCTGGCATTGAGGCTCTCGGCGGTGCCGCCGAGGTTGGGAATGAGCACGGGGTGCGTCACCTGCGCCATGGCCTCCTTGGAGATGCCGCGACTCTCGTTGCCGATGAGGAGTACGGAGTGGCCGGTGGTTAGTGGTTGGTGGCCGGCGATGGGCTCGCCTTGCAGCGAGGCACCGTAGACGGGCATGCCGCAATTGGCCAGCCACTGCGGCAGGTCGACATACTCGACCTGTGTGCGGAACACGGCGCCCATCGAGGCCTGCACCACCTTGGGGTTGTAGCAGCTCACGGTGTCGCGGCTGCACACCACGTGCCGGATGCCGAACC
Source organism: Bacteroidales bacterium UBA2939 (assembly GCA_002349055.1). Lineage (GTDB taxonomy): Bacteria > Bacteroidota > Bacteroidia > Bacteroidales > P3 > Colimorpha. The sequence continues at coordinate 37,114 of DECD01000013.1, read as the reverse complement.
AGTCGGCCGTCCGCAGCATGGTGCCCATGTTCCCAGGGTCTTGGATGTGGTCCAAGGCCAGCGTAAGCCCACTTTCGCCTTTCACCTTTAACCTTTCACCTTTTTCCACCAGCATCCACACCTGGTTGGGTGTCTTGAAATTGGAAAGCCTCTCCAGCTCCGCCGCGCTCACCTCGTAGAATTCTTTCCACTTTCCACTTTCCACTTTCCACTCAGAGGTCGCGCAGACAACCCTGATGCCTAACCCCGACGCCAGCGCCTCGGCGGCCATCTTGGGGCCTTCGACAACAAAAACCGCCTCCTCGTCGCAACGTTTCTGCAGGCGGTAGGCGGCCAATTCCTTCAGTTTATTTTTACTTATCAATCTACTTTATCTACTTACTTTATCTACTTAGCTCCTCACAATTCAATATACATATTGTTTTCTTGTGCCAGGCGGCGCAGGTTGATGATGGCGTAGCGCATGCGGCCGAGGGCCGTGTTGATGCTCACGCCGGTACGGGCGGCGATGTCCTTGAAGTCGCATTTGCCATAGTGGCGCAGGATGACCACGCGGCGCTGCTCGGGCGGAAGCATGCGCACCAGCTTGCGGATGTTCGCGCTGGTCTGCTTCTTCATGATGGCGTGCTCGGCGTTCTCGTCCTGGATTTTCAGGTTGTCCACCACGTCGCCTTCCGGCTTGTTGGGCACCATGGGCATCTTGTTGTTGCGACGGAAATAGTCCACAATCAGGTTGTGCGCGATGCGCATCACCCAGTGGACAAACTTGTTCTCGTCCTTGTACAGGCCCGAATTGATGGTGACGATGACTTTGTAGAAGGTGTCCTGGAAGATATCGTCCGCCGTCTCCTTCTCCTTCACCACCGAAAAAATGTAGCCGTACACCTTGGCTTGATAGCGCTCAAGGAGCACCTCAAAACAAGATGTATCGCCATCTTGGTAGCGCATGATCAGTTCGTTGTCTGACAGTTGTCTGGTCTTTACGTCCGTCATATTCCTCTATTTTTTAGGGGGTTAAAACTGATACCGTTGCTTCATCAATTCCCTTTTGGTTCTACATTAATTCGGGTGCAAAGATACAACTTTTTTTTAACATACAAATAAAAAAATAAAAAAAGTGATATAAACCACCAGTCAGCCACCTATCAACACCCTACCAACGCCCTATCAACTCCTATCACGGTAGGTGATGATAGGGCGAAAATAGGGCTTTTAACAATTTTTTACTTGACATGTTACCTTTTTCGGATTATATTATATAATGGTTTTTAATTTTTTAGTCATGGCAAAGCAACGTTTTGGAGTCAACGACGCCTACCGGGGGACGGTGGGGACGGTCATAGGGTATGAGTGGCGCGGCAGGTGGCGCCTGCGTGCGAGGCCGCTGCATGTGCGCAATCCGCGGACGGCGAAGCAGCAGAGCAACCGCCAGCTGTTCAAGCAGATGGTGGACCTAGCGATCCACATGAAGTTCGCCCTGCGCAAGGGGCTGCGGAGCGTGTCGCTGGGCATGCACGTCACGGAGTGCAACCTGTTCGTGAAGAGGAACAAGGAATGCTTCTCGCTGGACGCGGAGGGACGGGTGGTGGTGGACTGGGAGAGGCTGATTGTCAGCGAGAGCGAGGTGGCGGCGCCGGGGTTTACTGGCACAGCACACATGGACACAGCGCTCATGGGCACAGCGCTTATGGACACAGCGCTTATGGACACACCGCTTATAGACACACCCCTCAGTCAGCCGCAAGCGGCTGCCAGCTCCCTTAACTTAGGGGAGCAGCTGAATGGTATGGGTCGCGGCAAGCTACTTATATTAGGGGAGCAGCTGAATGGTAATGGTCGCGGTGAGCGCTCTAAACTAGATAGTGCTGGTCGTGGCAGAAAGCATCTCGGCTCCTCCCCTAAGTTAGGGGAGGGGGACCGCCGCGGAGCGGTGGTGGAGGAGTGTGTGGAAATCCCGTTTGAGTGGGACGGCGGTAGCGGTGACGACGAGGTGTATGTGTATGCCTACTGCCCTGAGATGGAGGAGGGTGTGCTGAGTGCGTCGGCGTGGCGTCGGTCGGGCAGCGTGCAGCTGACACTGCCCGAAAGGTGGCAGGGGAAAGCGGTTCATTTCTACGGCTTTGCGGTGGATGAGAAGGGTGCGGCCAGCGCGACGGCGTATATCGGAGAGCTGGCGCAGCGGGTTTTTGTCGAAAGGGGTACAATAAAAAATGATAGTCCGCGTTATGAGGGTGTTGAAAGAAAGGACACTGACCATGGAACTGAAAGACTCCCTCAAGGATCTCGTTTTCTCAAAAAGCGAGCTGAAACAAAATGTTTATCAGGCTACTAAAGACACTTTCGAGCTATTCCGCAAGGAGACTCGCGAGTTGATTGACCTCTTCCGCGAGCGCTGCCGCGTCGAGGGTCGTCAGGTGGCTTTCGAGTTCACCGACCGCGGCGACTTCGAGTTCGAGGTGAAGTTCGCGGGCGACATCCTGCTGTTTATGATGCACACCAATGTCTTCGAGTTTTCGCGCGACCACCAGGTGATGAAAACACCCTATGTGCGCGAAGACCCGAAAAGGAGCTATTGCGGCGTGATACATATCTATAACTTCCTGGCCGACAGTTTTATCTATCAGCGCGACAACGACCTGGGATATATGATTGGACGCGTGTTTGTCAACAATGAGAAGCACTATTTCATCGAGGGCAAGCGCGAGCTGGGCATGCTGTACACCAATTTCAACACCTCGACGGTGACGCCGGAGAGTGTCCAGGGAATAGTGGAATCGGCTATCGAATATACCACCAATTTTGATCTTTTGACCCCCCCGTACGACGAAGTTAAGCTGGTTTCGGTGGGTGAGATGAGGAGTAATTTTGATAAAAAATCGTTGGTGACTGGGAAGCGTTTAGGTTTTCGTTTTCAGGCAGATAGCGAGTAAAAATAAAAAGATATCAACCGATGGCGTTGAAAAAAATTTTGCCATGTCGGAAAATGTTCGTACTTTTGCACCCGCTTTTGAGAGTTTAAAGAGCCCAAAAAAGTGATAAAAATGATGCCGCGTTCGTCTAGCTGGCCCAGGACGTGAGATTTTCATTCTCAAAATCGCGGGTTCGAATCCCGCACGCGGTACAAAAAATAAGAAATAAGAAATAAGAAATAAGAAATTTAAAAAATGGCACACCACAAGTCTGCAAAAAAGAGAATTCGCTCGAGCGAAAAAAGAAGAGTTGAGAACAGATACTACGCCAAGACCATGCGCAATGCTCTGCGCGATTTCCGTGCTCTGGAAGACAAGGCCGTGGCTACCGAGCGTCTGCCCAAGATGATTAGCATCATCGACAAGCTTGCCAAGCGCAGCATCATCCACAAGAACAAAGCTTCCAACCTGAAGTCGAAGTGCATGCGTCAGGTCAACGCCATGTAATTGACGACACAGCGAATCCTTGAAAACAAAAAACCGCTCCCGAAAGAGAGCGGTTTCTGTTTTGTATGGGGTTCGGCTACCCGAGGACGGCTCGGCGTTCGTCGTCGTCCCAGTAGGTCATGTTGCGGAAGGGGTTCTTCTCGTCTTTCTGGCGGCTGGCCACCTTCTGCTCTTCGATGAATTTCTGTATTTCGGCATAACGTTTCTGGTACTGCTGCCAGTGGTCGTCGGTGAGGCTGTCGACGCCCGCCAGGCGGCAAAGGACATCGTAAGCGTGGGCCGCGCGCTGGGCAGGGTAGGCTTGCCAGAGGGCATCGAAGCGGTCGTGGATGTCCTGCCAACTGGCGAGGGTACCGTTTTCGACATCGGCGATGAGCTGCTCCATGTCGGGTTTGGCCACTAATTGGCCGCCAATGTTGAGCCATTTCTCGTGAGACGCGGCAGGCCGCGTCTCTACAGATGGGTTGAGGGTTAAAGTTTTCATGGCGTAGAAGACGAGCATGTCCTCGTAGGCTTTGAGACCCTCCTCGGCTTTGAGGACGACGGTGGGGCGACGGCTCTTCTCCTGGCCTTGGGCATAGACGGTGCTGCCGGTGGAGGTGGCCAACCAGGCGCGGAGCTGCATTATGCCGCGAAAGATTTCCTCGGCGGTGTCGGGAGCCAGGTTGTCGAACTCTATGTGCTGGGCCTTGACCTTGCGTTTGTCGCGCTGGGCGAATTTCTTGCTGTTGCGGTCCATGGCATACATGTTGTACATCCACCAGTAGGCGGGCATCACCTCGAGCTGGTCTTTGGCAGTGTTGTTGTTCACCAGTGCGAAAGGAAGGGTGATGTCGAGCTCGGCGGGATAGTCGGCCTTGGCCAGCAGACAGTAGGAGGCGAAGCGGCTCGAGTGCTTGAAGGAGCAGCAGAGGCCCGGCCAGAAACCGCGCCCGGCGGCAAGCTCGTTGTCGGCGGTGCGCGAGTTGTGGTTGCTGCCTATGGTGCAACCGGCGGCGATGTTGCTCTGCCCCATGACGAGGCCAGCGATGAGGAACGAGTTGTTGTGGTGCTGCTCGTGGGCGGGGAAGATGATGCTGTTGCCCACTTCGCAGCGCGCCAGGGTGGAGTTGTCGCCGACGACGGTGTCGTTCAATCGCAGGCCGAACTCCAGATGTACGTGCTCGCCCAGCAGGAAACGTTCGGCGATGATGCCGTGTTCCACGGTGCAGCCGTAGCCGACGACGCCGTCGATGAGCGTGATGCAGCTGTCGACCGCCGTGGGATCCTCCTCGCAGGAGAGGATGGACACGTTGCGGATGCAGGTGGTGTTCTTGATGGTGCAGCAGTTGCCCACCTGGGAGCCCCCCCTCCCCCCTTCGGGGTACTCTCCCTTGGTGAAGGCTTCCAGTTTCTCCATGAACGCCTTGCGGCCACGATAGCGCGCCCACATGTAGGCGTCGCCGATGGTCATGCCGGCAAAAGGACGTATGGCACGGCCGCCGTTCTCGTTCATCACTTCGAGAGGTTTGGTCATTCCGCCGCCCGTCATCTCGCCGATATTGAACAGCGTCACATTGTCGCCCAGCGTGTAGTCGGAGAGCAGGCGCACGTCGCGGATGGTGACGTTGGCGCCGAGGGTGCAGTTGCGAAGGGTTGAGTTGCGCACCTGATTGACGAGGAACGGGTCGGCCACCTGCACGGTGGACCAGTCCTCGGAGTAGTTGCCCTGACGTTCCAGTTGGGCTATTTCGCCCGGTAGAAGGTTGCGATACATAATTACTAAAAAATGAGAAATGAAAAATGAGAAATTAGAATTATTCCTCCTCCGCATTGTTGTCGGCGGCGATGTCGAGGGTGTTGTCTATGTAGTCGGTGGGGATGATTGGCGCGCCTTTCTTGCCCTTGCTGACGCGCATGTTGTCGATGCCGAGCTTGAGAATCTGGTTGGCGGTGGTGCCGATGCTGCGGCCTCCCGGGAGGAGTTTCTTGCGGCTGCTGTCGAAGGCGTCGAGGGCATCGTGGAGGTTCTTGCCCACGCTGTCGTATTCGTGTAGGAAGTTGCCGGTGCGCTCGAGCATCTCCTGCGCCAGCTCGAAGATGCGCTTGTGGTTCTGCTCTTGGTCGATGTGGGTCCAGGTGATGCGGATGATGCGCAGGGCGGCGTAGAGGGTCTGCTCGTCGGCGATGAAGACTTTCTTCTGCATGGCGTCCTGCCAGAGCGACGGCTCCTCGGCGGTGGCGGCCCAGAGGGCGGGCACCTGCGGGACGAACATGATGACGAAGTCGAGGTGGGGATTGGTCTGATACTGCGTGTAGTTTTTGGCCGAGAGCTCGTCGACATGCTTCTTCAGGCTGGCGATGTGCTCTTTGAGGAAATGGCGGCGCGAGAGCTCGTCCTCGGCGTTGGCATAGTCGATATAGGCGGTCATGGAGACTTTGGAGTCGATGATGACGTCGCGCTTGTCGTCGAGGTGCAGCAGCACGTCGGGTCGCAGGTTCTCGCCCTCGTCGGGACGGATGGTGTTGCCGTTCTCGTCGCGCATCACGATTTGTGTTTCGAAGTCTTTGCCTTCGGTGAAGCCCTGCTTCTCCAAGAGGTTGCTGAGGATGACCTCGCCCCAGTCGCCCTGGGTCTTGCTCTCGTGCTTGAAGGCGCGCGTCAACTCCTCGGCGCTCCGCTGGGCCTCGATGCTCTGGCGTATCATGAGCTCCATGTTGGTCTTGATTTCGGCGCTCATGGTGGTCTGCACGGTCGAGTTCTTGGCCATCTCTTCCTTCATTTTGTCGATGGTCTCCTTGAGGGGTTTTACTATGCTGTCGATGTTCTTGGTGCTGGCATTGGAGAATTCCTCCTGGCGCTGCTTGAGCATGGTGTTGGTGGTGTTCTCCACCTGCTCGCGGAGGGCGGTGATGGTGTCGGCGAAACGTTTTTCCAGCGCCTCGGTGTCGCTGCGGTGACGGCGGTCCTGCTCGTCGATGAGCTTCTGGTAGCTTTGCTTGAGTTCGTCCACCACGGTATTGTGGCGCTTGAGCACCTCCTCCTTGTAGTCGGCCAGGCGGCGGTCGGCCTCCTCCTTGGCTGTCAGGAGGGCTTGCGACGCATCGGCCTTCTGTGTCTCCAGCTGTCGGTTGAGGAGTGAGGTCTCGGTGGCGTGGCTTTGACTGGCGGCGGCGAGCTGCGCCTCGAGGCTTTGTTTCTCGGCAGCGAGGGCATTCTTGCTCCGGCCAGCAATAAGTATCCCGGCGAGGATGCCCGCGCCGAGGGCTATGAATGCGATAATGATGGTTGTTGCCATTTAGCGGTTTATGTTTAATTGGGTGCAAAGATACAAACAATTCCCCATACGGCCAAATTATTTTTCATCCCCGAGGTCCCGATGTGTCGAAAACCGCTGTCCAATATTTCCTGTTGGATGGCGTTAATAAAAGCAAATTGAAACGATATGGAACGACGTGAATTCCTGAAAAAAGCAATTCTGGCCACGGCTGCGACGGCAGTGGCGGTCGCGCTGCCGTCGCAAGTGCAGGCGATGATTGACGATAATATTGACACCCCACAAAAAAACACTCCTTGGTTCAACCTTGACTCGTGGTCAAACAAAAAACGCGACTGCGTCCTGCTGATGACGGCACGGGGCAACGACTACACGATGGCTCTCGACCAGTACGGCATATTCACGAAGTATCTCGGATGGAACGGTCTTGGCACCGTCCTCGGCCGTGGATTGACCGACGAAGCCCGTACCCTCGGTGCGTCAATAAAGTAAACAAGCCACCAAGTCAGTCCGCAGCCGACATACGTCGAAACACTGCTGTTGGCGTAAAGATTAGACAGGAAAGCCGAGGCCAGTGCTGCCCTCGGCTTTCGTTGTTTCTGTTTGAGGGATGTGGTAAAAGTGAACCGCGTCAGCCCTCTTTAACCTTTAAACGTTATCAATAATTCTGCTTGTTGATTTCGAAGTAGGCCTGCGGATGGTTGCAGACGGGGCAGACGTCTGGAGCTTTGGTTCCGACCACGATGTGGCCGCAGTTGCGGCATTCCCACACCTTCACCTCGCTCTTGGCGAAGACCTCTTGGACCTCGACGTTGTGCAGCAGGGCGCGGTAGCGCTCCTCGTGGTGTTTCTCGATGGCGGCGACGCCACGGAAACGCTCGGCCAGTTCGGGGAAGCCCTCGGCCTCAGCGGTGCGGGCAAAGCCTTCGTACATATCGGTCCACTCGTAGTTCTCGCCTGCGGCGGCAGCGGCGAGGTTCTCGGCGGTGGTGCCGATGCCGTTCAGTTCCTTGAACCACAGCTTGGCGTGTTCCTTCTCGTTCTCGGCAGTCTGCAGGAAGAGAGCGGCAATCTGCTCAAAACCCTCCTTCTTGGCCTTCGAGGCGAAGTAGGTGTACTTGTTGCGGGCCTCGCTCTCGCCAGCGAAGGCGGCGCGCAGATTATTCTCGGTCTGGGTGCCGGCATAGGGATTGGCGGCTTTCGGCTCCTCGATGGGTTCGAACTTCTCCTTGCCCTGCTTGCAGCGCGGACATTTCCAGTCGGCCGGCAGCTGCTCAAAAGGTGTTCCGGGGGCTATGCCCTGTGTGGGGTCGCCCTGTGCCGGGTCGTACTCATACTTGCAAATGGTGCACTTGTATTTCTTCATTGTTTTAGATTATTATGGATTAATCGTTTGTATAACGTCAATCTTTTGAAAATATTGTATTCTAAATAATTGTATTTCCTTTTAAAAACAGAAAGCCGAGACCAGTTGCTGGCCTCGGCTTTCGTCGTTTTAGTGTGTCGATGCAAGATTACATCTCGCTCAGTTTCTTGTAGCCCTCGTAGCGCAGTTTGCCGTGGCGATGGGTGCTTAAAGATGAAATCTAAATGGTCGTCAGGTGTTGGCAGTTCGGCATTATCAGTATGCAGCACCTTGGCGGCCTTTGCTTTCAAGGTCCATCTTGCCGATGCGCCAAATGGGGCTGATGCGGAGGGGATTTTATTGTATTGGGGGGCAATAAAATCAGGGTGGGGGCGTTATATATGGTGTAAGAAAAATGCCGTATGCTTTGGAATGTTTGTAACTCGCTGATTATTACCCCCCCCCGCAAATTTACGGCTGTATGCTGCGGGGTTAATCCCTCGTTCACTTTATTTTTTTCACCTACCCTGCCACTGAAAATGTGGCGGGGTGGGATAGTTTTGTGTCCTAATATGTAATGTTATGAAGCGAATAATCATCATCATACTCTGTACCATTGCATTTTGCTCCTGCTCCATATTCAAGAAATCAGCCAACACATTTGAGGAAACACCCTATTGGCCTGAAATATTGAGACAAGGAGCATGCTACTCTGGCTATGCTGATGAATACCATCAATCCGTAATTGACATTATAGATTCAACATATAGAATAATCTGTGATAGCACTGCCCTAATCGCAAAACTTGAACAAAATATTTGTCGTATGAATAGCGCCATTGTGAATGCTATACACAACGACACAACACTATTGTTTCCTCACATGATGAGAGCAACTGCTCGCAATTTTGGAGGAACGATTTTTCCATACAATTTAGACAGATTGGGTAATATTGAGTGTGCGTTTTCTCTAATGGTCACAACTCCTTATCTTTGGCAAACATTGAGCAATGAAACTGGCGACCTAATGACATTGTCTCTTTGCGAGAATTCCTATTCATCTATGGCACGGAACGCATTTGTTGTTCTGTGCAAGAATGACGATTCGGATACAGGCTATTATGGGAACTACGCCGCAATCTTTTTGAGCGATGGAATTGACACATCTATAGTCAGTGTTGTAATACACTTGTATGATGAAGAAGGAACTTCGTTGGATGGCACACTCGGTTATGGTGGCGTGGATGCAAATGTGACTGACGATAATATTGTACGGTTGTTCTTCACCCTCGACGACTTTTTGGATGCGCTGTCGAAATCGGAGACAATGACCATAACCTACCAAACGGCCAGCGGAGAAGTGTCAATGGCCGCCTTACACGGACAGACTTTTAGGGAACAGATTAAAGACTGTCCTCGTTTGAAAACAATATTGGATGAACAGATTAAGACAAAATAAAATGAAAGCATTTAGAATTATTGCAGTATCATTGTTTTGTGCATTGGCATTATGCTCTTGCAAAGATAACAATAAGAAACTCGAATCTGGCACATGGGAACTTGATGCTAAAGCTAGTTATGAAGTCAGAAATAACAAGCGTCATTATCTTGATGAGCGGATTCCAGATTCCACGAAACTTGAGGACTATCTATATATCTTGGACTTTGATGGTGGAGAGGCTTTTATTTACACAAAAGACTCCAAGGGTGAAGAACACAAGAAATACAAATATCATACTGACAAAGATCATTTCTATATTGATGGTACAGAAAATACCATCATCAAACTAACTGATAGCAAATTGATATTTGAGTGCAGCGATGATGATGAATTGGTCCATTACGAATTTGACAATTTATACTATAGTTCATTTCTAAATGGCTGGCTGTTTTGGTTTGGGATTATTTGGATGGTTGTAGTGCTTGTGGCTGTGGCGGTAGGATCAATTCGGGGGATATTGGGATGGAATAGAACCACATCTTACGATATTGATGAGCCACAAGATGAGGAATGTCCTAGTAATGAGGAGTTACAGTTGATGGAGGAGTGTAAAAATTGGGTTGACCAACATTTTAAAACTGACAATGGGAAAAAGTTAATTTGCGGATATAATGATAGTGCGTGGTGTAAAATAAGAGACGTGAGACTTTTCTATCAGAAGGTTGCTGAAGGTGAATGTGTTTTAGAGTGCGGTGACGAAGAAATACTAGTTCCTGACGGTTATATCCCAATTGAAGGTGGTTTGACACGATTGCCTCGCATTCGAGATTTTGTTAGAAGCAAAGGCTCGCATAGGAATTTTCGGAGATGGCTATGTACAAGTGAAGGCTTGGATTGGCAAAACACTGCCGATGGCATTATATGGACAAGAGAACAAGTGTTCATTGATAATCAAAACTCATTTGCGAGAAAATGCCAATGGAAATCAAAAGAGGAATGGAAAGAAGGTCTAAAGATGTCTTTAATATGGTCAGCAATATGGTCAGTGATATGGTTTATAATTGCTTGTATAGTTGAAGGTAAGGTATTCAAAAGAATTGCTGATGGAACTCTCTCCGAGTTTATTAAAGGCATTTCATTGGTAGATGCACTTATTGCCTTTTCAAAATTATATATTGCATGTTTTATCATAATTGCTTTATGGTTTATTACCATGATGGCGTGTAATCTAATTTCCGAAGCTTTAGCTGGGAAATGGTATCATAAACCATTGGTTCATTTCAAGGATTTTTCACGTAGAGTACATGTTGTAAACAAAGCTAATAATATTTATGACTAATCAACCAATTCAACCATGAGTAATAAAAAAACAATATTAGAAAGTTGGAGAAACCAAACACTCGTCAACCGAACAAACAACGATGCTACTATCGCCACGGAGTATTACACAATGGTACAGTATGTGGTAGAGAACTATAAACAAAGGTTCGAGACTATTCAAAATCCGATATTGCACCTAATGTCACATTGTTTGGAAATCCGTTATAAGGATGCACTATTGTATGCAGCAGAATATTATCTCAATGACGCCACATTGAAAGAAACGATAATTCATGAACATAACTTGCAGTTACTATGTACAAAATTTGTCGAACTATGCAATTGCCTTCTGAATGATTCCAGCATCGCAGACGAAGACAAAGACCTCATCAAACAAACAATTATACCAGACAACACCCAAATAACATCTATACTAAAGAGCGATGTGACTGCTTATAGGTACTCAAAGGTCATTTCCCGAAAAGGAAATGTAAAAGGCTCAGGATGTCCTATTGCAACCGATGAAGAATCACCCAACATACAAGAAATCTATCCTTTGTTTAAAGAATGTAATACATCTATTGTGTATGTGGAATATCTACTTGGTTGATTTGCTGACCACGCGTGCGTGTGTGGTCGGACTAGCCGTGCGTGTGTGATCGCACCAGACGTGCGTGTGTGGTCGGGGGTCGAAAACGATAACGGTTAATTGACATATTTTCAAATAATTAAAACTTTTGGATTATGGCATTTTACAGAGAGAAATTTTCGAAGCTGACAGGTCTGTGGACGGTCAGCTCGGTGAGCGTCAGCCAGTACAACAGCAAGAGGCTGGCTAAGGACATCGAGAAGGAGAGTACGGTGAGCTACACGGACATCATGGCGGTGCTGACGTCGCTGCCGACGGTGATGCAGCGCTACCTTGCCGAGGGGCACACGGTGAAGCTGGAGGGCATCGGGACGTTCTACCTGACGGTGCAGTGCACCAAGACGGGCGTGAAGAAGAAGGAGGACTGTTCGCAGGAACAGATTACTAATGTGAAGGTGCAGTTTCGCCCCGAGATGGAGGGCACGGGCCGCAAGGGTCAGCGCCGTAACGCGCTGGTGGCCGACGACCTGACTTGGACCTACCTGCCAGCAACGGAGAAGAAGCCAACCACCGAGGAGGGCGGATCGGACACACCGACGCCGGATCCAACGCCGGGGCCGGACGAGGGGTGATGCGACCTTTGACAGCTAGTAACTAACGAGCGAGGCCCCGCCATTCGGCGGGGCCTCGCTGCATTTAGAGTGTTACACTCGGTTTACATCTCCGAGAGTTTCTTATAACCCTCGTAGCGCAGTTTGGCGTTGTTCACTGCATTTGATTTTATTTCAGCGGTGTTCACAGCCTTTGGCAGCGCTCGAAGAAATGCAAAACTATTAAAGTTCGGAAAGCTTTTTATAACCTTCGTAACGGAGTTTTGCATTTCTTTCCGTGGCGACGAAGAGTTCTTCGGCCTCCTGGGGGAAGGTCTTCATCAGGGAGTTGTAGCGGACCTCGCCCATAATGAAGTCGCGGAACTTGCTCCAGTCGGGCTCCTTCGAGTCGAGGTGGAAGCCATTCTTGCCGGCCACTTCCTCGGCGGGGTTGAAGTGCCAGAGGTGCCAGTAGCCGCACTCGACGGCTTTCTTCTCTTCGTTCTGCGTGCGGCCCATACCGATCTTGATGCCGTGGTTGATACAGGGTGCGTAGCAGATGATGAGCGACGGGCCGTGGTAGGCCTCGGCCTCCTTGATGACGTTGAAGTACTGGGCCTGCGAGGCTCCCATGGCGACCTGGGCGACATAGACGTAGCCGTAGCTCTTGGCAATCATGCCGAGGTCTTTCTTGCGGATCTTCTTGCCGCTGGTGGCGAACTTGGCGACGGCACCCGCGGGAGTGGCCTTCGAGCTCTGTCCGCCGGTGTTGGAGTACACCTCGGTGTCGACAACGACGACGTTGACGTCCTCGCCGCTGGCCAGCACGTGGTCGAGGCCGCCGAATCCGATATCATAACCCCAACCGTCACCGCCGAAGATCCACTGGCTCTTCTTGACGAGGCTGTGACGGAGCTCGAGGAGCTGCTTGCAGATGTCGCAGCCACACTTCTCCATCAGTGGGATGAGCTTGTCGGCGATTTCCTTGGTCTTGAGGGTGTTCTCGCGGTTCTCGATCCACTCGGTGAAGAGGGCCTTGATTTCGGCGCTGCAGCAGTCGCAGGCGAGGCCTTCCTTCATAATGCGCTCCACGCGGTCGCGCATCTGGCGGGTGGCGGTGGCCATACCGAGACCGAACTCGGCGTTGTCCTCGAAGAGCGAGTTGGCCCAGGCGGGACCGAAGCCGCTGCGGTAGTTGCGGCAGTAAGGAGTGGCAGGAGCCGAGCCGCCGTAGATGGAGGAGCAGCCCGTGGCGTTGGCCACCATCATCTGCTCGCCGAAGAGCTGGGTGATGCATTTGAGGTACGGGGTCTCGCCGCAGCCGGCGCAGGCGCCGCTGAACTCGAACAGGGGCTGTGCGAACTGGCTGTTCTTGACGTTGGCCTTCTTGTCGATGAGGTTGTCCTTGTAGGTGACGCACTTCTGAGAAAAATCCCAGTTGGCGGCCTCGTGGAGCTGACTCTCGAAGGGTTTCATCACGAGGGCTTTCTCCTTGGCGGGGCAGACGTCGGCGCAGTTGCCGCAGCCGGTGCAGTCCATAGCGCTGACCTGCATACGGAAGTGCATACCGGCCAGTTCCTTGGGCATCTTCACGTCGATGGCCTTCATCGACTCGGGGGCTTTCTTCATCTCCTCGTCGGTCATCACGCAGGGGCGGATGGCGGCGTGGGGGCACACCAGCGAGCACTGGTTGCACTGGATGCAGTTGGCGGGGTTCCACTCGGGGACGACGGTGGCGACACCGCGCTTCTCGTAGGCGGTAGTGCCGGCGGGGAAGGTGCCGTCCTCGTAGCCGACGAATGCGCTGACGGGCAGGTCGTTGCCGGTCTGAGCCACCATCGGGCGCATCACCTTGGCGATGAACTCGGGGTCGCCCTCGTGCTTCTCGACGGCGAAGTCGGTGCTGCAAGGCAGCTGGGCCCACTCGGCGGGAATGTCGATCTTGGTGATCTCACCACCGCGGTCGACAGCGGCGTAGTTCTTGTTGACCACGTCCTCACCCTTGCGGCCGTAGCTCTTGACGATGAATTTCTTCATCTGCTCGACGGCGAGGTCGTAAGGTATCACCTCGCTGATCTTGAAGAAGGCGCTCTGGAGGATGGTGTTGGTGCGGTTGCCGAGGCCGATTTCGGCGGCAATCTTGGTGGCGTCGATGATGTACATCGTGATGTGGTGCAGCGCCAGATACTTCTTCACGAAGTCGGGCAGCTGGGCCTTGGTCTCCTCGACGGTCCAGGGGCTGTTGTAGAGGAAGGTGCCGTTGTCCTTCAGGCCGCGCAGGCAGTCATACTTGCGGAGGTAGCTGGGGACGTGGACGGCCACGAAGTCGGGCGTGCCGACCAGGTAGGGAGCGGGCAGGGGGTTATCGCCAAAGCGCAGGTGCGAGCAGGTGTAGCCGCCCGATTTCTTCGAGTCGTAGTCGAAGTAGGCCTGGCTGTATTTGTTGGTGTTGTCGCCGATAATCTTGATGCTGTTCTTGTTGGCACCCACGGTACCGTCGGCACCGAGGCCGTAGAAGCGGGCCTCGAAGGTGCCCTTGGGCAGGATGGAGATTTCGGGCAGGATGGGCAGCGAACGGAAGGTCACGTCGTCGACGATGCCGATGGTGAACTGGTTTTTCTTCTCGCCTTCCATATTGTTGAACACGGAGATAATCTGAGCGGGAGTGGTATCCTTGCTGGAGAGGCCGTAGCGGCCGCCGATGATGTTGACGTTGGCATTGCCCTTGAAGGCCTCAACGATGTCGAGGTACAGCGGGTCGCCATTGGCGCCGGGCTCCTTGGTGCGGTCGAGGACGCAGATGGTCTTCGCGCTCTTGGGCATCACGGCCATCAGGTGCTTCACGCTGAAGGGACGATAGAGGTGGACGGTCACGCAGCCGGTCTTCTTGCCCTGGGCGTTGAGGTAATCCACGACGGTCTTGATGGTCTCGGTCACCGAGCCCATAGCCACGATGACGTTCTCGGCATCCTTGGCACCGTAGTAGGTGAAGGGGGCGTAGTTGCGGCCGGTCAGTTTGCTGATCTCAGCCATATACTCGGCCACGATGTCGGGCAGAGCGTCATAGTACTTGTTCTGCAGCTCGCGGGTCTGGAAATAGACATCGCTGTTCTGGGCGGTACCGCGGGTCACGTTGTGCTCGGGGTTGAGGGCGTTCTCGCGGAAAGCCTTGAGGGCCTTCTGGTCGACGAGCGGACGCAGGTCCTCCATATCCCAAGCCTCGATTTTCTGAATCTCGTGGCTGGTGCGGAAGCCGTCGAAGAAGTTGAGGAACGGCACGCGGCCCTTGAGGGCGGCGAGGTGAGCCACAGGGGCGAGGTCCATCACCTCCTGCACCGAGCTCTCGGCGAGGAGTGCGAAGCCCGTCTGGCGGGCGCTCATCACGTCGGCGTGGTCGCCGAAGATGGAGAGGGCCTGAGCGGCGAGGGCGCGGGCGCTCACGTGGAACACGCCGGGCAGCAGTTCGCCGGCGATCTTGTACATGTTCGGGATCATCAGCAGCAGACCCTGCGAAGCGGTGTAGGTGGTGGTCAGAGCACCGGCCTGGAGAGAGCCGTGCACGGCGCCGGCGGCGCCGGCCTCGCTCTGCATCTCGACGACCTTCACGGTCTCGCCGAAGAGGTTCTTACGACCGCCGGCGGCCCACTCGTCGATATACTCGGCCATAGGGCTGGAGGGGGTGATGGGGTAGATAGCTGCTACCTCGCTGAACATGTAGGCCACATGCGCTGCAGCGCAGTTGCCGTCACAAGTCATAAATTTTTTTTCTTTTGCCATAATTGCTTAAACGTTTAAGGATTAATTATTTATTTTTGTTTTCGTTTTTGTTATGAGGGTACAAATATAAGAAACTTTGCTGATATGACAAAATTAATTTTCCACCAAGAGAAGAAAAAGCGTATCTTTACGGCTGTCAACCTTTTCAGGAAAACAGTCAACCTTCTTAGGAAAAGAGTCAACCTCCTCAGTGAAGGTCGTCGAGATTTTATGGTGGTGAAAGTCAATATTTTCCGTGTGGATAGGCACAAAAATGTTGCAACGCTGCAACGCAGAGCGCGACCTTAGTGGAGCGAACTGTGGAGGAAACCACACAATGAAAAAATTTCATCTCCATTCGTAGACCGCACTCCCACGGTTGTATTTTTGCATCGTCGTTGGCACCGTTGATTAGCGAATGATAGTGCGAGTAGAGTGCTACTTGACTGCTACTTGAGTGCTACTTGACTGCTACCAGAACTCAAATAATCAACCATTCAAACGATAAACAATCAATTATTCAAATAATCAACCATTCAAAACTATGAGTAAAAATTCAGGCGGGTTCATGGGAACCCAAATCGGAAAACTCGGCCCTATCATAGCCTCTTTATGGAAAGGCCGCAACGTCTACCGGGCGTACAACCCTTTCGTCCGCGATGCAAACACCCCCAAGCAGCAGCTCAACCGAGCCATCTTCAAAACCGTGGCACAGCTCGCCGCCATCCTCTCCGCCGCCATCAATCATGGCTATGCCTACGCGGCCGACCAGGAGCAAAACATCCCTCGCGCCCTCTTTACCCACGACAACTATCACTTCTTCCATGCCAGCACCCCCGACAGCGTCTCCGTCGACTACCCCGACCTCATCCTCGCCCGCGGCAGCATGCACACCCCGCATTTCGGCACTCCCTCGTTTGTCTCTCCGTCCCGGATTGTCATCCCCTTCGACGGAACCCTCATCGGCGCCGCCACAGACAACGACCTCATCTGTGTTACTGTCTATTGCCCCGACACCCGCGAGTGCGTCTTCGACAAATCTGCCAAACGCTCCGACGGCTCCGCTGTTGTCGATGTCCCCGCCCACTGGAGCGGCAAGGAAGTCCACCTTTGGGGCTTCGCGATGGCCAATGTCGACCAGCCTACCTTCCTCCCCAATCTCAACGGCTATATCTATCCTGGCCAATGCTCCAACTCCACCTACGTCGGCATCGGCAACATAGGCTAAAAACTCAAGCAATCAAGTAAAAGTGAATCAGGCAGGGGAACAGACGGTATAGACATAAGAACAATCAGGGGAGATGTGTGGAGGTGAAAGGTGAAAGGTGAGAGGTGAGAGGTGAGAGGTGGCGTCTGACAGACCTTCGCCGGTGAGCTTCAGGAGAGCCTCTTTTTGTGTCCAGAGGGTGGTGAAGGTGAGGGTGGGGGAGTCGGAGGCGAGGATGGCGGCGACTTCTTTGTCGTTGAAACAGTGGTGGCAGAGGTCCAAGTCGAGTTCTTCGGGGACGGCCTCGATGTCGCAGCCGACAGTATGGTCGGCGACGACGCACAACGCCGCACGGGGGCAATGGCTGAGGTTGAAATGAATCCCAGGGTGGTCTTTGAGAAAAGGTTTCCCATTGGGTCCGTAGGCGAACGGGGGGACTTCCTGCATGCCATATTCTTCGCGGAGGGCCTGCTGGAGAAGGAGGTAGACCGCCAGCGAGAGGCGCCGGTCGAGTTCGCGCCGGTAACGCAGCGCATAGGCGGCGCGCTCGGGGCTCACTTGCCGCAAAGCCTCCGCGATGTCGAGTTCGTCGATATGGTCGTTGAGGTAAATCACGACTGCAAAAATACGAAAAAAATAAAAAAAGTGTAAAGAATTGAAAAAAAATCGTAATTTTGCACTCGCTAACACTATATATACGACAGACAAATCAAGATATCAATCATAAAACATATAATTATGCAACTAAACATTCATCTTGAAGGGCAGGAAACCATCGTGAAAATCATCGGTGAGCTTGACACCATCGCCACTACCGAGCAGGCAGACGAATTGCAGAAAGTGCTTGCCGTTGCCGACAAAGCGCTGGTGATAGATTGCGGCGAGATGGAGTACATCTCGTCTGCCGGCTTGCGTTTCTTCATGCAGCTCAAGCGCGAGAGCGAAGCCAAAGGCGGCAGCGTCCGCGTTAGCCATCTCAACGAAGATGTGGCCGACATTTTCCGCATGAGCGGATTTGAAAATATTTTTGATATTGAGAAATAGTTTTTGTTATGAAATCTCCTCTTAGCCAAGCTCAACTGGGGGTGTATTATGCCTGTTTGTCGTCGGTTTCCGACGAGTACAATTATCAGAATCCCGTCCGTTTTGATTTGCCACAGGATGCCGACCTCCCGCGGCTCCAGCAGGCGGTTTTCGATGCCTTGTGCGCCCATCCCTATCTGTTCAGCCACGTGGTTGTCGACGATGAGGGTCGTCCGGAACTGGAAACCCCAAACGGAACCCCAAGCGATATTGTCACCATCCGTGAGGTAACTGAGTCCGAATGGGCCGAGGTGCAGCAGACTTTTGCACAGACGATGGACATCCACGGCGAGCGGCTCTACCGGGCCGAAATCTATGTGGTGAGAAACCAAAACGAAAAGAGGAGTTATCTATATCTCGACGCCCACCATGTGTTGACCGACGGTTTGTCGGTGGCCATCCTGATTCGCGACATTGAGCGTGTCTACAACGGCAAGAAACCCGCTGGCGAGATGATGGACGGTGCCGCTGTCGCGCAGGCCGAAGTGGAGCAGCGTCAAGACGACACCCTGATGGGCGAGGCCCGTGACTGGTACGCCAAAAACTTCTGCGATGCAGCAGATACCGACTCGCTACCCATCCCAGCCCCCCAACCCCCTAAAGGGGGAGCAGAAACACCCCCTTTAGGGGGCTTGGGGGCTGTCGTCTACAAACATTACCCCCTCTCGGTCACCAAGGAGGAGATTCTGGCGATAGAGAAACGTTTCGGCACCAAAGAGAGCATCATCACGCAGGTGGCTTTCGCCCAACTGCTGGCGACCTACAGCGCGGAGGAGAAAGCCTCCTACTGCACGGCTTATTTCGGCCGCTCCGACCGTCGCTCGATGGGTACCGTCACCATGATGGTCCACACGCTTCCGGTCTTCATGCAAACCACGGCCGACACTACTGTCGCTGAAATGCTGGAGATGATGAAGGACCAACTCGACCAGACGCAGAAATACCAATACTACGCCTATCCCGACGCGGTGCGCGACCTGGGACTGAACAACCAGGTGATGTTTGTCTACCAAGGCTCGGTGCTGGCCGACAAACGTGGTCTGCATCTGGGCGAAGAGTCTGTCCCCTATACCGACCTCCGTCGCCCCACGCCCGGTTGGAAACTGGGTGCGGAGTTTTTCGAGACGGATGGCCAGTATTCTCTCAAATTCTGTTACAGCGGTGCCGATTATTCGGAAGCCTTTATGGCGCAGATGGCCGAGGCTTACAGCATGATTCTCCGTTCGATGGTGACAGCCGAAAAGGTTGCCGACATCGAATACTGCACACCCGAGCAGCTCCAGTGGCTCGACGAGCGCAATCCGGAAGCGCCCCAGGCGGCCGAGGGCACGCTGGTGGGTTGCTTCAAGCAGCAGGTGGCGGAGCATCCCGACGCCCTTTGCGTGGTGGCTGGCGACACCCGGTTGACATACGCCGAAGTGGACAGGCTCTCCGACACCATCGACCCGCAATATACGGTCCGATGCGGCGAACATGTTATTGGCTATACTGTGCCGCGCAACGAGCAGATGTTTATCGTGCCGCTCTCCATTGCCAAAGCCGGCATGACAGCGATGCCGCTGGACGGCTCTTATCCCGCCGAGCGGTTGGATTTCATGCGCGCCGATGCTGCCAAATACGAGGGAGGCGATGCTTTTATCCTAATCTATACAAGCGGCACGACAGGTACACCCAAGGGAGTGATGCTAAGTGAGAAGAACATCCTCACTTTCTGCAAATTCCACGCACAGCATATCGGGCTTACGCCAGAGAGCCGTTATGCCTCATACGCGGGCTATGGCTTCGATGCCTTCCTGCACGACTTCTGGGGCTGCCTCTGCGCCGGAGCGACGGTCTATGTCATCGGCGACGACATCCGTTTCGACCTCGAGGGCATTCACGACTTCATCCTGCGCGAAGGTATCACCCATACGTTCATGACCACCCAGGTGGCCACGCAGCTGGTGCAGAACTACCCCGATATTCCTTGCCTGCAACAGCTCGGTACCGGCGGCGAGAAACTGATGTCGCTCGATCCGCCCTCCTACCGATTGCTCAACGGCTATGGCCCCACCGAGTGTACTGTCTATGTGTGCAGCCATTGGGTGGAAAACAAGGAAGCTAACATCCCTGTGGGTTCTGCCAACGACACGGCCCAACTGTTTGTTGTCAACAAATACGGCAAGCGCGTGCCTTGGGGCGCAGCCGGAGAGATGCTCGTGGCCGGCCCTCAGGTGGGTATCGGCTATCTCAACCAAGCCGAAAAGACCGCTGCGTCCTTCGTTGAGTGGAACGGCAAGCGTGTGTATCGCACGGGCGATATCGTCAGGTATCGGTGCGACGGCGAAATAGAGTTTGTCGGTCGTAAGGACGGGCAGGTCAAGATTCGCGGATTCCGCATCGAACTCAAGGAGGTGGAAAGCGTCATCCGTCAGTTCCCCGGCATCAAGGATGCCACAGTGCAGGCTTTCGACTACCCCGCCGGCGGCAAGTTCATCGCCGCCTATGTGGTGAGCGACGAGAAGATCGACATCCAGGCGCTCAACGCATTTGTCCTGGATCAGAAACCTCCCTATATGGTTCCTGCGGTCACGATGCAAATCGACGCCATCCCGCTCAACCAGAACCAGAAAGTGAACAAGCGCGCGCTGCCCGAACCCAAGAACCAGAACGAGAACCAAAACGAAAAAGAGGCGGCCCCGCTGAATGTGCTGGAAGAGCAATTGGTCGAGATGGTGGCAAATATTGTGAACAACCATGATTTCGGCATCACTACCGACCTTCGCTACGTGGGTCTCTCATCTATCTCCGCCATCAAACTCGGCACACAAGTCTTTAAGCGCTATGGGGTGCAGCTAGACACCAAACTTCTACTTAAAGGCGCCAATATACAGACCATTGAGAACGAAATTTTGCACTCGCTTTTGTCTGGCGACCTTAACGACACTAAGGACTTTAACGACCATAAAGAACTAAATGAAGCCGCTCCCTTCCCCTTGTCTCACGCCCAAACCGGTGTCTATTTCGAGTGCATGAAAAACCCGGCATCGACGCTCTACAACATTCCGATGCGTGCCCGTTTCGCGAAGGAGATTGGCGAGGAGATGCTGCGCGAGGCGTTGTTGCAGGTGGTGGACAACCATCCCCAGCTGTTCGTGCATTTTGAGACAGGAGAGACCGGTGTGGTGCAGGTGGCGGATGAGAGTTTAGAGTTGAAAGTTGAAAGTTTAGAGTTGAAGGAATCGGAGTTGGATGCCTTCCGTGCCGAATTTGTCCGCCCCTTCAATCTCGGCAAAGACCTCCTCTGCCGCTTTGCTATCGTCCGCACTGAAGAAGCTTTGTACCTCTACTGCGACATGCATCACCTGGTGTGCGACGGCGCGTCATACGATGTGTTCTTCAACGAAATTTGCACGTTGCTTGGCGGTGGAACAATCGAGCCAGAGCTTTGCTCATACGCGCAGTTTGTCGCCGAAGAGCAGACGGCAAAGGACGGCAAGGAATATGCTGCTGCCAGGGATTTCTTCCACTCTCAACTGGCCGATGTAGAGGGTGGCACGCTTTTGCCCTCAGATATGACTAATCCCTTCGACGGCGTGATAGGTCAAGTCTACGCACCGATGGACCTAGATGCCGCCAAACAACTGGCGCAACGTGCCGAGGTAACACCTGCCGGTGTGACACTCGCCGCTGTTTTCTATTCGCTCTCCCGCTTTGCTTCCTTGGAAGACCTCTGCATCACCACCATCTCTAACGGCCGCAGCAACCTCAAGATGGCGAACACGATGGGCATGATGGTCAACACGCTGGCACTGAGATGCAAGATTGACGAGAGAACGGTGCTGGAATTCGTCCAAGAAACCGGCGAGAAGTTCGAGCAAACTCTCACGCACGAGAACTATCCCTTTGCGCAAATCGCCGCCGACTATGACTTAACGGCAGAAATCCTCTTCGCCTACCAGCTTGGTGTAATCTCCCAATACAAGGTGAAGGATCAGGCGGTGATGATTGAGAACATGGAACTTAATGTGCCGAAATTCAAGATTGCCTTCTATATCGCGGAGGTGGATGGAAAGCCAAGTGTCGCAATCGAGTATGACAACGGCCGTTACAGTGAGGCATTGATGCAATCGCTGGCAAGGTCCGTGAGCAATGTTATCAGTGCTTTTGCAGCTGATATGAAGGCTTCTCTGCGCTCGGTGTCGCTGCTCGATAATGACCAGGTGTCGCTGTTGGACAGTTTCAACGAGACGGAAGTGTCGTACGACGACACGCAAACGATTGTCTCGCTGTTCCGCAGACAGGCGAGACTGACTCCCGACAACATGGCGGTGGTGTATCACGAGAAGAGATACACCTACGCTCAAGTGGATGATATCACTGAACGCATCGCGACGATGCTGGTGGCAAAAGGCTTGGGTAGGGAGGATGTGGTTTCTATCCTCATTCCGCGCTGCGAGTGGATGCCCATTGCTGCCCTCGGCGTATTGAAGGCGGGTTGCGCCTACCAACCTCTGGACCCGAGCTATCCTGCCGAGCGTTTGAATTTCATGATACAGGATGCGGCTGCGAAGATGCTTATCGCCGATGAATCACTGTGTGAGATGGTGAACGAATACAAAGGTGAGGTGCTGCTGACGAAAGAAATTGAAAAGTTAGAATTGAGGAATGAGAAATTACCCGAGATTGAGCCGAATAATTTGTTCGTATTGCTGTACACGTCTGGTTCAACGGGGACGCCGAAAGGATGCCAACTGGAGCATGGAAACCTGGTGGCGTTCTGCCATTGGTATCAGCGTCGTTTCGGCCTCAAGGCTGAACACCGTGTTTCGTGCTACGCCAGCTATGGCTTCGACTGTTGCATGATGGACATGTATCCCGCGCTTACGTGCGGTGCCTGTGTCTATGTGATTGGTGACGACATCAGGCTGAATCTGCCGGAGGTGAACACCTATTTCGAGACCAACCATATCACGCACTCGTTTATGACGACGCAGGTTGGCTACCAGTTCGCGACGAATTTTGAGAACCATTCGCTGTTGCACCTGATTACGGCCGGGGAGAAGCTGGCTTCACTGGTGCCACCCACCCATTTCAAGCTGCACAATGGTTATGGTCCCACGGAGGGCACAATCCTGATTACGGAATATGAGGTTGACCAAGAGCTGAAGGATATTCCAATTGGTAAACCATTGGACAATAATCGACTATACATTGTGGACAAGGAGGGGAACCGCTTGCCGCAAGGTGCGCTGGGCGAACTGTGGATCAGTGGGCCGAACGTGAGCCGTGGTTACCTTAACCGTCCTGAGAAAACGTCCGAAGTCTATATACCCAATCCTTTCTTAAAACCCAACTCTCAATATGGGCGAGTGTACCGCACGGGCGACATTGTGCGCTATCTGGCGGACGGCAATATCCAGTTTGTGGGTCGTAAGGATAGTCAGGTGAAGATTCGTGGCTTCCGCATCGAGTTGAAGGAGGTTGAGTCCGTCATTCGCCAGTTCCCGGGTATCAAGGATGTCACGGTACAGGCCTTTGACTACGAAAATGGCGGCAAGTACATAACGGCCTACATTGTCAGCGACGAGAAGATCGAAATCAAGGCACTGAACGCTTTTATAGGGGAGAGGAAGCCGTCGTACATGATTCCTGCGGCGACGATGCAGATAGAGGCGATACCGCTGAACCAAAACCAGAAGGTGAACCGCAAGGCACTGCCAGCCCCAGTGATGCGGGCCGACGACCGCGAATATGTGGAGCCCGCCAACGACCTCGAGCGGCAGTTCTGCAATATTTTCAGCGATATCCTTTCAATGGAGCGGATTGGTGCGACGGACAACTTCTTCGAGCTGGGCGGCACATCGCTCATGGTGACGCGCGTCATCATCGAAGCCGACAAGGCGGGAGTCCACATCGCTTATGGCGACATCTTCGCCAATCCCACTCCCCGACAACTGGTGAAACATCTTATGGGCAAATCCGCCGACTTAGGAGCGTCAGAGGATATTGATGTTGAGGTCTCCAGCTTTGACTATACCGACATCGACAATCTCTTGCAGAAGAATACCCTCGCCAACTATCAACTTTCAAATAATAACTATCAACTCGGCCATGTGCTCCTTACCGGTGCCACCGGCTTCCTTGGCATCCATGTCTTGCGCGAGCTCATCGACTCGGAAGCCGAAACCATCACCTGTCTTGTGCGAGGCAAAGACCAGAGTGATGCCGAACGACGTCTGCGCAACCTCCTGTTCTACTATTTCAGTCGCCGCTTCGACGACCTCTTCGGCACCCGCCTCTTCGTCGTCAATGGCGATGTCACGAGCGACTTCACTAACGCAATAACGCAATGCCACAATAACGCAATCAACACCGTCTTCAACTGCGCTGCCAACGTTAAGCACTTCTCCAAAGGCACCGACATTGAAGATGTGAATATCGGAGGTGCCAAACAATGCGTCGACTTCTGTCTGGCAACAGGTGCAGCGCTCGTCCATGTCTCCACCACCTCGACCGGCGGCATATGGATTGGCGACAATGAAAGGGTGCCGGTACTGAATGAACAGTCGCTCTACTTCGGACAAAAACTGGGCAACCAGTACATGCACTCCAAGTTCCTCGCCGACCGCCTCGTCCTCGATGCCGTCGCGCACAAAGGCTTGCGGGCGAAGATTATGCGTGTCGGCAATCTGGCGGCCCGTAGCAGTGACGGAGAGTTCCAGGTCAACTTCTCCACCAACAGTTACATGGGGCGTATCAAGATCTTCAACATGCTGGGCTGCTGCCCCTACGAGCAGTACGACCAACCGACTGAGTTCTCCCCCATCGACGAGACCGCCCGTGCCATCGTCCTCCTGGCTCATACGCCCGACCAATGCACCCTCTTCCACCCCTACAACACCCATACGCGCCTCCTGGGCGACGTGCTGAACGGGCTACGGAAGATTGGCACCGACCTGCGCTTTGTTGAGACCGACGAGTTTGCCGCCATCATGCAGCAGGCCTCTGCCGACCCCAAGAAAGCACCCCTGCTCACCGGCCTGCTCGCCTACGAGAACATTGGCGGCCGTATAGTGCCCCCCAGCAACGAATACACCTCACAGGTCCTCCTCCGTCTCGGCTTCCGCTGGACAGAACCTGACAGCGTCTATGTCGGCCGTATGCTCACCGCCATCAGCCAGTTGGGATTCTTCGACGTGTAGTTCACAAAGCAACTATGGAACAACCAATGAATATAAAGGACATACTGAACACTACCGACCGCTTTGCGGCGAATGTGGGATGCCAGATTACGGAGGTGGACGCGACACATGCGGTGGCAGAGATGACCGTTGCTAAGGAGCACCTGAACGCCGGGGGCGTGTGCCAGGGTGGGGCGTTGTTCACGCTGGCCGACCTCGCGATGGCGGCGTTGATGAATCATCAGGGCAATCTCACTCTCGGCATCAGCAGCAATGTGATGTTTCTCTCGAGCGCCGTAGAGGGTGACCGTCTGCGCGCCGAAGCCGTCAGCATCAACGACCACCGCAGGATTCCCTTTGTCGAGGTACGGGTCACCAATCAAGACGGTCGACAAATCTGCTATCTCACCGGTATGGGCTACCGTAAAGATGTCCCATTGGCCAAATAGTTGTGGATATGAAACAAATTGAAGTGGCGGCTGCCATCATCCGCAAGGAGGAACGCATTTTTGCCACGCAGCGTGGATATGGCGAGTGGAAAGATTGGTGGGAGTTCCCTGGAGGCAAGATAGAGGCTGGCGAGACACCCGAGGAGGCGCTGCGTAGGGAAATCCGCGAGGAGTTGTCGACGGAAATCAGCGTCGATGAGTTCTTCTGCACCGTGGAGTACGACTACCCCAAGTTCCACCTCACTATGCACTGCTACCTTTGCTCGCTGCTCACCGACGCCCTCCACCTCAACGAGCATGAAGCCGCCCGCTGGCTCACCCCCGCTGAACTCGACACCGTCCGCTGGCTTCCCGCCGACAAATCGATTATTGAAAAATTAAAATTGCACCCCGAAGGATGAATCAATTTGCGCTCGGTGGGTTATTTTGACATCAATTCCGGTACTACGGCGAAAAAAGTAAGAGCTTCTGTGGCGCTGGCGTTGATGAGGGAATGGCTGTGCCCCTTGGGGCAGTAGTGGCACTGGCCGGGGGCAAGACGTTCTTCGCCGTCGTCATATAGGCATCGTGCCTCGCCGCTGAGAATATAGATAATCTCGCTGTTAGTCTCATGGCTGTGGTATCCGATGGAGCAGCCGGGCTCCAGCCGCCCGCGCATAATTTTGTTTTGTCCGTCGTTATAGGTGCGGAACATCGTGTTGCCTTCCCCGCCCTTGAACTGCGGGTTGGCCACCTCTTGAATTTCGTTGAAATCTATTATCATGTCGGTAAATCTTTTTTAATAAAGCAGCAGACGGGTCATACAAGACCAATGTTTTTCATCATTTCTCGGTAGTAGGCGGCCTTCTCCTCCAGCTTCATGGGGTAGGCGCGGGAGGAGGAGGGCATGCGCCAGAGTCTCATACCCCTCAGTCCTTCGGACAGCTCCCCTATCTTAGGGGAGCAGCTTAAAGAGAATTCTCGATAGCTACCCATCTGGGGAACAGGAACGCCGTAATCCTCGGTCAAGACGGAGAAACTCTTCTGCCCGGTGCAGACGATGTCGTGGCACAGTGGAATCTGTGAGAGTAGCAGAGGAATGTTAGTTTTTTCGACGATTTCAAGGTCTTTGTCAGAGGCGTTGCCGCTGAGGCGTCGCACGGCGCTGGCGGTATCGTAGATGGCGATGCCGCGCTCCTCTAGCAAGGCTTTGATTTCTTCTAAACGAAAGGTCTTATTGGAAGCATCCACCAGCCGCTGCGAGTCGCCATAGAATACCATCCCGAAGATTTCCCACATCATATTGCTGCGGTTGGGATAGAAAAAGTCCATGGCCCAGCGACGTTTCGGCGGCGGGAAGCTGCCGAGCATCAGCAGTCGCGCCCCTTCGGGCAGGAAGGGGCGCAACGGATGACGTTCTATTTCGGGCAGAGCCATTAAAACTCGGCGGTCTTGGGAGTTCTGGGGAAGGGGATGACGTCGCGGATGTTGGCCATGCCGGTGACGAAGAGCATCAGACGTTCGAAGCCTAGGCCAAAGCCGGCGTGCGGGCAGCTGCCGTAGCGGCGCGTGTCGAGGTACCACCACATGTCCTTCATCGGGATGTTCAGCTCGTTGATACGGGTCATCAGCTTGTCGTAGTTCTCCTCGCGCACCGAGCCACCGATAATCTCGCCAATTTGCGGGAAGAGCACGTCGGTGCCCTGCACAGTCTTGCCGTCGTCGTTCTGTTTCATGTAGAAAGCTTTGATTTCCTTCGGGTAGTCAATCATGATGACGGGCTTCTTGAAGTGTTTCTCCACCAGGTAGCGCTCGTGCTCGGAGGCCAGGTCGACGCCCCAGCTCACCGGGAACTCAAACTTCACGCCGTTCTTGACGGCCTCTTCCAGAATCTTAATACCCTCGGTGTAAGGCAGACGCACGAAGTCGGTGTCGATGACGCCCTTCAGGCGCTCGATGAGGCCAGGGTCGATCATCTTGTTGAGGAACTCGAGATCGTCCATGCAGTGGTCCAAAGCCCATTTAACGCAGTATTTGATGAACTCCTCCTCGAGGGCGGTGAGGTCGTCGAGCTGGTAGAAAGCCATCTCAGGCTCAATCATCCAGAATTCGGCCAGGTGGCGCGGAGTGTTGCTGTTCTCGGCGCGGAAGGTGGGGCCGAAGGTGTAGATTTTTCCCAGCGAGGTGGCGCCGAGCTCGCCCTCCAGCTGTCCGCTGACGGTCAGGGCGGTGAACTTGCCGAAGAAGTCCTGCTCCCAGTCAATGGTGCCGTCTTCCTTGCGGGGCGGGTTCTCGGGGTCGAGGGTCGAGACGTGGAACATCTCGCCGGCACCCTCGCAGTCGCTGGCGGTGATGAGGGGCGTGTGGAAGTAGAAGAAGCCGCGCTCGTGGAAGAAGGTGTGGATGGCCATGGCCATGTTGTGGCGCAGACGCATCACGGCGCCGAAGGTGTTGGTGCGCAGGCGCAGGTGGCCTATCTCGCGCAGGAACTCCATCGAGTGGCCCTTCTTCTGGAGGGGGTAGGTGTTGGGGTCGGCCTCGCCATAGACGACGATGCTCTCGGCCTGCACCTCGACGGCTTGGCCGCTACCCTGGCTCTCGACGAGCTTGCCCTCCACGCCGATGCAGGCACCGGTGGTGATGTGCTTCAGCTCTTCCTCGAACTGGGCGGGGTCGGCGACAACCTGGATGTTGTGGATGATGCTTCCGTCGTTCACGGCCAGGAAGGCGACGTTCTTGTTGCCGCGCTTGGTGCGCACCCAGCCTTTAACACAAATCGATGTGCCGATGAGCGTCGACACATCCTCTTTCAATAGATACTTAATCTCGTAGCGTTTCATGATATTATTATGTTTTCGTTATTTGACTTTTTCTTTGAGGAGTGAAAAGGAGTGAAGGGAAGTGAAAAGGAGTGAAGTGACAATAGTATTATATGGGGTCGTTTTTCATTGCATTATTGTTGACTACGCCTTCGCAGTAGGAATTCAATATTCGGCTTGTATGTTCAATAGAGTCACACAAGGTGTTGAATTCAAAAACTCGCTGAAAGCCAAACCGTGTATCCATCTTCTTATTTTGTTGTTTTTATATTACGTTTATTGTCCGATGAAACATTTGTCCTTTCACTCCATTTCACTTCTTTTCACTCCCCTTCACTCCTTACATATTTCGCCCTTCTCACTTCTTGTCACTCCTATTTCACTTTTCCAAACAGTAGCTGTTCCATCTCCACGTCGTTGGCGTATTTGAAGATTTTGTCCTCGTTCTTGCGGCGGCATATCATGATGGTGTCCTCGTTGGCGGCCACGATATAGCCGTCCAGGCCGTCGAGCACCACCGAGGTGTCGGCGGGCACTATCACCACGCAGTTGCGGGTGTCGTAGGTCACCGCCAGGCCGTTCACTATGGCGTTGCCGTTCTTGTCGTGGTGGAACACGCCGTAGAGCGAGTCCCAGGTCTCCACGTCGCTCCAGCCGAAGCTGGCGGCCATCACATGCACGTTGTCGGCCTTCTCCATGATACCGCGGTCCACCGAGATGGCCTCGCATTGCGAATAGACCTGTTCCAGTACCTGCTGGCTGGTGCTGAGGGTCAGGCTGAAGAAGCTGTCGGCGATGGCGGGCAGGAATTTCTCGTATGCCTGGCGCAGCACCGGCAACCGCCACACCAGCAAACCGGTGTTCCAGAAGAACTCGCCGCTGGCAATCATCTGGCGGGCCATCTCCACGGGCGGCTTCTCGGTGAAGGTCACCACCTCGTAAAGGTTGTTGATACGTTGATGCGTTGATACGTTGATAGGTTGATGGGATTGCTCGCCCGTAGAACGTATCATCGTATCAACATCCAACGTATCAACGGGAGCCGCAGGCTCCCTGAACTGGATGTACCCGTAGCTGGTGTCGGGTTTCACGGGCTGGGCGCCGAGGGTGATAATCCAGTCGTGCTTCTGCACGGCGTCGATGGCCTGCGAGAGGTTGCGCACGAAGCGGTCGAGGCCGAAAATGGCGTGGTCGGCGGGCGACACGATGACCGTGGCCTCGGGGTCCATCTCTGCGATGACGGCGGCGGCATAGGCGATGCAGGGGGCGGTGTTGCGGCGCAGCGGTTCGCCGAGCACCTGCCATGGACGCAGGTTGGGCACCTGCTCGCGCACGCGGTCGGCATACTGCTCGCCGGTCACCACCACGATGTGGTCGCGCGGACAGAGTTTCTCCATCCGCTCGAAGGTGAGTTGCAGCATCGAGCGTCCCACGCCCATGGCGTCGACAAACTGCTTCGGGCAGTCGATGCTGCTCACCGGCCAAAACCGGCTACCCAAGCCTCCTGCCATTATTATGCACCAGGTGTGCGTTGATACGTTGATATCCATTTTTTCTTTTTCTTTGTGGAGTGAGAGCGGAGTGATGGGGGAGTGATGGGGGAGTGATGGGGACAATAGTTTTGCTTTATATTTCGTCGTTTTTCATTGCGTTATTATTAATTATTCCTTCGCAGTAGGCGTTTAGGAATTTGCTTGCCATCAGAATCGACATTCTCATCTGCTCGAATTCGTTATCGTCAATATAGTTGAGGTCTTTGGCAAGAATATGGTAGTAATCAAACACTTACTTCGCCGCGGATGTGTGGATGCGGGTCGTAGTTCTCGAGGGTAAAATCCTCGTACTGGAAGCCGAAGATGTCCTTCACCGCGGGATTTATCTTCATGGTGGGCAGGGGCCGCGGCTCGCGGGTGAGTTGCAGGCGCACCTGGTCGAGGTGGTTCTTGTAGATATGGGCGTCGCCGAAGGTGTGGACGAAGTCGCCCGGTTCCAGCCCGCACACCTGCGCCATCATCATGGTCAGCAGGGCGTAGCTGGCGATGTTGAACGGCACGCCGAGGAAGATGTCGGCGCTCCGCTGATAGAGCTGGCAGCTGAGGCGTCCCTTCGGGGCTTCTTCTTGGAGTGAAGGGGAGTGAGAGGAAGTGAAGGGGAGTGAAGAGACAATAGTATCGTTGTCTGCTTTTGATGCATCGAAATTGTCGACAGAAACATTTGTCCTTTCACTCCTTGTCACTCCTTTTTCACTCCCTTTCACTCCTTGTTGAGCCGCCTGTGGCGGCTCAACATAGAACTGGAACAAACAGTGGCAGGGGGGAAGGGCCATCTCCTCAATCTCGGCGGGGTTCCAGGCCGTCACCATCAGGCGGCGGCTGTAGGGGTTGGCCTTAATCTGCTCCACCACGTTGGCAATCTGGTCTATGCCGCCGCCCTTGCCGTCGGGCCACGAGCGCCACTGGCTGCCGTACACCGGACCCAGGTCGCCGTTCTCGTCGGCCCACTCGTCCCAGATGCTCACCTTGTGGTCGTGCAGGTACTGTATATTCGTCTCGCCGCGCAGGAACCACAGCAGCTCGTAGATAATCGAGCGCAGGTGCAGCTTCTTCGTCGTCAGCAGGGGGAAACCCTTGCCGAGGTCGAAGCGCATCTGGTAGCCGAAAACACCGACAGTCCCCGTACCCGTGCGGTCGAGGCGTTCGGTGCCGTGGTCCAGCACATGTTGCAGTAGGTCTAGATATTGTTTCATATTTTGTCAAGTAACGCCGAAAATGTAAAAATGTTGCATGGGTACATATATTTATTTTTTTTATGAAAAAATTTTTGCTTTCAAAAAAAAATGTATATTTGCACCAATGAACCCGAAGTGTCAAGGGTGGGTATTGGGGTGTGAAACATGCTATTACATAATCTCGCATCACCTCCATTTCTGCTGCCCTCCCACCAAAAACCACCCTCGCGAGGCACCAGGGAGAGTTCTTTAATAAATAATATATGTGAAAATCCTTTTTATTAACTAAAACCTTTTTATCATGTTCAAACAAATGTTACGCTTTTTGCTCCTTGCGGCGCTAATGGTGCCGTTGGGCGCACGTGCACAGAACAGCACGCTGACCATTTGTGACGGAACGGCAAACCATGAGTACGTCCCGTTCTATGGCTATTATGCTGATGAAGACCAGCATAACCAGCTCATCTATCCGGCCGACAGCCTGACCTCCATGGTCGGCAACGCCATCACCCAGATGGTGTTCTACATCGACCAGTCGGCCGACAATGGCTCCTTCACAGCAGCCGACCGTTTGGGTACCTGGACGGTCTCGCTGGGCACGACTTCCGCCACAACCCTTACGGGCCTGGATGACACCACCACGTTGACCCAGGTCTATGAAGGCTACTTCGACTGTTCCTCCGGTACTCTGACCCTACTGTTCGAAGCTCCCTACGTCTACAATGGCGGCAACCTGCTGGTCGACCTCCAGCACGTCGCTGCCAGCTACAACCATTGGTTCTTCCTTGGAGTCACCGACTCCGGTGCCTCCTACTGCTACGACTCTCAGCGCGACTTCCTCCCCAAGGTGCAGTTCCTTTATGGCGCACCTCCCACCTGCTTGCGTCCTGCCGGCCTTCAGGCTGTTGTCAGTGGCGACATTGCTACCATCTCTTGGTCCGACGAACAGGCCTCCGCATGGGACATCGTTTGGGGTCCCTCGGGTTTCGCCCCCGACACTGTTCAGGACAACATTGCTCTTGCCACCTCCACCTCTTACGAAATCACCGGGCTCACCACCGGTCTCTACCAAGCCTATGTTCGTACCAATTGTGGCGATGAGGTCAGCGCATGGCTTGGCCCCGTCACCATCGGCGTCGGCATCTATTACATGGCCACCACCGGCTCCGACACTCTCCGCACCTGCGGCACCATTATCTATGACAACGGCGGCCCCAATGCCAACTACAGCGCCTACTGCCAGTCCACGCTCGTCATTCTGCCCGGTCAGGAAAACAGCGTGGTGAAAATATCCGGCACATCTTACACCGAGGGCTCTTGGGACTACCTGTACATCTACGACGGTATTGGCACCGAGGGTGAGCTTCTTTGGAATGACGATGGCGTTACCGCTCTCCAGTCCTTCGGTCCCTTCGTCAGCGATGCCATCACCTTGGTGTTTCATTCCGACAGCGGCACTGAGTACGAAGGCTTTAGCGTCAACGTTACTTGCGAGCCTGCTCCCACCTGCGCCCGTCCCGACAGCCTTGTTGTCGACAGCGTGGGCACCGACTGGGCAACCCTCAGCTGGCAGGACCCCGTCGGCTCTGCCTGGACCATCCAGTACGGCCCCTTTGGCTTCGACCCCGAAGGCCCGGCCTCGAACTACCAGTTCGCCGACTTTACCACCACCAGCGGCACCATCACCGAACTCGCCCCCGGCATGAAGTACGACTTCTATGTGATGAGCGTCTGCGGCAACAATGAGGGCGACACCTCCTGGACCCGCCGCGCCTCGGCCTACACCGACTGCGATGCCATCACCCTCCTCCCCTACACTGAGAACTTCGATGGTCTGGAGGCTGGCGAAACCGCCGAATTCAACCCCTGCTGGACCAAGGGTGCCAACTACAATACGAATCTCCCCTATGTCTATAACTCTTTGTACATGGGAGTTCCCTCCAACTTCCTCTATTTCTACACCGCCAGCTATTACTATGACGGGGGTCGCGAGTGGGCCGTGCTGCCCACCGTGGGTGAGGACATCGAGATGAACACCCTCGAGCTCTCCTTCGAGGCATATCCCCTCTATACATACAGTTCTTATTGCCACAACCTGCTTGTTGGCGTTATCGACTCTGTCGCCTACACCGACACCATGCACATCGATACCCTCGCCGTGATGAATGTCGGGCAGCAGCAGACTGTCTATGTCAGCCTCGCCAACTATGAGGGCGACGGCCGCAACATCATCCTGCTCCACTGGCTCGATGGCGACCACTCGGAAGGCTATCTGGGTCTCGACGACATCAGCCTCCACCTCTTGCCCCAGTGCGACCGTCCCGACAGCCTCTCTCTTGTCTCGACCGACAGCACCACGATGACCATCACCTGGTGGGCTTCCGAGAATTCGGAGAACTTCTACGTCGAATGGCGCAATGCCGACAGCACTGGTGCCTACAGCCATGCCGATGTGGCCACCAACAGCTACACCATCGAAGAGCTCTCTCCCAACACGCTCTACGACATTATTGTGCGCACCGTCTGCGGCGACGACACCAGTATCGCCGTCACCGGCCAATTCCGCACTCCCTGTGTCAGCGTTACCAGCTTCCCCTACCTCGAGGATGTTGAAACCAACTCCGTTAGCTGCTGGAACAGCTTCAGCGCCAACAACTATGACGGCGACGACTGGCAGGTTTATAATTACAATGCCCATTCAGGTTCCAAT
Source organism: Bacteroidales bacterium UBA2939 (assembly GCA_002349055.1). GTDB lineage: Bacteria > Bacteroidota > Bacteroidia > Bacteroidales > P3 > Colimorpha. Next base: position 3,263 of record DECD01000013.1, on the reverse strand, counting down.
TGCTTCTACAGCAACTATAACAGCAATGAGACTGGCACCAACTGGCTTGTCTCGCCTGCCCTCGAGCTTCCTGAGGAGATGACTGCTGCCACGCTCTCCTACTATGTCAGTGGTGTTGCATTTATGGAAGCCATGCCCCGCTATGCTGTGAAGATCAGCACCGTTTCGGGCACAGATACCACTACCTTCACCACCCTGCTCGACGAGGAACGCGACGATGACAACGGCAACTATGCAAAGCGTAGCATCAGCCTGAGCCAGTATGCCGGCCAGACCGTCTACATCGCCTTCGTGCGCTATGCCCGCGACGACAATGGCTTCTATCTCGACGACATCGCCGTCGAAGAGCTTCTCCTCCCCGTGATTTCCATCGTGGGTACCGATGCTCCCGTCGTTGGTCTCGCCACTACCTATGCCGCACGTCTCGACGAAGGTGCGTCTGAAGGCCTCACTTGGAACTGGCAGTCGGCCCGCGCCACCGCTGGCACCGCCACGATGACCCCCGGCAACGCCGGCACCATCTCCATGCTCTATCCCACCGCCGGTGTTGACACCCTGACCCTCATCGGCACCAACACCTACGGTCCCGACACCGCCGTCCTCGTGGTCAATCCTGTTTCTGTCGACTATGCCGCCCTGCCCTACAGCACTGGCTTCGAGGCCACCGACGACCGCACCTGGACCATCAGCAACGGCCCCAACGGCTGGTACATCGACTCCGCCGCCGCCGCCTCTGGCAGCTACAGCCTCTATATTAGTGCCGACAGTGGTGCCACCAATACCTATGATATCTCCACCTCCAGCCACTCCTTCGCCTACAAGGCTTTCAACTTCGCCAACGCTGGCCAGTATGGCCTCTCCTTCGATTGGCACAATCTGGGCGAGAACAGCCTCAGCTACGACTATGTCCGTGTCTACCTGGTGCCCGCCGGCGACACCAACATGGTGGGCTTCTCCGGCTATTCCACCACTTGGCCCTCCACTTGGCGTGCGCTGGGTACCTTCTCTGGCGAGACTGAATGGCAGACTTCCAGTAGCGTCATCGAAATCGATGCTCCTGGTGTCTACAACATCGCCTTCTACTGGTACAACGATGGCTCGCTGGGTAACAATCCTCCTGCTGCCATCGACAATATCGCCCTGGCGCAGATCACATGCCCCGCCCCCACGGGCTTGACTGTCGACGCTGTCACCACCACCACTGCCACCTTCCACTGGACTTCCACTGGCAGCGAGAACTCCTGGACCGTCCAGGTAGGCAACATGCCTCTCGTCACCGTCACCGACACCTTCTACACCGCCACCGGCCTCACCCACTCGACCTACTATAACATCAAGGTCCGCGCCCTTTGCGGTGCTGGCGACACCAGCCTCGTCCTTGGCGGCAGCTTCTGGACCGAGTGCGACGCCTACACGGTGCCCTTCTACTTCAACTTCGACGGCCACAACGGTCTCCACGTCTGCTGGAGCGACGTTGTCGCCGGCGGCAACACTCCCAGCACCTCCTGGTCCAATAGTTCCACCTATGGCTACGAGTACATCTCTTCCACTGCCAACTATGTTTCCAACCCCACCAGCGACTACCTGATTAGCCCCGCCATCCAGATTCCCGCTAGCGACACCGCCAGCCTGCGCCTCGTGCTCCAGATGGCCGGTCAGCCCGCGACCTATTATTCCAGCTCGGTGGCTGCCTACCAGGTTCTTGTGTCGCCCAACGGTTCCGACAGCATCGCTGCCTTCACCGATGTGCTCCTCAACGACACCCTCAACTCCAATATCTTCGACTTCCGTCGTCTGCCGCTGGGTGCCTATGCCGGACAGACCATCCGCTTCGCCGTCCGCAACACCAGCCGCGCCTCGGGTACTGTCTACATCTACGATGCCGCTATCCGCTATGTCAACGAGCCTAGGTACTTCGTCTCTGGCAGCACCATTTCCATAGCTGGCGACACCAACACCTACATCGCCACCTATGCCGAGGGCGACACCACCACCATGACCCTCAGCTGGACCTCCACCATGGCCGCTGCCGGTCAGGCCACCATCCTCAACGCCAACACCGACACGATGCAGATTATCTACAATGCCGCCGGCATCGACAGCATCACCTTCATCGCCACCAACCAGTATGGCGCCGACACCACCGCATTCCATGTGAATGTCTACATGTGCAATGTCATCGACCAATTCCCCTACACCGAGGGCTTCGAGGTCATGAACCCCTGCTGGCTGCCTGTCTATGGCGACGGCGATCCCGAGGTCAACCCCATGACGATTTCCACCACGAATGTCCACAGTGGCTCGGGCTCCTTCCGCTTCAGCTCCTACAGCAGCTCCTCCGACTACAACCAGTACCTCATCTCGCCTGAAATCAGTGGCGAAAACCTCGAGCTGAGCTTCTGGGCTTCCCGCTATGGCGATGAGGATCACCTCTGGGTCGGCTTCTCCTCGACCACCCGCGACACCGCAGCCTTCACCTGGATGCCCGCCGAGGTCGCCCTCTCGACCACCATGGCCGAGTTCACCTACCTCGTGCCCGACAGCACCAAGTATGTGGCCTTCCATTATTTTGGTGACTTCAAATGGTATGTCTACCTCGACGATGTGACCCTCAGCGGCTATGTTCCTCCCTGCGAGGCTCCTGCCATCGACACCGTCATGGCCACCGAGAACAGCATCACCTTCAACTGGAACCGCGCGGCCGCCAACTTCGACGTCGCCATCCTCCAGGGTGCTTGGAACGACTCGCTCGCCCTCCAGACCATCAACATCACCGACACCTTCATCACCATCAACGACCTCATGCCCGAGACTCTGTACTCGGTTGGTGTCCGCGCCGTGTGCAGTGAGACCAACGTCAGCGAATGGGTTGTTGCCACCATCACCACCGACATGCACCTCTGTGTTGTTCCCACCACCCTCACCGCCACCGGTGTGACGCTGCACGGCGCCACCCTCGGCTGGACTCCCGGCGAGGAAGGTCAGAACGCTTGGGAGATCGCCATCAATGGTACGAACTACAGCGACACCGTCGCCGTGGAGGCCAACCCCTACACCATCAGCGGCCTTGTTAGCGGTGTGACCTACACCTTCAGCGTCCGCGCCGTGTGCAGCGAGACCAACAAGAGCGCATGGAGCACTCCCGAGAGCTTCACCACCGTCGCTTGCGAGGCTGTCACCAACGTGAACCACGGTGTCCTGACCGACAGCTCTGCCGTCATCACCTGGACCGCCCCCGAGGGTGCCACCACCTTCGAGATGGA
>DECD01000014.1:128839-130133 GCA_002349055.1 Bacteroidales bacterium UBA2939 | reverse complement strand
AGCTGGAGCGCACGAGGCAGATGCTTGGGATGCAATACCGGCGGTTCTGCATACGGAGGTTGCTGGTGTCGTGGTTTGGAAGTGAGGCGACGGATGATTTTATCTGGGAGGTCTGCTTCAACACGATGGTCGATGACCGGCAATACTACGGCTTGGATGAGCTCCCAGCCCCCTCGATCCACCCCCGGGCAAGCCGCGAATTCCTCCGCGCCGTGGTGGCGGTGAGGCTCGGCATCGGCATGAGGAAGGTGAACTTGAAGGCTCTCGACCGCGCCTACAGTGAAGCGTTTCCCCATAGCACGCCCTTGAATGTCAACAAGAAAAAGCGTGAGCCTCCGTAGAGGTGGGTATGCGTGGTGGATTGAAATTTTTGCCCCCTTTTTTTGAAATACATGATGTACCGCTTTTCCGAAGAGAGCAATCACCAAGCAACTATGTTCCCACAATGGAAATGCCGCAACAGCCCGCTGAGGAAGTTCTTCACCCTGGTTTGAGGGCGACCAAGTTGATAGAAGGGCAAAAGGGAGTACCCAGGCGGTTGGTAGGGTCTTGGTATGGGGTTAATAGGTTGATTGTACCTTGTTTATGGTTTTTTGAGATTTTTTGTCGGTTATGTTAAAAAAAAGTTGTACTTTTGCACCCGCAAACTGTAAACGATAAAAAAAGAATGAAAGAGGAGAAACCGCTTGTGATTCCGAAGTCTACGTTGAGTCGCTTGCCTATATATTATTGTTATCTTCAGGAGCGTTTGGAAGCTGGACAGGGTTTTGTGTCGTCGAGTTCCATCGCCGAGAGCCTATCGCTCAACGCGGTGCAGGTGAGGAAGGACCTGGCGAGTGTCAGCACCGTCCCGGGCCGTCCCAAGTTGGGGTTCCGCACGGAGCAGTTGCTGAAGGACATGAAGAGCTACCTGGGCTACGACAGCTACAACGAAGCCGTGCTGGTGGGCGTTGGCGGATTGGGCAAGACGCTGCTGCAATACCCTGGCTTCAAGAACTATGGCTTGGATGTGGTGGCGGGTTTCGATGTGGATGAGAATGTGGTGGGGAAGACTATCGGCGGGAAGCCCGTCTATAGCATGGCGCGCCTGGAGAATCTGGTGCGCCGTCTGGGTGTGAGCTTGGGCATCATCACGGTGCCGGGCGCTCAAGCCCAGGTGGTTGCCGACCGGCTGGTGGCCAGCGGCATCAAAGGGATATGGAATTTCGCCCCGGCGCATATCGACCTGCCGGCGGGCGTGATTATCAAGAACGAGAACCTGGCGGCCAGCCTGGCCGCGCTCTCCAGCCGCCTG
>DECD01000014.1:124420-128656 GCA_002349055.1 Bacteroidales bacterium UBA2939 | reverse complement strand
TTCTATCAGTACTTCGTCGTCGACTTCGGGGCTGTCGTATTCGGTGCGGCCGACAAGACAATCGTCTTCTATTCTATCAATGAGCACGCGGTAGGTCTTGCCGATGCGTTCCTGATTTTTTTCCAATGAGATTTGTTCCTGCACGGCCATGAGTTCGCTGACACGGCGCTGCTTCTCCTCTTCGGAGACATCGTCGGTGAGGCGGTAGGCGGCGGTGCCCTCCTCGGGCGAGTAGGCGAAGCATCCCATGCGGTCGAAACGGGCTTGACGCACAAACTCTTTCAGCTCCTCGAATTCCTCGAGGGTCTCGCCCGGATAGCCGACGATGAGGGTGGTGCGGATGGCCACGTCGGGCAGCTGGCGGCGGAAGGTGTCGATGAGGCGCAGGGTGCCTTCGCGGTCGATGCCGCGCTGCATGGAACTGAGGATGCGGGTGTTGATGTGCTGGAGTGGGATGTCGATGTAGTTGCAGATATTGGGGTGGCGGCGCATGACCTCGATGGCGTCGACGGGGAAGGAGGTGGGGTAGGTGTAGTGGAGACGAATCCACTCGGCACCGCTCTCGGTGGCGAGGCGTTCGAGCAGCTCGCCGAGCATACGTTTGCCGTAGAGGTCGAGTCCGTAGTAGGTGGTGTCCTGACTGATGACTAGGAGTTCTTTCACTCCCTTCTTAACCAGTATCTTGGCCTCCTCGACGAGTTCGTCGATGGGTATGGACTTGTGTGCTCCGCGGATGAGGGGGATGGCACAGTAGGAGCAGCTGCGGTTGCAGCCCTCGGCAATCTTCAGGTAGGCATAGTGGGAGGGAGTGGAGAGCGGACGGGAAGGTGAAAGGGGAGAGGTGAGAGGTGAAGGATTTAAGCTTTCGACAATCTTGTCCCATTCGTGGACACCATACCAGGCATCGACTTCGGGGATTTCCTTTTGAAGCTCTTCTTTATAGCGCTCGACGAGACAACCGCAGGCAATGACTTTGCATGGAGACGCGGCAGGCCGAGACGCGGCAGGCAGAGACGTGGCAGGCCGAGACGCGGCAGGCAGAGACGCGGCGGGCAGAGACGCGGCGGGCCGCGTCTCTACAATTTGGAGGATGGTGTTGATGCTCTCCTCCTTGGCGTCGCCGATGAATCCGCAGGTGTTGATGATGACGGCATCGCAGTCGTTGCGCTGTCTATCGAAAAAGACTTTGTGGCCTTGTGCGGAGAGTGCGCCAGCGAGTTTCTCGCTGTCGACAGTGTTTTTTGAACAGCCGAGGGTGATGATGTTAATTTTCATTGTTTGATTGCTTGAGTGTGGAAGTGCAGGCGGGACGCCTGCGTACCCAGGTTTTTAGTCGAAGAGGGAGTCGACGAAGTCGTCGGGGTTGAAGAGTTGGAGGTCGGTCATCTTCTCGCCGAGGCCGATGTAGCGCACGGGGATGTGGAACTGGTCGGAGATGCCGATGATGACGCCTCCCTTGGCGGTGCCGTCGAGTTTGGTGAGTGCCAGGGCGTTGACATCGGTGGCCTGGGTGAACTGGCGGGCCTGTTCGATGGCGTTCTGGCCGGTGGAGGCGTCGAGGACCAGCAACACCTCGTGGGGTGCGTCGGGGACGAGCTTCTGCATCACCTTGCGAATCTTGGTGAGTTCGTTCATGAGGCCCACTTTGTTGTGGAGTCGTCCGGCGGTGTCGATGATGACCACGTCGATGTCCTTGGCGAGCGCCGACTGGAGGGTGTCGTAGGCCACCGAGGCGGGGTCGGCGTTCATGCCCTGCTGGACGATGGGCACCTCGACGCGGTCGGCCCAGAGCATGAGTTGTTCGACGGCGGCGGCGCGGAAGGTGTCGGCGGCACCGAGCATCACCTTCTTGCCGGCCTGTTTGTAGCGGTAGGCCAGCTTGGCGATGGTGGTGGTCTTGCCTACGCCGTTGACGCCCACGACGAGGATGACGTAGGGGTGTTTGGGAAGGGGCGCGTCGAAGTCGGCGGGGAAGAACCTCTCGGCATCGTAGGCGGGTTTGCGCAGCAGCTGCGAGATTTCGGCACGGAGGATGGAGTTGAGTTCGGAGGTGGAGATATAGCGGTCGCGTTTGATGCGCTCCTGGAGGTGCTCGATGATTTTGAGGGTGGTCTCAACGCCTACATCGGAGGTGATGAGGGTTTCCTCGAGGTTGTCGAGGACATCGTCGTCGACGGTGGATTTGCCGAGGATGGACTTGGTGAGCTTCTGGAAGAAGCTGGTCTTGGTCTTCTCCAGGCCCTGGTCGAGGGTCTGTTTCTCCTCTTCTTTGGTCTTGCGGATAAAATCAAAAAGTCCCATATAAATTGAAAATTAAAAATTGAAAATTGAAATGCAGGCGGGACGCCTGTGCACCCATTGGCTACAGGGATTTTTCCATCACGGGACGAATCTCCTTGTCGAAGATTTTCTGGTAGCGTTCGTAGGGGTAGCGTTCGTAGTCGCCGCTGGCGAAGAACCAGAGGATGACGACGAAGTCCTTGGCGGGTACGTAGCCGGGGATGGACTGGAAGGCGGTGCCGTCGGACTTGAAGAGGACAACCGTGGGGTAGCCCTGCACGCCCTTGGCGAAGTCGTGGGCGCGGTTGCGGCCGTTGGCAGGGTTGTAGGTCTGTCCGAACCAGGTGACGGCTTTCTTGCCCTCGGCGTTGAACTTGACGGGGTAGAAATACTTGTTGAGGATTTTGGCCACGGTGGGGTCGGCGAAGGTCTCGCGGTCCATCTTCTTGCAGTAGCCACACCAGTCGGTGTAGAAGTCGACGAAGTACATCTTGGCACCAATCTTGGCTTTGGCGGCCTCGTCGATGGTGTGCCAGGTCACCTGCGCCATTGCCGAGGTGAAAGGTGAAAGGTGAAAGGTGAAAAAGGCCGTCACCAACACGATACTTTTTAATATGATATTTGTTTTCATGTCTTTATTATTGCTTTATTGTTTGATTGCTTGAGCTTTTGTACCTTTCACCTCTCACCTCTCACCTTTCATCTTAAAGGTTACCATTCATATTCCCAATCGTTTTCGTTATCTTGTTCTTCTTCAATATATACTTCTTCGCGCTCTTCGCGGTCGCGGAGGCGGAAGAGCCGGCCGAGCCAGTCGTCCTTCTTGGAGCGTGTCTGGGTTTGCTTGTTTTTGTCCTCCTCGATGATGCGTTCTATCTGCGCCACGTAGCGTTCGACATAGTTGCGGTTGGAGTAGGGGTCTTGGTGGATGGAGGCGCCGGTGTAGTAGTGGCGGAGGATGGAGTCGTAGGAGAAGCCCAGTTCGACCATGCGGATGGCGCCCTCCTGCGAGAGGCCCACGCCGTGGCCGTAGCCGTGGCCGTGGAGGACGACGTTGCCGGAGAGGCTGTCGACGCTGACGGAGAAGAAGGTGGACTTGAGCTGCCAGTCGACTCGGATGCGCGTCAGGGGGATGCCGAGGAGCCGGACGCGGCGGTGTTCTTGGGAGAAGTGGGTCAGCGAGTCGCGGATGGAGGAGTCCTGGATGTTGAGTTTGTGGGTCTTGGAGAAATAGTTGAGCCAGCGGTCGAGGCTGACGGTTTTGGTCCAGTCGCTCTGCTTCATGTGGAAGGAGAAGGTGTCTTCCACGGAGCGCAGGTAGGGTAGGGCGGTGCGCCAGACATCCTCGGAGTTGGCTGTCTCACCGCCGGAGTTGGAGTGGAAGGGAGTCTCGATGAGGGCGCCGAACTGGTCGACGAGGGTCTCGCCGCTGCTCTGGATGGCTCCCATCATGATGTCGGGGCGGATGCAGCGGTTGAGGTAAGCCTGGCAGTGGACGTGGTCGCAGAAGTTGTAGCCGTCGGCCTTGTGTTTGCCCATGTTGCGGAGTGCCCAGGTACGCGAGATGATGGCCTGGATGCGGAAGATGTCGGTCTTCTTGCCGTAGATTTCGCTCTGCACGACACCGGCCAGGTAGGTCTCGAACTCGACGTGGTTGACCAGCAGGAGGCTTCCGCTCTTGAGGAGGCTCACTTCGAGGTCGCCTTCGTAGGTGCGTTGCTTGTTGTTCGAGGGATTGAGGCAGAGGATGCAGGCGGTGTCGGTGGCTTCGAGGCGGACAGAGGCGAAGGTGCCGTAGTCGGTCTCGTTGACGCTGACATGAATCATCTTGCCTTCGGGGCGCAGGAGCACCGAGCGGCCTTCGCCCACCATGTCCTCGAGGATTTGGTCGCCGTCGGCATAGAGGTTGTAGTAGCCGAGGTCGAAGGAGATGTTGAGGGTTTTGATGGTGGTGTT
>DECD01000014.1:123144-124182 GCA_002349055.1 Bacteroidales bacterium UBA2939 | reverse complement strand
TCGACGGTGATGAGGCGGAACTCCTCTTCGAGGCGTTGGTCGTTGAAATCTTGTTGCAGGAGTTCGGTGACGACGTTGCTGTCGTCGATGAGGTCGACGAGGGCGATGTGGTTGATGCGTTTGCCAACCAAGGCTTTGGCGATGGCGATGGAAACGGGGTTGCCGCGGTAGCACACCACCTGCGGCACGTGGAAGAGACCGGTCTCGAGGGTGGCTGTGCCGGAGCAGACGACAGCGGCGTAGGCTTGCGACAGCAGGCGGTAGGTCTGGTCGTAGACCACTGTGAGATTGCTTGTTTTGCTTGAGTGGTTGGCAATCAGTTTGTCGTAGAACTCCTTGCCGATGAGGCTCATGCCGCCCACGATGAAGTGGTATTCGGGATGGCGCTGGGCCAGACGGATCATGCCGGGGAGGCTTTTCTGTAGCTCCTGTTTGCGGCTGCCGGGCAGCAAGGCGATGACGGGGCGGTTGTCGTTAGGGACTTTAAGGGCATTAGGGTCTTTAGGGGTTTTCTGAAAATCTCCTATCACTTCCAGCAGGGGGTGGCCGACGTAGACGGCCTGCGGCAAGTTGTTTTCGGCGTAGAACTGCTGCTCGAAGGGCAGGATGTAGCAGAGGCGGTCGAGGTAGCGACGCATGCCTTTCAGGCGCCCTTTCTTCCACGCCCACAGCTGAGGCGAGATGTAGTGGATGGCTTTGATGCCGTGCTCGTGCGCCCATTGCTCAATCTTGAGGTTGAAGCCGGGATAGTCGATGCCGATGACGGCGTCGGGGTGCCAGTCGAGGATGTCGTTCTTGCAGAAGGATATGTTTCCCAGCACGGTGCGCAGGTGGAGCACCACCTCGACGAAGCCCATAATGGCCAGGTCGCGGATGTGGCGCACGGGTTCGCCGCCTTCCTTCATCATGGCGTCGCCGCCCCAGAAGCGGAACTCCGCCGCGGGGTCTTGCTCGCGCAGGGCTTTGATGAGGTTGGCACCGTAAAGGTCGCCCGATGCTTCGCCGGCTATGATGTAGTATTTCAAGGTTTAAGGTTTA
>DECD01000014.1:118460-123103 GCA_002349055.1 Bacteroidales bacterium UBA2939 | reverse complement strand
GGTTTAAGGTTTAAGGGTTAAGATTTAATGAGTGGGTTTTGAACAATAGGAACATGAAGGCGATGAAGGTGATGAAGAGGCTTACGATTATCGTCTTGACGACGGTGATATGTTGCTGTTTGACGTAGTAACGCATGATGAGCAGGGGAGGGACGAAGCAGCCGGCATAAAGGGAGAGGTGGGTGCTCGTGTCTCCCGCAATGAGCATTGCAACGGTGATGAGCGCAGCGGTGGCGAGTATTGAGCCGAGACCTGCGACGAGACCGACGAGCGGTGTGTCCTGGGTGAAAAAGCGTTTGAACATGGGTTAGCAGTATAAGGGTTTCAGTTTTTCGATGGTGGGATGGTGGGTGAAGTCGCAGTGGATGGGGACGATAGAGACATAGCCGTGGGCCAGAGCCCATTCGTCGCTGCTCTCGGAGGGGTCGTCGCACACGAACTTACCCGTCAGCCACCAGTAGGGGCGACCCTGGGGGTCGATGCGTTTCTCGAAGCTGTCGTTCCAGCAGGCGTTGGCCTCCTGGCAGACGCGGATGCCTTTGATTTCACCTGCCGCCAGACGCGGAATGTTCACGTTGAGTGTGATGCCAGCCGGCAGGCGGTTTTCGAGGGTGGTGCGGATGATGCGGCGGATGAAGGGCAGGCCAGGTTCGAAGTCGGCCTGAGGGCTGTGGTTGAGGAGCGAGAAACCGATGGAGGGGATGCAGAGTGCCACGGCCTCGATGGCGGCGCCCATGGTGCCGCTGTAGAGCACGTTGATGGAGCTGTTGCTGCCGTGGTTGATGCCGGAAAGCACCAGGTCGGGACGGCGTGGGCAGAAATGCTCGACGGCCAGTTTCACGCAATCCACCGGCGTGCCGTCGCAGCTGCAAATGGTCAACCCTTCTTCGCTGCTGATTTCCTGCGCACGGATGGGACGTGACGACACAATGCTGTGGCTCAAGCCCGAGGCGTTGGTTTGGGGCGCCATGACGATGACGTCGCCAAACTCGCGTGCCACCTCGGTGAGCACATGGATGCCTTTGGCATTCACTCCGTCGTCGTTGGTTATCAGTATCAGCGGTCTCATTTGGCGAATGCTGTTTTGTCGGCTCCGAGGAAATAACTGGCGGGTTGCAGGATATTGTCGAAGACGAAGTACTGGATGAGTACTGTGTCTTGAGTAGCTTGATTGCTTGGGTGGCTGACGATGGCGTAGAGGCGGTTGAGGTCGAAGGTTTCGTACATCTCAGGGTCGGGCATGGCCTTGATGTCGTCGGGGTTGTTGTATTTGATGTAGGTCTTCACCTCGCTCTGGTTGCCCTCGGTGTCGGTGATTCGGAGGATGGCACGCGGCGTGCCGATGACGCAGCTGTCGGCGAAGGTGTTGGGCACGATGGCGGCAAACTCGTCGAAGTTGAGCCAGGTGAACGACGAGAGCATCTGAGCCACGCGGGCGGTGTCGAATCCGTTGACGCGCTGGTGGCTTTGCAACATCTCCATAGCGAAGCCCTCGCCGTCGCGCACAATGGCGAACGACTCTTCCTGCTGTTCGGGGATTTCAAGCTCGATGCGTTCGATTTGGCGCACGTTGAGGTCCACGATGGTATGGCTGCGCCATTTCAGCGGCTCGGTGACGAAGCGGGGAGTGAGGAAACCACGGAAGCCGGGGATGTGGATGATGTAGGGCACGTCGTCGCCCTTGCGGTACATGAAGCTGGCCATCATGTCCTGCGTCTCGCGACCCACGAAGTAGGTGGTGGTCAGTTTCTCGCGCGAGAAGAGTTTCAGGCGGCCGCCGAACCAGTTGATGAAAGGCTCGTTTTGGTAGATCTCCACTTTGATACCGTGGGCGGCGATGTCCTTGATAACGTTGGGGACGGCGTTTTTGTTCACCTGCTGGCGGATGCGCATGGTGTTGAGGGTCTCGAGAAGCATGTCGACCATGGGCTGGTTGGCGGGATATTGGTTGTCGACGCTCCATGCCGAGTCGGCTATGCGCACAAGGGTCACTTCGTTATCCTCCTTGTCGGCAAGGAAAATCTTGGTGATGGAGGAGACGTCTTCGATGTGGTAGTCTTGCTTGAAAGTGGGGCGCGAGAGCACGTAGGCGGTGAGGCCGGCGGCCACCACCACCACGGCGGCGATGATAATCAGGATGCGGTTGCGTTTTTTCATTTGCAGTATTTCTTTTTACGGACGATAATGATGACCGCTCCAGCAGCTCCCAGGAGCAGCAGCGGCACGATGATGTTGATGACTTGGTAGAACGAGCGGCGCTCGCGGGTCTTGTTCTCGTCGAGCTTTCGCAGGGTGATGCTGCGGCTGCGCGAATCCATCAGGCCCTCGTCGCCCACCAGGTAGTTCACGGCGTTGAGCAGCAGCTCCTTGTTGGCATAGAGGGTGCGGGTGTAGCTGTCGTAACCCACGGGGTAGACCATGTCTTTCTCGGCGTCGTAGCGGTTCTTGATGACGTCGCCGTCAGAGATGACAATCATCTTGGTGGGTTTGCTGACTTCGCGGTAGCCAATGGCGTCGGACGATGTCAGCTCGGGAGTCAGGCGGTTGCGCCAAGTGGACTTGAACTCGCCCTCGAGCAGCACGGCGACCGGCAGACGGCTCTTGTTGTAGAGGCGTTGGTCGGGTTCCACACGGGCGTCGTTGAGGTCGATTAGGGCAGGAGCGTTCTTCACGCGGGTGTATTCCGACGAGGTGAGCAGCACGGTCTTCTTGATGTCGTTGTCAATGAGGTCGATGCTGCTGACGAAGTCGGTCTTGATGAGGTCGAGGTTGCGCACGATGGGGTGTTCCGACAGTGGCACAATCTCGGGGAAATAGTACCAGGGGCAGAAACGGTACTGAGGTGTCTCGCCCACCATTCCCACCGGCAGCGGGATGGGGCGGCAGCGGATGTCCATCAACACGTTGGGATTCACGCGGACACCGTAGTTGAACAGCATCTCGTCGAGGCCCAGCGGATAGCGTGTGGCCAGCATCTGGCCGCGTGTGGCCAGGCTGTCGATTTCGGCGTTCAGCGGGTCGATGAGCCACAGCACCTTGCCTCCGTACATGATGTACTGGTCGAGGATGAAGAGGTCTTTCTCGCTGAAGGTCTCGGTGGGTTTGGCCACGATGAGAAGGTCGAACTTGTTGATGAAGCGGTAGGTGGAGTCTTTGGAGTTCTTGTGGTGCGAGGTGAGCGACTGTATCTGACCGTCGATGGTCACGTAGTCAAGGCTGTAGAACTCCTGCAACGAGCGCTGGATGTCGTAGAGCACGCCGCCGTTCAGCTCGCCCTGCCCTTGCAGGAAGCCGATGCTTTGCTTCATGCCCTGCGAGAGGGAGCGCACAGGACTTGTCAGCGCGTATTCGAGATTCTGGATGGAGTTGTTCAGCAGGTCGGCTTGTCCCACATACTGCTGGTTCTGCAACAGCTGCACCGTGGTCTCGCGACCTTTGTAGAACACATCGGCGGCTGTGAGCAGCAGCATGCTTGTCACGCCGTTCTCGCCCTTCATCTGCACCTGTGCGGGTTGGATGCCTTTCTCGCCGAGTTTCTGGAAGAAGACGCGGCGCTCTTCGTCGGTACCAAAGCTGTTGGGATTCACGAACTCGTAGCTGATGTTGTGGTTGTAGGCGCGCAGTTGGTTGAGCATCTCCTTGGTCTCGTTTTGCAGACGTTTGAAGTCGGAGGGCATCTCGCCGTCGAGGTAGACGCGGTAGAGCAGGGGCTCGTCGATGGTTTTGAGGAGGTCTTTGGTCGAGTCGGAGAGAGTGTAGCGTTTCTCCGAGGTGAGGTCGAGGCGGGCATAGAGGAAGTGGTCGATGACGTTGACCGAAATCACAATGAGCGTGGCCACGCCCATCTCGAGCCAGTGGCTGCGCTTGAGGTTCTTGCGCTTTTTCCATCCGTTCCACATGCGGCTTTGCAGCACCAGGCGCGTGCCCATGAGGAAGAGTGTCATGACGCTGGCGAAGTAGAGCACGTCGCGGGTGTCGACCACGCCGCGGCTGATGCTCTCGTAGTGGTCCATCATGCCAAGGCCTTTCACGAAGAGGTCGCCGTTGCCGAAGAGTTCCATGCGGTAGAGACTTTCGAAGCCCATGTAGGCTATGGCACTGAGTACGGCGGCGGCGATGAAGGAGACAATCTGGTTGCTCGTCAGCGAGCTGCACAGCAGGCCAATGGCCACGAAGGCACCGCCGAGGAGCAGCAATCCGATGTAGGAGCCGAAGACGCTGCCGGTGTCGATGTTGCCCACGGGATAGCCCAGGGAATAGACGCTGAAGTAGCACACCAGCGTCGGCAGCAGCGAGATGAACACCAGCGTCCATGCTGCCAGGAATTTGGCCCAGACGATGGTCCAATCGCTCAGGGGACGGGTCATCAGCATCTCTATGGTGCCGCCGCGCCGTTCTTCGGCGAAGGTGCGCATGGTGATGGCGGGGATGAGGAAGAGGTAGAGGAACGGTCCGATGAGGAAGAGGCCGTCCATGCCGGCATAGCCGTAGTCGAGGATGTTGAAATCACTCTTCAGCACCCACAGCATGAGTCCGGTAAGTATCAGGAATACCGCAATGGTCAGGTATCCAATCAGCGAGGAGAAGAAGCTGGCAAGTTCTTTTTTATACAGTGTCCACATGAGAAATGAGAAATGAGAAAT
>DECD01000014.1:14490-118409 GCA_002349055.1 Bacteroidales bacterium UBA2939 | reverse complement strand
AGAAATGAGAAATGAAAAATGAGGAAGAGAGTTATTCGATGAATTTTAGTGCTTTGCTTTTAGGGCTTCTGCCACGATACATTCCGTCGGTCAGCTCACGCACCGTTTCCACCACCACCTGGGTGGCGCCGGTCAGCATGCGGCGGTCGATGTTCTCCCAGATGTCGGCGGTGACGTGGTTGTGGTGCATGCCGTTGAGGGTGGTGAAGACCAGCGAAGGGATGCCGATGACGTCGAATCCGCGGGCGTCGCCACGGGGATTGGTCTTCTCGGGGTTGTGCCACAGGAGGTTGTGGTTGACACTGTCGCGCACACGGGCAATCTCCCACAGCGAGGGGTAGCGATTGTCGCCAAAGATGACGATGCTGTCGCCGTGGCCGATATTCTGCACATTGATGAAAGCCTCAATCTTGCGCAGTTTGGGGAAGTTGGACAGGAAGACGCGCGAGCCGAGGTACTGCTGTTCGCTGCTGCTGAAGAGCACGAAGAGGATGCTGCGACGCGGACGGTATTGGGGTTGGGAGAGCAGACGGGCGGTCTCCAACACGGCGGCCACGCCCGAGGCGTTGATGTCGGCACCGGGGAAGAGGCAGGTCTCGCCCTGCATGCCCACGTGGTCGAGGCTAGCACCCACCACAATAAGTTCGTCGTCAATCTTGTGGTCGTAGCCTTGCAGCAAACCCAGCACGTTGGCCGTGACGGCGCGCTGGCGGTAGATGGCGTTGACATCCACCTCGGCCTTCTTCAAGAGGGCGAAGGAATGAGGCAGGCGGTCTTCGTTGATGGCGCTGATGGCGGAGTCGATAGGCATGGCCTCACCTTGGAAGATTTCGCGGGCGCAGTCGAGGGTGAGATGCAGGATGGGGAAGGTGGCCAGGTGGGGCAGCTCGCCGCAGTAGACGCGTCCCTGCACTTCGTAGGGTTGGCAGCTGTTGGTCAGGTTGATGGCCAAGACACCGAGGGCACCGTGACGCTCGGCGGTGCGGGCCTTGTCGCGCAATGTGGTGTTGTGGTTGGCTACGTTGGCAGGCAGCCAGGAGCCTTGGGGAAGGCCGGTGAGGAGGACCACAATCTTGCCCTGCACGTCAACACCTTTGTAGTCGTTCATCTCCTCGTCGTCGATGCCGTAGCCGCAGAAGACCATCTGTGCGTCGACATATCCGCGGCCGGTCATGCCGGCGCAGCAGAACTCGTTACCGAGGGTGAAGACTCGTTTGTCCTTGGTGCCGGGGGTGTAGATGTTGAACTTGCAGTTCTCCACCTCGTTGCACTCGATGTTGAAGCGTTGCTCGGTGATTTTAGCGCCGTAGCCGCGCAGCACTTGTTCGACATAGCTCACCGCCTGGTCGTAGCCGATGGTGCCGGCCATGCGGCCCTGATAGGAGTCGGCCGAAAGCTCGATGATGTGTTTCATGATGGAGTCTTCCTCAACCACCGGCATGGCCATGGGGTCGCGCTTTTGTGCTTGGACCTGGGTGAGGGCTGCGGGGAGGAGGGTTGCAAGGATGCAGACGCGGGCAATTTTGCTCCACAATGCCTTTTTTGCCATAGTTATTATAATTATTATTATTGTTTATAATATTGATTCCAAATATATTATGCCGTCGCGGCATAACGCGACGCAACTACAAAGATACGCAAAAAAATGAATCTAAGACGCTAAAAATGAAAAAAGCGACAAATCGTCGCTTAATTCTTCAGCTGCTGGAGCAGTTTGTCGAGGTTGGGTGTGAGGATGATTTCTGTGCGGCGGTTGGCGGCTTTGCCCTCGGCGGTGCTGTTGTCGGCCTTGGGGGCGAACTCGCCGTGGCCACAGGCTTCGATGCGGGAGGGGTTGATGCCGGGGCCGTGCTGGAGGAGGAGCTTGACGATGGCGGTGGCACGCATCACCGAGAGGTCCCAGTTGTCCTTGACGGCGGTGTTCCCACGGTAGGGGTCGTTGTCCGTATGTCCCTCAACCATAATGTTCAAGGTGGTGTCTTGTTCAAGAACCTTCGACAACTCTTTGATGGCGTTGGCACCCTCTTTCGAGACCGTCCAGCTGGCCGAGGGGAAGAGCAGTTTATTCTCCATGGACACATAGACTTTGCCGTCCTTGGTCTCCACCTTCAGTCCTTTGTCGGCAAATCCGACGAGGGCGTTGGTGACGGAGTTGCGCACGGCCTCGAGCTCGCGTTCCTTGGCTTCGAGGCGGGCACGCATGGCAGCTTCTTCGCGCTGGAGTTCTGCCTGTTTGGCAATCATCTCGCTGCGTTGCAGACGGAAAGATTCCTGTTGCTGTGCGAATTCTTCTTCCTTGATACGCAGCTCGTCCTCTTTCATATTCAGCTCTTTGGTGCGGGCGGTGAGGAGGTTCTGGGCGCGGGTGAGGTCGCGGTTTTTGCCGGCCACCTGCTGCATGTAGTTCTCGAGGGTGGTGTCGTAGTGCTGGCGCAGTTTCTCGATGCGGCGGGTGAGGCTGTCGACGGCAATGTCGGAGCGGGTCTTGGCAGAGGAAAGTTCCGAGTAGTCGCTGGTGAGGGCGGTGTTCTGGCGGGTGAGGATGGCATTCTCCTCCTTGATTTCCTCCAGCTCCTGACGCGTCAGCTGGAACTGCTTGGAGGTCTGGTTGTATTTGGCTTGCAGGTTCTCGTGTTCACTGAGCGACACGCACGAGGTCAGCGCGAGCATGGCCAGGGCGCAGGTGAAAAAGTGTGCTTTTTTCATAATAAATGTTATTTTTTTAACCAATATAACGCAATTCAATTATTTTTCGTATCTTTGCATTTTAATTTTTTTTGAAAAAATGCATCTTTACAGTAAAATCTACCGTTGGCGACGTCGCCACATGAGCGAGCACGGTTTTGTGCTGATGCTTGCTGTGGCTGTGGGTGTGCTGTCGGGTCTTGCGGCTGTGGCGCTGAAGACCGTGGTGCACTATGCCGGCCTGGTGGTGACGCGCATGGGTGCCCTGACACCCTTTGGCGGCAATGTGATGATGCTGATTTTCCCGTTGGTGGGCATCCTGCTTACCGTTCTGTTTGTCAGATATATTGTGCGTGGCAATATCGGCCATGGCCTGCCGTCGGTGCTGCTGGCCATCAGCCGCAACAAGTCGCGCCTGCCGTCAAAGAATATGTACACCTCGCTCATCGCCTCCACGCTCACTGTGGCTTTTGGCGGAAGCGTGGGATTGGAGGCCCCGATAGCCTCTACCGGCTCGGCCATCGGAAGTAACATGGGCCGCTGGTTCCACCTGAGCTCCAAGAGCGTGCGCATCCTCCTCGGCTGTGGTGCCGCGGGTGCCATCGCAGGCATCTTCAAGGCTCCTTTCGCGGGCATCATGTTCGTGCTCGAGGTGTTCATGTTCGACCTCAGCGCCACGACGGCTTTGCCGCTGCTCATCTCGGCATTGGTGTCGGCCACGGTGGCTTACTTCCTTATGGGTACCGATGTGCAGTTCCACTTCGAGGTGACGCAGCAGTTCGGTCTCTCGCAACTGCCTTTCTATGCGGTGCTTGGCGTGTTCTGCGCACTGGTTTCCATCTATTTCCTCCGCACCACCGACAAGGTCGAAGGTCTCTTCTCGAGGGTTTCCAATCCCTGGGTTCGTGTGGGTGTGGGAGGATTGCTGCTGGGCGTGCTCATCTATCTCTTCCCGCCGCTCTACGGCGAGGGTTACGGCATGTTGACGCAGTTGCTCCATGGCGACAGTAGCAGCCTGTTTGTCAATACTATCTATGGTTCCTGGGCCGATAATGCCTGGGTCATCCTTGTGGTGCTTTTCCTGCTCATCGTGCTCAAGGCGGTGGCTACGGCTACCACCATTGGCAGCGGTGGCGTGGGCGGCACCTTCGGCCCCTCGCTTATCGTGGGTGGTCTGTCGGGCTATTTCGTAGCTATGGCGTGCAACCAGATGGGTCTTCCCGAGCAGGATACAGCCAACTTCGCCCTCGTGGGCATGGCGGCGGTGATGACGGGCGTGATGCACGCGCCCTTCATGGCCACCTTCCTCATTGCCGACATCACCGGCGGTTACCAGCTGTTGGTGCCCCTCATGGTGGCATCGGCCGTCACCTACCTCTGTGTCAGTCCCTTCGAGCGCCACTCCATCTATGCCCGCAAGCTCGCCAAGAAGGGCGACTTGCTGACGCACGACAAGGATGCTTCTGCCTGGCACCTCATGGACATGCAGCGCCTCATCGAGACCAACTTCGTCATCGTCCGCAGTGGCAATACGTTGCGCGATCTCGTCGAGGTCATCCAGACTTCGCGCCGCAATATTTTCCCCGTGCTTAGTGACGACGACCGTTTCCTGGGTGTCGTGGCACTTGACGATGTCCGCAAGATAATCTTCCGTCCGGACCTTTATGACAGTGTGATTGTTGACGACCTGATGCACCCCATCTCCGAGGGCGACATCGTGCACTCGTCCGACACGCTGACCGATGTGGTGGAGAAGTTCCGCATCGGCGACCGCTACAACCTCGTGGTCATCGATGACAACGAGCGTTACCTCGGCTTCCTCTCCCGTGCCAACACCTTCAGCGCCTACCGCCGCTTCATCTCCGCCACCAGCGACGAGTAGTTGTTAGTTTTTGAAGCGCAAATCTATCCAGGCCCAGGTGAGCTTGGAGTTGTCGGTGCTGCGTTTGAGTTTGTCCATGGTCTCGTCGCCGAACATGTAGGAGAAGCCGGCAGCGAGGGAGACCTCTTTGCTGATGGCAAAGTCGGCCGAGAGCTCGATGTCGTGGCCGAGGGTGCGATCCATGTTTGCGAGGGTGGTGGCAATGGCGTAATAGTGGTAGCCGAGGCTGAGGTTGAGGCGCTCCCAGGGGTGGAGTTCGAGGGTGGCATAGAGGTTTTGCAAACCGGGTGTGAAACCGCTGAAATAGGTGGAGACATAGAAGAAGTCCATCGCACCGTAGAACTTATGGTGCGAGCCCCAGATGGGGTTGAATCCACGGATGACTTTGTGCTGGACCATGCCCAAGGAGCCGGAAGCGGGGACGTTGAAGTATTCATCGCCGCTCAGGTAGTCGTAACCTGCGGTGGCACCGATGATTTGGGTGGGCCTCCAGTCGGCTTTCACCGAGGCCATCCAGGCTTCGATGGGCAGGCCGTGCTCCTCGTGGCCACCTTGGCGGTAGTAGGAGCCTTCGAGTGTCAGCCACGGTTCCTCAAATTTGAGATAGCCGCCGTAGAACTGCTGGTACTCGTTGTGCTCGTCGACACCTTGCGTGCCAGCTTGCATGCCGACATTCATGAAGAGCAGCGAGAGCGAAGCCGGAAAGTCTTTGGGCTGTAGGTGGTACCATCCCATGAGCATTGTTTTGTAGACCTGGGCGCCGTTGGCGGCGTCGAAGAAGCTTCCCCCGGTTTCCTCCACATCGCCGTCCTGGTTGTAGGCGGCGGCGAGGTGCAGTTTGTGGATGTTCCCTTCGTAGCCGGCACGCACCACGTCGTGCGACTGCGAGGCCATT
This sequence comes from Bacteroidales bacterium UBA2939, assembly GCA_002349055.1. Lineage (GTDB taxonomy): Bacteria > Bacteroidota > Bacteroidia > Bacteroidales > P3 > Colimorpha. The sequence goes on along the minus strand of DECD01000014.1, from coordinate 112,947 downwards.
GCCCAGTCGTTCATGCCGATGATTCGCTCGTCGTCGTACGACAACGCCTGACGACCTACCTGTACGAATAATCCGTTCTCGCCACTCAGCTTGCCCCAGCCTTCGAAAACTTTCAAATTGCCCGTCTGTCCCCAGATGGTTTTGAGTTGCAGGGTGAGGTGTAGGTCCCAGTGCAGCTTGCCCGAGGCGCCGGAATAGTCGGTGATGAGCCTCGAGCGGTTTGCTATGAAGCGAGGTTCGTAGTTCGAGCTGTCTTTCAGTCCGCCTTTGCGGATTTCACCGTGACCGAGAATGTCAACCTTTAAGCTCAGGTTCGATTGGGCTGTCAGCGTGGCCGCCGAGGTCAGCAGGAGTGCCAGAAATAGTACGTGTTTTTTCATTTGGTATTGGTTTATTGTGTTTTTCGCTGTATACGTCGAGGGCCACGATGACGGCGGTGAATCCCCAGAAGGGGACCGACAGCTTGTCGGTGTCGAGGAAGTTGTTGAAGACGCCGTGGATGTAATATGTCAGTAGTGAGAGCGTGAAAGCCAGTGCCATGCGGGCCGTGTGGGGGTCTTTGGCGGTGCGGTAGACGCGCACGCCGGTGGCGAAGGTGGTGAGGAACAGCAGCGCCACCAGTGCCACGCCCGGCACTCCCTGCTCGGTCATGGGACCTATGTATTCGCTGTGGGCGTTGCCCAGATCGCCGGCGTTGGTGCTGATGGTCGAGAGCTGGTAGGAGCGCTGGTAGCTGGCGTAGAGGAACTGGTAGGTGCCAGGGCCGCAGCCGAGCACGGGCTCTTCTTCCCACATGCGGAGGGCCGACGCCCAGCGGTTCAGTCGCTCGAGGTTCGAGGCATCGGTCGAGATGTTGGAGATGCTCTTCACCTGGTCGGCCAGCGTGTAGCTCGAGTCCTGCTGGTTCTTGCCCAGCTTGTAGAGCACGTCGCTCTGGTAGACGAAGAACAGCCCCACGCCGAGGCCGAACATCAGCACCATCCACTTGACTTTCATGCCCATGCGGATGAGCACGTAGACGCCGATGGCTCCCGCCACGCTAATCCATGCCGCGCGGCAGTAGCTGAAGAACAGGCCAATGCAAAGTCCTGCAAACAGCGCCAGCGACAGCACGCGGCGCCAGCCTTTCATGCTGTGCGAGAAGATGAAATAGAAGGCCGCGGGCAGCATCAGCGCAATGACGCAGCCGTAGGCCGTATGGTCGTTGTAGAAGGGTTTCATGACGCGGTGCAGCGTCTGTAGGTCGCTGAAGTTGCCCAGTGTTTTGGCGGTGGCGATGAAGATGACAACGCCGAGACCTATGGCATAGGCCCAGAAAAACTGCCGTATGCGGCTGTGGTCTTTGAAGAAGTGCGCCGCAGCGAAGAAGAACGGCGTGACGAACCACACCCTTGCCAGCGTGTATTTGATTGACACCCACGGCATCTCGGAGGTTATCGAGGTGAAGGCCATCCACAGCAGCGAGGCCAGCAGCAGCAGCGTCACGGGGTGGCGCAACAGGCGCGCGTCGTAGCTGCGTGTGGCCAGCAGGCGGAAGAAGAAGATGGCCGAGAAGAGTATCATCATCGGCTCCACGGGCATCGAGAGTTCCATGCCCGGCAGCAGCGCCATGTTGACGGCGAAGGGGGTGAGGAGGGTCATCAGGAGGAAGCCCGTCTCGAGCCGCACCACGAAGAGCCACACCACCAGCAGCGCCAGCGGTACAAGTCCCACGGTGGCGTCGCCCTTGTACCACAGTGCGTAAGCCTCGGCGACGACAAACGCCAAGGTGATAAGGAGTGCAAGGGAGTGCATGGAGAACAGGGAGTGCAAGACGTTACCTTTGCCAGAGCTATTGTCTTGTACTCCTTGCTCTCCTTTGTACTCCTTGTACTCCCTTTTTTTCATTTTTCCTCCTCTTCTTTCTTCATGGGGCAGAAAATGAGCAGCGCGAAGATGCACACCACCACGGCGCCGAAGCTGCCGCCGAGGATGATGAGCAGGCGCTTGGGATAGGCTTTCTTGTCGGCGGGCACGGCCTCGTCGACACTGTATTTGTAGCTCACCTCCAGGTTCTTGTCCACGGAGGTCTGCGTGGCGCGGGTCTGCAGGTCGGCCAGTTGCTCGCATTTGTCGGCGATGAGCTTGGTACGCCAGGCAGTGGCGGGCAGATTCGACAGGGAATCAATCTCTTTCTCCATCGAGGCGCACACACCGTCCATCACCTCGGCGGCCGAGAGGGCGCGGTCGTGGTGAATCTCGTGGCACAGCGTGTCGTACATCGTGGCTATGTAGTTGGCGATGTCGGCGGCCCATTGCGGGTCCTGATCCAGCACGCCGATTTCCACGCCGAGGAACTCGGTGCGCTTCACCGTGATGTTGCTCTTATATTGCTTGTCGAGTTTGAACAGGCGGTGTGGGTGGTCGGCGGGGATGCCGTAGTGCTCCAGCAGGTTGAAGTGTTCGCAGACAGCCTGTTGCATTCGTTTTGAACTGAGAATCTGGATGGCATATTCGCAGTCGCGCTCGATGCCGTAATCCATGAAGTCGAGGCTGTAGTGGTAGCCCATGATGGCCTTCGACAGGCGGTTGGAGTTGGTGGGGAAGATGACGGCCGACGACTTGTAGAGGGGCTTGATGCTCCAGGCGGCGATGGCTGCCCCGATGGCGCCCAGCACGAACACTGCCGCCAGCAGCTTCCACCAGCGGCGGAAGAATTGTATCGAAACCTCGTGGTTGTAGCTGTTTCCCAGTTCTTTGTTTTCTTCTTGCATGATATATTCCTGTTTTATTATTATAGATTTAATACATTATATAACGGAGGGCAGCGGATAATATTGTTTGAAGGTTTCAGAAATTAACAGAAAACTCCTACGGAGTAGTTGTGGGAGAAACGTAAAGGATTGTCTATTAAAAGAAAATCCCTACGGGCTAGGGTACGCCGTTAGGCGTTTCCTTTTAATGGAGAGAAAAAGGCAATTAAGTTAAAATTAACAGATACGAAGTGAGAGTTGACACGGAGTTGATACGGAGTTGACACGGAGAAGCCTCACCCCCGGTGCCAGACGCAAGGCCGTACTCGGATGCCACTGGCATCCTCTCATCTCCCTAAGGAGAGGGGAGGAGATAGGGATGGTGGGGATTGGGAGAAAAGAAAAATTGAAAAGAAAGCTACGCTTAAAACGGGTGCGAGGGTGGGTTTTGGGATAGAAAATGCATTCCAAATGGGGTTGGAGTGATGAAATTTGGAAGCGATGATGTGGGCTTTTGGAGGGTGAAAAGTGTCGAAACAGGGGGCGAATGGATGGTTTTTGTGGCTTTTGAGAGGGGAAAACGGATATTTTCTGTGACTTTTCCGGAAGTTGGAATGGCTAATGTCTTTTTTTGTGATGTCGTATTTTATTGTTTCTTTGCTTTTTAGGAGAAAAATTGGTTGATTGAATTGGGGGTTTTTTGACAGTTGACAGTTTTACAGTTTATTTTTTGAAGGGTCGCATTCTTCTATATCTAATATATATATCTATATATTAATTAGTTATATAGTATTAACAAGAAATATCGTCATGCATTTTTTTAACTGTAAAACTGTAAAACTGTCAAAAAGAAATTTGGACGTTAGTTGTTCTTCTTTACTACGAGGCGTTTACGGGACATTTGGGGAAGAATAGTCACAGTTACAGTTGTCATAGTTATTCTTTAGAGGGTGTCTTTTTTTCAAACTAAGTAAAAAGTTTTTTGTCGAATGGGAAAAATGTCGTACTTTTGCAAATTGAAAAAGAACGCGACGAAGGAGCGAATTTTTACTTAAAAACCATTGTCATCATGAGACGTCCGAACATAGTGGAAGCCATCCAAAATATGTGTATGTAAAAGGGAAAGGGCATTTGGTTACCATAATTGATAAAGATTACGAATATGTTGCTACCTGCAATGGGGAAAATACCAAAATATATGTTAAGAGGCCAAAGTCATATGGTTCATATACTACAAGTGGCACATATATTATAGGGGACTATAATATCACTGTTCAGATGAGGGAGAATGTTAGCGTAGAACCAGTAAAAGATTCCAGCACGCAGATTAATTCTAGTGTATTGTTTCAGGGGAAGAAAAGCGGAGCTTCCGTTGGAGGCAATCTTGGAGAGTACCCATCGACAAAAGGTCAATTCTCGGTGGCTGGACGAAGTGCTGTTTCTTTGCCCACACCTCGATATGTATCCACTTCTGCAGCACAGGGGAAAGTTGTTGTGAAAATTTGGGTTGACAGAAGCGGTAAAGTTACAAAAGTAACAGCTCCCGAAAAGGGGTCAACAATAAATAATAATTTATTAATCAATGCGGCAAAAGAGGCTGCTCTCAAGGCAAGATTCAATGCTGATGAGAGTGCACCTGAAATACAAATAGGTACAATATCGTATTTTTTTAAAATAGACTGATAACATTCTCAGAGCCGAAAGCCGAGTCCATCGTTGGCCTCGGCTTTTAGTTTGATGTGCAAAGGTTTATTTTTTCAGTAATTTTGAAAGCAGGAGTAATCCTTTTTCTGTCAGATAATAAGCTTGGTCTCGTCGTTTGGGTAAATCAGGATAAAGCATATTTACATATCCAGCTTCAATGGATGGGTGCAAATATCGTGTTGTAAAGTTGGAGCGGCCTTTCAAGTTCATTTTTTCCTTTATTTCACTTGCTGATATTGTATTCCCGCGAATTGCCATCACAACTCTATTAATACTGGCATTTTCTTGTACCCTTTCTTGTACTCTTTCTTGTACTCCTTCTTGTACTCTTTCTTGTACTCCTTCTAGTGCCTTTTCTTCACTTGCAACTTCCGATTCCCCTTGTGCCTCAGGTCGCCACAGTACAACACGAAAGTCATCTCCTTGGTGGAATTCAGGCTTCCGTAGACCGTTTGCCAAGCAACTATCAATTATGTCTGTGGTTCCTGTTCCCAATTGTTCAATATAACCAGCGAGATAAACAGGATGAGCAAGCACAGGATTGACTGGTCTTGAGGTGTGTTCCTCGTTCAGTTTGGCTATAGTCATCCCGTGTGGCAATCTGCCGGGGTTCCAGATTTCCAGACGGTCCTTGAATAACATCACCTGCACACTGCCGTTATCGTTATAGTTGCGATGAACCACAGCGTTAACAATGGCCTCGGCCACAGCCTGAGGAGGAAGTTCAGGAGTGACATCCACTTGTGCAGTTTGTGTCCTCTCTCCCACATGTTGGTTTATGCGCGACATCACAAAACTGACCGCCATATCCACCATTTCGAACACATTGCCTCCATATATTTGTTGCGACGCTATGGGCTTTTGAATCTTTGTGCCATAAAACTGTGCGCATTTGATGGTGGCAGAGGCAAACCATTCTTGTACGTCTTTGGCGAATATCAAAAGGGCTGCGTTTTTGAGTTTGTCATCATCTGTAATCAGATGCAGGCTATATAGAATTTGGTGTATGTTCTCTTCGGTATATTGGATAGGAAACTGCCTTTTCTCTTTCGCCAAACCGACAAAACGCCTTATCTTTTCTTTGTCCAAATCTGCAATACTTGCATTGGGATGGATGGAAGAATCAAAAGGTCCGTTGCGTAGTATGTGGTGAGAAACCATATACTCTATTAATGAAGCGTAAACAGCATTTTGTAACTCGTCGTATGTGCTGAAGGTGTTGCGGATGACAGTGTTGTCGATTTTCCGTTTGAAAGATTCCTCTTTGTGCTCTCTTTTGTCAGCATTCTTCACAAAAGCCATCCGATAGGCGTGATTGGCAGAGGCGGTATTGTACTCCTTCTCGGTCGGAGAAACACCGTCAGCATCTACATACCCATATTTGCTCCCGATTAACAACAGGTAAACTTCTGCGCTGGCTGCCTGTTCGAGATAGGCCAACTGTGCAGACTTGTCTTGTGCGGGCAACTCTTCAAAAAGGAAAGGAGCAAAATATTGAGAGAACAGCGCATCCTGACGGATATATTCGGCAATCTTCCTGCGTTCTATTGCGAATTCATCTTGTACACTACTAATGAATATTGTGATGCTGTTCATACGAATTTTAATTATGATTTGATAACGAGATTTTTCTGATTTTCGTATGTGTAATCCTAAAATAAAATACTATAGATGGAGGAATTCCCAATTTGCACCCTCTCACCGGGAGGGGTAGGGGAGGACGGTTGCTACAAAATTGGTGCCAAGGTCGGACGAACGACCTACGAAGACCCTACCAACACCCTACCAACTCCTACCACGGTAGGAGTTGGTAGGGTGTTGGTAGGGAGATGGTAGGTATTTGGTAGGTGGTTTATACTATTTATTACCAATTGGTTATGGTGCAAGTTGAGAAAAAAATGAAAAATTTTTGAAAAAAAATTTGGTGGGTATGAAAAATTGTATTACTTTTGCAGTGTATTAGTTAACTAGTACACCAGCAAAGAATACGAAAAACGAATTGAAAAACAATAAATTAGAAAAAATGACTATCAAAGAACATTTCAAGAAAAAAGATTGGGTGTATTACCTGATTGTTTTTGTAATCTACACGGTGGTTTTCTTCCTGGTCAGCAAATTGTTTGGAGGAGACTGGAGGCATTCCATCATCAGCGGAATTGTGAGCGGCCTCATTTTTACCCCGCTCAACGCGCTCATGAACCACATGGGCAAGGATGTCGAGAAGGCGGTGGAGGAAGACAAGAGGATGAAAAAAGTTAATAGATAAAAGATAATAGTTATTAATATATAATAGTTATGAAAAAGATCGTTTTTGCTCTGTTGGCGATGGTCGCCACGATGGCCTCGGTCGAGGCACAGAATGTCAAGGTCAAGGGTTCGGTGAGCGACGCCAAGACCGGCGAGGCGCTGCCTCTGGTCAACGTGGGCCTGATGCGCTCCACCGACACCGTCTTCGTGCGCGGCGATGCGAGCGACTTCGACGGCAAGTTTGAAATCAAGGACGTTAAGCCCAGCAGCTACCTGTTGCAGGCCAGCTGCGTGGGATATGGAACTTATCTAGAGAAACTAGATATACTAGAAAATCTAGAAAATCTAGAGATTAAGCTCAAGGGTGGTACGCTGCTGGAGACGGTGGAGATTGTGGCCGAGAAGCCCCTCTATGTGATGGACGGCGAGAAGAACATGTACAACACCAGCGAGGACCCAAGCATCCAGACGGGTACGGCCAGCGACGCCCTGCAGAACGCCCCCGGTGTGGAGGTGGACGCCGAGGGCAACATCACGCTGCGCGGTGTGTCGAGCGTGGAGATATGGATTAACGACCGTCCGAGTCACATGAACGAGGAGGCCCTGAAGCAGTATATCAAGCAGTTGCCCGCCAACGCCATCGAGCGCATCGAGGTCATCACCAACCCCTCGGCCCGCTATTCGACCAGCGGCGGCGTCATCAACATTGTCACCAACCAGAAGATTACGCGCAACGAGCTGCTCTGCGTGGGTGTGCGTGCCACCACCACGCCAGCCATCTCGCCGTGGATCTCCTACGTGTGGGCCAACGAGAAGGTGGACTTCAACTTCTACCTCACCGGCAACTACGGTAACCACAACGGTGAAGAGGACGGCACGAGCCTCCTGAAAGACCCCACTACTGGCGACACCAGCCGCTACCAGAAATTCGACACCAAGGTCAAGATGCCCTACTGGGGTGGCTACATGGGTTTCAACGTGAACTGGAACATCGACAGCACCAGCAGCCTCACGGCCTGGCTGGGTGCCTGGCCCTACGGCGACCGCAACTCGCTCTACAACGACTATCAGTATTATGAGTACAAGCCCACGCTGCGCAACCTGAGTTACCTGGACACCATCAAGAATCACGGCACCACCTACGGCGGTTACGGCGGAGCATGGTACGAGAAGCGTTTCGACACCACGGGACGCAAGCTGAGTGTCAGCTTCAACGGCTTCTTCTATCGCAACTACGGCTACAGCGACAACTGGCGCGACTATGCGGTGGGCACCGACTTCCGCCGCCACAACGATGCCGACACCTATGCCCCCAATGCCAGCATGGAGGTGAACTACACCCACCCGCTGAAGAACAACTTCGAGATTGAGGCCGGTGCCGAGCTGGGCGTGGGCGGCAACTACAGCAGCGAGAGCCTCGACAGCCTGCTGCCCTCGGGCGACTGGGACAACATGCGCCACCGCACCTACGAGGCCGTGGGTACCTATTATTCGACGGCCGCCTATGTCACGGGTCAGAAGCGCTGGGGCGGCTTCACTGCCAAGCTGGGCCTGCGTTTCGAGGACAAGTTCTTGTATGGTCATGTGGAGCACAACGCACTGAACGACAAGTTGAACATGGATACCTCGTTCCCCGGCATCGTGCCGAGCATCCACCTGAGCTACCAGACGAAGAACTACTCCAGCTACAGCCTGAGCTACACCCGCCGTTTCGCCGCCAGCGAAGACCTGCTCGACTATACCGACTTCCGCATCTACGAAGAATACTCTTACCGTACCGGCAACCCCAACCTGCTGATGAGCTACACCCACAACCTGGAGGCCGCCTTCAACAAATACGTGATGGGCTTCGGCAATGTCGGCCTCAACGCCTACTTCCGCGCCAACACCAACGAGATTGGTGCCACGACGCTTGCCGGCACCGACCCCTACTTCGACTATATGGTCAACTACACCAAGGCCGTCAACATCGGCTCCTCGCACACCGAGGGTCTCGAGGCCAACATCATGTACCGTCCCAGCGGCTTCTTCAACATCCGCCTGAACGCCTCGGTGTTCAACTATGCCTACGACTACGACGGTTTCAAGGACAACAAGTGGAGCTGGAGCGCCCGCGTCAACCTGTGGACCAAGGTGGGCGGCTGGCTCGAGCTCTTCGCCAATGCCCACTACACCTCGCCGCGCCTGGGCCTCTACAGCCTGACCAACGCCAACAAGGGCATCGATTTCGGTGCCAGCGCCGACTTCTTCGAGCGCCAGCTGAGTGTCAACCTCACGGTCAACGATATCTTCGGCATGGCCGAATTCGGCAGCATCACCACGGCTCCCGCCTACCAGACCACCGGCAGCCGCCGCTTCGACTCGCGCTTCGTCAGCGTCGGCCTCACCTGGCGCATCGGCAAGATGGAACTGGAGAGCAAGGCACGTCAGGGAGCGACGGATATGAAGAATTAAAAGCCTCACCCCCGGCCCCTCTCCGAACGGAGAGGGGAGTAGATAGAAAAAAAAATAATAATAAAAAAAAATATCAACACAATGAAAATCGTAACAGTAGAAACCCTTCAGGGTGTGAATTATGAAGAATTGGGAGTTGTCTCCGGCAGCATCATCCGTGCCAAGAACATGTTCAGCGACCTCGGCCAGGGGCTGAAGAGCATGGTGGGCGGCGAGCTGAAGAGCTACACCGACATGATGATGACAGCCCGCGAGCAGGCCACGCAGCGCATGGTCGACCAGGCCGTGAAGATGGAGGCCGACGCCATCATCGGCGTGCGCTACACCACCAACAGCATCATGGCCCAGGCCGCCGAGGTGCTGGTGTTCGGAACGGCAGTGAAATACAAATAGCCTCACCCCCGGCCCCTCTCCGCACGGAGAGGGGAGTAGAATGTAAAACTATCAAACGAATAATGTATAACCAATAAACAACCGACAGCCATGGTACCCACACCCCTCTCCACATGGAGAGGGACTGGGGGTGAGGCTGGATGAATTATGATAGAAATCAGAAACCTAAACTTCAGTTACAAGAAGACTCCGGTCTTCTCGAATATCAACCTGTCGTTCCCGCAGGGCAGCATCTATGGTCTGCTGGGCGAGAACGGGGTGGGGAAGACCACCTTGCTGAAACTCATCTGCGGCTTGCTGCGTCCTACCGAGGGCACCTGCTCCGTGGACGGCCTCACCAGCCAGGACCGCCTGCCCGAGATGTTGCAGCGCATCGTCTTCCTGCCCGACGAGGTGAGCCTGCCCGACGGCCGCACCCCCCAGCAGTACATTGACGAGCTGGCACCCTTCTATCCCGGCTATGCCTGGGGCACCTTCCTCCACCTGATGGAGGAGTTTGAGGTGGATCCCAACCGCAAGTTCAAGGAAATGAGCTTCGGCCAGCAGAAGAAGAGCCTCATCGCCGCCGCCCTCTCGCTGGGTACCGACTATGTGCTCTTCGACGAGCCCACCAACGGCCTCGATATCCCCAGCAAGGCCCAGTTCCGCCAAATTCTCAGCCGCCGCTTCGAGGAGAGGAACACCATCATCATCTCCACCCACCAGGTGAAGGATGTGGAGAACCTCATCGACCCCATCGTCATCCTCAACAACAACGCCGTGCTGCTCGACGCCAGCGTGCAGCGCATCCAGGAGAAGCTCTTCTTCGAGTATGGCGGCGAGCAGCGTCAGGATGCCCTCTACAGCGAGATGCAGCCCGGCGGCTACCTCAACGTCATCCCCAACACCACCGGCGAGGAGAGCCAGATCAACATCGAGGCCCTCTTCAACGCCGTGCTGAGGAACAAGAATGTGTTTAGAGAACTGTTCAAGTAGTTAAATAGTTTAAAAGAAAAATGAATAACTCGTTTGACATTCATCGTTTCGGAAAGCTGTTGAAACACGACGTGAAGCGTCTTTCGTTGAGCTACAGCGGAATGGGTGCAGAAATGGCAGGCGAACTGTTGTTTGTCCCGATAATGATGTTGGCTCAAGGTTTGACCGGACAGAATGAAGGTGTCGGTTACCGCATAGTAATGGCTGGCGTTATGTCGCTCTTCCTTGCTTCGCAGATACCCTTGCAGCTTTATGCCGGTGTTGCCCGCAAGCAAAAGCGTGGCGATATCTACTTCGCCATGCTGCCGGCCAGCAAGTGCGAGAAGTACCTCTCGATTGCATTGCTCTCGCTGGTTTTGGCGCCGTTGGCGATGATAGTCGGCAACGTGGCATTCGACTCCCTGCTCACGGCGGTACACATGCCTTTCTACCATGGATACATGTGGCAATCAGGCGTGTGGCAATATGTTAATCTACCGTTGCTGTGCAACTGCGTGATGGCCTTCGTGGGACCCACCTTGGGAATAATCTATGCCAATGCCATACGGAACCAATCCGGTCGCAGGCTGATGTGCCTCCTGGCTTGGGCATGGATGATGGGAGGCGAACTCCTCGGATTTATACTATTCATTGATTTGGAAAACGAAGCCGTTCTCTGGGCCATATTTGCCGCACAGGCTCTGGTGACCGTCCTCATGGGATTCCTTGGCTGGAACAAGATGAAAAAAATGAGTTATTAAAATGATAAATGCTATGAATAACAAGTTTGATTGGAACCGTTTCTGCAAAGTTGTCAAGAAAGACTTTTGCAACCTGTGGCCGATGTTCGGCACGACGATGATTGTGCTGGCGTCGCTGCCCTTCGCCGTGTGGCTGCTGGCGCTGGTCATCGACCGTACCGCCGTCATTGCCCCCAACTACCGCGTGGTGATGATCATGGTCGTCTCCTCGTTGGCCGCTCTTATGCTGCCGTCGCGCCTCTACCGCACCATGAACCTCCGCAACGAAGGTATCTACTATGCCATGCTGCCGGCCTCCAAGCTGGAGAAATTCCTCAGCATGCTTTTCTTCACCTTCATCGTGGCTCCCATGGTGACTTATCTGGGAAGCATGGTGCTCGACATCATCCTGCGCCTGATGCCCGCAGGCGCCTACCACGAGTGGCTATGGCAGGGCGACGGCGGCTTCCCCCTCTTCACCCGTATCCCCATGGACGACGACACCATCCCCGGCTTCCACAGCTGGCTCCTCACCGCCGCCACCTATACGAGCCTCTTCGCCACGCCCGCCATCTTCCTCTTTGCCGCCACACTCTTCAAGAAGCACAAGGTGCTCTACACCTTCCTCATCCTCTACCTGATGGAGTTTGCCTTCACCATCATCGCCATCCCCATCGTTGTGTCGCTCATAAAGAATCCCGATTTCATGGAGTGGTTCTACGACACCATCTTCAAGCTGGGTCCCGAGAATATGATGAACTGGGCGATGGGCATTGCCACCGGGTTCAATGTCGTGATCTTTGCCCTCTTCACCTGGTTGACCTGGCACAGATTGAAGAAAATGCCGTACTAGAGGAATTAAGAATTAAAAATTAAGAATTAAGAATGATGAAACGGATAATGATAATGATGGCTGTTTGGGTTGGATTGATGGCAACGGGTTGCTATTTCAACCGCGGCGTTGACGAGACCATTGAGACCGAGCGCTACACGATGCGCATGGTGTCGTGGGACATGGATGTGGACGGCGTGATTGAGCACGGCCACGCAGTCAGAGAATACCTGAATCTTGACACGATGGTTATGTCCGGCACGGTGCCGATGATAGCCCTTCGGCTGGCCAATAATTCCATCTCGGAAAACGAGACAACCCTGTATAAATACGACAATGGCAAGCAGGACTTCCTGCCGGGTTATACCTACTTGGTCGTCGACCGTGACACCACAACCCCCGAGGACTATACGCCTTTGCTGCACGCCATGATGAAGAAAGGCATCCTTCGTGCTGACACCACCTATGAGCCTATGCGCATCCTAGAAGTTTACGATTCCGCTCGTTTCTCCTCCAGAAAGAGGCATGTTCAGGAAGAGGACGCGAAAACCACTTTCCATGTCCAGATGCGCGATGGCGAGGTATCGTATGAGGAGAGTTTTCAGAGTGTGGAAAATATCGCCGCCAGTTTGCGGCTAACGCATCACTTGCCGGTGCTCCTCGACCCCAGTGTTGACCCCGACATGAAGATGGAGTATCACGAGATGGACAACAAGCTGTGGCAGCACGACAGCCTATGGCTTGACGACCTAGGCATGCGCATCGTCCCCGACCCGCAGGGCCGCAAGATGCGCGTCATCGAGTTCAACCGCTGCAAAGGGAAGATTTGATAAAAGTTTAAGTTATCAGTTGTTAGTTTAAGCAGTCGCAACAACTAAGAACCAAAACTAAGAACTAAAACTAAATGTTATGGAATTCAGGAAACAGAAACCGATATATCTGCAAATAGCCGACCGGCTGATGGAGCAGATCCTCCAGGGTGAGCCCGCCGAGGACGACCGCATGCCATCGGTGCGCGACGTGGCCGTGTCGATGGGCGTGAACCCCAACACGGTGATGCGCACCTTCGAGCAGTTGCAGAACGAAGAAATCATCTACAACCGGCGCGGTGTGGGTTATTTCGTCAGCCCCGACGCCAAGAAGAAAATTCTCGCCGAGCAACGCCGCGAGTTCCTCGAGGAGGAGCTGCCCCTCATTAAACAAAGGATGCAGGTGCTGGGAATTGATTTTAACCTATTAAACAATTAATACAAGATGAAAGTAAAATTCTGGCTCATGCTAACCGCTTTGCTTCTCGGCGGTAGTGCTATGGCCCAGCTGCCCACCGGCGGCAAGACAGAGAAGAAGACCGACCTCACCGAGAAGGTGCCCGTTGACAAGAAAGTCATCATCGGCCACCTCGACAACGGATTCACCTATTACATCCGCGACAACAAGAAGCCCGAAGAACGCATCCAGTTCCGTCTGGTGAGCAACGCCGGCTCCATCCTCGAGCGCGACGACCAGCAGGGCCTGGCCCACTTCTGCGAGCACATGGCCTTCAACGGCATCAAAGGCTATCCCCACAACACGATGATTAAGAAACTCCAGGAACACGGTATCGAGTTTGGTCGCGGCATCAACGCCTACACCAGCTTCGACCAGACGGTCTACTATGTCGACATGCCCAGCACCGACCCCGAGATGGTCAAGATGGGTATAGAGATTCTCGACGGCTGGGCCGGCAACATCCTCTTCGACCAGGAAGAGATTGAAAGCGAGCGCGGCGTCATCCACGAGGAGTGGCGCGGTGGCGTGGGTCACGGCGACCGCATGCGCAAGAAGACCTTCCCCATCGTATTTCAGGGGTCGCTCTATGCCGATCGCCTGCCCATCGGCAAGGAAGAGGTCATCATGAACTTCAAGCGCCAGGCCATCGTCGACTTCTTTAACGACTGGTACCGTCCCGACCAGCAAGCCATCGTGGTGGTGGGCGATTTGCAGAACTTCGAGTATGGCGGAAAGAAGGGCGCCAAGGCTATGGAACAGCGCGTGCGCGACGTTTTCAGCGTTCATGCCAAGGCCATGAACCCCAAGCCGCGTCCCGTCTTCACCATTGAGGGTAACAAAGAACCCCTCGTAGCCATCGCCACCGACAAGGAGGCCACCTCGACAAGCCTGGCGTTCGTTTGGAAACACGCGAAAGCCCCCGTGGGCACTGTTGGCGACTTCCGCCAGGGTTTTGTCAACTCCCTTGTGTCCAGCATGATTAACGAGCGATTTGGCGATATCTGTGAGAAAGCCACGGCTCCCATGATGGGTGCCGGCGCCGCCCACAACGGTTTCATCGCTCACTATGTGCGTGAGGCCGACGACTTCACCCTCAGCTGCTCGCCCAAGGAGAACCGCATCGAAGAGGCTGCCGCCTTGCTGCTGGCCGAGATGAAGCGTCTCGATGAGCATGGATTCCTCCAGTCAGAGCTTGACCGTCAGAAAGAGGACCTCCTCTCGTGGTACACTCGCGCCGCCAAGGAGGCCGACAAGACCGAGAGCAACGATTTGGCTGACGAGTACACCCGCCACTTCCTCGAGGGAGAGGTTATCCCCGGTGTCCGTCAGGAATGGCGCTACGCCAAAGAGTTTGTCCCCGAGATTACCCTTGAGGAGTGCAACCGCACCGTGTCCAGCTGGATTACCGACGACAACCTCGTCTTCTACCTTACCGCTCCCGAACGCGAGGGCTACCGCGTGCCCGACGAGGCCACCATGCGCCGTATCATCGCCGACAACAAGAAGGTGAAGACCGAACCTTGGGTGGACACCTTCCAGGACAAGCCCCTCTTCACCGACGAGGTGCCCGCCGTTACCCCTAAGGTTACAAAAGAGAACAAGGTGCTCGACTACAAGGAATACACCTGCCCCAACGGTGTCCGCTTCGTGGTGAAAAAGACCGACTTCAAGGCCGACCAGATTATCATGTCGTCCTTTGGCCTTGGTGGCAGTTCGCTATACGATGATGACAACTACTTCCTCGTCTCCAGCACCGTCAGCCTCATTGGTGGCTCCGGCATTGCAGACCTCACCGCCACCCAGCTCGCCAAGAAACTGAAAGGCACAACTGGATCTGTGTCGCCGTATATAGACGACGAGCGTCAGGGATTCTATGCCAACTGCGCACCCGCCGACCTCGAAACCATCCTCCAGCTCATCAACCTCTACTACACTGCTCCGCGTTCCGACAAGGACCTCTTTGCCCGCAACATCGAGCAGCTCCGCACCCAAATCAAGCTCGTGGCCGACAACCCGCAGGTGGCCTTCATGGAGAAGTACTACACAACCATCTACCCCAACGACAAACGCACTATTATCATTCCCAGCGAGGAACAGATTGCCACCATCGACCCCGACCATGCCCTCGAAATTTTCCGCGAGCGTTTCCACGACGCCTCTAGCCAGGTCTTCTTCTTTGTGGGCAACATCTCCGACCAGGACATCGACCTCATTGCCCGCTACCTCAACCACCTGCCCGCCGACGGCAGCCAGAAGCATGAGAACTACGTTGACCGCACGGCCAAGTTCGCCGAAGGCATCGTCCACGCTGAAGCAGTGAAAGGCATTGAGCGCCAGGGCAAGCTCCAGATTTATGGCGAGATGAACATCGACCGCAAAGACCTTACCCCTGAAACACGCATAGCCATCATCGCCCTCAGCGACGCCCTCGAAATCACTCTGCTCGAGGAAGTGCGCGAGAAGAACGGCGATGCCTACACCCCCTCGGTTGGCGTGTGGAGCCAGAGCCTTCCCACGGCTCAAGTCAGCTGGAAATTCTCCATCGGCTGCGACCCCGACAAAATCCAGAAGGTCGAGAAAGACTGCATCGACATCCTCAAGCAGTACCAGAAAAAAGGCCCCGATACCAAGACCCTTACCAAGGTTAAGGAACAGATGATTGTCAACTTCGGCACACAGCGCCAGAACAACTCCTACTGGCTCGGCGCCCTCAGCAACGAATACTACTACAACGAAAGCCGCGACTACCTTGCGCACTACGAGGACATTGTCCGCAGCATCACCGCCGAGCAGCTGCGCGACCTCGCCAAGAAGTACATCAACCTCAAGAACTACGTCTCCGTCAGCCTCCGTCCGGAGAACCCCGACGCTGGCCAGGCCGAATAACCAACAATTCTATAAAATTGCAAGGCATCCTGTCGAAAGACAAGATGCCTTGTTTTTTTGTTGTTTTTTACCTTGTGGCTATTTCTTATTGTCGGGCAGTTTCGTCATGTGGACGGTGATTTCGCCCTCGAACATATGGCCGTCCATCTCAAGGTTGGTGCCGGAGAAGGTGCACTCGGTGGCGGTGAGGCTGTTGATGGTGAAGGTCATCGAGATGTCGTGCTCGGTGATGGTGATGTCGTCGCCGTTGATGACCCAAGAAAATTCATTGTTCTGGGTCTCGCCATTGTCGTTGACCAGGCCGGTACCACCTTGATAGAAATTGAGTTTGACGGTGCCTCGAAGCATGTAGGAGGTCACGTCCTCGCCGTTGTAAAGCATTCTGTCGACTTGCCAGGTGCCGACCAGGAGAGTGCCGTAGCCGTGGGTGTCGCCGCTACCGTTGTTTTTGTCGTCGTCCTTGCTGCAGGCAGCGGTCATGCCGAGCAGGGCGAAGGCGCACAGCGCCATCATGATTTTCTTTAATGTTTTCATCTTTTATCGTTTTTATTTGTTTTGAAAAAAGCCGTAACCGTTTGGCGGTTGCGGCTTTGGTTGTTTCTGTCTTCTAAAAGAAATTAGTTGGCAGGGACGCGGGTGAGAATCAGCTGCTCGGGAATCTCAAACTCGACGCCTTCAGGAATCATGGCGACATAGGCAGCAAGAGTCTCTTCGTCGATGACATCGGCGAGGGCGATGATCATGACATCATCGGTGGGATTGTAGGTGTAGGGGAAGGTGGTGGGAACGGCACCGGGGACAGCGCCGGTCATGGTGCCGGTGTTGGTGGTGGCGTCGAAGGTGTAGGTGAAGTCGATGGTCTCATCGTAGTTGTAGGGCAGGGGCATAGCACCCATTGTGGCACCAGCCACGACGTTCAGCGTGCCGGCGTGGCCGGTAGTGGCATAGGCCAGGGTGGCGTTGAGGGTGATGGTGACAGACTGACCCTGAACGGTGATGACACCCGAAGTGCTGTAGGTCCACTGGGTACCACCGGGGAACTCATCAGGAGTCTGAGGCTGCGGTTCGGGTTCAGGTTCAGGTTCGGGCTCGGGTTGGGGTTCGGGATCAACGGCATCGCGGCTCAGGTCGAGGCGCACATCGCCGGTCAGCGTGGGATATCCGGGGATAACGGTGCCCTGGATAACGCACTTGGTGGCGGTGAGGGTGGTGACGGTGTAGGTCAGTTCCTCGGTGGTGCCGTTCATTTTGACTTTGAGATTGGTACCATTCAGACTCCAGGTGAAGTGGCTCTCTTCGATGGGAAGGGGCAGGCCATTGCTCACCAGCTGGCCAGTGCCGTTCTCGTTCATGACAATGCTCAGGTTCAGCTGACCCTCGGGGATGATGTTGTCGTTGAGCAGGGCACGGTCGACTCTCCAAGTGCCAACGATGCTGGCGTTGATGTCGCCGTGACCGTCGTCGGTGCTGTCGCTTTTCTGGCAAGCAACGGTCATTCCGATGGTTGCGATGGCAAACATGGCCATCATGATTTTACGTAATGTTTTCATTTTGTGTGTTTTTAAGTTAATAATGTATTTTCTGTGCTTTCGGTTTTATTTTGCAAATATACATTTTTTTTTAAAATGTCAAATTTTTTTTACCTCTCACCTTTCACTGTGCCGTGTGTTCGATGGGTTTCACGGTCTCGTGATTCACTCCGAAGGGGTCGGGCTGGTTGTCCTGCGAAGTCTTCTGTGTGGAGTCTTTTCGATATTCCAATCCTCGCTCGGGACGCTTGCATTCGCTCACATTTTCCTGGATGCGTGCAACATCTTCGGCCGTGAGCATGCGTTGGCTGCTGACGAAGTGCTCGCGCTCGAAGGGGAACACGTCGGCCAGCTCGCCGCTGTAGTAGAAGTCGAAGCCCAGGGCGCCGAAGGTGTAGGTGCGGTCGCCCACGTTGATGTGGCTGCCGCCCGGCACGGGGTTGGGCTTGGGCACCGACTGCGAGAAGCCCACGTTGAAGAGGGTGAACAGCACATCGGGACGGTCGCTGATGTCGTAGCCGGCGCGGCGCCATTGCAGCATGGTTTGGTGGAGGATGCAGCCGGTGTAGAGGTAGCTGTAGAGGTGGTTGCGATAGTCGACAAGGCGGTTGTAGCGCTCGGTGACATGGTCGTTGGTCTCGAAGTCGAGCAGGTGCTCGTAGGCTGGTCCCATGTAGTATTCCGAGGTGGGGTCCTTGAGGTGCTCTTCGACGGCCTGGGCGGTGAAGTCCTTGATGCCGTTGACACCGTAGCTGAACTGGCTCTGCACGCTCAACACCTTCACCGGGCCGAGGTATTTTTTGAACATCTCGCGCTTGGAGTTGAAGAGGCGTATCTGCTCGCCCACGAGGCATCCCACGATGAGGCGCGGCTCAACGCCCGAGAGGCGTCCGGCTTCGCGGATGAGGGCGCTGTCGCGCAGGATGGCATTCTTCAGTGCAGGCCATTCTGGCCCCGTCATCCAGGGGATGGCGTTGGTGGTGCTTTGCTGCGGCACCTCCTCCATGATTTTGATGATGCGCTGACTCAGCTGGTCGACCTCCTTTTGGTTGTCGATGTAGATGCCCACGGCGGCCAGCATGCGGTCCACCGTGCTCGGGTTGTTGCAGTGCTGCGAAGCCGAAAGGATGAGGCGGGCGTTGACGGGATAGTAGCGTGCCAGTGCGGCTACGCGGCCATAGCGTTTGGCCCACTCGTTGTCCATCTCCTCGGCGGTGAGGTTGGCCAGCTTCAGGTCCTCGATTTCCGAGACTTCCATCAGCGAACGGTAGTTCTTGTCCACGGCGCCGCCGTTGTTGGTGACTCCCAGTTGGTAAAGCCCCCAGGCGCCGATGATGGCGGCGCCTGCCAGGGCGAAGAGGACGGTGACAACGTTCAGCGACTTGCGCCACCAGGGACGCTGGCACCATTGTTTCCAGGCTATGCTAAATTTCTCAACCATTCTATCTCTTCAAAGAGCGTTACATCCATCAGCATGAACACCAGGGCTCCGGCGATGTAACCGGCCAGGGCGAGCCAGGAGATTTTCTTGAGGTACCAGATGAAGTCGATTTTCTCCATACCCATGACGGCCACGCCGGCGGCGGAGCCGATGATGAGGAGCGAGCCGCCGGTACCGGCGCAGTAGGCCAGGAACTCCCAGAAGGGATGGTTGACGGCGAAGTCGACTTCGGCACCGGTGATGGGATACATGCCCATGGCGGCGGCCACCAGCGGCACGTTGTCGACCACCGACGAGAGGACGCCGATGATGAGGTCGATGAAGAAGAAGCCGGGGGCTTCGACACCGAAGGCGTTGTTGAGGCCCGTGGCAAGGCCGCTCAGGATGCCGGCCACCTTCAGGCAGCTCACAGCCATCAGGATGCCCAGGAAGAAGAGGATGGTGGGAGTGTCGATGTGCTCGAGGGTCGAGACAGCGGTGGGCAGCTTGTGGCCCTCTTTCTCATATTTGCGGCTGATGATTTCGGTGGTCACCCAGAGAATGGCCAGGCCGAAGAGCATGCCCAGGTAGGGAGGCAGGTGGGTGAAGGTCTTGAAGATGGGCACGAAGATAAGGGCGCCGATACCCATGAAGAGGATGAGCTTGCGCAGGTGTACGGGCACCTCTACGTCGCCGTGGCTCTCCTCGGGACGCCGGATTTCGCCCTTCAGGGTGAAGCCCACGAGAATCACGGGCACCACCATGCAGACGAGCGAGGCCAAGATGGTCTTGACGATGATGTTGACGGTGGTCACCTGGCCGCCAATCCACAGCATGATGGTCGTCACGTCGCCGATGGGGCTCCAGGCACCGCCGGCGTTGGCGGCGAGAATCACCATGCCGGCATACAGCCAGCGCTCTTTCTTGTCGGCGATGAGCTTGCGCAGCAGGGCAATCATCACGATGGCGGTGGTCATGTTGTCGAGCAGGGCCGACAGGAAGAAGGTGAGGATGGACAGGACCCACAGGAGCTTCTTCTTGTTGGTGGTCTTGATGCTGTCGGTGATGACGCGGAAACCCTGGTAGTCCTCAATCAGGGTGACGATGGTCATGGCACCCAGCAGGAAGAAGACGATTTCAGCTGTCTCTCCGAGGTTGCCCACCAGCTCTTCTTTCAGGAAGTCGTGCCATGCTTCGATGCTCATAGAGGGATCGAAGATGTTGTGGCAGAAGGTGAACACGGTCCACAGCAAGGTGCCCAGCATCAGGGCCGATGCCGTTTTGTTGATTTTGAACGGATGCTCCATCGCAATGCAGAAGTATCCGACAATGAAAATGGTAACAAGTGCTACTACCATAACTTAATGTTTTTGTTTATTGTTTTTTGTTGTTGTTGATTTATCGTCTGCTTTGCTGCTCTTTCATTTTCTGCATCTGCTCGGCCTGCTTCTGGAGCTCTTCCAGGCGCTTGGCGAAGCCGCTCTTCTTCTTGGGCTTGCCCTTGCCGTTGGCATGCTTCTGGTCGTAGGCGGCCATGTGGGCGCGCACCTTCTTCTCGCTGGTGAAGCGGCGGATGAGCATCATGGTGGCCATGGTGAAGGTCAGCGAGATGAGGTAGTAGAGGTTCAAGCCGGCGCTCTGGCTGTTGAAGATGAAGAGCATCATGAACGGCATGAAATACATCACGAACTTCATGCCGGGCATGCCGCCGCTCATGTTCTGGTTGCGCATGGTGTACCAGGTGTAGAAGAACTGCATGCCAAACATCAGCAGGCAGAAGAGCGAGATGTGGTCGCCGTAGAGCGGGATGTTGAAGCCGAAGTCGAGGATGGAGTCGTAGGTCGACAGGTCGTCGCACCACAGGAACGACTTCTGGCGCAGCTCGATGGCGATGGGGAAGAACATGAACATGGCCGTCAGGAAGGGCATCTGGATGAGCACGGGGAGGCAGCCCGCCATGGGGCTGTATCCGGCGCGTTTCTGCAGCGCCATCATGGCCTGCTGCTTCTGCATGGCCTGCTCCTGCTTGGGGAATTTCTGGTTCAGGGCGTCCATCTCGGGCTTCAGGATGCGCATGATGGCGCCGCCCTTGTAGCTCTTGTACACCAGGGGCAGCAGCACCAAGCGTATCAACAGCGTGAAGACCAAGATGATGAGGCCGTAGTTCTTGATGAAGTTCTCAAGGAAGTTGAAGGCCGGGATGATGAGCCAGCGGCTGATGCTCTTCGAGATGACGGTCCATCCCAGGGGCAGCATCTTCTCAAAGCCGCGGTCCATGGCCTTGAGGTCGCTGAACTTGGTGGGGCCGAAGTAGAAGCCCATCTTCATCTGGCTCGTCTCGGGCGAGTAGGGGATGCCGATGGTGGCACGCATGTCGGTGAGGTAGTTGTGCGTAGTGTCGTTGAGGTTGGTGTTCACCGCCATGTCGGCGTTCTCGAAAGCTTGGTTGCCCTCCACGGTGATGATGGCGCAGAAATACTGCTGCTTGAAGGCAATCCACTCCAGGTTGGTCTTCACCTGCTCTTTGTCGTCCGAACCCATCTTGAGGTTCTCCACGTTGTCTTTCGGCGGCTTGTAGTAGATGCTGCTGT
The DNA here is from genome assembly GCA_002349055.1 of Bacteroidales bacterium UBA2939. Taxonomy (GTDB): domain Bacteria; phylum Bacteroidota; class Bacteroidia; order Bacteroidales; family P3; genus Colimorpha. Next base: position 91,196 of record DECD01000014.1, on the reverse strand, counting down.
AGTAGCGCTCGCGGTCGCTGTTGCGGCTGCCCTTGCCGCGGCTGCCGTCGCTGACCATCTCCTGGCGGTTCATGCGGTTGTGCCAGTTGAGGTCCAGATAGTTGGTGTTGCGGATAACGTTGCCAAGGCCCACAAAGTTGATGTCGAAGTCTACCTCGTAGCTGTCGCCGTGCACGGTGTAGGCATACTCGAGGTAGCTCTCGCTGCTGTCGAGCTGGGCGCGGAAGGCGATGGTCACCGAGTCGCCCTCGCCGAGGGTCATGGTCTCGTTGCTGGTCCACAGCTGGTTGCCCACATAGGGTTGGAAGTTCAGCAGGCGGGTATTGACGTTGCGGTTGTCGATGGTGTAGAAGGCCAGGTCGAGGTTGTCGTCGCCGGGGGTGATGAGTTCCAGCTCTTTCTGGTCATAGGTCTTGTAGTCGGCCAGCACCACGCGGTCCACGCGGCCGCCCAGGGTGTTGAAGGTCAGTGCCATCTTGCCGTTGTCGACGGTGATTTGGCGGGCCTCGCCTTGCGTGAGGCTGTTGAAGACGCCCATATCCTGCACCTTGGGTGCTGTGGCGGCGAGGGCCGTGCTGTCGCCGGCGGCGGCCAGCGAGTCGAGTTCCGCCTTGGCGGCGGCCACCGAATCGGCGGCGCGCTGGGCGTTGACGATAGAATCCATCACACGGGCACGCTCCGCCTCCATCTTGGCGCGCTCCTCGGCCGAGGGCGACACCCACCACATGTATCCGACGAAGATACCGAAAATCAAAACCAGTCCGATAATTGACTTTTTGTCCATTCTGTTACGTTCCTATTTTATTTATTACTTATTTATATTCAAAGTCTTATACTCCATCCGCAAGGATGGAATAAATTGCAAAGATACGTTTTTTCCTTGAAATAACAAAAAGAAAAAAAATTGCCCCCCAAAACCTCCGAGCCGCGACCGCCTGCCCCCCTCCAGGTACGAACACCCTACCATCGCCCTACCAACTCCCTATCATCTCCTACCGTGGTAGGAGTTGGTTAGGAGTTGGTAGGGAGTTGATAACTGGTTCATAGGTACTTAGCCCCAACCAAAAAGCACCCCCTTCCCGAGAGGTGCTTTAAAAGTGTTTCTAGGGAATATATCTATCTGATTACCATTATTTTCTTTGCAGGATGGTCGCCAATTTTAACAATATACGTCCCCGACGTTGGGACATCGAACGTGGCGCGCCAGCCAAACTGCTCCCCTCTGCCTGGATTCGAAGAAGACACGGCCTGCGACCGAAGTGGAGCAAAGTTAGGGGAGCTGGCAGCCCCTTGCGGGCTGACTGAGGAGTGTGTCAGCATCCGTCCCGTCACATCAAACACCCTCACCTCGCCCAGCGGTCCACCGTCACCACTCTCCACCACAATCCGTCCGTCGCGCTGGAAAATCCTGGCATTCAATATATCCACGTCTTCAATGCCCTCATCATGGATATAGATGGTATCATGAATCGTAACCGTATCATGCAGCCACACAGTGTCATATTGCGTCAGCCACAACGTATCGGTTATAGTTATCGTATCATGAACAAGTACGGTATCGGGTACGGCAATTGTAAAGCAAGCAGAAAGTGATGTATCTGAGGTTAATGTCAATGTACGAGGATTGTTACTGTCTCCATCACTCCACGACAGGAAACGGGTAGCTGGTGTCGGATTTGCATAAATAATACCAATCGGTGATTGACAGGTAGGATGAGAAAGTACAACAGCATTTCCCATAGTACTGTCCGTTGTATTCACGCTGAGAGAGAAACCACCCTCTGTGATAAGATTGGAAAAGAAGCCCCATCGAGCAAAATAGGACATTCGTCCTTCACACGGAATGTATACGGGAATGGTACTGGAAACTTCCGAAAAAGAGGTAGTTGAAATGAAAGGTGCTGTCGTAGCAGACGAATGTATCTCTTCCAAATTAGTGCAGCCATAAAATGCGTAGGATGGAAGAAATTGTACATTTTCTCCGATATTCAATGTGGTGAGGTTGATATTATCATAGAAACTAGGCATGGCGTAAAAATACATATTGGAGCAATTCACAGCATTAAAGTTTAGTGTGGTCAACCATTGGCATCCTGTAAAAGCAGGGTAAATAGTTTCGACGGATTCACCTATTGAGACGGTTTCCAATGACGCACAATCACTGAAAGCATTGTTTGCTATGGTGATAACACCATCAGGAATAACAAGAGAGGTAATTCCACATGCTCGGAAAGCATATTCTCCAATATATGAAACAGTTGTCGGGATTGAAACGGATGTAAGTCCACTACAAACACCATAAAAAGCATAATTGCCAATCTGTGCAACCATATAGGTTGTTCCGTCGTTGGTGACGCTGTCGGGAATAATCAGATTTCCAACAAGGTTAACAGTATTATAGGGATAACTGCTGTTTTGAGGTACTACATGAACCACATTCCCTACAATATTGTAGTATAATGTGTGTCCGCTCGGAGATACGGCGGAGAAATCATAAGCATTGGCTTCATTGGGTATTGCCATTGCCATCATCATGACGGCAAAGAAAGTATAAATCTGTTTCATATAAAAAAGGCGTTGAATTATTCTTTTTTGTTGTTTATCCTCGCCAAGGCTCTGGACTGCTTGAATGTAGATAAGCAACGAATAACTCACGCCCATGCGTGAACTACCCCGAGCTTATTCTCACATTCAAAAGAATTGTCCAGATTCTTGGCGAGAGAATAGTGGGCGGTTAGCTCATTTATGTTTTTCTATTTCTGTTTTCTACATGTTGTTGTTTGGTAAATTAATAAATTCGTTTATCGTTATAACATCAACTTTAGGGTAGTCGATGTGTTTCAAAATATCATAATGGTGGTCGTTGGAAATCAGAAAGCGGGCACCCGAAGCAAGGGCACAGTCGACAAATTTATTGTCGTCTGGGTCGGCTGCAATCAGGTTGAACTTAAAATAGGGAGTAGTGAAACAAACAAATGGGCTGTTAAGGATGGTGGAAAGAACCACTTCCGCAGTTTCATCATCTGTTAGTTTTTGTAGAATTTCTGTGTATTCTTCCAAAATCTCGTTGGACACGCAAAGGGTGTTCTCGCCCCGCTCGAACGATTGCCAAACAGAGTGATAGCGACTCCGGGAGGGAATTACCTGAATCAAGCAGTTGGTGTCCAGAACGAGTCTCATTACAATTGATGCAAATCCATTGTGTTGATTTCGTCAAGACGTTGTTGGTCAAGCTTGCCCGAATCCCATAGGGTGTCGAGTTTTTCCTCCATGCGTTTTGCGTAGTGGTTGTACAACACTTCGTATAATTCGTCCAACGCACGTTTGCTACGGTTCACGGAAAACATCTGTAGCAAGTGCATCTGGGCTTCGTTGAAAGTGGTGGTTGCTTCCATCTTTTTGTTGTTTATTTCAAATTGCAAAAATACGAATAAATTTCAAAACAACAAAAAAAAATGCTCGGGGATGAAAAAATATGCCGTCGGGACAATAATTTGCCTCTCCGGACGTTAAAAACTTAATATTGTTAATATAAATTATGGTTAAAAAGATTTTTGCTACGGTTTTGTGCTGCCTGCTGGCGGGCGGGGCGTGGGCTCACGACTTCTCGCTGACGGTGGCCAGCGGACAGACGCTCTATTTCAATATCTTGGAATCTGCTGCCAGTGTGGAGGTTACCTACCCAAACCACGACTCCTATCCCGTCAACGGCTGGGACGGCTACACACGGCCGGTGGGCAATCTGAGGATTCCCTCGTCGGTGGTGTACAACGGTGTGACATACAGTGTCACGACAGTCGGACAGTTGGCTTTCTACGGCTGCACGGGTTTGACCTCTGTGGTGATGGGCGAAGGTATTACGGTGCTGGGAAACAGTGCTTTCAATGGCTGCACCGCCTTGACGACGGCGGTGATTCCGTCGAGCATCGACACCATCGGTCTCCGCGCTTTCGGCGAGTGCAACCAGCTGGCTCATGTGTGGTGCAACAAGTCCACACTGCCCAATGCGTCGGCCTATATGTTCTACAATATCAGCCTCGACGGCAGGACGTTGCATGTGCCGGCACAGGCCCTGTCGCTTTATTCCGCCGCGGCGCCGTGGAGCGGCTTCGGCACCATTCTGGGCGACGGCCCCATGGTGGCGCTGTCGCTGCTGTCGAACGATGTGCTGCGGGGAAGCGTGAGCGGAGGCGGCTCGTTTGTGGTTGGCAGCGTGACGGATATCAGCGCTTTGCCGAACGAAGGTTACTCGTTCATCTGTTGGAACGACGGCGACACGCAGAACCCGCGGCAGTTGACCTTGTATGGTAACATGAGCCTCACGGCCATGTTTTTCCCTGTGCCGCGCGATACCGTCGAGGTGCATGATACCGTTGTGATGTATGATACTGTGGTGCTGTACGATACGGCTTCTGTCGCGCTGCACCGCTTGCAGGTCTTCTCGTCGCAGGCGTCGCTGGGCGCAGGCGTGGGTACGACCGAGGTGCCCGAGGGTACGGCGGTGGAGATCTGTGCCTTGCCGCTGGGCGGAAGCTGCTTCACGGCTTGGAATGACGGCTCGACGGAGAACCCGCGCCGCGTGACGGTGACGGACGACATGTCCTTCACAGCTTTTTTTGAACAGCTCTCCATCGTGTCGCCCGAAGCGGCCGGCTGGCGCGTCCATACCGAGGGGCGCGAAGTGGTGGTGATGGGCGCAAACGGCATGAAGATAGCGGTTTACGACGTGGAAGGACGGCTCGTCGCGGCCGAAACACGGCAGGGTGCGACGGGGCAGACGAGGCGTTTGAGGGTGCCGACGGCGGGCGTTTATGTCGTCCGCGTGGGCGAAACGGGTGCCGTGAAGGTGACTGTTGAATAACTTTTTTTTCACGGTTGGAGAAAAGTTCGTATATTTGCACTCTCTAAAAGTTAAAAAGACGAAGAGTCAAAAAGTCTAAAAGTCAAGGTTATGAAACTGCAATTTATGGGTGCCACCCGCGAGGTGACGGGTAGCAAACATCTGATAACGACCAAGAGCGGGCTGAAGATACTGCTCGACTGTGGCATGTACCAGGGCAAGGGTCTCGAGACCGATGCCATGAACCGCGACCTGGGTTTCGACCCGGAAGAGATTGACTATCTGGTTCTCAGTCATGCCCATATCGACCATTCCGGCCTCATTCCCTATATCTACAAGAACGGCTTCCGCGGCACGGTGCTCTGCACTCCCGCCACACGCGACCTCTGCGCCATCATGTTGGCCGACGCCGGTCGCATCCAGGAACAGGATACGCAGACCTTTAACAAGAAACGCAAGGCCCAGGGGCTGCCGCCGGTGGAACCAATCTACGACGAGCAGGACGCCCAGCAGTGCATGAGCTGCTTCATCAGCGTGCCCTACCACAAGAAATTCAACATCGAGGGCGAGGTCACTGTCGAGTTCTTCGATGCGGGTCACATCCTCGGCTCGGCACTCGTTTATCTGGAAATCAAGGACGGCCGCCGCAAGATACGCCTCGGCTTCACGGGCGACATCGGCCGCTACGACAAGCAGATACTGAAAGATCCCGAGCCGTTCCCGCAGGTGGACTACCTCATCATGGAAAGCACCTACGGCGACCGCCTGCACGAGAGTTTGCAGAATGCCGAGCAGGAGCTGCTGATGGCCGTCCTCGACACCTGCACCAAGAAGAAAGGCAAGCTCATCATCCCCAGCTTCGCCATCGGAAGGGCACAGGAAATCATCTACGCCCTCGACCGTCTGGAGCACGCCAAGCTGCTGCCCGACATCGACGTCTACGTCGACAGTCCGTTGAGCATCAGCGCCACCAACATCATGAAGCTCCACACCGAGTGCTTCAACGACGAGATTGCCGCCTACTGCCAGACCGACCCCGACCCCTTCGGCTTCGACCGTCTGCACTACATTCAGAGCGTCATGGAGAGCAAACAGCTCAACATCCGACACAAGCCCTGCGTCATCATCGCCGCCAGCGGCATGATGGAGGCCGGCCGTGTGAAGCACCACCTGGCCAACCACATCGAGAATCCCGCTACGACGGTGCTCTGCGTGGGCTACTGCGAGCCGTCGACCCTGGGCGCCAAGATTATGCGTGGCGACGAAGAGGTCTCCATCTTCGGCCAGCGTCACAAGGTGCGTGCCGAGCTGCGGAGAATCGACTCCCTCTCCGGCCACGGCGACTACCAGGAGATGATGCGCTACATTGGCTGTCTGGACAAGAAGAAAGTCAAAGGGCTCTTCATCGTCCACGGCGAGGAGGAGACTCAGATGCACTTCGCCGAGACCCTCGGCAAGGACGGCTGGAAGAACATCACGATACCCACGTTTAGACAAGAGGTGGAAATTTGACGATGAAAAGGGTGTTGCTCATAGGAGGTATGGTTTTCGTCGCCATCTTGGCGGTGGGGTTCCTTGTCACCAAGGGTCCTCAGGACCTCCCTTTGCCGCAGCATGAACAGTTCGAGATTCCCGAATATGGTGAGGACGAGGACATCGTCCGCCACCTGGCTTACACGGCCTCCTACAACCATGGAACGCTGGTGCCCGACTGGGTGGCGTGGCGTCTTACCCGGGGTTGGGCTTGTGCTGAGGAGGTTCAGAACAACGGCCATTTCTCCTTTCGCCGCGACCCCGACGTGCGCGCCCCCAAGGCCAGCCGCGAGGACTACAGCCGCAGCGGTTGGGACAAGGGCCACATGGCACCGAGAGCCGATATGAAGTGGAACCTCAAGGCTCTGGAAGAAAGCTACTACTTCACCAACATCTGCCCTCAGGACCACAAGATGAACAGTAGCGCTTGGCGCAAAATTGAGGACCTCTGCCGCCAGATGGCCTACCGGTATGACCTGGTGTATATTGTCTGCGGCCCCATCTTCACCGACCACCGCCACGGCACCATCGGAGAGGCTTGCGTGCAGGTGCCCGATGCTTTCTTCAAGGCTGTGGCCGTCGAGATTGACGGCAGGTTACATACCGTGGGCTTCATCGTCGACAATTCGCCGCAGACCTACTCGCCGCGTCACTATGCCGTGACGGTCGACAGCGTGGAGCGTGTCATCGGGCGCAACCTCTTCCCCCGTGCCGACGAGGCTGCGGAGGCAACAATCGACTGGAAAATTTGGAAATAATGATATAATATAATTATGAATAAGAAAGCAATATTAGTGGCTCTTCCGGCACTGGCACTGATGACGCTGGCCGGTTGCAAACAGCAGAATCAGGGTGCCGCCGACAGCACTTCCGAGCCCAAGATTGTCGTCGAAGACTTCGCCGACACCGTGGAACTGGAACTGGTGCTAGAGGAGGAGGAACCCGAGGTTAAGCCAGTGGTGAAGCAGCGTGTCGCGCCGCGTCCTGCTGCCAAGACGACGTTTAAGGGCAAGCCCGAAACCATCTATGTGGAGACTGATGGCGCCCAGGGACGCGTGTGGGGGCATGTCACCATGCGTGGCGACCGCGGCACCGGCACCATCCACGACTGGGACGAGAACACCCTCTCCGTCTCCGTCACCCGCCACGGCAACGAACTCTTCGCCGTCGACCAGAACTCGAGGCAGTATGTATTCAGATTGAAATAAATAAAACACTAGAATAATGAAAAGTACACAGGAACTTCAGCAGATTGCGACGCAGGTGCGCCGCGATATTTTGAGAATGACCACCAACGCCAAGAGCGGCCATCCCGGCGGATCGCTCGGCACCGCCGACTGGTTCGTGGCCATGAACTTCAACCTCATGGACTTCGACCCGAAGAACTTCACCATGAGCGGTGAGGGCGAGGACATGCTCTTCGTCAGCCAGGGCCACATCACGCCGGTCATCTACAGCACCATGGCGCGCCGCGGCTACTTCCCCGTCAGCGAGCTCAGCACCTTCCGCAAGTTTGGCACCCGCCTCCAGGGCCACCCCTCCACCGAGCACGGCCTGCCGGGTATCCGCATGGCCAGTGGCTCGCTGGGTCAGGGTATGAGCGTCGGCGTCGGCGCCGCCCTCGGCAAGAAGATGACGGGCGACAAGCACCTCGTCTACACCATGCACGGCGACGGCGAGTTGGAGGAAGGCCAGATTTGGGAAGCCGTGATGTTTGCCGGTGCCAAGAAGGTCGACAACCTCATCGCCACCATCGACTACAACAACCAGCAGATTGACGCCACTGTTGACGAGGTGATGACCCTCGGAGACCTCAAGGCCAAGTTCGAGAGCTTCCTCTGGAAGGTCGTCGTCATCGCGGACGGTAACGACATGCAGCAGGTGCTCGACGGCATGGCCAAGGCCAAGCAGATGAGCGGCCAGGGCAGCCCCGTGTGTGTCATTCTCAAGACCAAGATGGGCTACGGCGTCGACTTCATGCAGGACACCAACAAGTACCACGGCAGCGTCCTCAGCGCCGACGACCTGCCCAAGGCCCTCGCCCAGCTCCCCGAGACCCTCGGCGACTTCTAAGCGTAGGCAAATATAGGAATTAAGCACCTCTTCGTCGAGAGGTGCTTTTCTGTTGTGTGAGCGTGGGTACAGGTTTGGACATAAAATAAATTTTGCCATTTGGAGAAAAAGTTGTATTTTTGCATTTTTGTAGATGTGGTATTGTGAGGGTAATATATTGATTAAGAATTGATAATAAAGTATATATGACAAAGATAGATGTTCTGTTAGGTCTCCAGTGGGGCGACGAGGGAAAGGGCAAGATTGTCGACGTGTTGACTCCGCGCTACGATGTGGTGGCTCGTTTCCAGGGCGGCCCCAATGCCGGTCACACGCTCGAATTCAACGGCACCAAGCATGTGCTGCACATCATCCCCAGCGGTATCTTCCATCAGGAGAAGATCAACCTCATCGGCAACGGTGTGCTCATCGAGCCGCGTATCTTCCGCCAGGAGATTGAGGCCCTGACCGAGAAGGGTGTGGATGCCGTGAAGAACCTCTTCATCAGCAAGAAAGCCCACCTCATTCTGCCGAGCCACCGCATGATGGATGCCGCCAACGAGCAGGCCAAGGGCAATAGCAAGATTGGCTCGACGCTGAAAGGCATCGGCCCCGCCTATACCGACAAGATTGCCCGCACGGGTCTCCGCGTGGGCGACATCATGGCTTCCGACTTCATCGAACGCTACGGCCAGCTGAAACGCCAGCATCTGATGATGGCGCACGCCATGGGCTTTGACGTCGACCAGTTCCGCATCGACAACATGACGCTGGGTGAGTACGAGAAGGTGTGGATGGAAAGCCTGGCCACGCTGAAGAAGTTCCGTTTCGTGAACAGCGAATACTTTATCAACCAGTGCCTCCGCGAGGACAAAAAGGTGCTGGCCGAGGGTGCCCAGGCCATGATGCTCGACATCGACTTCGGCACCTATCCTTTTGTCACCTCCAGCAACACCATCACCGCCGGTGTCTGCACCGGCTTGGGTGTGGCTCCGTCGACCATTGGCAAGGTGATGGGCATTACCAAGGCTTACTGCACCCGCGTGGGTGCCGGTCCCTTCCCGACTGAGCTCTTCGACGAAACGGGCAAGCAGCTCTGCGAGCTGGGTCACGAGTACGGTGCCACCACGGGCCGTCCGCGCCGTTGCGGCTGGATTGACCTCACTGCCCTGCGTTACGCCTGCATGATTAACGGCGTCACCGAGCTTTATGTCACCAAGCCCGACGTGATGAACGACTTCGAGACCGTCAACATGTGCACCGCCTACAACATCAACGGCCAGCACACCGACGAGATTCCCTTCGAGTACAACACCGTGCCCATCACTCCTGTGCTCACCCCCTTCGAGGGCTGGAAGCAGAGCCTCGAGGGCATCACCTCCTACGACCAGCTGCCCGAGAAGCTGCGCCGTTACCTCGGTGCCATCGAGGAGCAGACGGGCGTGAAGATTGCCGCCGTCAGCATCAGCCCCGACCGCAAAGATGTGGTCTTCAAATAGTAGTTTAGACAATGGCTGCAAGAATTTGCAGTTTCGAGATACAAAATAGAAAATCCAATCGACATGAAAAAGATAGTTTTTGCCCTGGTGATGCTCCTGCCCTTGATGGTGGGTGCACAGACCAAAATCAAAGAGACCGCCGTGCCGCGCTCGGTGCTGCTGTCGCTCGAAAAGACCTATGACTCCTACAAGGTGAAGACCTGGTATCAGGCTCCCGGGCAGTATATCGCCGAAGTGCTCATCGATGGCCAGGAAGGCCGCAGCTATTTCACCGCCGGCGGCGACTGGCAGTATTCCTCGTTCCCTGTGAAGATGGAGGAATGCCCCACCATGATGACCAGCTATTTCACCAACAACTACCCCGGCTACCGTGTGAAGACGCTCGACTATGTCGAGGAGATGAGCGGTGATAACTACTACCGCATGATGATTACCAAGAAAGGTATCTCGGATGCCGACTTCGAGCTTATCTACGACACCCGTGGAAAGTTGATGAAGAGCAACGCTCCCGACCCCGCCGCCGTCAAGCGCGACTACTACACCCACAACAATCCCGACGCCACCGACGACGAGGTGACCAAGGCCACCAAGACTGAGACCAGCCGCCACCGCGGCCGTCCTGCCCCCAAGGTCGACGAACCCCAGGTGGAGAAGTTCACCCCCTGCGAGGCTGCCGTCGCCAACTTCGAGAAGGCCATCGGCAAGAAGCGCTGCAAGGCCGGCCCCGAGTGGCTCAATCGCAACGACCAGTACGCCGTGGCCTATTTCACCGACAAGCAGAAGGTGGAGAAAGAGGCTGTCTATGACATCAACGACGGTGCCCCCATCATGACTGGCAAGGTGCTCCCCAAGGACCGCTACAGCAATGGCATCATGAAATATCTCGAGGAGAAGTTCAACGGCGAGAAATACAAGATTGAGAAGATGGTTGTCTATGAATTTAACTCCAAATACCGTGGCGACGACGGCAAGAAGCCCAAACCCTACACCTATGTGGTTATCAGCCAGAAGGTCAAGGGCACCCGCCAAGTGAAATACACCCGCATGGAGTTCGACAGTAAGGGCACGTTCCTCAACCTGCTTGCCCAGCCGCTCGACGACAAGGACGTGCAATGAGAACCTTTCGCGACAGACTTCGTCACAAACATCTTAAAAACCTGTCTACTGGTAGTATGACAGGTTTTTTCCCTTTACTCCTGATGGTGTTTGTAGGTCTGTGGTGGGATACGCATTGCACGGGCTATTTCGTGTCGGATGAGTATAATGAGGCCAGCTTTGTCAAGGTCAGCCAGAAGGTTTCTGCTTGGATCGACGAATACAGGAGCGAGCATGGTCGGCTGCCCGACAGTTTGCAGATCGACGGGCTGACAAAAAGCCGATGGGAAGAGAATTTCTATTACAACGAAGGGGGGTATGAGCGGGTGGAGTTCAGCTACCGCCATTGGGAAGACGCGTATAAGATTGTCTCTTCAGGCGGAGGGAGGCTGTTTTGGTCGATGCTCGACAGCTCCGGCTATGTCTTTCGTCGCTGGGACGCAGATGGCGACTCTGTGACCACGGTCAGATTGTCAGCGAGCGCATTTGCTCGATAGCGGCTCCGATGGAGGGAATGTTGTCTATCGTCATGCTGAGCCGGTCGGTAGACTCTTTCAGGTGCACACGGCGAGGATTGTTTTGCGCGTAATGTATTAGTTTCGAAAATCCTTCGCTTCGGTAGAACGGACTTTCGGGATTGCTCACCAGGTGGCACACCATGCGGTTCTGCTTCAAAATCAGTTTCTCGATGCCAAACTCCTTGGCCATCCGACGGAGGATGATGGTGCGGATGAGTTCGTCGGTGGCGGGCGGTACGGGTCCGAAGCGGTCTTCCAAGCGGCTGCGGTAGGCGGCCAGCTCGGTGTCGAGTTCGTCGGTGGACATTTCTATTCCTATGTCGTTCAACTCTTTGTAGAGCAGCAGACGCTCGCTGACGGAGGTGATGTAGTCGTCGGGCAGCAGCACCTCGAGGTCGGTCTCGATGGTGCATTCGCGCACGTATTCTTTCTTCTCCTCGGCTTCGGCGGCAAAGAGGTCGGCAAAGTCGCTCTCCTTCAGTTCCTCGATGGCTTCGTTCAATATCTTGTGGTACATGTCGTAGCCTATCTCGCTGATGAAGCCGCTCTGCTCGGCACCGAGGATGTTGCCCGCGCCGCGGATGTCGAGGTCGCGCATGGCGATGTTGAAGCCGCTGCCGATGGTGGAGAATTCCTCGATGGCCTTGAGGCGCTTCTGCGCGTCGGGTGTGAGAGTGAGGTAGGAGGGGATGAGCATGTAGCAGAACGCCTTGCGGTTCGAGCGTCCCACGCGGCCGCGCATCTGGTGCAAGTCGCTCAGGCCGAACTGGTGGGCGTTGTTGATAATCATGGTGTTGGCGTTGGGGATGTCCAGACCGTTCTCCACAATGCTGGTGGCCACCAGCACGTCGATGTCGCCCTCGAGGAAACGCATCAGCGTCTCTTCGGCCTCCTTGCCGTCCATGCGGCCGTGGGCCATGGCCACGCGGGCGTCGGGCACCAGACGTTGCACCAGGCCCGCCATCTCCGGCAGGTTCTCCACGCGGTTGGAGATGAAGAATGTCTGTCCGCCGCGGCTCATCTCGAAACCTATGGCGTCGCGGATGAGCTCCTCGCTGAAGTCCGAAAGTTCCGTCTCGATGGGTTGGCGGTTGGGCGGTGGTGTCTGGATGACGCTCAGGTCGCGGGCACCCATCAGCGAGAATTGCAGCGTGCGCGGGATGGGTGTGGCGGTGAGGGTTAGGCAGTCGACACCCACCTTCATCTGTTTCAGCTTTTCCTTGACGCTCACGCCGAACTTCTGCTCCTCGTCGATGATGAGCAGCCCCAGGTCCTTGAACTTGAGGCTCTTGTTAGTGATGGCGTGGGTGCCTATGAGGATGTCTATCTTGCCATCCTCCACATCTTTGTATATCTGGTTCTTTTCTTTTGTGGTGCGGAAGCGGTTGAGGTAGTCGACCCTCACGGGCAGCCCTTTCAGTCGCTCGCTGAAGGTGTTGTAGTGCTGGAAGGCCAGCACCGTCGAGGGCACCAGGACGGCCACCTGCTTGTCGTCGCAGCAGGCTTTGAAGGCGGCGCGGATGGCCACCTCGGTCTTGCCGAAGCCCACGTCGCCGCACACCAGACGGTCCATCGGTGCGCGGTCCTCCATGTCGTGCTTTACGGCCACCGTGGCCTTCAGCTGGTCGGGCGTGTCCTCGTATTGGAACGAGGCTTCCATCTGCTCCTGCAACGAGCAGTCGGCACCGAAGGCGAAGCCCTGCGAGGCCTTGCGTTTGGCATAGAGGGCGATGAGGTCTTTGGCAATGTCCTTGACCTGTCGCTTGGTCTTGGCCTTGAGCACCTGCCATGTGTTCGACCCCAGGCGGTTCATCTGCGGCGCCTCGCCCTCGCGACCCACATAGCGGCTAATCTTGTGCAGCCCGTGGATGGAGATGTAGAGCACGTCGTTGTTCTTGTAAATCAGGCGTATCAACTCCTGACTCTTGCCGTCGACGGTCACCTTTTCCAACCCGCTGAAACGGCCCACGCCGTAGTCGATATGGGTCACGTAGTCGCCTGGCTTCAGCTCGAACAGTTCCTTCAGCGTCAGTGCTTCGTGCGTGGCGCTGAGGCTCTTGACGGTGTATTTGTGGTAGCGGTCGAAAATCTCATGGTCGGTATAGCAGAGCACGCGCTCGTCGTGGTCGACAAAACCATGGGATAATTGAAAATTGAAAATTGAAAATTGAAAGTTGTTGCCGTCTGTATCGTCGAGGATTTTGCGGAGTCGCTTCTCCTGACTGTCGTTGCTGACGGTGATAATCAGTCGGTAGCCACGCTCGGCATAGTCGGCGAGGTTGGCGGTGAGCAGGTCGAACTGCTTGTTGAAGGCAGGCTGCGGTTCGCTCTGGGCCTTGAGGTTGTCGGCTTGGCTGAAATAGTGGCTGTTGCCGTATTCCACAATCTTGCATTCCAGCAGGCGGTGGAGGAACTCGTTGGCTGGGCAGCTCATCTCCTCGGGCTTGGGCAGCGTGCCGACGATGGGGTGTTCCTTGTCAGCCAGGCGTGCCTCGTATTCTTTGCGCGTATCGGCCAGGATTTTCTCCATCTGCTCCGCCGCCATCATCAGGCTTTGCGTCCACACCACATCCTCGCTCCCGAAATACTCCATCAGGGAGACTTTATTCTCGCCGTTTTCTGAATGTTTTGAGTGCTCGGATTTCTCCGATAAACCGCTCAGATTCGGTATGATGTCGATTCTGTCCAGCTGTTTCACGCTGAGTTGGCTCACCGTGTCGTAGGTGCGCAGCGAGTCCACCTCGTCGTCGAAGAACTCGATGCGGAAAGGCAAGTCGGAGCCGAAACTGTAGACGTCCACGATGCCGCCGCGCACGGCGTACTGGCCGGGTTCCACCACGAAGTCCTCGCGTTCGAAGCCCAGTTCTTGCAGCCGCTCCACGAGGTCCCACATGTCCATCTTGCCGCCGCGCGAGAGGCGGAGGGTTTTGGCGGCGAAGGTGCGCTGTGCCACCACCTTCTCGCTCAATGCCTCGGGGTAGGAGACCACGATGACGGGCTCCGAGCCGCCAAGGGCTTTCACTACCTCCGTCCGCATCAGTATGTTGGCGTTCTCCGTCTGTTCGGGGTCGTAGTGGTAGGCCTTGCGGTACGATGTTGGAAACAGCATCACTTTGTTCTCCCGCTTCGCGAAATCTTGTGAATCTTGGAGATTTTCTTTTGATTTCCACGATTTGTCTGTCTCGGCAGAATCTTGAGAAATCTTATCGAATCCATTTCCAGGATTTCCAGGATTTCCGCCGGAGGCGGGGAGGTCTTGAAGCAACGCTTCGAGGTCGTTTTGCAGGTAGTAGGCCTCCTCTTTTGATGGTGCAATCACCAGCTGGATCACCGTCGGACGGCGCAGCGCCAGCGATGCGATGACCACCGCCGGCAGCGACCCCGTCATCCCGTCCACATGCAGCCTTACCTTGGCCGAATGCAACTTCTCGTCAATCAGCTTGATGAGCGCACTCTCTTGGTATAGTTCAGTCAGAATCATTCCCCCAAAATCTTTTTTCAAAAACAAAATGCAAAGATACGAAAAAAATCCCGAAACTTGGCCACAATTAAAAATATATGTATCTTTGCATCGTCAAACCGATAGTAAGAAGAAGGCCGTTTTTGCTATTTTGATATCAAAAATTTTGATTTCAAAACTCATAGATGGTTGAATAATAATAAGTTATGAGTAATAAAAAGTTGCCAATAAAGAAATCGCAAGACGTTCTTGTCGTTACAGAGACGGATGTCTATGCCAAAATTGCTGTCATCCGTAAGCAGCAGGTTATCGCCGATGCCGATGTGGCAGACTTGTATGGTGTAGAGACTCGTGTTGTGAATCAAGCGGTGAGAAACAACCCGGATAAATTCCCGTCAGATTATATGTTTGAGCTGACTAGGAGTGAGTTACATGATCTGAAATCAAAAATTTTGATATCAAAAGTCTCTGACAATAATCGTCGTGGTACCAAAGTCTTCACGGAGAAGGGTCTTTATATGCTGGCGACCATCCTGAAAAGCGAGAGAGCGGTGGCTGTGACTTTCGCCATCATAGAGACTTTTACGAAGGTGCGGGGCTTGAAGCGTGAGCTTGTGGCATTGCATAAAGAGACCGACAAGCAGGTGCAGGCCGAGAAGATGAAGCATTTCGGCGAGGTCCTTTCGGATATAGTGATGCCCGACTTGCGGACAGCCGAAACAGAGTCCACCCTTGAACTAAACTTTATCATTGGCAAAATCAAACACACCGTGAAACGTGTGAAGAAAGAAAAGTAGCGTCCTCGAGTTCTTTGGGTGCTACTTGGGAGAAAGATCAATTAGCTTGGAAAAGAAACGGCGAATTATTCTAATTTAGCTAATTGGTTGACGCAGGTTTTTCTTTTAACGCGAATTGCTGTTAATTCTCCGTTAATTAATTTGTTGTCAGTATTTTGATTGGTTGTTTAATAACGGCGAATGACGCGAATTAAACGAAGCTTATTCACTTCAATTGATTTATTACAGCGGTGTTCATCTCCCCTTGCGGGGGTCGCAGGTTGTTAATTGCGGGCTAATTACTCGAAGCTGCGCAGGTCAATTGCGGGCGAATTGGTCGGATTTTTAAGTTAAAATTAACAGATGTGGAGTGAGAGTTGATACGGAGTTGATACGGAGTTGACACGGAGTTGATAGGGAGGAGGGAGGGGAATTAAGAATTAAGAGTTAAGAATTAAGAATTGAAAATTGAAATTTGAAAATTGAAAGGTTGTTTAATGGGTTTATTGGAAGCGATGATGTGGGCTTTTGGAGGGGGAAAAGTGGCGAAACGTGGGGTGAAAGAGGGATTTTTTGAGGTGTTTTTGCAGGATTTTGATACCTTTTTGTCACGTTTTTTTCTGGAAACGACAGTTTGTGGAAATTGTATTTTGTTGATTTTTAAATATTAAGGATATTTTTATGACAGATGACAGTTATGACAGTTAATTTTGGGGGTATCCTTTTTTAATTGTCATAACTGTCATTTGTCACAGGTCTGGGTGTAAGGTTCTTTCTTACAATGCTTTTCGATGCCAAACGTTACAGTTACAGTTGTTACAGTTTATTTTTGGTTCTCAATCGGTGGTATGCCTGCGAATACCTTTTGAATCAAAAAAATGTAATTTTTTTTCTTTTGTCAGCGTCTATGTCAAAATTTTTTTGTAAATTTGCAAATTGAAATAAACATCAAAAAGATGGAAGCAACAATGGTTTTCGATTACGACCCAACCAATGCGATGGCGCAGAAAGTGGTGTCGTTCATTCGCTCGCTAGGCATCTTCCACGAAAGAAGTCTCGACCTCGAAGAAGCCATCCGCGATGCGGAAAATGGGAATGTGGAGGACTACGACAACGTAGATGATTTCTTCACGCAACATAATCTTTTATGAAATACACCATCCGAGTCACCAAACGTTTCGTCAAAGATGCGGAACTGTGCAAGCGACGCGGTTGCGACATGCAATTGCTTCGTGATGCAATGAACCAACTTGCTGAAACCGGGACGCTTCCAGCTCAATACCATCCGCACAAACTGACGGGCAATTATGTAGGCATGTGGGAATGCCACATTAGACCCGACTGGTTGATGGTATGGGAACCGCACGACAATGAGATGATCATGCTCTTTAGCCGTACCGGCTCGCATGCCGATTTATTCAAATAATTTTATTTATAATTCTCATCGAACCAAACAAACAACAACATGTAAAAAACAGAAATAGAAAAACATAAATGAGCTAACCGCCCATTATTCTCGTCTGTTAGAATCTGCAAAATTCAATGCGTAAGGGAATAAGCATCGCAGAGGTTCACGATTGGGCGTGAATTATTCGCACCTTGTCATTACGCAGGCATTGCAGAGCCTTAACAGCTGATAAGGAGCAACAAGAGAATAATTCCACGTACTTTTTCTTTTGTCCTTATTTAAGAGAAGCATCGACGGCACTGCTAACAAGCAAGAAAGCCGAAAAACATCCTGCAATTTGACCGATTTGCTGGAAAATATCTCTATGGAGAACAAATTTCAGAAAAACAAAACGTGGACTTCCAATTTGGAGAGAACGCTGATTCCGGAGGTCAAAAACAGGATTACAGAAAGATAATCAAACGAAATAAAATGAAAAGACGATATATTATATGGATTGCCATAGGCATATATATAGTGGGATTATGTGCGATATATTGGGGGTCCTTGAAATATGTTAATAACAAAGATTGGAAACTGTTTTCCGAAGCAAGGCAGAGTTTCAATGCCGTTTTTGAAAAATATGGAAGGAAATCCAATGCGGGGTATATGCAAGCATCTATTGCACAAATCTATGATTATCGTATGAATCGCAGAGAACGATTCAAAAATAGACTTGCTTTGCACCTAGCATATAAAAATACATCTGGGAAAGAATATAAGGATGAATTTGATGATTTCTTTAAGCCAATACCAATTCCATTTTATATGGATTCTGGACTTGAGGAGAACTTGGGCTTTCATAAAAGAAAACAAATGATGGAGCCTATTCTTGATGGGTATAAAGGTGTAAAAAAACTTTTTTGCATAGATGAAGGAGAAAAGACTGATCCTTTTTTGTCTTATTATTTTTTAAGTGTTCTCCAGCAAGATAGGGATGGAGGCGCTTATGAATACGATGTTATACCATATCAAATAGGATTCAAGAATAATTTCTATTCAAGATACAATTATGCTTTTGTAGAGCTGGATGCCTCATATAATACGATAAAACAATATTTCTCTGCACATGAAAGTGTTCATGGAAATCCAGGGAATTTATTGAGAGAAATAGAAAATGAATACTATTGGGTCGTCAATGTCATGAGTAACGAGGGGACAATTGATTACGATATTAAATGCTATGACAACTGGACTCCGCCGCTATATGGCCCTAATTGGCTAATGATTTATGATTCGGATGTGAAAAATGTGTACAATTCATGTTCCGGATATTACGCCAAAAATGTTGGTGTGGCTGCCAATGTGTATTTTTATAGCAAACCTAGTTCGTATTTGACAATTTGTTATAAATCAAGGGAAGATATTAAAACCAAAGACAGATTGAACTTTATTTATTGGGGATTTGGAATTCTATCGGCACTTTTTGTGGCCTTTATTTTGTTGTATGTAAAATTGAATCACAAAAAAGAAGAAAACCTCATTGAAGAAGATGGTGAATAGAGGAAGTGTATTATTGAAAAAAACGATTAAAATATTAGATATACACAAATAAAATAACTAAATCTATGAGCGAGAAAAAAACTTCCTTTTAGGGAATTGTATTGTTTTGTTATCTAACTGTTAGTCAGATTGTTACTATTGCTTTTTTGATTTATGTAAAGAAAGGGATTCTGTTTTTGAAGATTGTTTTTCTAGGTCCAATATGGGCTGAGATTAAAGGTGTTCTAGTTTTTTTCTTTATTTAGTTACCATCGGATTGTGGTGGAGAGTGGTGACGGTGGGACGTTGGGCGAGGTGAGGGTGTTTGATGTGACGGGACGGATGTTGACACACTCCTCAGTCAGCCCGCAAGGGGCTGCCAGCTCCCCTAACTTAGGGGAGCAGTTTGGCTGGCGCGTCACGTTCGATGTCCCAACGTCGGGGACGTATATTGTTAAAATTGGCGACCATTCGGCAAAGAAAGATGTGGTAATCAGATAGATATATCCTATAGAAACATTTCTAAAGCACTCCTCGAGAAGGGGTGCTTTTGGGTTGGGGCTAAGTACCTATGAACCAGTTATCAACTCCCTACCAACTCCTAACCAAGTCCTACCGCGGTAGGAGTTGGTAGGGGGTTGGTAGGGTTGTGGTAGGTCTTTCGGATTTATTTTGTTGTTGGAGGATACAATTTTTTTATAATAGATTCGTTATTGTAAAAAATAATTAAAGAAAATTGTATGCAGACGACGATACTTTGGGCCGATGACGAGATTGAGCTGTTGAAGCCCCACATATTGTTTCTCAAGGAGAAAGGATGCGACGTGGTGCCTGTGCAGAGTGGCAGCGACGCGCTGGACATACTGGAAGAGCAGGTGCCCGACATGGTGTTTCTCGACGAGCAGATGCCGGGATTGAGCGGCATCGACACCCTGCGCCGCATCAAGGAGCGCTGGCCGCAGCTGCCGGTGGTGATGATTACCAAGAGCGAGGAGGAACACATCATGGAGGATGCCCTGGGCGGCAAAATCAGCGACTACCTCATCAAGCCGGTGAACCCCAACCAGATATGGCTGACGGTGAAGAAACACACCGAGCGCAAGCGTCTGCAAAGCGAGCACTCGACGATGAACTACCAGCAGCAGTTCCGCGAGATAGGCATGCAGATTGGCGGCCGATTGGACGCCGAGGAGTGGAAGGAAATTTACAAAAAGCTCGTCTACTGGGATTTGGAACTTGCGCCGAGCGAAGACGAGAATATCCACGAGATATTCATGTCGCAGAAAGAAGAGGCCAACCGCCAGTTCTGCCGCTTCTACGAGGAGAACTATGTCGACTGGTTGAATGGCGCGAAGGAGAAGCCCCTGATGTCGCCTTCGGTGCTGAAAGAGAGGATGATGCCTTTATTGGCCTCACCCCCCAGCCCCCTCTCCAATGGGCGAGGGGGAGTGAAGAGTACGTTCCTGATAGTCATCGACAACTTCCGCTACGACCAGTGGAAGATGGTGCAGCCGCTGGTGGAGCAGTACTTGCGCACGGAGCGCGACGAGATATACTACACCATTGTGCCGACGACGACGCAGTTTGCCCGCAACGCGATGTTCGCGGGCTTGATGCCCAGCGAGATAGAAAGGATGTACCCGCAATACTGGGTGAACGAAGACGAGGAGGGCTGGAAGAACCAGTACGAGCACGAGCTGCTGTGCGAGAACCTGCGCCGCAACGGGCTGAACCTGAAGACCTCGTACAACAAGGTGCTCAACGCGCAATACGGCAAGAAGCTGGTCGACCGCCTGCCCGAGCTGATGCGCAACGACTTGAATGTCATCATCTATAACTTCATCGATATGTTGAGTCATGCGCGCACCGACAGCGACATTGTGCGCGAGCTGGCCGAGGACGAGAAGGCCTACCGCAGTGTGACCCTCTCGTGGATGGAACATTCTCCGCTGCTGGATATCATCAAGGTGCTGAGTGAGAAGGAGGTGAATGTCATTATCACCACCGATCACGGCAGTGTGAAGATTGACCACCCGGTGCGTGTGAAAGGCGACCGCGACATCAGCGTCAACTTGCGCTACAAGCAGGGCAGGCTGTTGGATTACAACCCGAAAGAGGTCTTCGAGGTAAAGGAGCCGAAGAAGATTTTCCTGCCCAAGCGCCATGTGACGAGCCCCTACATCTTCTGCCGTGCGGGCGACTTCTTCGCCTATCCCAACAACTACAACGAGTATGTGCGTTACTACACCAACACCTTCCAGCACGGCGGCGTGTCGATGGAGGAGGTGATGGTGCCGTTTATAGTTTTAAGTTCTAAGTTTTAAGTTCTAAGTTTATGAAGAAATTATTACTGATTGTGGCCACCCTGGCGATGGGGAGCGCGGCGATGGCCCAGGGCGGCATGGTGACCGTCGCCAAGGGCAACGAAAGCAAGAATATAGAGGCCGAGGCATTGCAGAACAGCTGGTATATAGGCCGTTTTGATGAGCGCGACTGCTGGCTGATACGCGAAGACAACGGCCCCAAGACTTTTGTCCGCGAGGACGACTGGCAGGTGGTGTCGGTGGACCTCCACCTCAGGGATTACGGCCGACTGGAGCTGCCGCAGACGGGTGACTGCAAGATTGTGGCCTCGGCCATCGACGGCGCCTTTGCCCATGTGATTCTCGTGGACAGCAGCAATGCCCGGAAGACCGTGGTGCTGGCCGCCACGGTGGACATGGACAGCCTGCAGCTGGTGGGCGGCGCGCTGGACACGCTGTACCAGTGCACGATGGAGAAAGGCGACCACACCTATGTGTGGGGCGCGGTGAGTGCAGACGGCGAATACATGGGATTGCTCACGTTGCAGCAGTTTACCGAGAAAAGGAAATATGAGGCCGAGGCCACGATGTTCGACCGCGAGATGAACGAGCTGTGGCGCAAGGAGTTCCCCGTGGGGACAACGAGCCGTATGGCGGTGTCGAACGATGGCGAGATGTTGACCTTGGGTTATGAGCAGAATGGTATCGAAGTGAGGTTCACGATGAATGTCATCTCGGGAGAGACGGGCGACAGCTATGTGCTGAAGATAAACAGCGAGCGGGTGGAAGACATGCAGATTGTGAACATTATGGACCGCAAGATGATATGTGCGGGCCTCTTCTCGCCCATCAAGAGCGACCCCGAAGACAACCTCATCGGAGGCACGCTGTCGATGGCTTTCGACATCGACTCGGCGACGATTACGAAGTTCATCCTGCGTCCGTTCCAGAACGAGGATGTGAACATACTGCTGAACAAGAAGACCAAGAAGGTGCAGCGCGACAGCGAGGTTCCCTTTGTGACCCCTCTGGCGAGTGTTGCGATGCCCTACGGCTCGGTGCTGGCCTGCGGCCACCGCTATGTGTTGCGCTACACCAACGCCAACGGCACGGTGTCGACCACCCATTTCGCCCAGGGAATCCACCTGCTGGCGATGGATGCCGACGGCGAGGTGAGATGGACGCGCAACCTGCGCCGTAACGACTTTGAGAAGAAAGAGAACGACGGCCTGTATATAGCCCTCTTTGCGCAGGGCGACACCCTGTGCCTGCTGAAATCGGAGCATCCCAAAGAGCCTGCGGAATACGATATCGCCAAGGAATCCAAGGATTTGGAGCTGGGAGACGACAAGTGCAACCTGGTGCTCTACAGGGTGGCCGAGAATGGCGACGTGACCAAGACGGTGCTCGAGAAGAAGACGAAGCACATGCTTGTGGCTGCCTCGAAGCGAGAGGACGGCAGCGTGATGATGATGACCCGCAACGGCAAGAAGTCGCGTCTGGTTGAGTTGAAACTTGAATAGTGGAGAGGGAAGGCATTGGACAAAATTGTTATTAAAGGGGCGCGGGCCAACAACCTGAAGAACATCGACGTGGAGATTCCGCAAGGGAAGCTGGTGGTCATCACCGGCCTGAGCGGAAGCGGCAAGTCGAGTCTGGCTTTCGACACACTGTTTGCCGAGGGCCAGCGCCGCTATGTGGAGAGTTTGAGCTCGTATGCCCGCCAGTTTTTGGGACGCATGTCGAAGCCCGATGTGGATTATATCCACGGTCTGGCACCGGCGGTGGCCATCGAGCAGAAGGTGAACACCTCGAACCCGCGTTCGACCGTGGGCACCAGCACCGAGATTTACGAATACCTGAAGTTGCTCTACGCCAGGGTGGGACGCACGTTCTCGCCGGTGTCGGGTTGCGAGGTGAAGCGCCACTCGGTGAGCGATGTGGTCGATTACATCCTGTCGCTGGCAGAGGGTGTGAAGGTGCTGATAATGTCGCCATTGGAGGACTCGAAGGAGCGTCAGTTGCGTTCGCAGCTCGATATACTGCAACAGGAAGGCTACCAGAGGGTAATGGTGAAGGGAACGATAGTGAGGATAGAGGACGTGCTGGAAACCAAGGAGGCGCTTGCCGATGTGCTGCTGGTGGTGGACCGCATAGAGCTGCACCACGAGGATGACGAGCAGCGGTCGCGTGTGGGCGAGAGTGTGCAGGGCGCGTTCTTCGAGGGTAGGGGAGGATGTGTGGTGCAGTCGGGCGACGGCCAGCGTGCCGAGTTCTCGAATCGTTTCGAGGCCGACGGCATCACCTTCGAGAAGCCCAACCCCAACTTCTTCTCGTTCAACAACCCCTACGGCGCCTGCCCCACCTGTCAGGGCTACGGCAGCGTCATCGGCATCGACGAAAACATGGTGGTTCCCAACAAGAGCCGCAGCATCTATGAGAATGCCGTGGTGTGCTGGAACGGCGACAAGATGCAGGATGTGAAACGCGAGTTTATCCGCCACGCCGCCGTCATCGATTTCCCCATCCACACGCCCTACTACAACCTGACGCCGGAACAGAAAGACATCCTGTGGCACGGCGACGGGGTGTGGGAAGGCATTGACGGATTTTTCAAGTGGGTTGAAAGCCAGAGTTATAAGATACAATACCGCGTCATGCTTGCCCGCTACCGCGGCAAGACGACCTGTCCCGACTGCCACGGTCGCCGACTGCGTAAGGACGCGGAATATGTGAAGGTGGACGGCAAGAGCATCAGCGAGTTGGTGGAGATGCCGGTATCGGCGTTGGTCGACTGGTTCGCCGACATCGAGAGCCGTCTGCTTCCTCACGAGGTGGAGATGACCACCCGTTTGCTTACTGAAATCAAGAACCGCCTGTCCTACCTTGTCGAGGTGGGACTGGGCTACCTGACGCTGAACCGTGCCAGCAACAGCCTCAGCGGCGGTGAGAGCCAGCGCATCAACCTGGCCACCTCGCTGGGCAGCTCGCTGGTGGGTTCGATGTATATTCTCGACGAGCCGTCGATAGGCTTGCACTCGCGCGATACTGGCCAGCTAATCAATGTGCTGCGCAAGCTGCGCGACCTCGGCAACACAGTCATCGTGGTGGAACACGACGAGGACATCATTCGTGCTGCCGACTGGCTGATAGACATAGGCCCCGGCGCCGGACGCCTGGGCGGCGAGGTGGTCTTCTCGGGTGCACCCAAGGCATTGGCCAAGGCCAAGAACTCGCTCACGGCCGACTACCTGCTTGGGCGCAAGAGCATTGCCGTCCCTACGAGCCGTCGCCCTTGGCGCGACCGCATCACGATACAGGGCGCCTATTGCAACAACCTGAAATATATCGATGTCGACATTCCGCTGGGCGTGTTGACGGTGGTGACGGGTGTGTCGGGCTCGGGCAAGACGAGCCTGGTTCGCAGGGTGCTCTACGACGTGTTGCAGCACCGTTTCGACGGCGCTCCCGACTATGTGGGCAGTTGCGTGGCTATGGAAGGCGACGTGCGCCGCATTGCGGCTGTCGAGATGGTGGACCAGAACCCCATCGGACGTTCCTCGCGCAGTAATCCCGCCACCTATATGAAAGTCTTCGACGAGGTGCGCGCCCTCTATGCCAAGCAGCCGTTGGCGAAGACTCGCGGCTACAAGAGCGGTTTCTTCTCGTTCAACGTCGAGGGTGGCCGCTGCGAGAACTGCCAGGGTGAGGGATATGTCACCGTCAGCATGCAGTTTATGAGCGATGTGCATCTGCTCTGCGACGAGTGCCACGGAAGCCGTTACAAGGAGGAGGCGTTGGAGGTGCAATACCGCGGCAAGACCATCAGCGACATCCTGGAGATGACTGTGGACCAGGCCGTGGAGTTCTTCGACGACAACGAGACCCGCACTATCTATAACCGCCTCATGCCGCTGAAGGATGTGGGCTTGGGCTACCTGAAACTGGGACAGTCCTCCAGTTCGCTCTCCGGCGGCGAATGTCAGCGCATCAAGCTGGCTTCCTACCTGGTCAAGGGCGAGGCTGAGCAGCCCATGATGTTCATCTTCGACGAGCCTTCGACGGGATTGCATTTCCATGACATACAGAAACTTCTGGCGGCATTCGACCGCCTCATCGAGCGTGGACACAGCATCGTCGTCATCGAGCACCACCACGACATCATCAAGGTGGCCGACTGGGTCATCGACATGGGTCCCGAGGGTGGCGACAAAGGTGGCAACGTGGTCTTTGCCGGTACGCCCGAGGATTTGGTGAAATGCAAGGAATCTTATACTGCAAAATATTTGAAACTAAATAACTAAGTGATGTTAGAAAAAGAAACACAATCGATAAAGCGTAGCTCGCAGATGGGCCTTTGGGGGTCGGTCGGCGTAGTGATTGTTGCCGGTTTGTTCCAATATGCCAGCCCTTGGCGTTTCGAGGGACAGACACCGTATGTCAACCGCTGGATGCTCATTGCCGGCAGCGTGTTGGCGGTGCTGTCGGTGAGCATGGCGCTGCTGGTCATCCGCAAGCAGGTGCCGCGTCTGCGTCAGAGCGAAAAGCTCGAGGACAAGGTGACAGGCTATGCCTCTTATATCCGCTCGCTGTTCCTTTCCATCTTTGTTGTTGTGGTGGTGCTCTGCCTCATGATGCTTCTCTCGGGACAGAATGTGCTGCTGATGCTGGCTATGGTCACGGTGTTGATGCTCTTCCTCGCCTATCCCAACATCTACAAGGTGAAAGTCGACCTGGGGTTGACCGACGAGGAGATGAAGAATCTTTACGGAGACCGTTATATCGCTGAAAGCAAGAATGAAGAGTGATACTATAGTGGCAATATCCACCCCTCGCGGGGTGGGCGGCATCGCCGTGGCCCGGCTGTCGGGCGACGAGGCGTTGGCCATTGCACTACGTCACTTGTCGGTAAAAACCTTGGCTTCACACCACGCTGTATATTGTCGATTCGACGAGCTGGACGATGTGGTGGCGACCTATTTCCCCAAGGGTTATACGGGCGAGCCGACGGTGGAAATCTCATGCCACGGGTCACTCTATGTGCAGCAGGCGCTGCTGCAAACCCTTGTCGACGATGGCGCACGGCTGGCCGAGGCCGGCGAGTTTACCCGCAGGGCCTTCCTCAATGGCAGGCTCGACCTGTCGCAGGCCGAGGCTGTTGCCGACCTCATCGACTCTGTGACCCCCGCACAGCACCGTCTGGCGGTAAGCCAGCTGCGGGGCGGATATGCGCAGAAACTCAAGGAGCTGCGACAGCAGCTGCTGGATTTTACCAGCCTGCTCGAACTGGAGCTGGATTTCTCGCAAGAGGATGTGGAGTTTGCCGACCGCTCCCAACTACGAAAAATACTTTCCACTTTACACTTTCAGATTTCCACTCTAATCGCCTCGTTCAGTCTGGGCAACGCCATCAAACGGGGTGTGCCGGTGGCCATTGTCGGCAAGCCCAATGCCGGCAAGTCGTCGCTGCTCAACGCCTTGCTGGGCGACGACCGCGCCATCGTGAGCGACCTACCCGGCACCACGCGCGACACCATCGAGGAGACACTCACCCTCGACGGCATCACCTTCCGCTTTATCGACACCGCTGGTCTTCGCCATAGTGACGACCAGGTGGAAACACTGGGTGTGGAACGCAGCCGCAAGGCTGTGGCACAGGCCGACATAGTGCTCTACCTCCACGATGCCACCACGCCGTGGACGGAGCCCGACATCGACCTTGCCGACAAGACCTTCTTCGTGGTGCATACCAAAGCCGACATCCCCACGGCGGTCGAAAGGGTAGGGGAGCTGTTCATCTCCACCAAGACCGGCTATGGCCTTGATGCTCTCAAGCAAAAGATTATTGACACCTTCCGCTCCCGGATGGGAAAAGAGAATGACATCATGCTGACCAACGCTCGCCACTATGAGGCGCTTGGCCGTGTGAAACAAGCTCTTGATGCTGTCGCGCAAGGGTTGGATGGCGGAATACCGGCCGACCTTGTGGCCGTCGACCTGCGCGATGCGCTCTACCACCTCGGCACCATCACAGGCGAGGTGACCTCGGAGGAGATGCTGGGTAATGTCTTTGGACGCTTCTGCATCGGGAAATGAAAAAAAAAGTTAAAATGTGAGCCAAAAACGACTATTCGCACTCTATATATATAGTAAGGAATCATAAAAACAAAAAATAAATGAGACACTCTTTTTCAATCTTGTCAATCCTCATCACGCTGATGCTCCTGCCCACGGCCGCGTTCGCCGCCAAGGATAGCTATAAAATCACATTCATCGCCGAGGGGAACAAGGATTCGCTGCTATACATGGGCTACTATCTGGCTCAGTATAAGTTTTTCTGTGACTCTGCCGTCAATAATGGCAAGGGCAAATTCGTATTCGAGGGTGACCGCGAGCTGGACCCAGGCCTCTACTATATCACCAACAACAAAGACCGCTTTGTCGAGTTTGTCGTCTACCGCGAAAAACAGCGTTACACCCTCAGCACCGATAACGAGAACTGGAAGCTTGGCATGACCGCCAAAGGGTCGAGGGAAAACGAGTTGTTCTTCAACTTCAACCGAGTCAACGAGGTGTTCTACCAGGAGTTCGAGACGGCAAAGAATACGATGGACTCGGTTGAGTTCAACACTGTTTTCATTCCCGCCCAACGACACCGTCTGGACAGCATCCGCATGGCCTACATCAACCAATATCCCGATTGTATGCTGTCGCGTATGATGCTGGCTACCAAGGATGTGGATATACCGAAGGAGAAAGCCGACGGCAGCAAGATGACCGATCAGGAGCGCTATGAATGGTATCAGCTCCATTTCTTCGACAATATGCCGCTCAACGACGACTTCATCCTCCGCACCCCCAAGTCCGTCTTCTACGACCGTGTGATGGAGTATGTCGACAAACTTCTGGGTCGCACACCGCCCGATGTCATCTGCCCCTTGCTCGATAGGGTCATCGACCGTGCCGAACCGGCCCCGCAGGTCTACAGATGGTTGATTCTCAACCTGACGCAGCACTATCTCCAGAGCCGTATCATGGTTTATGACGAGGTCTATGTCCACCTTGTGCAGCGCTATTTCGCCACTGGCAAGGTGCAGGGACTTGAGCCGTCGACCATCGACGAGCAGATTGCCCGTGCCAACAAATGGGAGAAGCTGCTGGTGGGCAGGGTCGCACCCGAGCTTATCCTCTTCGACACCGTCCACACTCCCCATTCGCTCCACCACATGCCCGGCCGCTACACGCTGCTCCTCTTCTGGAGCCCCACCTGCGGCCATTGTCGCGACATCATCCCGGCGGTCTACAAGACGTATGAGAAGTATGCCGACTTGTTGGATGTCACGGCCTTCGCCATCCTCACCGAACCCGACGAGCAGACCCTCGCCAAATGGAAGACCTTCCTTGTCGACCACCAGATGACTGACCCGCGCTGGGTGCACCTCAACGGTGCCGAGGCCAATGTCGACTGGCGCGAGGTGTACGATGTACAGACCACGCCGCAAATCTATCTTGTGGACAACGAAGACCATAAGTTCCTGGCCAAGAAACTCAATGCAGACATTCTGGAGACCATCTTCCAGGCTTTGATGAAAGACAAATAAGGTAATAAATGATATCTATGAAACGTACATTATTAATTCCCGCGCTGGCACTCCTGATGGTTGCCGGCTGCAAAAACAAAGACACCCAAACCATGGACAACCCCTTCTTTGCGGAGTGGAACACCCCGTACAACATCCCCGACTTCTCGCGCATCCAGACCGAGCACTATATGCCAGCCTTCGAGGAGGGTATGGCTCGCCAGAAGGCCGAAATCGATGCCATCGTCAATAATCCCGACGCCCCGACTTTCGAGAACACCATTCTTGCCTATGAGTACAGCGGCCAGCTGCTCAAAGAGGTCAGCAGCGTCTTCTTCAATCTTTCCGAGTGCGAAAACAGTCCCGAGATGGAGGCCATCGAGGAGAAGGTGACCCCGCTGCTCTCCGCCCATGGCGACGACATTGCCCTCAATGCCAAACTCTTTGAGCGCATCAAGGCTGTCTATGAGCAGCGTGAGAGTTTGAACCTCAACCCCGAGCAGATGCGCCTTCTCGAGGTGACCTACAAAGGCTTTGTGCGTTCCGGTGCCAATGTTCCTGCCGAACAGCAGGAGCGCTTCCGTCAGCTCAACGAGCAGATTGCCTCGCTCACCATGCGCTTCGCCCAGAACGTGCTCAAAGCCACGAATGCTTACAGCAAAGAACTGCCCGACGGTAGCAAGGTGACCCTCGACATGCCCACCTGGGAGCCTTTCATGCAGACCTGCGCCGACCGCAAGCTCCGCGAGGAGGTGTGGCATGCCTTTACCGACCGTTGCAAAAATGGCCAGTATGACAACACCAAGATTATCGACACCCTCGTCAACCTCCGCCTCGAGCGCGCCAACATCCTCGGCTTCCCCACCCATGCCGACTGGGTGCTCGATGACTGCCTGGCCAAGACCCCTGCCAATGTGTACCGTTGCCTCCTCGACATCTGGGAACCCGCCCTCAAGGTGGCCAAGCAGGAGCGCGACCAATACCAGAAGATGCTTGAGAAGGACGAGCCCGGCGCCAAGCTCCAGCCTTGGGATTGGCGCTACTATAGCGAGAAGCTGCGTGCCGAGAAGTATGCTCTCGACGATGCCGAGGTGCGCCCCTATTTCTCACTCGACAGCGTCCGTGCCGGTGCCTTCATGGTGGCCAACAAGCTCTATGGCCTGACCTTCACCGAGCGCGCCGACCTGCCCACCTACGACAAAGAGGCCCGCTGCTTCGAGGTCAAGGACGGCGACCAGACTATCGGCATCCTTTACATGGACTTCCATCCCCGCGCCAGCAAACGCAGCGGTGCCTGGATGACCGAGTTCCGCGGCCAGCACCGCGACCTCGAAGGCAACAACATCATCCCCATCATCCAGGTGGTCTGCAACTTCACCAAGCCCACGGCAGACAAACCTTCACTGCTTAACTTCGACGAGAGCGAGACCCTCTTCCACGAGTTTGGCCACGCCCTCCACGGACTCCTATCCAAGTGCACCTATCCCACGCTGGCCGGTACCAATGTGCCGCGCGACTTCGTTGAACTGCCCAGCCAGGTCATGGAGAACTGGTGCCGCCACCCGCAGGTGATGAAGATGTATGCCAAGCATTATCAGACTGGCGAGGCCATCCCCGATGCCCTCATCAAGAAGATCGAGGCCGCAGCCACCTATGGACAGGGCTTCATGACCACCGAACTCCTCGCCGCCTCGCTGCTCGACATGGACTACTATTCGCTCACCTCTAAGCAGGCTATCGACCCGCTGAAGTTCGAGGAGCAGGCCATGAACAAAATCGGCCTCATCCCCGAGATTATCAGCCGTTACCGCTCGCCCTACTTCCAGCATGTCTTCACCACCGGATATGACGCTGGCTACTACAGCTATACCTGGACGGCTATCCTCGATGCCGATGCTTTCGAGGCTTTCGCTGAGAGCGGCGACCTATTCAATCCCGAGCTGGCCAAGAAGTTCCGCCACCTGCTCGAGAGCGGCTACACCGTCGAGCCCATGGACCTCTACCGCGACTTCCGCGGCAAAGACCCCAGCCCCAAGGCTCTGCTCAAACGCAAAGGAATGCTTTGAAAAAATGAAAAATTGAGAATTGAAAATTATGGAAAACAACAGTTATAGACGTCTTACCCGCAGCCTCACCGAACGCAAGATTGCCGGTGTCTGCGGCGGCATAGCCAATTATCTCAACATCGACCCCACGGTCGTCCGTATCATCTTCCTTCTGGCCCTCCTCTGCGGCACCTTCGGCTTCTGGGCCTACCTCATCGTCTGGATCGCCGCCCCAGAAGACAACCAATTTGAAAGATGACAGATCACACAGCTAAAGTGGGGGTCGTCGTCCCGATATGGAACGTGGCCCCCTATATTGAACGATGCGCCGAGAGTCTTATGACGCAGACCCTAGATGATATGCAGTTCGTCTTTGTGGACGACGCATCTCCTGACAATAGTATCGACATTCTCAACACCGTGCTTGCCCGCCATCCCGAGCGGGCAACACAGGTTTCTGTGGTACATCACGAGGTCAACAAAGGACTTCCCACCGCCCGCAAAACAGGTCTTGGCCATATCAATGCAGAATATGTTGCCCACTGCGACAGCGATGACTGGTGCGACCCCACCATGTACGAGAAGATGTACCTTAGCGCCAAATCGAACGATGCCGACATGGTGATTTGTGATTTTTACCGCACTAATGGGAAAAAAAGGTTTCGCCGTCGTAATCATGAACCCGCCGATGGCGATTTGGTGCGGGGTTTTCTGCACAGATTGTTCAGCCCATGTGTATGGACTCGTCTCACTCGTACAGAGATTTATCGCCAAGTGGATTTTCCTACGGAATATTATCTAGAAGACTGGGTTCAGTCAACGCAGACCCAAGCTCTTTGCCAGGTGGTGAATTTCCTCCACGAGCCTTTATATTATTACCGCCATAATCCCAACTCTTTGACCAAGCATCTCAGCGAGAACAGTTGTGATGAGGGACTTCGTCAGTGTATGGCCAATTTTAAATTTGTGGAGGATTATGTTTTGTCGCGTAATTTAGCTGTTGCCAACGATTTGATATGGATGAAGTTTTATGTTCGCTTCAAATTGCAAGGGAAGTTAAGACAGCGTAAGGGACGAAATCAATACCTATCTACATACCCCGAAATCAATCGCCATATTTTTGGATGCCCTTATCTTTCTTTGCAAGATAAGGCTTCTTATTTGGCTATTTATCTGAATTTGTATCCCGAATTCTGCCGTTATGTTTGGCCTGCTGTGACACAAATCAAACGGCTGCTTTCTGAACCAATAAAGGGCTGACGCAACCAAACGCCAGCCCTCTTACTTCTTAGCTCTTACTTCTTACTTCTTACTTCAAATCTGCTGCATCACCTGCTGCGCCAGCTCGTTGGCGCGGGCTTCGGTGGCGGCTTCGCTGTAGATGCGGATGATGGGTTCGGTGTTGCTCTTGCGGAGGTGCACCCAGCCGTCGGCAAAGTCAATCTTCACGCCATCTATGGTGGTCACCTTTTCTACACCAGTCATGCCGTTGTAGAGTTTGGCCACCTTGGCCAGCAGGGCGTCGACATCCATGTCGGGCGTCAGGTCTTTGCGGTTCTTCGAGATGATATACTCGGGATAGGTCTTCCTTAACTCGCTCACCTTCATGCCCCGCTTGGCGAGGAGGGTGAGGAACAGAGCCACACCCACGAGGGCGTCGCGGCCGTAGTGTAGCTCGGGGTAGATGACACCGCCGTTGCCCTCGCCGCCGATGATGGCGTTGGTCTTGCGCATCAGCGTGGTGACGTTCACCTCGCCCACGGCGGCGGCATTGTACTCGCAGCCGGCATAGCGGCGCGTCACGTCGCGCAAAGCCCTGGACGACGAGAGGTTGCTCACCGTGTTGCCCGGCGTGTGCTGCAGCACGTAGTCGGCCACGCTGACCAGCGTGTACTCCTCGCCGAACATCTCGCCAGTCTCGCATACCAGTGCCAGACGGTCCACATCGGGGTCGACCACGATGCCGAGGTCGCAGTGGTTGTCGCGCACGCAGTCGGAGATTTGCGTGAGGTTTTGCGGGATGGGTTCGGGGTTGTGGGCGAAATGGCCGGTGGGGTCGCAGTTGAGTTCAACCACCTCTTTCACACCCAGTTTGCGCAGCAGGCGCGGGATGGCCAAGCCGCCGGTGGAGTTGACGGCATCGACGGCCACCTTGAAGTTGGCCTTCTTGATAGCTTCAACGTCAACCAGTTTAAGCCCGAGCACGCGCTCGATATGGCGGTCAATCCAGTCATCCTCGACGGTCACCTGTCCCAGGTCGTCGACCTCGGCATAGTTGATTTCCTGCGATTCTGCGAGGCGCAGCACCTCCTTGCCCTCGGCATCGGAGATGAATTCGCCCTTGGCATTCAGCAACTTGAGGGCGTTCCAGTGCTTGGGGTTGTGGCTGGCGGTGATGATGATGCCGCCGTCGCAATGGCCGTCGATGACGGTCATCTCGGTGGTGGGGGTGGTGCTGAGGCCGGTCTCCAGCACATCGACGCCCATGCCTTGCAGGGTGCCGACGACGAGGCGGTCAACCATAGCGCCGCTCAGGCGTGCGTCGCGACCCACAGCCAGGCGCAGCCGACGGCCGGGATTGGCACCTTTCAAGAAGGTGGCGAAAGCGGAAGTGAATTTAACAACGTCGAGGGGAGTGAGGCCCTCGCCTGCCGGGCCACCGATGGTGCCGCGGATACCGGAGATGGATTTTATCAAGCTCATAATACGCGCTTATTAGTTATCGATTCTATAATTAATTATACGATTTTTGCTTTGAAATAACGCATCTTACCTTTTTTTATTGCCCCGCGAGAGTAAAAAAGATGAAAACAAACAAATCCATCCTCAACCCCAAGGTCGTGAATCCTCCGTATCAACTCCGAGTCAACTCCGTATCAACTCCGACTTTTTAACATTTCAGTCCTGGAAGAAAAAATATTTTACCAGTTTCAAAAAAAGTTGTATCTTTGCAGTCTGTTAATTTAACAACAAATAGTAATAAACATTTAAAAAACAAACAATTATGCCAGCAAGAATTAGACTTCAGCGTCATGGTAAGAAGAATCAGCCTTTCTACCACATCGTTGTTGCGGATGGTCGTGCACCTCGAGATGGAAAATTTATCGAGAAGCTTGGCACTTACAATCCGTTGACCAACCCCGCCACCATCGACCTCAACTTCGACCGCGCCGTCGAGTGGGTGAAGAATGGTGCCCAGCCCAGCGACACTGTCCGTCGCATCCTCAGTTATAAGGGTGTCCTGCTCCGCCGTCACCTCCAGATTGGCGTCGAGAAGGGTGCTATCAGCCAGGAGACCGCCGATGTGCGTTTCAACGAGTGGCTGCAGGCCAAAGAGGCCAAGATCAACAGCAAGAAGAGCGACGTTGAGAACAACGCCCGCAACACCCGCAAGGCTCGTCTCGAGGCCGAGAAGAAGACCAACGAGACCAAGGCTGCCGCCGTCGCCGCCAAGCGTCAGGCTGCCGCCGAGGCCGCCGCTGCCGCCAAGGCTGAGGCCGAGGCCGCTGAGAACGCCGAGCCCGCTGCCGAGACCGAGGCTCCCGCCGAGGCTTAATCCAATCGGTAATTAGGAATTTGAAATGAGAAATTAGGAATTGGCTGCCGCGGCAGTATTCCTAATTTCTCTTTTTATAGTATCAAATTCCTGAAAATCCTAATTTCTAATTCCTAATTTCTATGAACATAGACGATTGTTTCTATCTGGGTCGCGTTACCAAGCCCTGGGGAGTGAAGGGACAAATGGTGCTATTCCTCGATGTCGATGACCCCGAGGAGTATCTTGAGCTCGATTCCGCCTTTGTGGAGGTCAAGGGGAAACTGGTGCCCTATTTCTTCCACATCGACCAGCTCAATGGCAACAAGGCCGTTGTGACTTTCGAGGAGATTGGCACCGAACAGGCGCAGGCGCTTGTCGGACACGAACTCTACCTGCCGCTCGACCTGCTGCCCAAGCTCGAAGGCAACAAGTTCTATTTCCACGAGGTGGTGGGCTTCAGGGTGATAGACGACGAGAAGGGCGACATCGGCACCCTCGAGCAGGTGATTGAGTATCCCGCCCAGCCGCTGTTCCAAATCGTGAAAAACGGCGTCGAGGTGCTCGTTCCCGTCATCGATGAGGTGATACAGAAGGTCGACCGCGAGCAAAAAATACTCTACATCTCCGCTCCTAAAGGGTTGATTGATTTGTATCTTGGCGATATTAACAAATAGTGTTGAAATGTTTTTGCGTTCTATGTGAGATATTTTGTCTACTTTTGCCCTTGAAAAAATCTATAAACGATGGAAGCAAAGACTAAACACCAAGAGAAGAACCGCTACTCCCCCGAGGAGTTGCAGGAGTTCAAGGCGCTGATTCTGGAGAAGATAGCCAAGGCCGAGAAGGACCTCGAGATGCTTCAGCAGGCCGTTGCCGGCAGCGAGAACGACGTGACCGACACTGCTCCCACCTTCAAGACCCTCGAAGAAGGCAGCAATGTGCTGTTGAAGGAGGAAAACCAGAAGCTTGCCGCCCGTCAGCAGAAATTCATCCGCGATCTTCGCGCCGCACTCATACGCATCGAGAATGGCACCTACGGCATCTGCCAGGCCACGGGCAAGCTCATCCCCAAGGAGCGCCTGATGATTGTGCCGCACGCCACCATGACCGTCGAGGCCAAGGAGGCCAGCAAGAAGACCCGCTAGGGAAGCGAATATTCACAACCCAACATATACTTTGACAATCCGGAACCCGCCGCGCCAACCCGCGACGGGTTCTCTTTCAAAAAATAATAACATGATGAAAAGAATTATTACCTTTGCGCTGCTCCTCGTGGCGGCCGTCGCACCCCTCGGCCTCCGCGCCCAGGATAGCTGCGCCGTCACCCTCCCTTGGAGCGAGAACTTCGACAGCCTCACCGCCGGCGGCACCAACTTCGTACCCTGCTGGACCCGCGTGAACTCGGTAACGAGCGGCAATGCCCTCCTCCCCAATGTCTTCAGCTTTGGAGGAACCCACGGCAATGTGTTGAACTTCAACGGCAACAGTACTGACGGCACAGGCACTATGCGTGCCGCCACACCGCTCATCTCCGCGCCGCTGAACGCTCTGGAACTGAGTTTCACGGTCTACAAGAGCACCCTCAAGCTCTATGCCGCCACCAACGCCACCGACCTGACTACCTACCACCTCATCGGCTCCTATGCCCCTGGCTACGCATGGACCACCTATGAGGTGCGCACCGACACCGTCAGCGGCCTGCCGTCAGCTCAGGGTTACCTGATCTTCACCGCCGACTACGGCACTGGCTACGGCAACGACAACCCCTACCTCGATGACCTCGTCATCGTCAGCCTCAACAGCTGCGCGCGTCCCACCTCGGCCAGCGTCGAGAACATCGGCCCCAACACGGCCACTGTCAGCTGGCCCAGTGTCGACGGCGCACAGGGCTACACCGTCAGCTACGCCACCGTCAACAATATCGACTCGGCCGAGACCGAGCAGACCACCTATACCTACCTCTCCCTCACCGACCTTGAACCCGCCACGCAGTACTATGTGTGGGTGAAGACCCTCTGCGGCGGCGGCGAGACCAGCGACGCCCGCACCGCCACCTTCACCACCGAGCTGGCCTGCTACAGCATCACCGGCCTCACCCAGGTGGGCACCAGCGTCGACGCCGCCTCGTTCCAGTGGGAGTATCAGAACCACGGCCACGCCGCCACCGGCGTCTGGGCTGTCTTGACCGACCTGACCGAGGACAATGTCGTCGTGGCGGAGTCTGTCGTCGGCACCTCCTACATCTTCACCGGCCTCGACCGCACGCACCAGTACGAGCTGACACTCTCGACCCTCTGCGAGAATGATACCGCCGAGGCCGTCAGCAGCAGCGTCATCTTCACCAACTGCGGCGAGACCGAGCTCTACAGCGGTGCCAACGACCACTCGTCCGACTACCCCATGGCCAGCGCCTACGGCGTCAGCTATAGCGTGGTGCGCTACGATGCCGACGTGCTCTACAGCATGGACACCCTCCGCGGCATTGCCTTGCACCGCTACCTGCCCGCCAACGCCTCCCCCGTCACCCGCACCCTCAGCATCTATATGGGGCATACCACCCTCGACTCGCTGACCTCGAATCCCGGCACCACGGGTCTTACCCAGGTGGCCTCGCGCGTGAGCTACACCTTGGCCGCCCAGGAATGGGACACCCTGCTCTTCACCACCCCCTTTGTCTATGACGGCCACTCGAATGTGCTGGTCGCCGTGCGCGACAGTACCGGCACCAGCCTCCCCATCAGCGGCGCCGTTCAGTGGTACTGGCATCCCGCCGAGGGCAAGATGTACTACAGCTATGGCACCAGCGGCATCACCTCGGCCTATATGCAGCCCGACCTGCGTTTCGTGGGCGAGTGCAACAACGACTACAGCTGCGAGCCGCCGGTGGTGGCTATGGGCGAGGTGGACAGCGTCAATGCCGAGGTGACCTGGTACGGCGACGCGAGTGCCGAATACAGGGTTGAGTACCGCTCGCAAGGCGGTGGCTCCTGGATTCTGGCCGACATCGTCACGGGAAACACCTACACCATCGAGGACCTCAATCCCGCCAGCCACTACGAGGTGCGCGTGGGTATCGTCTGCGACACGCTGGTGCGCTACAGCACCACCGCCGGCTTCACCACGCTCTGCGCCCTGTTGCCCATCCCCTTCCACTTCACGCAGAGCGACATGATTGCCGCCGCCACCAACGGCTTCACCGACTGCTGGCACTGGTCGACCTACTTCTTCAAAGGCCGTCTGACCAACAGCCACCGCGGCTACGTGCGCAATGCCGACCTGAATGAGTGGTTCATGCTGCCCGCCGTGGCCGACCCCCTCAACGGCGTACAGCTGCGCTCGTGGATTTCCTCTTCCGACCAGGCTTGGGTCAAGGTCGGCGTGGCCAGCCAGGAGAACTGCTCCGATGTGGTGTGGGTCGACACCGTCGAGATTCCCGCCGGCACCCCCGACTATGACCACAACGAGTATATCTTCTACCTGGACAGCTATACCGGCACCGGCAACCGCGTGGTGGTGAGCCCCATCGTGAACAATATCTACCACTATGTCTACTTCTTCGACTTCCATCTCGAGCCCATCTCGGGCTGCCGCTCGGTGACCAGCCTCACCTTCGACAGCGCCGACGCCAACAGCATCAGTCTGCACTGGACGCCGCGCGGCGAAGCCACCGCATGGGCCGTCTATGTCGACGGCGTGCAGGTGGGCACCGCTACCGGCACCCCCAGCTATACCGCCACCGGAGTGGCTCCCTATACCGAGTATGACATTGCGGTGCGCACGCTCTGCGCCGACGGCGACACCAGCGATGCCGTCAGCGGCAGCTACCGCACCGGCTGCTCCGGCGAGGAGTGCATGGTCACCGTCCACACCCATGCCGCCCAGGGCGACGGCTGGCACGGCGCCCGCCTGCGCGTTACGGCTGATGGTGAGCAGGTGGCTTGGTTCACCATGCGCCGCGGCAGCGACGACGAACTCAACCTGCGCTTCTGCGCCGACATGACGGTCTCGTTCGACTGGTTCTCGGGCAACGACGACAACCTCTGCTCGTTCGAGATTGTCAACGCCAACGGCGACACTCTCTTCAACACCACCGATGCCACCGGCCTCGATTCGGCCTTCTTTGTGAGCACCTCCATCTGCGACCCCATCGATACCACCACGGTGCGCTACACCGTCACGGTGAACTATGACCACTCGCGCGGCACTGTGATTGGCGCCGGCAGATACAACGCCGGAACGATGGTGACTCTGGTCGCCACGCCGCTCGCAGGCTATCACTTTGGTGGCTGGAGCAACGGCGAGACCGACTCGGTATACCGTTTCCAGTTGACTTCCGATGTCACCCTCACGGCCACCTTTGTCGAGAACAGTGGCATCGCCGATGCCGAAGCTTGCTGCTTCCTGTTGGCCCCCAACCCCGCCAGCAGCATGGTTACCGTGAGTGGCACCACCGCTGAGGCCACGGTGAGCATCCTCGACCTCAACGGCCGCGAGGTCTTCTGCCGCAAAGGCGTCAACGGTAGCCTCAAGGTCGACGTCTCGGACTTCGCCAAGGGCATCTACTTCGTCCAAGTGGTCAGCCCGGAGGCTGTCGCCGTCCGTCGCCTGATAGTAAAATAAAAGTTTATTCTATCCTCGGGATTGCGTTGATAAGTGTGCGGGTGTATTCCGTTTGAGGATGGTCGAAAATATCGTCGGGAGTGCCACTCTCGACGATTTTTCCTTTTTGCATCACCATGATGCGGTCGGAAAGGAATTTCACTACTGAGAGGTCGTGGGTGATGAAGAGATAGGTGTAGTGGTAGCGGCGCTTGAGGTCGTTGAGGAGGTTGAGCACCTGAGCCTGGACGCTGACGTCGAGGGCCGACACGCTCTCGTCGCACACCACCAGCTCGGGCTGCAAGATGAGCGCCCGGGCGATGCAGACGCGTTGGCGCTGGCCGCCGCTCAGTTCGTGGGGATAGCGGCTGTACCAGTCCGGGTTGAGACCCACCTGCTGCATCAAATCTCTAGTGATACTAGTTATACTAGAAGAACTAGAGCAACTAGAGATGCTAGTGCCGTGTACCTTCAGCGGTTCCGCTATCGCGTCGCCTATCGTTATCCTCGGGTTGAGGCTGGAGTAGGGGTCTTGGAAGATGATCTGCAACTTGGGACGCAGGGCGCGCATCTGGCGGCGGCTGAGGGTGTCGAGGCTTTGGCCGCGGTAGCTGATGCTGCCGTCGCTGTGGTCTATCAGGCGCAGCAAGGCGCGGCCGAGGGTGCTTTTGCCGCAGCCGCTCTCGCCCACAAGTCCGAGGGTCTCGCCCTCCATGATGTCGAAGCTGATGCCGTCGACACCCTTGAGCGTCTGCAACGGCTTGCCGAAGAGGCTCTTCTTCAGCGTGTAGGTGACGGAAAGATTATTGACAGACAGAAGCCTCACCCCCGACCCCTCTCCAAGAGGAGAGAAGGGTAGATACCCTTTCATTTCGCTCCCCTCTCCATATGGAGAGGGGTTGGGGGTGAGGCTATCCAAAAACTCTTCCACCGTCGGCAGTCGCTCCGGTCGGCTGTCCAGCGGCGGACGGCAGGCCAGCAGTCCTTGGGTGTAAGGTTCTTTGGGGTGGTGGAGAATCTCGTAGGCGGGACCTTGCTCCACCATCTTACCGCGGTACATGACGAGGATGTCGTCGGCAATCTGGCTGATGACGCCGAGGTCGTGAGTGATGAAGATGATGCTGATGCCATGCTTCTCCTGCAATGACTTCAGCAGCTCCAGGATGGTCTTCTGCACGGTGACGTCGAGGGCCGTGGTGGGTTCGTCGGCTATGATGATGTCGGGCTTGTTGATGAGGGCCATGGCAATCATCACGCGCTGCTTCTGGCCGCCGCTGATTTCGTGGGGATAGCTGTCGAAAATTTTCTCCGGCCTCGGCAGCAGCACCTCCTTGAACAGCTCTATCACCCGTTCTTTCTCATTTTTTCTTTCCCCTCTCATCATCTCCAACACCTGCTCCCCGCATCTCTGCACGGGGTTGAGGCTCGTCATGGGTTCCTGGAAAATCATGCTGATGCGACGGCCTCGGATGCTGCGGAAGCCCTCTTCGTCGAGCGTGAGCAGCTCTGTACCTGCGTCAGCCTGCTCCTCCCCTAAGAAAGGGGAGGCGTCTCCGCCATCGGCGGAGACGGAGGAGTGTGTTTTAAGCGTTGCGCTACCGCTGACGGTGGCGTTCTTCGGCAGCAAGCCCATGAGAGCCAAAGTGCTGACGCTCTTGCCGCTGCCACTCTCGCCCACGATGCCCAGTGTCTTCCCGCGCTCCAGCGTCAGGTTCAGTCCTTCCACCACCGTCCGCCCGTCGAAGGCTATCGACAAATCATGTATCTGAAGTATGGTATTCTCTTTTTTCACGTCCATATAACGAGAAAAGTGTCAAGAAATTTTCCATATTTAAAAAAAATGTGTATATTTGCACCGTTTTTCAAATTGCCAACATTAACACTTAAAACAATACAACTATGACAAAATCAGAACAATTCATGGAAATGGAAGCCCGTTACGGCGCCCACAACTATCATCCTCTGCCCGTCGTCCTCGCCAAAGGCGAAGGCGCATTCGTGTGGGACTGCGAGGGTAAGAAGTATTTCGACTTCCTTTCCGCCTATTCCGCTGTCAACCAAGGCCATTGCCACCCGAAGATTGTCAAGGCTATGTGCGACCAGGCCCACGAGCTGACCCTCAGCAGCCGTGCTTTCTACAACAACTGCCTGGGTGAGTGGGAAAAATATGTCACCGAGTACTTCGGCTATGACAAAGTGCTGCCCATGAACACCGGTGCCGAGGCCGACGAGACCGCCTTGAAGCTGGCCCGCCGCTGGGGTGTGGTGAAAAAAGGCATCCCCAACGACGAAGTGATGATTGTCTGCTGCGAAGGTAACTTCCATGGCCGCACCATCACCATCATCACCATGAGCAACGACCCCGAGAGCTACGCCAACTACGGCCCCATGACTCCCGGTTTCATCCGCATACCTTACAACGATCCCGACGCCCTCGAGAAATGCCTTGCCGAGCACGGCAAGAAGGTGGCCGGATTCCTCCTCGAGCCCATCCAGGGTGAGGCTGGTGTCTATGTCCCCGACGAGGGTTACCTCAAGAAATGCTACGACATCTGCAAGAAATACAATGTGTTGTTCATGGCCGACGAGGTGCAGTGCGGTATCGCCCGTACCGGCAAGATGCTGGCTTGCGACCACGAAGGCGTGCGTCCCGACCTCCTCATCCTCGGCAAAGCCCTCGGTGGCGGCGTGATGCCTGTCAGCGCCGTCCTGGCCGACGACGACATCATGTTGAATATCAAGCCCGGTGAGCACGGCTCCACCTTTGGTGGCAACCCCATCGCCGCCAAGGTCTCCATCGCCGCCCTTCAGGTCATCAAGGACGAGCACCTCATGGAGAATGCCGACCGTTTAGGAAAGATTTTCCGCGAGGAGATGAGCAACTTCAAGAGCCCGATGATTGAGAAGGTTCGTGGTAAAGGTTTACTTAACGCCATCATTATCAAGCCCCACAACGGCAAGGAGGCTTGGGATGTGTGCCTGAAGATGCGCGACCTCGGCGTGCTGGCCAAACCCACCCATCAGCACATCATCCGCTTCGCTCCCCCGCTGGTCATCACCGAGCAGCAGCTGCGCGAGGCCATGGAGCTTATCAAGCAGGCTATCAAGTCTTTCGAATAGTGAAAGTAACATCGGCTGTATTGCCGACGGCGTCAACAACTGCCACCCGCAGTTTGTTGACGCCTTTTTTTATTGCCCCATGGGCATCGATGGTCAGCGTGGCGCTCTTGCCGTCGTATTCGGCCAGAATCCACTGCCCGTTGAGGTAGCAGTTGTAGGTCTCAATGCCGCTGAGGTTGTCGCTGATTTTTACTCGTAAGGTGTTGGTCTTGATATTCTTGCCCTCGCGGAAGTTGACAGGACTGATACGCGGGGCCTCGTGGTCGACCATGAGGGCGAACTGCCCAAAGTCGCGCACCGACGCGGTGAACCAGTCGCCCTCGCGGGTGGTCTTGTAGGCCGTGGGCCGACGGCCGTCGATGCGGGCAATAACCGCCTTGTCCGACGGCGAGGTGGCTTTGACCGAGAGGGTGTACCATTCGTTTGGTGGCAGGTCGACGGTACAAGGCTTGATGGTGCATACTGGCGAGCGGTAGAGGCTGCTGGCAGAGGTGACGATGTGCAGTCGGTCGTTGTCGTAGAGGGTATGTGCAGGGAAGGTGAGTTTTAGTTCCGTTCCGTTGATTTTCAGTGGCTTGTTGTAGACGACAGGGTAGGTGTTGCGCTCGTCTGTGCTTGGCTTGTCGCTTGCGATGGATGCCAGCATTTTAATATTGAGGGTGTGCTCGTCGAGATTGCCTTTGATGTCGGACACGCGCACACGGATGCTGTGGGTTGTGCCCTCCGCAAAACGCAGAATACCATTGCCTTGCCTCACGGGAATCCATTCACCTTGGGC
Organism: Bacteroidales bacterium UBA2939; assembly: GCA_002349055.1. Taxonomy (GTDB): domain Bacteria; phylum Bacteroidota; class Bacteroidia; order Bacteroidales; family P3; genus Colimorpha. The sequence goes on along the minus strand of DECD01000014.1, from coordinate 48,531 downwards.
ACCGGGGAGTGAGCGGGTGAGCAGGTATGCCTCGCGGGTGCGGACATAATACGGATAATCGATGAGGGCGTTGGAGATGCGGCTGCTGTCGAGTGGGAAGCGGTTGGTTATGTACTTGAAGAAAAGCTTCCCGTCGACGAAAATCTCCACTTTGTCCACCCCGTTGCGGAGCGTCGACCCTTCGGCGGCATCGGTGGCGTAGACACCCAGATAGAAAGGTCCGGCGACCTCAATCTCCTCTTGCTTTGCGATGTTGAATGCTTCTCCCTCAGTGGGATAGATGCGGATGCCGCGGATGATGGGTTTGATGTTGTCGCTGTATCGCAGGCCGAATAGCAAGGGGTTGATGGTGTGCCCGTTGTGGCGCAGCTCGAAATGCAGGTGGGGACCGCCGCTGCTGCCGCTGTTGCCGCTGTGGGCAATCATCTGACCCTTTTTCACCGGCAGCACCCCCTCGGGGATGTCGCGCACGATGGCGTAAACCTGCTCCTTGTACTGCTCGCGGCGCACATAGCGGCCAATCTCGCCTGCGTAGTCGTTAAGGTGCATGTACACAGAGGTATAGCCGTTGGGGTGTTTGACGTAGAGCATCTTGCCACCACCCCAGGGCGAGATGCGGACACCGCAGACGTAGCCGTCGGCGACGGAATAGACGGGCTTGCCCACCTCGCCGCCAGTGCGGATGTCGAGTCCGGCGTGGAAATGGCCCGTGCGGAACTCGGCGAAGGTGGCACTGAGGCCGATGTCGCCATCGAGCGGCAGCCGGAAATAGCCCTGCGGAAACTCCTGCGCGCTTGCGATTAAATTACATAGAATAAATAAGATAGGAAAGAAGAGGGTAGGTGGCGTCAATCGTTTCATCCTGGACAAAATGAGAGATTAAATGCGTCTGCCCCAGCGTGCGAAATCGGTCTCCATGGGGACGTACTGGATGGCAGAGCAGTCGTGGATGAGCCATCGTGCCGGTATGCCCGACACCAGCATGCGGTGCTCCTTGATGAGGGCCATCATGCGGCGCTGATGGTCGACAAACTTCTCTCGATCAAGCGAGATGCTTTCCCATAAGGGTAGATATTCGTTGGGGTCGAAGTTGGGGTTGCAGTCCAAAATCCAGTCGATAAACTCCTCGTTATTAATGGATTTATTGAGTAGGTCGGGATAGATGTCGTTGAACGAGCGGCGGTGCTTCTCTTTGATTCCAACACGATGTTTGATGTTGTTCCAGATGCGGTCGTAGGTGCCTTCGAGGATGCGGCGGTGGGCTTCCGACTCGTCGCGTAAAGCCTTCTCCTGTCGGTTGTAACGTACCGACAGCACCCATGCCACTATTCCGACCGGAATCATGAACAGCGTCAGCAGTATGATGATAACTACAATCCAACCAATCATTAACTTTACGTTTTTGTGTCCTTTTTATTAAAAATGCAAAAATACGAATAAAAAATGAATTGCCAACAGATTTTTTATAAGAAGTCATTTTTTTGAAACATAAACGCCATGGAATCAATGATAAACGTTTTTTTTAAGTAGAAAAGACCTTTTTAGACCATTTTCACCTTGAGAAGAGGTCCCGGAGACACCATCTCGGGACGAATACCCTATCAACACCCTACCAACCCCCTATCAAGTCCTACCGTGGTAGGAGTTGGTTAGGAGTTGGTAGGGTGTTGGTAGGTGGTTGCTAGGTAGTTAGCGGTTAGGGGATGTTATGTGGATTTTTTGTTGTATCTTTGCATTCGAAAATTTGTATGAAATGATGTATAAGAGACTGATTTTTATTCTGTTGATTGTTTTATTGGGCGTTTCGCTTGAGTCGAGGGCGCAGTACGACTTCGCGGCAAAGAACAATAGGGGTCAAGTACTTTACTATCAGGTGATTGGCGACGGAGACAGCGTCCGAGTGACCCATCCGGAGGAAGAATGGCCATATTATACTGATAACAAGCCTGTTGGTGAATTGGTTATTCCGGATGTCGTGACCTATGAGGGGAAGAGCTATAGGGTGGTGGAAATCGGGTCGAATGCCTTCTACCGGTGCGACAGTTTGACCGGGGTGCATGGCGCAGCCGTTTACCGTATCGGCGCGCAGGCATTCTGCGGCTGTGTGTCGCTCAAGTGGTTCATGCCGTTCAGTTGCGCCCATACGCTCACCAGTGGTGTAAAGTGTTATCTGCGGTCGATAGGGGAGGGGGCATTTGCCTACTGCCGCTCGCTGCAGTCGGTCACACTCCACGACGAAATTGAGTATATTGGCATCTCGGCATTTTCGATGTGTACGGGTTTGGAATGGGCGTACATTAGTCCTGAGGCCGAGCGTCTCTGCAACGCCACCACCTTCCACGGTTGTCCCTTGATGAAAGAGGCCAAAAATCGAAAAATAATGGGCGAAGGGTGGATATATTGGAGCTGGAAAAGCGAACAGAACGAAAAAATATCTCGTTGAAATTATGACTTTTGTGAATTTTTTTTCTCAAAAAACATTATATTTCAAAAAAAGTTCGTAATATTGCGTTTTGATTATAGGCCTATAATATGTCGAAAAAACGAATGAAAAGGAGAATAAAAAGTGCTGTTTTGGGAGCCATGTTGCTGCTGAGTGCAACGGCTGGAGCCCAGGACGTTGGATTCTCCCAATTCTATGCTAATCCGCTCTATTTGAATCCCGCCTTTGCCGGTTCGGCTGTGGCACCGCGTATCTCGCTGACTTATCGTGCCCAGTGGCCCGGCCTGGTGAGTGCTTTCACCACGGTTTCCGCTTCCTATGACCAGTATTTCCCCGACCTCCACGGCGGCTTGGGATTCATAGTGATGACCGACCGTGTGGGTGACCATGGTGCGCTGAGTACCAATACGGTAGGGGCCATGTACTCCTTCCGTTTCCAGGTGAGCCGCGACATCTATGCCAGCATCGCATTGCAGGCTTCGCTTGTGAACACCAATCTGCGTTGGGACGACTATCTGCGTTTCCCCGACCAGATTGACCGCGAGATGGGCTTCTCCTACACTACCCATGCCACGCCTCCCGACAAACTAAGCCAGTGGACGCCCGACTTCAATGCCGGCATCCTTGTGAGCGGTTCCAAGTGGTATGCCGGTTTCGCTGCCTCGCACCTCACCCAGCCCAATGTGGCTTTCTATTCCAACGACCCCACGCCCATGAAATTCACTGTGCATGCCGGTGGACTGATTAACGTGGCTGAGGAAGGCCGCCGCCAGTCGTCGCTCGGTCTGGGCACCCCCATTGTGTCGCCCAATCTTGTCTACCAGTATCAGGGTGGCTTCCACTATTTTAACTATGGTGTCTACCTCGACTGGATGCCGTTCCTGGTGGGTGTGTGGTTCCGCCACGGCACCGAGAACACCGATGCCTTCATCTTCCAGGCTGGTGTGCAGCAGGACCACTTCAAGGTGGGCTACAGTTATGACGTTACGGTGTCGAAACTGGCCAATAGCACTGCGGGTGCGCACGAAATCACCTTCGGTGTGATGCTGCCGGTTCCCGAGCACAAGAAGAAGATCAAGGCCATCCGCTGCCCCTCCTTCTAAAAATTATTTGAAACTTTTTTGTAAGAAATACGTTTATAAAAGGAAAATACAAACATTGCTAATATGAAAATGTTCAGATTCTCAAGCCTAATGCTGGCTACCGTGTTGGTTCTGGCCTCCTGTGGAAACAAGGCCGGCAAGTCTGATGCCACCGGATGGAACTACAATGACCCCGAGTGGGGCGGCTACGATGTCTCCAATCGTACCAACCAAAGCACCGCTCCCGGCCTCGTGTTCATCGAGGGTGGTTCGTTTGTGATGGGTCATGTCACCGAGGACACCCGCTATTCGTGGGACAATGTGGCACATACAGTTTCCATTTCCTCGTTCTACATGGATGAGACCGAGGTGAGCAATAAACATTACGGCGAGTTCGTCTACTGGATGCGTCGCGCCTACGGTGAGGAGTATCCTGAGAAGATTGCCGCCATCCTGCCCGACACTGCCACCTGGCGTGACCGTCTGGCTTGGCGCGAGAGCTATGTCGAGCAGTATTTCCAGAGCCCCTCCTTCCATGACTATCCCGTGGTGGGTGTGACCTGGGAGCAGGCTCAGGCTTTCTGCATCTGGCGTACCGACCGTGTCAACGAGAAGCTGCTCGTCGACATGGGCGTCATCATGCTTGACCAGGAGAATCTGGGTTCCAACGCCTTCCAGACCGACGTCTACCTCGCCGGCCGTTATGAGGGCGAGACCAGAAAGGGCATCCGCAACCTCGACCCCTCCGCCGGTGGCGAAGACCGCCAGGTGCGCAAGGCCGACGGTATCCTCTTCCCCTACTACCGCCTGCCAACAGAGGCTGAGTGGGAGTTTGCCGCCCTGGGTCTGATTGGCAATACCTACGACGAGCGCGTCACCGAGCACAAGACCTATCCTTGGGCCGGTCAGAGCCTGCGTTCGGCCAACAAGAGATACTACGGTCAGTTCCTGGCCAACTTCATGCGCACCCGCGGCGATGCCATGGGTGTGGCCGGCAACCTCAACGACGGCTGGGATTACACCTGCCCCGTCAAGTGGTACTTCCCCAACGACTACGGTCTGTACAACATGGCCGGCAACGTCAGCGAGTGGTGCCAGGATGTCTATCGTAAGGTTGTCAACCCCGAAGGAGCCGCCGACCTTGACCCCTTCCGTGGCAACGTCTATAGAGTCCCCGAGCTCGATGAGGACAACGAGGTGCTCATCGGCGAGGACGGTATGATGAAATACAAAGAGGAAGACTACCAGATGAATCGTCGCAACTACCGTCAGGCCGACAATATCAACTACCTCGACGGTGACCGTTCCTCCGGCCTTGGTCAGAACGACAAGTGGCTCGAGGATGCCAACGGCAGCGGTGAGGAAGACGAGGAAGGCGGTGAGGATTCCGGCGAAGAGTACGAAGAGGAGGATGGCGACGAGGCTGACGAGAATACCGAGACCCTCTCTGTCAACGAGGGTTGGACCAACAAGATGTATCGTCGCAAAGCCATTGAAAAGAACGAGCCTATCACCTCGATGGTGAACAACAGGGTCCGCGTTGTCAAGGGTGGCAGCTGGAGAGACCGCGCCTACTATCTGCAGGCTTCGTCCCGCCGCTACTACGACCAGGACAAGGCTACCAACTGGATTGGCTTCCGTTGCGCTATGGACCGCCTTGGCTCCCGTGTACAATAAAAGAACATTTGTTTTGGGATTTCTGTTTCTGTGCGCCGTCGGTTCTGTCGGCGCACAGAAACTTATTGAGTATTCGTCGGGAGTGGGTTCGCGCGACCCCGAGAACGGCGATATATGGATTCTGTACCGAGGGGTGACCGCCCGGCACGATGGAATGGTCCTGAAGTCGGACTCGGCCCACTACAATACCAAGGAAAACAGTTTCACCGCTTTCGGTGGCGTCAATATCAAGCTTACCGACACCACCTTTATCTACGGTGACCGTCTTTTCTATGACGGCGACACCCGCATAGTCGACATCTGGGACGACACGGTGGTGCTCGTCGACGGCAAGACACAACTGCTGGCCAACCACCTGACCTACGAGCGCAACCGCGCCACGGCCTATTACACCCAGTGGGGCTATGGCTACAGCGGCGACCGCACGCTCTTCAGTCATCAGGGAGAGTACAATTCGGACCTCGACGAGTTTTTCATCTACAACAATGTGGAGTTGGCCGACTCGTCGGTGACGCTTTTTACCGACACCTTGTATTACAATACCAAGAGCGAGACGGCCCACTTCGAGAGTTTTACGCAGATTTACAGCGACTCGTCAATCATCTACAGCGAGTTGGGCGACTACAACACCGCCACCCGTTTTGCCATCTCCTACAAGAAATCGCATGTGGACAACCAGAGCCGCATGATTGAGAGCGACACGCTCTACTACGACGATACCGAGCGCTACGGCAAGGCTTACGGCAATGTGAAGATTGTCGACTCGGTGAACAACATCACCTGCACCGGCCACTACGGAGAAACCAGCCAGGCGAAGAACTTCTCGTTTGTCACCGGCCAGGCGTTGGTGCTGTTTGTCGACGACGAAGGCGACTCGCTTTATCTGCATGCCGACACCGTCTATGTAACCACCGACGACAGCAACCATCTCCAGACCGTGCGTGCCAACTACAAGGTGAAGGTTTTCCGTCGCGATGCCCAGGCCATGTGTGACTCGGCCTTCTACAGTGCCGGCGACTCGCTACTGTCGCTCTACCGCGACCCTGTGCTGTGGTATGAGCACTACCAGTGCGTGGCCGACACCATCGAGATGAAGCACGACACCAGCGGTGTGCGCCAGGCGTGGCTGCGGACGGGATGCTTCGCCGTTGAGCAGGTGGACCGCGAGAAGTTCAACCAGCTCAAGGGCCGTCAAGGTGTGGTCTATTTCGACAAGGGCGAACCACAGTATGCCGATGTGATGGGCAATGCGCAGATGGTCTACTACATCACCGATGAGGACAGCATCCGCGGTACTGCGCTGGTGGGTGTCAATGTGGGCATGGGCAGCGACATCCGCATCTATTTCGACACCACAAGGGCTCCCGCGCGCGTGGTCACCTACGACAAGCCCGAACTGAAGACCTATCCCGTCTCGATGCTGCCTGACGAATGGCGGAGGATGAAAGGCTTCCGCTGGCTGGCCAACCGCAGGCCACGCAAGCCGGAGGATGTCTTCGTGTGGTGACAAGGAGGGAGTGACATTTTGTCAGTCGGACTGCCATTGGCAGTCTTTTTGATATATGTATGTCAGTAAAAACAACAAAAAAGACTATGAGCAACAAAGAAAAACATAACGACAAAACCGAACAACTGAAAGAGGAAGAACTGGAGCAGCAGGAGCCCCAAGAAACCCTGGAGACCGAGGAACCTCAGCAGGAAGCCGAGGCCACCGAGACCGACAAGGTGCAGGAAATGGGCGAGAAGCTCGCCGAGCTCAACGACAAGTACCTCCGCCTCTATTCCGAATATGAGAACTACCGCAAACGCACCAACCTCGAGAAGGCCGACCTGCTGATTAACGGCAGTCGCGAGATGATGAAGGCCATCCTGCCTGTCATCGACGACTTCGAGCGTGCCCTGGCCGCCACCGAGGATGAGGGCGTGAAGCTGATATACAACAAGATGCTCAAGATACTGGAGCAAAAGGGACTGAAGGCTATGGAGGTGAAGGGCGAGAAATTCGACGAGAACCTCCACGAAGCCATCACCCGCATCCCTGCCGCCGAGGAGGCCATGAAAGGCACGGTGGTCGACGTGGTGGAAAAAGGTTATTATTTGAACGACAAGGTGCTGCGCTACGCCAAGGTGGTGGTGGCATTCTAATAGGAGAACATGCGCTATGGCAAAGAGAGACTACTATGAAGTATTGGGTGTGAGCAAGAACGCCACCCCCGAGGAAATGAAAAAGGCTTACCGCAAGCTGGCCTTACAGTATCACCCCGACCGCAACCCCGGCGACAAAGAGGCCGAGGAGAAATTCAAAGAGGCTGCCGAGGCATACGATGTGTTGAGCAATCCCGACAAGAAGGCCCGCTACGACCAGTTCGGCATGGCTGGCATGGACGGTGCCTACAGTCAGGGTGGCATGAATATGGACGACATTTTCTCGCAGTTCGGCAGCATCTTCGGCGACCTGTTCGGCGGCGGTGGATTCCGCACCGGCTTCTCGGGCTTCGGCGGTGGCGGCGGCGCGGCACGTCGTGTGCTGCGTGGCACCAACCTCCGCATCAAAGTCAAACTCACGCTGGAGGAAATCGACCGCGGTTGCGAGAAGAAAATCAAGGTCAGCAAGTATGTACCCTGCAAGACCTGTAACGGCAGCGGTGCCAAGGACGGCAAGACCGAAGTCTGCCCCCACTGCCACGGCACGGGTGTCGTCACCGAGACCAAGCGCACCATCCTCGGCATGATGCAGACCCAGAGTGCCTGTCCGCAATGCGGCGGCGAGGGTCGTGTGGTGAAGGACAAATGTCCCGACTGTCACGGCGACGGCATTGTCAAGAGCGACGAAATCATCACCATCAATATCCCCGCCGGTGTTCAGGACGGCATGCAGCTGGCCATGCAGGGCCAGGGCAATGCAGCCCCTCGCGGTGGTATCGCGGGTGACCTCATCGTCCTCATCGAGGAACTGGAACACGACACCTTCGAGCGTCAGGATGCCAACCTCTACTACAACGCCTTCATCACCTTCGCCGATGCCGCCATGGGCGCCTCGGTCGAGATTCCCACGCTCAACGGCAAAGTGAAGATAAAGATAGACCCCGGCACCCCGTCGGGCCGCGTGGTGCGTCTGCGTGGCAAGGGTCTGCCCGTGGTCAACGGCTACGGGCGCGGCGACCTTCTGGTCTGCCTCAACGTGTGGGTGCCCAAGAGCCTCACCCGCGACGAGAAGAAGATTCTCGAGGACCTTCAGAAGCATGACAACTTCCAGCCCAACCCCACCAAACAGGAGCGTGGCTTCTTCGACAAGATGAAAGAGATGTTCAACTGATGACCGAGGCGTTCCTACATTACATCTGGCAACACCAGATGGTCGCCAAAACCTTGGCGACTACCGACGGCCAGTCTGTCGTCGTCCATCGTGTCGGCGACCTCAACCGTGATGCAGGACCCGATTTCTTCAACGCCCATCTCTCCATCGACGGTGTCGAGTGGGTTGGCAACATCGAAGTTCACCTTCGCTCCTCCGACTGGAACGTCCACCGCCATTCGCAGGACAAGAGCTACAACAACGTCATCCTCCATGTTGTATATGAACACGACTGCGAGATAACGCTTGAGAACGGCAATGTGCCGCCGACGCTCGAACTCTGCCGCTTCATCCATCCGGCCCTGGTGGACAACTACGATGCTTTGATTCACCCCGCGGAACCCGACGGCGTACCTTGTGCGCAGCGTCTCCCCGGGGTACCTTCTTTTATTGTCAATTCCTGGCTCGACCGCATGACGGTGGAGCGCATAGAGGCCAAGTCGCAGGTGGTGCGCCGCCTGCTCGACGAGAGTTGTGGCAGCTGGGAACAGACCTGCTATTGGCTCATGGCGCATTATTTCGGCGGCAAGGTAAACGCCCTGCCGTTCGAACTGCTGGCCAAAGCCACCGACCAACGCCTGCTGGCCCGCTGGAAAGACAATCCCCGCCGTATCGAGGCGCTGCTGATGGGTCAGGCGGGCATGCTCGAAGGCTATTTCGAGGACGACTATCCCCGCCAGTTGCAGGCCGACTATGATGCCCTCCGCACGGGAGCCTCGCTGACACCTGTCTCGTCCTTCCTGTGGAAGTTCTTCCGCATCCGTCCCTCGGCCTTCCCCACCATCCGCATCAGCCAGTTCGCCAATCTGGTGGCCTCCTCGTCCAATCTCTTCTCCGCCCTGCTGGAGATGACCGATGCCGGTGAGATGGAGAAACTCCTCGACTGCCGTGCCGCCGACTACTGGGACAACCACTACCGCTTCGACCAGCCTGCGGCCAAAAGCACGCCCAAGCGGATGGGGCGCACTCAGGCCGACCTGCTGATAATCAATGCCTGGGTGCCGCTGCTCTTCGTCTATGGCGAGGTGCGTGGCCAGCAGCAGTACAAGGAGCAGGCCGTCGCCTTGCTGCAACAGCTGCCACCCGAGGACAACACCGTCATCCGGCAATTCCAGGCCGTCGGCCTGACGCCTGCCAATGCCGCCCAGACCCAAGCCCTCCTGCAACTCAAGAGTCGCTACTGCAACGACCGTCGCTGCCTGCAATGCAGCATCGGCCACAATATAATAAAACAGATTCCAAAAGATTGATTTCGCGATATGAAAGCTTCAGAAATAGCCTCTGTCATCCGCTGCGCCGACACTCAGTTGTGCCGCCCGGACGACATCATTCTCCATTTACTCACCGACAGCCGTTCCCTCACCGAAGCCTCCGGCACCCTGTTTTTCGCCATCCCCACCAAGCGCAACAGCGGTTGCCGCTATGTCAACGACCTCTATCAAAAGGGCGTGCGCAACTTCGTAGTCCCGGCCGACAGCGGCCTCTCGCTGCCTGATGCCAACGTGTGGTATGTAGACAACGTGCTCCTCTCGCTCCAGGGTCTCGCCGCCCATCGCCGTGCGCAGTTCAATGTCCCCGTGGTGGGCATTACTGGCAGCAACGGCAAGACCATCGTCAAGGACTGGATTCAGCAGCTCCTCTCGGCCGACCACCGCATTGTGGCCAGCCCGCGCAGCTACAACTCCCAGATTGGTGTCCCGCTCTCGGTGTGGCAGCTCGGCTCCGAGCACGACATGGCGGTCTTCGAGGCCGGCATCTCTGAGCCTGGTGAGATGGATAAACTTCAGAAGATTATCCAGCCCACCATCGGCATCTTCACCAACGTCGGCCAGGCCCACGACGAGAACTTCCTCACCCGCCAGCAGAAGGTGGCCGAGAAGTTGCAGCTCTTCACCCATTGCGAGGTCCTCATCTACTGCTCTGACCACAAGGACATCCATTCAGTCCTGTCCAATATCGAGAGTTTCCACCATATCCACCGTTTCACCTGGGGCACCTCGGCCGACGATGCCGTGCGGCTGCTCTCCACCATGGTTCACAACCGCGCGTCTGAACTTACCGTGGCTTATGGCGACACCACCTTCACCGTCACCATCCCCTTTGTCGACCGTGCCTCGCAGGAGAATGTCATGCACTGCGTAGCCCTCATGCTCTATCTGGGCTACGATAGCGACACCGTCATCGCCCGTTGCGCCAAGCTCACGCCCGTCGAGATGCGCCTCGAGATGAACGAGGGCATCAACAACTGCCTCCTTATCAACGACAGCTACAGCCTCGACCTCAACTCGTTCTCCATCGCCCTCGACTATCTGCAATACGAGCATCAGCACTTCAACAAGACCCTTATCCTCAGCGATTTCCTCCAAACGGGTGTCCCCGACCGCGAACTCTACAACCAGGTGGCGCAGCTCATCGCCCAGCGCGGCATCACGCGTCTTGTGGGCGTGGGTCCCGCCCTCTGCCACTGCAAGGAGTGCTTCGCCGGCATCGACGCCGTCTTCTTCGAGTCCACCGACCGCCTCCTCCACGACTACGACTTCAACCTCTTCCACAACGAGGCCATCCTTCTCAAGGGTGCACGCCTCTTCGAGTTCGAGAAGGTGGCCAAGATGTTGCAGCGCAAGTCGCACGAGACCATCATGGAGGTGAATATCGACGCCATGATACACAACCTCAACTACTACCGCTCGCGCATCTGTCCCGAGACTAAGCTTATGGCCATGGTCAAAGCCTCCTCCTACGGTGCCGGCAAGACCGAGGTTGCCAACGCTTTGCAATACAACCATGTCGACTACCTCACCGTGGCCTATGCCGACGAGGGTGTCGAGCTGCGCCGCAACGGCATCCGCCTCCCCATCATGGTGATGAACCCCGAGGAGGCTTCGTTCGACGACATCATCAAGTATCACCTCGAGCCCGACATCTATTCTTTCCGCATCCTCGAGCTCTTCTCGCAGCGCGTGCGTCTCTTCGGCGAGTGCATCGCCATCCATGTCGAGTTCGACACCGGCATGCACCGCCTGGGCTTCTCCGGCAGCGATGTCGACGCTCTGGCGACACGCCTCAACGAGCTCAACGGCACCCTCGAGGTACGCTCCATCTTCTCGCACCTCGCCTGTAGCGAGGATCCCGCAATGGACGACTTCACACGCTCCCAGATAGAGAAATTCCGCACCTGGAGCGACCGCCTCGACAATGCCATCCTCCACTCCCACAAGATTCTCCACCACATCCTCAACTCCTCGGGCATCACCCGTTTCCCCGAGGCGCAGATGGACATGGTGCGCCTCGGCATTGGCCTCTACGGCATCGCCCCCGAGCCCGACGTGCAGGCCCAGCTGCGGCAGGTTTCGCGCCTGGTCACCCGCATCTCGCAAATCAAGGACATCCCCGAGGGCGAGAGCGTGGGCTACAACCGCAAGTGGATTGCCAAGCGGCCCTCCAAGATAGCCATCATCCCCATAGGCTATGCCGACGGCTGGAACCGCCACCTGGGCCACGAGCAGGGCCACGTCCTCATCGCTGGCCGCGAGGTGCCCATCATCGGCAGCGTCTGCATGGACATGTGCTTCGTCGATGTCACCGACGTTGAGTGCGCCGAGGGCGACCCCGTCATCCTCTTCGGCGAAGGAGACCTCTTGCAACGCAATGCCGCCGCCTCCGGCACCATCCCCTACGAGATGCTCACCTCCGTCTCCCCCCGAGTCAAGCGCGTCTACTTCCAGGAATGACAAAGTGTTTTTACGAGTTTTTAGTTAAAAATTCATAAAAATATAGCAAAATACCGCCGAGATACTAACTAGCTATAAACCACTTATCAACTCCCTACCAACTCCTAACCAACTCCTACCACGGTAGGTGTTGGTAGGTCGGTGGTAGGGTGTTGACGGGTGCTTTTTGGCACGGAATTTGCTATGTATTATTATTTCGCGTGCGAAAAATATAAATGTGCTGGGGTGAAACAAAAGGGAGGATTTTACGTTATTATAATTTGCGCGACCTGAAGGCCGCGACACACGACAAAACCAAGAGACAATAACAGACAATGAAATATACTGATTTTGAAGAGTTGGGAGAGATGCTTGCGAAGGGGGTGAATGTGAAAGCGAACATCGTGCCTGTGGTGGACGAGAACGACGAGGATGTGCTTCTGAACGACGACGGAATTGAGAACGAGCTGGCAGTGCTGCCGGTGATGGACCAGGTGCTGTTCCCCGGGGTGCTGATACCCATAGCGGCGCGGCGTGCCAAGAGCCGCCAGCTGCTCGAGGAGGTGAGCGGCACGAACCGCCACATCGTGGTGTTCACACAGAAGGGCAACGAGGAAGACCCCACCGAGCTCGACCTCTATCCCGTGGGTGTGGTGGCCAAGGTGCTGAAGGTGTTCGACATCAAGCGTGCCGATACCATTGTGGCTGTTCTTCAGGGTGTCACGCGCTGCCATTCGCTGATGATTACCTCGAAGACCCCCTACATGAAGGGCACCGTGGAGCTGGCTCCCGAGAGCACCGACGGCATGGGCACGCAGGCTTTCCACCGCAGGATGACGCTGTTGCGCCGCCAGTATGGCGAGATGATGAAGGTGCGGATGCAGGACGACGAGCTCGCCGGCATGCTCACCAACATAGGCAGCGACAAGATTTTCATCAACTTCGGCGCTACGCACATGGATGTCGACGCCGAGGTGAAATATTCGTTCCTGGCTTGCGACAGCTATCGCGACCGTGTGGACAAGATGCTTGAGCAGTTGAGCACCCTGAAGGGCCTCGACGAGTTGCGCCGCGAGATTGACAACAAGACCAAGGACGAGCTGGAGAAACAGCAGCGCGAGTACTACCTGCGCCAGCAGATGAGCGTCATACAGGAAGAATTGGGTGGCGCGGGGAAGAGCGCTTTCTGGGGCGACAACTCGGGCGACGTGGAGGACCTCCGCAAGAAGGCTTCCGAGAAGAAATGGCCCGAGCATGTGGCCAAGGTGTTCGACCGCGAGCTGGCCAAGCTCTCAAGAATCCAGCCCATGTCGAGCGACTACACTGTGCAGCTTTCCTATCTGGAGACGCTGCTGGAGATACCCTGGGACGACGGCGGCAAGGAGTCGGGTTCCCCGATTGACATCAAGAAGGCGCGCGAGGTGATGGAGAAAGACCATTTCGGCATCGAGAAGGTGAAGGAGCGCATGGTGGAATACCTGGCCGTGAGGAAGCGCCAGCTGGAGCGTGGCGTCAGCGCCAAGGCGCAGGTGCTCTGCCTGGTGGGTCCTCCGGGCACCGGCAAGACAAGCATCTGCCGTTCCATCGCCGAGGCGCTGGATCGCCCCTACCGTCGCGTGGCGCTGGGCGGCCTGCACGACGAGGCCGAGATTCGCGGCCATCGTCGCACCTACGTCGGCGCCATGCCGGGCCGCATCATGCAGGAAATCATCAAGGCCGGGGTATCGAACCCCGTGTTCGTGCTCGACGAGATTGACAAAGTGCAGAACGGCGCCGTCCACGGCGACCCCTCGTCGGCGCTCCTCGAGGTGCTCGACCCCGAGCAGAACTGCCATTTCCACGACAACTTCATCAACCTCGACTACGACCTGTCGAGGGTGCTCTTCATAGCCACGGCCAACAACGCCGCGGCCATCCATCCCGCCCTGCTCGACCGCATGGAGGTCATCGACTTCAGCGGCTATGTGCTCGAGGAGAAGCTTGAGATTGCCAAACGCCACCTGCTGCCGCGCATCATGAAGGATGCCGTGGTCGACCGTCGCACGATGAAGTTCACGCCCGAGGTGCTGACCATGGTGGTCAACGACTACACCCGCGAGGCCGGCGTGCGCCAGCTGGAGAAGCAGCTGTCGAAGGTGGTGCGCCACCGCGTGGTGATGCTCGAGAGTGGTGAAAAGGCACAGTGCACCGTGAACGGTGAGGAAATCCGCAAGGTGCTGGGTTTGCCCATCCACAACAGCGACCGCCGGTTGCCCGAGCCGCGCGAAGGCGTGGTGACGGGTTTGGCGTGGACGCCCGTGGGCGGTGAGATACTCTTCATCGAGGCATCGACCAGCAAGGGCAAGGGCCAGTTGACCATGACGGGCAACCTGGGCGACGTGATGAAGGAGTCGGCCACCTTGGCCTACGAATATATCAAGACAAACTGCGGGCAGTTAGGCATCAAGGCCGAGGTGCTCGAGAAAAACAATATCCATATCCATGTGCCGGAAGGTGCCGTGCCCAAGGACGGCCCTTCGGCGGGCATCACGATGTTTGTGGCCATGGTGTCGGCGCTGACCCACCAGAAAGTGCGCCCCGAGGTGGCCATGACCGGCGAGATTACGCTACGAGGCAAGGTGACACCCATCGGCGGCGTGAAGGAGAAGATTCTTGCCGCCAAACGCGCCGGCATCACCGACCTGCTGCTGTGCCACGAGAACGAGCGCGACATTGCCGAGATTGAGCCGCGCTACCTCGAGGGGTTGCAGTTCCACTACATCGGCGAGATGAGCGAGGCGCTGCCAATTGCGCTGGAAAACGCGACGAAGACCCCGCGCCGTAAAACAAAAGAAAGGAGCAAGAAATGAGAAAGATTATCTTCAAACTGTTGTGCGTCAGCATAATTCTCAACTTCTATTGTTCAATTCCCAATTCGGCATCGGCTCAAGGTTCGGCCTTCGTGGCCAACCAGCAGCGGATGGCCTTGCTGCCCGGCAATGTGAAGAATGTGTCGTTTGTCGACGGCGAAATGTATTGCTTTACCTCGGGTGTGTTGCTGAAGGCCCAGCGCAGCGGCGAGCAGCTGCTCGGTTTCTGGGCCGACACCGACTATGCCAGGCTCCAGGAGAATGTGGAGTATGTGGTGCGCCATCCCTCGACGGGCGACATCTACTTCACGGCGCGCGACAAGAAAGGCCGTTCCTACCTCTACCGCTGCACCAACTTCGGCACCAAGAACATGACGGTGAAGCAGGTGAAGATGGGTGGTGGCCTGTTCAACAAGGGCATGGAGGTGGAACACCCCACCTTCACCGATGACGGCAAGACGATGGTTTTCTCGTCGGACGAGAGTCATAGAAGTCTGGGAGGCTACGACCTGTGGTATGCGCAGTTTGACGACAAGCGCTGGACGAAGCCCGAGAATCTGGGCCATCGCATCAACACCAAAGGCGACGAGGTGTCGCCGGTGGTCTACCGCGACTGTCTGATTTTCGCCTCCAACGGCCACAACGAGGACAACAGCAAGCGGAGTCTCTATTCGACCCGCCTGATTTCCGACCGTGCCGAGGGCGACACCGTGGGGATGATACCCATCGGCCGCTGCCGCGTGCAACGGCTGCCGTCGCCGTTGAACTCCGATTATTCCGACGATTTCGATATGGCTTTCGACACGGCTGCAAACTACGGCTACTGGGTGTCGCTCCGTGTGGCCTCCGATACCGACTCGCAGCTCTATTCGTTCTCCGGCGCTTTGGACGGCGTGCTGCTGTGGGGTCGGGTGACCGACAAATTCAGCAACCCGCTGCAAGGCGTGACGGTTGTCGCCCGCCAGGGCAAGGAGGTGAAATGCCACACCACGACCGACCAGGACGGCCAATACCGCATCTACCTGATGTGCGACCAGTACTATGAGCTGTCCTACCAGTTGGACAACTATTTCGTCGGGTTTGAGTCAATCAATACCGCCAAGGGCGAGGAGGAATACCTCATCACCGAGGCTCATCTCGACGTGAAGCTCGACAAGCTCCCTATCGGCCAGCGTATATTCTTCGAGGACCTATTTGGCCCCAATGTCGACGTAGAACTCAGCGAGCGCGGCATGGAACTGCTGGCTCCGCTGGTGCGGTTCCTGAACGACAACCCAGCGTTGCGTGCCGATATGTCGCTCATCAACGACCTCACCAACGACAGAAACTTCAACATGATGCTCACCGACGAGCGCATCCAGTCGTTGGAGAATTACCTCTATCCGCTGTTGCCTCCGACGGTCAAAATTAGCATCGACAACGGCTGTATTGGCCGCGATGGATGCAGCAATGCCTCGGGAAGTTCACGTTTGACGGTGTTGATAAACAATGAATTGAGAAAAAAATAAAAAAAAATTTGGTCAGTTCGGAAAAAAGTTGTACTTTTGCACCCGATTTCGAGAGAAAAATAACACTGAAATCAACCTTAATTGTTCGGGGTGTGGCGCAGTTGGCTAGCGCACTTGCATGGGGTGCAAGGGGTCGAAAGTTCGAGTCTTTTCACCCCGACAATTTAAAAAAAAGAGAGATTCAAACGAATCTCTCTTTTTTGTTTTACAATAGTTCTTCCAGTGTCCACAGTCGATTGGTGTTCGACCCTTTGACGAGGATGGTGTCGTTGCCGACGGGGTTGGCTTGCAGCCAGGCGCGCACGGCTTCGGTGTCGGCGAATTGCAGCATGGGGTGGGGGAGGGCGATGCCGTCGAACTCAGGACCCACGAGCAGGCAGCGGTCGAGGTGGCAGTCGGCAAGCTGTTCCACCAGCCGCTCGTGTTCCTTGCGCTCATCGCGTCCCAGCTCGTGCATGCCGCCGATGATGGCCATCTGCCCCCCCATGGCCTTGAACGAGGCGATGGCGGCCTCCATCGAGGAGGGGTTGGCATTGTAGCAGTCGAGGTAAAGACGGTTCCCGCGGGCAGTTTCCTTGTATTCGGAGCGCTGGTTGGAGGGCATGTATTCCTCGAGGGCCTCCTTGATGTCCCACGGCTCGACGCCGAAGTGCAGGCCCACGGCCACGGCGGCCATGCAATTGTCGAAGTTGTAGCTGCCCAGCAGGTGCGTCCGCACGTTGTAGACGTTATCCCCTACTTCAAAATAAAAATGCAAGTAGGGGATGCTTGAGTCGGTAACCAGTGTTCCGCGCACGTCGGCCTCCTGCGAGCGTCCGTAGGTGAGCATGGAGAGCGGTGTGCGCTCGATGGTCGAGGGTACGAAGGCGGGGTTGTCGGGCTGATAGGCGGGAATGACGGAACGCAGGCCCGGGATGGTGGCCAGCTTCTCGGCCTCGTGCATCAGGCGCTCGTTTTCGGCGTTGACGAAGACCAGGCCGTGTTTGCCGGCGAGGTGACGATACAGCTCCGTCTTGGTCTGCACCACGCCCTCGAAGCTTCCGAAACCCTCGAGGTGTGCACGGCCGACATTGGTGATGAGGCCGCAGTCGGGGTCGGCGATGCCGCACAGGAACTCAATCTCACCTGGGTGGTTGGCTCCCATCTCCACGATGGAGAGTTCGGTGCCCTCGGGGATGGAGAGCAGCGTCAGCGGCACGCCCAGGTGGTTGTTGAAGTTGCCACGGGTGGCCGAGGTCTTGTAGCGCTTGGCCAGCACAGCGTGCACCAGTTCCTTGGTGGTGGTCTTGCCATTGGTTCCGGTGATGCCTATTACGGGCTGCTCCAGGTGGCTGCGGTGTTCGCGTGCCAGCTCTTGGAGGGTCTTCAGCACATCGGGCACCACGATGCAGCGGTCGTCTGTGCGGTAGGTGTCATCGCTGATGACGCACAGTGCCGCCCCCTGCTCGAGGGCTTTGGGTGCGAAGGCGTTGCCGTCGAAATGCTCGCCCTTGAAGGCGAAGAAGATACAACCCGGCGTGATGGCCCGCGAGTCGGTGGTGACGGTGTGCGAGGCCTGATAGGCTTGGTAAAGACGTTCTATGATGGACATGTGTGAAATCTTTTCCCAAGATAACGCGCATGTCCATTTTTTATTGCATGTCGTTTTTTTTTCGTATCTTTGCACCATGAAACGAACAGAGTTTTTCTTGCTGCTGTGTGCGGTGACACTCTCCTCGGTTGTGTCGGCGCAAAACAGCGACACCACGCGTCGCGAGGTGGTCCGTGGCTGGTCCGTCGGGGCCTTCCCCACAATCTCGCTTTCCAACACCCTCGGCTTCCAGTACGGCCTCTTCGGCAGCGTCTTCTTCTATGGCGACGGCTCCACCTATCCCGACCCGCTCCACAAGTTCACCTTCGAGGGTTCGCACTTCACCGGCGGCCGCTCGCGTTTCTATGCGACCTACGACTCCAAATACCTCATCCCCAACTGGCGTTTCACTCTCTCCACCCTCTACATCATCGACCCCCTGGCCTTTTTCTACGGCTTCAACGGCGCCGCACAACCCTATGCCGACACCCTTGATGAGAGTAAACACTACTACCTCGACCGTCGTTTCCTCCAGGCTTTCGCCAACTGCCAGCGCGAGCTGACCGAACACCTCAAGCTCGCCGGTGGCCTGACCTTCTCGCACTACAACATCACCGACTACGACTCGACCAAATATGGTGCCGATGCCTCCAAGACGCTCTACCGCGACTATATCGGCTGCGGCCTCATAGCCCCCGACGAGGCCACGGGCGGCAATGTTTTTGAGGCCCGCGCGGGCATGGTGTATGACACGCGTGACATCGAGGCGGCCCCCAACCGCGGCTTCCTGGCCGAGGTGTTCCTCAACGGTGCCTTTGCCCAGGGCGGATACAACTACCTGAAGCTCTGCGCCTACTTCTCCAACTTTATCCGCATCCCCGTGGGATTCATCCCCGCAGGCGACCCCGTCTTCGCCTACCGCCTGGCCTACACCGGCACCCTTGCCGGCAATGTGCCGTTCTACATGCAGCAAATCGTCCCCATGCTCGTGCCCCACACCATGCTCACCGAGGGGCTCGGCAGTGCCAAGACCATGCGCGGCCTCTTCGAGAACCGCATTGTGGCCGACGGCGTGGCCTGGGGCAACTTCGAGCTGAGAATCAAGCTGGTGAAGTTTACATTATTGAAACAATATTTTTATATTGCGATAAACCCCTTCTTCGACTGCGGCCTCGTCACCCAGCCCTATCGCCTCGACCGTCAGGCCGCCGCCTTCGGCACGGAAGAAAGCGTGCTGAAGCGCGAAGCCCAGGACCTTGCCACCGCTGCGGGTCTGGGTTTCAAGCTGGCATGGAACGAGAACTTCATCGTTACCCTCGAGCTTGCCCGCAGCTTCGACCCCGCGCTCGGCAACGACTTCTGGTTCGACGCCGGGGTTAACTATGTATTTTGATTTATGAGAAAGAGAATTAACAAGATTATGGCCAAACTCAATATTATCAGACCCCCCAAGGTCAACGTGGATGCCCGGAAGAATTTTTGGAAACAGATTGGCATGATTGTCATCGGCACCACCATCTCGCTGCTGCTCACCATCACGGCAGCCACGCTGATGGAGAAACACCAGCGTGCCAAAGACCGTAAGTTGTCGGCCATGATGGTACTGAGCAATATCGAGATGTTTTCCCGGATGTTGGATGAACATGCGGAGGTGGTGGCTTCCACCGACAGCGTTGCCACATGGTTGCTGAGCAAACCGATAGAAGAGCTCGAGCTGTTGCCCGAAGACGAGCTTAATAATCTGATAGACCGTGCCACCGCCACCTTCTTCATCACCTATGACAAATCGACGGAACAGATTTTCTCCAAAAACATCGAGACCTGGAAGAATGTTGGCAACGTGCAGTTCATCGACATGGTGGGACAATGTTTCTCGGCCATGAAACAGGTTGAGGAATACTGGAACAACCGGATGACCGACGCGAATAACGCCCTGCTTGAGATTAAGTCGCATCCTGACAACTACGATGGCAGCAGTATGCCGATAAAGGTACTCGGCGACGACAAGATACGGCGCACCCTGAACGGCCATCACTATATGAGAGCTTGGCTCTGCTATACGGCGGCCACCATGCGCTACTACAACCGACAGAACATGAAAGCCATCGGCATCTCGGAAGAGGAGGTGATGGAATACACCGACAATCGTAATCTGAGGATTGAGGACGGTGAAGAGGTCCCCAACCAACAGGATTTTTATACAGACCCCATCGCTCCCGAAAAGCTCACCACCCTCGCCCCCCTCGACGCCCGACTGGACAGCCTCAGGGAGCGGTAGGATTTTTTAGTTTTTGCGTGTCAGCGTCCAGGTGTCGCCGTTAAGGCTGTACATGAAGTTGGTGGAGGTGCCAGTAGGTCATGTCCAGCACTTTCATCTCTCAGATATAAAAAAAATGATGCAAAGACTGCCAAAATGTCAGTCGGTGTGTCAGTGTTTCAGCATTGGCATGGATATTGTTATTGTTTGGGTGTCGCCTAAAGTCCTTAAAGCCCCTAAGGTCCTTAAGGCCCCTAAAGAAAACAAGAAAAATAAAAAAAGAAAGGAAACATATTATGGCAAAAATCATCGGAATCGACCTCGGCACAACCAACAGCTGTGTCAGCGTCATGGAAGGTAACGAACCAGTAGTTATCGCTAACAGCGAGGGCAACCGCACCACCCCGTCGGTGGTGGGCTTCCTCGAGAATGGCGACCGCAAGGTGGGCGACCCCGCCAAGCGTCAGGCCATCACCAACCCCCACAACACCGTCTATAGCATCAAGCGCTTCATGGGCGAGACCTACGACCAGGTGACCAAGGAGATTGAGGCTGTGCCCTACAAGGTGGTGCGTGGCAACAACAACACCCCCTGCGTCGACATCAACGGTCGCCAGTACACCCCGCAGGAAATCAGCGCCATCGTGCTGCAGAAGATGAAGAAGACCGCCGAAGACTACCTCGGCACCGAGGTGACGGAGGCCGTCATCACCGTCCCCGCCTACTTCAACGACAGCCAGCGTCAGGCCACCAAGGAAGCCGGCGAGATTGCAGGCCTCAAGGTGCGCCGTATCGTCAACGAGCCTACCGCTGCCGCACTGGCCTACGGCCTCGACAAGAAAGCCCAGGATATGAACGTGGCAGTGTTCGACCTAGGCGGCGGCACGTTCGATATCTCCATCCTGAACCTCGGCGACGGTGTCTTCGAGGTGAAGAGCACCAACGGCAACACGCACCTCGGCGGCGACGACTTCGACCGCAAGATTATCAACTGGATGGCCGACAGCTTCCAGAGCGACAAGGGCATCGACCTCCGCAAGGATCCTATGGCCATGCAGCGCCTGAAAGAGGCTGCCGAGAAGGCCAAGATTGAGCTCTCCAGCTCGATGGAGACCGAAATCAACCTGCCTTACATCACCGTCGCCGACGGCGTGCCGCAGCACCTGGTGATGAAGCTCACCCGCGCCAAGTTCGAGCAGCTCTGCGACGACCTTATCCGCGCCACCATCGAACCCTGCCGTCTGGCTATGCGCGACGCAGGCTTGAGCAACAGCGACATCAACGAGGTCATCCTCGTCGGCGGCTCCAGCCGTATCCCCGCCGTGCAGAAGAAAGTCGAAGAGTTCTTCGGCAAGGTGCCCAGCAAGGGCGTCAACCCTGACGAGGTGGTCGCCATCGGCGCCGCCATCCAGGGCGGTGTGCTCACCGGCGAGGTGAAGGACGTGCTGCTGCTCGATGTCACTCCCCTATCGCTGGGCATCGAGACCCTCGGCGGAGTGATGACCAAGCTCATCGACGCCAACACCACCATCCCGACCAAGAAGAGCCAGGTCTTCAGCACCGCTGCCGACAACCAGCCCGAGGTGGAGATCCACGTGCTGCAGGGCGAGCGTCCCATGGCCAACGACAACAAGACCATCGGCCGCTTCCACTTGGCCGGCATTCCGCCAGCACCGCGTGGAGTACCTCAGATTGAGGTCACCTTCGACATCGACGCCAACGGCATTCTCAACGTCAGCGCCCTCGACAAGGCCACCGGCAAGAGCCAGAACATCCGCATCGAGGCCAGCAGCGGCTTGAGCGAAGAGGAGATCAAGCGCATGAAGGCCGAAGCCGAGGCCCACGCCGACGCCGACAAGAAGGCCAAGGAAGAGGTGGAGAAGATTAACAACGCCGACGGCATGATCTTCCAGAGCGAGAAGAACCTGAAGGACTACGGCGACAAGATTCCCGCCGACAAGAAGAACGCCATCGAGAGCGCCCTCAACGAGCTGAAGGCCGCCCACAGCGCCCGCAACGTCCAGCAGATCGATGCCGCCATGGCCAAGATCAACGCCGCCTGGCAGGCCGCCAGCGAGGACATGTACAAAGCCCAGCAGCAGGCCGGCGGTGCCAACCCCGGCGCCGGCTTCGACCCCAACAACATGGGCGGCCAGCAGGGTAACCCCGGCGCAGGTCAGCAAGGCAACACCAACGACAATGTCACCGACGTCGACTACGAAGAGGTGAAGTAAGACACTGAAATACATCCGAAAAAAGGTGCAATCACATGATTGCACCTTTTTTATTGCCATGCGGAGAATAATTATTTTTTGTACAGAAAAACATTTCTTTTTCGTTTATCTGTACAAAGAAAGATATTCTAAGTGTTAAAATTCTAGCTTTTTAGGTAACGAGGTTGAGGAATTATAAGTCTCATTTTCTGATGACGTGAGTTTGGAAGACAGTATTTGTGCTAGGCTTTCCATACTCGTTCGGTAAGCAGTACGCTCAAATGTAATACCTTCTGTGGCAGCAGTTATTCCTGTAGAAACATATATGACACGAATGTCGACACTATACTCGTCCAGGAACTTGTTTATTGTTCCAACCACAATCATTGACGCATCAAGGGTGCGACCAAGTTGTAGCATCTGCTGCATCGTCATGTCGGTACGGTCGAACCCTAATTCTTTGATGGCTCGATTAATCTGCGTACGCTCCAACATTGTGTAACCTGTTGGACGAAAATTTGAACGGAAGTTGAAGGAGATACCATCAATATCATCCTCAGTTATCCCGGTACCAATCTGAAAGTCAAGTACTGCGCAACGCTGAGCTTGCATTGAAAGTGCCAGTAGACACATCATACTGAATAAAAACAGTTTTTTCATTGTTTGAATATTTTATTTGTTAATAAGTAATTTTTCGGCTTCCTACTATTGAGCTGGAAGCCGATGTTTGAATAAGGACATAAAGAAAGGCGTAAACCCTTTCGAAATAATTGCCACTTATTCTTTGAGAAGGTGGTCTGGAAATACCTTTGTGTAAATAAGTGGGGAAAGAATCCACGCCATCGCGTGAACTATCCGCAATCTTATTTCCACACATTTGTAAATGATTTTCCAGACCGTTTACACTAGGAAACAAGAGCGTCAAGCTCAATATGTCTTTGTCTATTTCTACGTTTTATGTCATCATCATTTTATCAATTTCACGCTGCAAAGATACACATTATCATTTAATCACCCCTTCGTGCAGTTGCTCAATGGGGAATATCAAGTCCCAGTTGCGACCCCAGACGATGTTGCCGCCGTCGAGGGTGAAGGTGCGAAACTTTTTGGGGTCAAGGTATTTGTTGTACTGCGGATGCGGGTGGCGACGGATGTAGTCGCCGACATCCACCGTGCTGTCGGTGCCGTCGCTGAAAACCAACCGTACCTTCAACCCGCCCAGGTCAACTGCTTCCGTTATGTATAATCTGTCGCTCATAGATTTTACGCTGCAAAGATACACAATTATTTCAATCTGGCAAAATATTATTCCAATTCCGCTTCGATTTCTTCGATGGTGGGGAGAGAGGAGCGGAGGTCGTTCGGAAGAGCCTGTCCGAGTTCATAGTCGGACACGCCTATTGGTTTGGCTATGTCCCGTAGTGCATACTCGGCTTTGATACGGTCTTTGGTACGGCACAGCAACAGGCCAATGGTCTTGTTATCGCCTTCGCGGCAGAGGATATCATCGACGGCAGAGCAGTAAAAGTTCAATTTGCCGATATATTCGGGCTTGAATTCCGTGTTCTTTAACTCAATCACCATATAGCGATGGAGGAAGGCATTGTACATCAGCATGTCGATATAATAGTCGTCGCCAGACACCTCGATATGGTACTGCCGACCCATGAAAGCAAATCCTGCCCCCATCTCGACGAGGAATTTCTCGATGTGTTTTGTCAATCCAATCTCAATGTCACGCTCGTTGTACTGGTCGGTGAAGGTCAACATGTCGAAGATATAGGGGTCTTTGAGCATGGACTTCACGTCATCAGATTCGACTGTGGGAAGTGTTGTGTCGAAATTGTTGGCAAGCGCACCATGCTTGTTGTAGTAGTCGAGTTTGATAGTCTCGGCGAGATAACGGCGAGACCAATGGTTGACAACACATTGTGTCATATACCAGTAGCGGGCACGGATGTCTTTGACCTGCTGGATAAGGAGAATATTATGTGACCAAGATAAGTGTTTGATTGGCAGCTCAAAGTTATACTTGGGTAATTGTGAAACCGGTGGTTTCATATTTGATTGTAATTGTGAAACCAGTGGTTTCGTATTTGTTTCCAATTGCGCAACGGGTGGTTGCGTAATTGACTTCACCATAGTTAACTCCTTGTTATATTCCTCAAAAAACTGGATCATGAAACGACAGTTACGCGGAGAGAACCCCTTCACTTCTGGATACAGATTGTTAATGTCTGTCGCAAGTCGTTCTAAAGTGCCATTCCCCCAACCCTCAAGTTTTTGTGCCGAAGAGAGCATCTCACCAATGTCCCAATACATCCGCAAAAGTTCTTCGTTGGCAGCGTAAATGGCACGTTGCTGGGCTTGCGACACGCGCTATTTCACCTGCCGGAGGAGTTGCGAATAGTCAAAGGGTATCATCTGCGTCATAAGTGGTATTTCTTTTATAGAATACGACTGCAAAAATACACATTTTCTGCGAAATGGCCAAATAATTGTTTTGAGACTGTCAACAGATATCAGGGATTGTAAAGTGACTGTCGAAAGACCACAGAATGATTATCGAAGAGTTAATGTGTGATAGTACATAAAAATTTGCCCAAAGGAAACAATGGCGTCAAGCTCAATATGTCTTTGTCTATTTCTACGTTTTATGTCATCATCATTTTATCAATTTCACATTGCAAAGATACACATTATCATCCAATCACCCCCTCGTGCAGTTGCTCGATGGGGAATATCAAGTCCCAGTTGCGGCCCCAGACGATGTTGCCGCCGTCTAGGGTGAAGGTGCGGAACTTCTTAGGGTCGAGATATTTGTTGTACTGCGGATGCGGGTGCCGACGGATGTAGTCGCCGACATCTACCGTGGTGTCGGTGCCGTCGCTGAAAACCAACCGCACCTTCAACCCGCCAAGGTCAACTGCTTCTGTTATATATAATCTGTCGCTCATAGTTTTGTCTTGATATTGGTACTTCTCACCTGCTGCTTCATCACAAAGAACCGCACCCATTTGTCGATGATATTCTTGCTGTATTTTCTAATAAATGCCTCTGCAATACGTTTATCTTTTGATGACAACGGAGGTACACTGTGCTTCTCCCGGATATTGATTCGTTCCAAGCTGCCGTTCATCATGATAAGCTCGAATATACTCTCCTCGTCTCCATGTTTTACATGCACATGTATTGGCTCATGTTCATTAGAGTAGAAATAGAATATAAATCCGAAGTATTCGTATATTTTAGGCATATCGTTGTTATTATTTCACGCTGCAAAGATACGAATAATTATTCGTCTGGCAAAATAAATGTTGTCGTGCGGAGAAAAAGAAAATATTCTCCGCAAAATATGCGGAGAATAATAGCTTTGCCGGTTATACAAAACAAAATCCGCCGCTTCAATCGGCGGCGGCAGTCGGATGAATTAGAACATCAAGCTCAATATGTCTTTGTCTATTTCTACGTTTTATGTCATCATCATTTTATCAATTTCACGCTTGCAATTTCTCTATTTCTTCCGCTGTCAGTCCTGTGTATTTTGTAATCAATTCAGGCGTCAGTCCGTCGGCCTTCATGCGGCTGGCAAGTTTCGCCATTTCTTCGTCGACGGAGTCCTCGTAGTCGTCGGGAGCAGACTCCCAAGCCTCCCAATCGGTGTCGGTGAGGTACTTGGCCACCTGCTCACGCAGTTCGGGAATGCCGTTGACTGCGGTGTTGTAGAGTTCCTTGTCGTCAATTGTAGCATAGTCATGCACCAGAACATGACGCATACCTTGAACTACTTTCCATGGAGTAGCAGGATGTGCCTTCTTGAAAGCTTTGCTCAACATATAAGCCGCTTCACCCACAATCTCCACGTTCTTCATAATGGAATAGTAGGTGGCTTTGTCGGCGACAAAAGACTCAAAGGTATGGCCGTTGATAAATCTTGTCACATTCTCGGAGTACTCAAGAATGTCCTCCAATCGGCCTTTATCTCTCGCTCTTTCTCTCATAAATCAGTATTTTATCGCGGTTGGCAGTTTTCTCAGCGTATGGACGAAGCGTGCCGTCCACTACCAAATCAACATCGCGGCCGAGCAATTCCTGCAAATCCATCAGCATTCCGCCATGAGTAAACAGAGTAAACGGTTTGCCTGAAGAATAGTCGGGCACAAAGAGAATATCCACGTCGCTGTGTGGTGTTTCCTCGCCACGGGCAAAGGAACCAAAGAGCCATGCCTTCAAGACCGGCTGGGTCTTGAAGTATTCGGCAATGGTTTGGGTTATCTGTGGAGTGCTCATAACTCGCAATAATATATTTTCGACTGCAAAAGTACAAACTTTTTTTGAATCTGCCAAATTGTATTGCACTAAAAATGACTCAATGGTAAAAAAATGAAAGATATAAATCCACCGTTTGTTATGTGATACTCATGCCCGTAGGTTCTCACGTTTCATATCATGATTTCACGCAGCAAAGATACAAATAATTATTCATACACACAAAAAATAATCTTACATGCGGTGAAAAAGTTGTATCTTTGCAACATCAAACGAACAGAAACATTGTTTGTTTATAGTTGCCGATGTCGGCGGCGGAGAGGAGAAGAAATTGGAAATGTTAATAAGTCTTAAATATCAACACCCTATTATAACCCTATCAACACCTACTGTGGTAGGAGTTGGTTAGGAGTTGGTAGGGAGATGGTAGGGGGTTCATCCCAGTAGGATACAGAGGATTACACTAAAAAGAAGGGCACCCGTTGCCCAAACAGGTGCCCGTGGATGTTTTTGTTATAAAAATTAACTTAATAGATGTTAAAATATTTTATGCGGTAGATGCCAGTTCCAGGTCGCACGATAGTATTATGAATTATGATTTGTGAGTCGTTTTTCTGGAGGTGAGGCGCTGCATGATGACGGCGCAGGAGGCGTCGCCGGTGATGGACATGACGGTGCGGCCCATGTCGATGATGCGGTCGATGCCGGCGGCGACGGCGACACACTCGACGGGGATGCCGGCGGAGGCGAAGACCATAGCCATCAAGGCCAAGCTGCCGCCGGGGATGCCAGGAGTGCCGATGGAGGCCACCGTGGAGGCGAAGGCAATGGCCATATACTGGCTGAGGGTGAGGTCGATGCCGCAGCAGGTGGCCATGAAGACCGAGGCCACGCCGAGGTAGATGGCCACGCCGTCCATGTTGATGGTGGCGCCCAGGGAGAGCACGAAGCGTCCCACATCCTTGCTGACGCCCATCTTCTCGGTGCACTGCATGGAGTAGGGGAGGGTGGCCACGGAGGAGTCGCTGGAGAAGGCGAACATCATGGCGGGTTGCATCTCCTTGAAGAACTTCAAGGGCGAGAATTTGCCCAGGAGCCCCACGGCTGAACTATAGACAAGTCCTGCATGGATGGCGAAGCAGAGGTAGGCGAGGATGAGCAGGGCGGCATAGGAGCCCAGGACGGAGGGACCGTTGTCGACGACCACGGGCGTCAGCATGCAGAAGACTCCGATGGGGGCCAGTTTCATGATATAATCGAGAATCT
Organism: Bacteroidales bacterium UBA2939; assembly: GCA_002349055.1. Lineage (GTDB taxonomy): Bacteria > Bacteroidota > Bacteroidia > Bacteroidales > P3 > Colimorpha. The sequence continues at coordinate 20,332 of DECD01000014.1, read as the reverse complement.
TGCTCACCACGTCGTTGAAGCTGAGGGTCACCTTGCGCGCCATCTCGCCTTTGTCGCCGATATGTACCATGGCGATGCCGAAGAGCAGGGCTATCACGATGACCTGCATCATGGCCATAGAGCTAATGGGGGTGATGACGTTGTCGGGGAACATGCCGACCAGCTGGTCCATCACTGTCATGTTCGGCAGTTTGACAATCTCAGTTGTAGCCTCGGGGTTGATTTGGATAAGGGGCAGGAAACCTTTGAGCAGGCCGGGGACGACGAGGCCCAGTGTCACCGCGAAGAGGGTTGTCACCATGAAATAGGCCAGTGCGCGGAGTCCCAGATGTCCCACCTTCTTGATGTCGTTCATCGAGAGGATGCCCGCCATGATGGAGAAGAGTACCAGCGGCACTACGATGAATTTCAGCAAGTTGAGGAATATGATGCCGAAGGGCTTGATGTAGCTGTTGACGAAGTCGGCGTGGCCTGACAGCAGGATGCCAGTCACCACTGCCAGCAGCAGTGCGATGCCAATCTGTGTTGTGAGGGAAAACTTCTTCTTCATAATAATTGGGTTTAGGGTTTAAGGTTTAAGGTTTATGGTTTGACACACCCCTCAGTCACTTCGTGACAGCTCCCCTAACTGAGGGGAGCAATGGCTGACGCGGGTTTGGGGTTTAAGGTTTAGGGTTTAAGGTTTAAGGTTTAAGGTTTATGGTTTAGGGTTTAAGGTTTAGGGTAAATCGGTGCAAAGATACGAGGATTTTTCGATACTGCCAAATTTTTTTTCCCCCAAGAACCAGAGGAGGGGTGGGAGAGAGAGGGAAAAATATTTTGCGTGTGGGGAATTTTATCGGAGGATTTTGTGTATTTTTGCAGCGTCAAACCTAAAAAGAAACAAGGATGAAAAAACTATTGATGACACTGGTAATCACCATGTTTGCATTCGGAGGCGCAATGGCGCAGAATGCGTTGAACGATGCCGCTGACAATATTGTCGGCGTTTATCAGGGCACCCAGAACGGCGATAAGTTCAAGGCGAAGATTGTGAAGCTGACCAACGGGAAGTATCGTGGCCAGATTATCTGGATGCAGAACCCCAACGACGCCAATGGCAAGAAGAGACTCGACACGAAGAATCCCGACGAGAAGTTGCGCAACACTCCCTGCGACCAGATTGTGCTCTTCAGCGGCCTCGAGTACAATGCCAAGAAGAAACGCTGGGACGGCACCAAAATCTACGACCCGCAGCGCGGCATGAAGGCCAACCTGACGGTGGAGTTTGACAAGGACGGCCGCCTCAAGCTGAGAGGCTCCATTCTGGGCATCGGAGAGACGGTGTATTGGACGAAGTTGAATGAGAAATGAGAAAAAGGACACACCCCTCAGTCACTTCGTGACAGCTCCCCTAACTTAGGGGAGCAGCGGGTAGGGGCGTTTGTGACAGTTCCCCTAACTTAGGGGAGCAGCGGGTTGGGGCGTTCGAGAAATGAGAAAAGGCTTCCGTGATGGAAGCCTTTTCCTATTATTGATTGGTGAGGTCCTGTAGCCGTCGGCGGGCGATGAGGTAGGCGATGCGGCGGTCGGTGAGGGCGTTCTGTGCTTTGAGCAGCAGCGTCTGAGCCTGGAGGACATCGTTGATGGTGATGGTGCCGGCCGAGTAGTTGAGGTTGGCCAAGCGGTAGTTTTCCTGTGCCAGGTCGAGGGCGGCAGAGTCGCTGTGGATGAGCATGTAGGCATCGACCATGTCGGTGTAGGCCTTCTCCTCCTCGAGCGACATCTTCTTGTCGAGGTCTTCCTGCATGGTGCGGGCCTCGTCGATGCGCAGGTTGTGCTCGCGGACTTTGAGCGAGGTTTCCCACCAGTTGGTGATGGGGATGGAGAGCGACAGCAGCGCAACGGCGTTGCCGGTGGGGTTGTTGCGGATGATGTTGCCGTAGTAGCCGATGCCGACAAAGGCCAGCTGCGGCAGCGCCTCGCCGATGGTGAGCTTCTTCTGGAGTTGCTGGGCCCTGATGTTGAGGTCGAGAAGCTGGCGTTCGGGGCGTTGGGAAGTTGAAAGTTGAGAGTTGAAAGTTGAAAGGTCAGCGTCACTTTCCACTTTCCACTTTCCACCTTCCGCTCCGAAGTCGATTCCGTCGGTGTATTCGATGCCGATTTGGATGCAGAGCAAGCGGCGCGAGAGGCGGAGTCCCGAGGTCAGCTGTTGCTGCTGGGCTTTGATTTCGTTGCGCTTCAGCTCGACCTGGAGGGCGTCGGCCTTGGTGGCGAGTCCGTTGGCGAGGGCCGAATTGACGGTGTGCGACAGCGAGTCAATCAGTCTCAGCGCCGACTCGACGGTGGCGGTCTTCTCCTTCAGACCCACGACGAGGTAGTAGGTCGACTCCACCTGCTCCAGCACGTCGCGGGTTTTCATCTCGGCCTGGATGTTGGCGGCATCCACACCCAGGCTGGCCAGCCGGTTGCCGTTGACGATGCGTCCGCCCACGTAGATGGGCTGAGACGCGATGATGGACCCTCCGATGCCGCGCTTCATCAGCTCGAGGTGGTCCGACACGTCGGTCTCCTCGGAGAAGGCTTGGTAGATGGCCTCGAGCAGTTCGCGCATATCGTCCGACTTCACGTCGTCCACGCCAAATTCAATCATTGGGTTTACGGCCATGTAGCCCAGTCCCTGTGCGGTGATGTTGGGGAAGTATTTGGTGAACACCTGGTCCTTCACGGCCTGTGCTTTCTGCACCGCCGTCTGCGCCGTGCGGATGTCGGCGTTGTTGCGCCGCGCCAGCGCGAGGCAGCTGTCGAGTGACAGCGTCTGCGCCGTTGCCGGAACTAAGAAGTAAGAACTAAGAAGTAAGAGGCTGGTGCAGAATAATCTCTTATATAGTGTGTTGTGTTTCATAGGTCGTTATATTTTAGCAATTCTGATGGGGCGGTTGTTGGTGCCATTTTTCTCGAAGGCCATTGCGTAGGCTACGGGTAGGACGGTGACCACCAGCGGCAGGGTGAAGATGGTGCCGAAACAGACCACCACGCCCAGCGGCATCCACAGCAGCGTGCCGGCGGTAATCATCGGGATGACGCCGAGGGCCGTTGTCGCCGAGGTGAGGAAGATGGGCCTCATGCGGCGCAGGCCCGCATGGTAGGCCGCCTCCGAGACGGACATCTGCTCCTTGGCACGCAGCTCGGCCACATAGTCGTACATGATAATGGCGTTGCGGACAATGATGCCCACCAATGATATCAATCCCAGCGTGGCCGTCATCGAGAAGTCGAGGTCGAACAGCCACAGTCCGAAGGCCGTCCCGAACAGGCACAGCAGCGCCATCGAGATGGAGAGTATGGAGATGCCAATCTTGCCGTAGTGGATGATGAGCACGAGGAACATCACCGCTAGAGCGGCAATCACGGCCATGATGAGGCCCGGCATAATCTCGTTGGTGAACGCCACCGCTCCGCCGTATTCCCAAGTAACGCCTTCGGGCAGCTCCATCTCGTCGAGCTGCCGCCCTATGGCCGTCTGCTCCTTTATCTGGCCCGCTCCCGGCATCACGTCGGCCGACACCGTGATGCAGCGCAGCCCGTTGCGGTGCGGCATGTTGTTGTGGTGGAACTGCGGCACAATATCGGCCACCTGGCGCAGCGGCACCCACATGCCCGCTTCCGCACACGGTATCAGCAGGTCGCCCAGCGAGCTGTAGTCCAGGTCGTCGGCTCCCTCGCTGTACACCTTGATGGGAATGTTGTAGTCGCCCTGCCAGAGGGAGGTGAGCTGCGTGCCCGAGAGGATGCTGGCCAGCGACAGCGACAGCGTGGCCTGCGTGATGCCCAGCGGCAGTGCTATCTCGGGCTTCAACACCACGTTTACCATCTCCTCGGTCTCGTCGAAGTCAGAGTGGACGAAGAACAGGTTGGGGTTGTTCTTCATGATGTTGAGCAGCGTGTCGCGCAGCTGTACCAGGTCGTCATAGTTGTCGCCTTTTAGGTAGAACTCGATGGGCGAGGTGGCCATCTGGTAGTCGAGCTGCTTGAAGCGCACCTGTGCGTTGGGCAGGAAATGCTCGTACTTTTGCGCGAACTCCTGGATGACGGCCTTCGTCGAGTTGTCGTCGGTGGTCTTGATGACGAACTGGGCGTAATTGTCCTTCGGCAGCTGCGGGGCGTAGGTGATATGGAACCTCGGCGACGACATGCCGATGAACGAGGTGACCGTCGTGATGCGCGGGTCGGCAAGCAGTATCTTTTCCAGCGAGTCGGCCGCCGCCTGCGTCTCCTGCACCGATGCCGACGCGTCGAGGTACATCTCGATGGCGAAGCTGTCGCGCTCGGCCTTGGGCAGAATCTGTATGTTGATGCCAAGGGCAAAGACTACCCCTGCCACCACCGACCCTATGCCCACGGCCAGCGTGGCCTTCTTGTGGCGGAAGCAGAACGAGAGCAGTTTCTCGTAGCCCTTCTGCAAGCCGTTGAAGAAGCTCTCCTGCAATTTCTCGAAACGCGTCTTCTTGTCGGCGTTCGACGCCTTAATCATGCTGGCCGAGAGGTAGGGAATAACCAGTATGGCGTAGATGAAACTGCACGCCAGCGCTATCAGTATCGTCCACGGGAACAGCTTGATGAAGTCGCCCAGGAAGTCGCCCTCGAAGATGGCCAGCGTGGGGAAGAACATCAGGGCGATGGAGGCTGTGGCGAAGAGCATCGACACCGCCAGTCGGCTCGTGCTCACCGCCGCCGAGTACCACCGCGAGTGCCCCGCCCGCAGCAGGTCTATGTATCCGTCTATCACCACCACCGAGTCGTCCACTATCATGCCCAGGACGACGATTAATGCGGCGAGGGTCACGGTGTTCAGCTCGAAGCCAATGAAATACATGATGCCTAGCGTCGCCGCTATGCAGATGGGTACCGACGTCGAACTCACGATAGCCGTCCGCAGCGGAAACAGCATCAGCATCACCAGTATCACCACCAGGATGGCCTCTATCAGGTCCTTCAGGAACGATTTCACCGATGCGTCGACCACCCGCGGCTGGTCCGTGATGCGGTGGATGTGGATGTCGGGCGTCGATTTCTGCTCGAATTCGGCAATGATATCCTCCACCTTCTCGCCGAACTCCACCACGTTGTTGCCGCTGCGCATCTCGAGCGACAGCATGATGCAGCGATGACGGTCTGTCGCCGTGTCGCTATAGCGGATGGAGGGCGTGTTGTCGGCATAGTGGGGCTCCAGCGTGGCTACGTCGCGCAGCCTCAGTATCTGGCCCGTCACCGGGTCGGCAAAGACCATCATCTCGCTCAGGTCGTTGAGGCTCCCGAAGGGTATTGACACATGCACCAGCGCGCTGCCCTCACCGTTCGACACCTTGCCCGACAGCGTGCGGATGCCCTGCGCCGCCAGCTCGGCCGACACCAGCGAGGGCGAGATGGCGTACTGCGTCAGCTTCATGGGATCCATGCGGACGGCAATCTCCTCCTTCTGGTCGCCCACCACGTTTATCTTGCCAAGCTCGGGAATGCTGCGCAGGCGCGCTGAGAGTTTCTTCGAGGCTTCTTCCAGCTCTCTCGGCGACCGCTCCGCGCTCTCCATCGCCAGCAGCAGCGACGACGAGTTGCCGAAGTCGTCGATGACGGCGGTGGCCACCACGCCCTGCGGCAGGTCCGTGATGCGGAACAGCGTCATTCCCTCGCGGATGCGCGACCAGGTGACCTTCGCGTCGCCGTTGGTGTGCACCATCGAGACAAAGACATAGAGCATGCCGTCTTTGCTGTACGAGTAGGTCTTCTGCTTGTCCACCTCGTTGAAAGTGAAAAGGTAGTCCTCCACCTTCGAGGCCACCTGCTCCTCAATCTCCTCGGCCGT
>DECD01000014.1:3781-14343 GCA_002349055.1 Bacteroidales bacterium UBA2939 | reverse complement strand
GGGAAACTCCGCATCGCCCCCTCTATCATATTCGTCTTCCGTGCCATAGTTCTCAGTTCTTGGTTCTTACTTTCACCTTCGCTCCATTGTAGAGTTTCTGTTGGCCGAGGGTGATGACTGTGTCGCCGTCGGAGAGACCGCTCTCCACAATCACGCCATTCCTCACAAACTCGCCGATGGTGACGGCGCGGTGCCAGGCTTTGCCGTCGGTGACGACCCATACCACCGTACCTTCAGGCATCACCGTCACACACTCCGAGGGAATGACGATGCCCACCTTGTCGTTCAGCGACAGGTGAACCTTCGCCACCATGTCGGGCAGCAGCCCCTCCCTGTCGCCCTCTTCCACTGTGGCATATACCTTGTAGGTGTGCCCCAGCGGATTGGCTATAAGGCTCTTGTCGCTGATGCGTATCGTCAGCTCGCGGTCCTCCAGTGCGGGAATGACGGCCGTGGCCGTGCTGCCCACGGGCAGCAGCCCTATCTCATGTTCCGGCACCGAGAAGCCCACCCTTAGCCGACGCATGTCTATCACGCGGCCAAAAGGCTCCAGGGGCTTCATCTCCTCCCCCACATGGTGGCTCTTGCACGAGATGACACCGTCGAAGGGTGCCTTGATGACGCAGTCCTCCAGCCGCTTTCTTGCGGCAACTTCGGCCTGTCGAGCCTTCTCCAGGTCCGTCTCCATCTGCATCCAGCGCACGTCGCTGATGCCGCCCTCCGCATGGACGTTCTTCAGACGGTTCCATGCATCCTCGGCCTGGCGCAACGTGGCCAATGCGGTGTTGTGCAGACTCCCGGCCGTGGTGCCATCCACCTCGGCCAGAAACTGCCCTTTGCGGACGGTCTGTCCATTGCTCACGGCCACCTTTTCCAGCGTGCCGCCGAGGAGGAAACTCACAGTCACTTCTACTTCTGAACCAATGTCGCCCACATACTCACGCTGGCCCGTGTTGTTACCATTCGACACCACAAGACCTTCCACGCTGATAGTGTCTGTCCATTCAGAATTGCTTTTTTTGCCTCCGCAGCCCACAATCAGGACAGCTCCCAGCAACATGATAAAAATGCGTTTCATATCCGTTAACTTAAAACTTTAAAACTTAAAACTTAAAACTCAAAGCTATGCTCCTCTCCGTCGTCCACCAGGTCGATTGTCTGCGTGCATGTCTGACTGTTCGAGTAATGGATGATGTACTGAGAGGTGCCGTATCTGTATTTGAGGGTGAAGCCCGGCCATTCCGAGGGGATGTTGGGCTTGAGGGTAAGCTTGCCCGCGCGCACCTGGAGGCCGAGGATGTTCTCGACCGCCGTCTTGTAGGCCCACGAGGCGGAGCCGGTGTACCACGTCCAGCCGCCGCGTCCGGGATGCTGGGGGTTGGAGTAGATGTCGGCAGCCATGCAGTAGGGTTCTACCTTGTATTTCAGCACGTCGGCGAGGGTTTGGGTACGGTGGATGGGGTTGATGATGGAGTAGAGGTAGTAGGCTATGTCGTTACGACCCTCCTCGAGCTGCGCCATGATGTACCACATGGCGCCGTGGGTGTACTGGCCACCGTTTTCGCGCACACCCACGGGATAGTTGGCAATGTAGCCCGGCGACGGCTGCGAGTCCTTGAAGGCCGGCGTGAGCAGCTGGATGATCTCGTGTTCGCGGTTGACGAGCCGGTTGTCGGTCTCGCGGAAGATGCTTCTCTTCTGCTCCTCGGTGGCGACGTTGGTGAGTATTGCCCAAGCCTGCGAGATGAGGTCTATCTGGCACTCCACGTTGTTGCGCGAGCCCATGGGTGTCCCGTTGTCGAAGTAAGCGCGGAGGAACCAGGCGCCGTCCCAGGCGTGGGCCTGCAGGGCGTCGACGAGCCGCTGGCGGGCTTGGGCGAGTTCGCTGCAGTAGGTGAGGTCGGCATCGGGCATCATCTGGGTGAGCTGCTCCATCTTAGGCAGCAGGTCGCAGAGGAAGAAGGCGACCCATACGCTCTCGCCCTTGCCCTCGACGCCCACGGCACTCATGCCGTCGTTCCAGTCGCCGCAGCCCATCAGCGGCAACCCGTGGCGACCCATGCGGCTCAGCGAGCGGTTGACGGCCCTCTTCAGATGCTCATACAAAGTGGCCTTTTCGGTCCCAATGGCGTAGTTCATGCCACGCTCGGCTTCGCCGGGTCCCAGCTGGTCCGACAGCGTGAAGGGCACCTGCTCGGCAAGGATGGTGGTGTCGCCGGTGATGGTGACGTATTGGTAGGTGACGAAGAGCAGCCAGAGGTAGTCGTCGCTGAAGGTGGTGCGGGCGCCCATCTTGAGGCCCTCGTGCCACCAGTGTAGCACGTCGCCCTCGGAGAACTGGTGCGCCGCATGGTCCAGAATCTGGCGGCGTGCATAGCGAGGGTCGCTGTAGAGCAGCGACATGACGTCCTGCAATTGGTCGCGGAAGCCCGTGGCGCCGCCCACCTGGTAGAAGCCCGCGCGGGCAAAGAGGCGCGAGGAGCACACCTGGTAGAGGTACCAGCGGTTGATCATGTGGTTGAAGGCGGGGTCCGGGGTCTCCACCTGGATGTGCGAGAGACGGGAGTCCCAGTATCGGACCACCCGCTTGAATTCCTCGTTGATGGCCGAAAGGGTTGTCAGGGGCTTCTGTGGCGCTGGGGCCTCGAAGGAGTCTACCGCGATGATGAACGCCAACTCTCTGGTGGTCCCCGCAGGGATGTCGAGGGTGAGGCCGAGACGTTTGCGGTTGGGACGGAGCAGGGAGATGTCGGTGAGGGGTTCGGTGGCGGTGAGGCGCACCACCTGGTGGCGGTAGATGGGGTGGTAGACGTTGCGGACGAGGATGGAGTTGGAGGCTTGGTCCCACTCGGAGTAGAGGTAGCGGGCCGTCTGCTCCTCCGAGAGGCCGAGGACCAGCTTGTACACCATGTCGAGCTGCACATGCTGCGGCTCGGCGGCAGTGTTCTCGACCCTGATTTGGTAGTATTTCTCCATGCGGTCGACGGCCACGAAGAGGCGCACGGCCACCTTCATCCCGTCGTATTCGGCATCAAAGGCCGACCATCCCTGCGAGTGGCGCGCTGTGGCCGGAAGGAACTGTTGCTTGTTGATGAGGAGCATTTCGGAGGCGTTGTCGCGCACAATGTCGTTGCTCCAGCTGGTGAGCTTGAACTGCTGGGCGTTGTGGGCAAAGGTGAAGCCCGCCATAGTCGAGCTGACGATGAAGCCGAAGTGGCTCTCGTTGGCTATCACGTTGACCCACGGCATGGGGGTGTTGGTGTTGGTGACCACATAGTCCCGTCCTTCATTATCAAATCCGCCGTACTGGTTGTAGAACTCCAGGTCGCTCCACACTCGGAACTCCTTCTTGGGCTTCAGCACGGGGTATTCAATCTTGTCCTGGTAGTGCTGGTTGGCAATCTCCAGCCGGCGCAGCTGCTCATGGATGGTGATGCCCTCCTTCGAGGAGAAGGAGAGGTGGGCGACGGTGTGGAACAGCGTGCGCTCGGCCTCGCTGAGGTTTGCGCCGTCGACGATATAGACGCTGCCCCGCTCGCTGTGGGGCGCCCACAGGTGCTCCGTGTTGGCCATCCCGCGGATGAAGTGCGTCAGGCCCTCGCGCTCTACATTGGGCGCATCGTTGATGAACACGAGGTCGAGCACGAGGCCGTGGGTCTTGTAGTACTCGAAGGCGCGGAGCATCTCCTTGGCAAATCCCGAGTGCTCCATGCTGTCGACCTCCATGAGGATGATGGGCAGGTCGCCGCTGATGGAGAAGCGCCAGAGACCGCTTTGCGAGAGGGTGTTCTTAGCGAGGATTTTCTGCCGTTCGTTGCCCAAGGTGGCCGTCTGCGTGAGGTATTTGGAGATGTTGTTGTACAGGCGCATCTGGCTGCCCTTGAGGAGCGACATGCTGTTGCGCATGTTGTTGAAGACCGAGGCGGTTTTGAAGGCATGCTCCACGTCGACGTGACTCTGGTATTGCTCCGTCAGTTGCAGCAGGTGCTCCTTGGACTTCGAGAAGCCCGTGAGGATGAAGGCTTCACCGCTCTTGCCGTCGGCAATATGGAGCCGTCGGCGCATGGAGAAGACGGGGTCGAGGGTGGTGCCCACGGTCGAGGAGAGGACGCGGCGGTTCTCGATGATGTCGGCGTGGCGCAGGCTGTTCCCGCGTCCGAGGAATTTCAGTCGCGAGGTCTCGTATTCCACCACCCCGTTTTCATTTCGCATTTCTTCTTTCTCATTTTCCTCGACCCACAGCTTGTGGAGGAGGTAGTGGCGGGAATGGGCGGTGCCTGGGCGGGAGAAGATGAGTGCTTGGTGCGCGGGGTCGTATTCCGAGAAGATTTTCATGGCGTTGAATACGCGGTGGTTTTCGTCCTCGGCCGGCGGAGCGAGGACCACCTCGCCGTAGGAGGTGATTTCGAGGTCGACTGGCTGTCCGCTGTTGTTGGTGAAGGTTATGTGGCGCAATTCGGCGCTGCGGTCCTTCAGGACGGTGATTTCGGTTTTGGTCTCGATGTCGAAGTCGACGCGAAGGTAGGTGATTTTGTCGCTGGCGAAGGAGACGTGATAGCTCTCCGGCATCACGTCGAGGGGTGCATAGGTGTTGGACCAGAGGTGGTCGTTGGCGAGGTTGCGGATGTAGAGGTAGGAGCCGTAGTGGTCGGAGGTGATTTTGCGGTAGCGGTTGAGCAGGATGTTTTTGTAGCGCGAGAAGCCGCTGCCGCGGTCGTTGAGGTGGACGGTGTACTGGCCGTTGCTGAGGACGCCGGTCTCGGGCACGTTGGCTATGGTGTCGAAGTTGCGGGCGTCGCTCTCGGTCTGCACTTTCGAGTACTGATAGCGCTTGTATTGCGTGACCTTGAGGTCGATGTAGGGTTTGACTTGGGCTTTTTCCTTGAGGAGGGTTTCCATGCTTTTCATGGCGGGTTCCTGCATGAAGTAGCGCTGGAGGCAGTGGTTGGCCAGGTAGTTGGCCAGCGAGGCGAGAATCATGCCCTGGTGGTGGGCGTAGTGGGCTTTCACGGAGACGTGGTCTTCTTCGTCGTAGCTTTCGAGGAATCCGAATTGGTCGTACATGTCGAGTTTCTTGAAGTTCTGGATGTTCTCGTAGACGGCGCGGTCGTCGACGCTGATGGTCATCAGCGAGCTGTAGGGCGACACGACGATGCGGTCGGGGGTGGTGTTCTGGAATTTCAGGTAGGGCACTCCGAAGGCGTGGTACTTGTAGTTCTGGGCGTCGTCGAGTTCGTTGTAGGCCGTCTCGCTGATGCCCCAGGGCTGGGGATAGAAGGCGCGCTGGGCACGGATGGCGAAGCTGTAGGTTTCGTCCATCAGCGTGTGCTTGTAGGTGGGGAGGAAGATGAGGGGCATGAAGTACTCGAACAGTGTGCCGTACCAGGAGGCCACGCCTTTGTAGCCGCCGTATTGCACGAGCGTTTTGTCGAGGCAGAACCAGTGCTTGTAGGGGGCGTCGCCCTGGGCGATGGTGAGGAAGGAGGTGAGGCGCGCCTCGGAGGCGAAGTTGTTGTAGTGGTAGGGTAGGAGGGTGTGGCTCTGGGTGTCGTAGCCGATGGAGAAGACATCCAGCTGAGGGTTGTAGAGCTTTGAGAAGTCGGTCTGGGAGATGAGGCGGTCGACCTTGGCGAGGAGCTGTTGGAGACGGGGCAGGCCCGCGTCTCTACGGATGGTGTCCAAGAAGCCCTTGACGACGTAGAGGCAGGCGACGAAGTTGCCCGAGTCGCAGGTGGAGATGAAGAAGTTGGGCAGCGCGTTCAGAGTCTCGAGGCCGTACCAGTTGTAGAGGTGGCCGTTCCATTTTTCCAGTTTCTCGACGGTGGCGACGATATGCTCGATGCGTTCGACGGCGGCTTCGCGGGTGATGAAGCCCAGCTCGGCTGCCGAGACGACGGCGGTCAATGAAAAGCCGATGTTGGTCGGAGAGGTCTTGTAGTCCGATTTCTTTTCGCGGTTGAGCTGGTAGTTGTCGGGGATGAGCCAGTGGTTTTCCTCGGTAATGAGGCTGTCGAAGAAGTGCCAGGTGTCTTTGGCCAGCTGCCGCACCTCGTCGGTCTCTTTTTCGGAGAGGGTCTTCCGGTCGTGCGGGAATTTTTTGCCCAGCCAGTACATCAGGAAGGGTGCACTCGTCCACATTGCCAGGCAGAAGAAAATGCCCGCCCAGCCCAAGGGACCCACATCGCCCAGCAGTCCCAACACCACCAGCACTGCACTCGCCGCATAGTTGAACCAGAATTTCTTCAGGTAGTCGTCGAGGGTGCCCTTGGTGCTTTTGGCGGCCTCGTCGCTGGTGATCCAGGCGAGGAGGTTGTGGTGCGAGAACCACATGCGCCAGCAGGCGCGGACCAGGGCGTCGGTATACATGCACGCTTCCTTGGGCAGCAGTGCGAACTGGACGAGGGAGCGGTAGATGATGACTTTGAAGCCGCGCATGAGGGTCATGTAGTATTTGTACCGCTTGCCAAAGCTGGGCACCCGGGTTACCTGTCCCAGGATGAAGAAGACGATGGGGCTGGCCACGGCCACCAGAGCGGCGGCCACGAACCAGGTGCCGCTGAAGCCCGAGAGGCCGTTGAGGCCGTCGAGGCTGTAGCCCACAAGGATGGCGACGAGGAGAGCCAGGCTGAGGACGCTGCGGCGCAGGTTGTCGAAAATTTTCCAGCGGCCGATGGTGTTCACTTGGTTTTTCACTCGTTCGCCTTTTTCGTTTCGCACTTTCCCCTTCAGCCAGGGGATGATTTGCCAGTCGCCGCGTGTCCAGCGGTGGTGGCGTTTGGCGTCGTCGATATAGTTTGAGGGGTTGTCGTCGAAGAGTTCGACGTCGTTGATGAGGCCGCAGCGTATGTGGCAGCCTTCGAGGAGGTCGTGGCTGAGGATGAGGTTTTGGGGGAATGTTCCATTCAGCACCTGCTGGAAGATGCGGAGGTCGTAGATGCCCTTGCCGCAGAAGGAGCCCTCGTTGAAGATGTCCTGGTAGAGCTCGAAGGAGGCGGTGGTGTACACGTCGAGGCCGCCCAGACCGGCGAAGAGCTGTGCGTAGCGGCTTTTGTTGGTGACCTCCACGTCGACATTCACTCTGGGTTGCATGATGCCGTAGCCGCGGTCGACGCGGCGGCCGTCGGGGGAGAGATGCGCGCGGTTGAGGGGGTGGGCCATTGCGCCGATGAGTTTTTGGGCGGAATAGAGGACCAGCTCGGTATCTGTGTCGAGGGTGATGATAAACTGTATGGGGCACTCCTGGCCGTTGAGCCAATGGGTAATGGTTTCGCAGCGGAAGCGCTTTGTTTTGTCCTCTTCGCTCGTGGCTCCCAGCAGGAGGTCGTTGAAATGGAGGATGGCGCCGCGTTTGCGTTCGTGGCCCAGCCACGACTGCTCGCCCTCGCTCCAGGCACGCCGGCGGTAGACGAAGTTGAAAATGGGGGCCCCGTATTTATTGTTTAATTCGTTGACCTTCTGTAGACCTGCATCCACCACCTCCTGGTCCCACGGGGCATCGGACTCCTTGTAGGAGGCTGCGTCGCCGATGAGCGTATAATAAAGATTTTGCCCAGTGTCGCCATTGAAGCCACTACGCCCATTGCCGCGGTTGATATTGGAAAGATAGTACACCTCGAGCTGTTCCAGCAGTTCTACGGTCTTCTCCTTGTTCTTGAGGATGGTGGGCATGATGACCATGGTGGCGTACTCTTTGGGGATGAGGCCGTCCTTGAACTTCAGCTTGAAGGTTCCCACGGGTTTGTGCAGCCGGTAGAGCAGCTGGTTGAAGAGGTCTATCACCACCTGGCTCATAGGCACCGCCATGAAGACCGTGAGCAGCAGCACCAGCCACCACAGGCTCCCCATGTTGCTCGAATAGCTGCTCACCGCCAGATGGGCGAAGCCGCAGGCCAGCGCAAGACTCACCGTTGCCACAATCCAAATATACCAGTGTGCGCGGAGGTTCCACCGTTTGGGCGGGAACAAATCCCAGCCTACATGGCGGCCCTCCTTGTCGGCTTTCGCCACCAGTTCCTTCACCAGCTCGTATTCGGAGCGTTTCTGCTTGTGGCTCAAGCGCACAATCTTCACGCGGTAGTCCTCCTTGGTTTTGTCCTGCATCTCGTCGTACATGCCGGCCTTCTCGCCCTTGAGCGCTTTTTCCGAGAAGCTTATGGCGTCAATCAACTCGGCCATCGGGAGCTTTGAGAGCTTCTTCAGCGAGTTGAAGATGTTCATCATCATCAGGTTCTGCTTGGCTGCCGCATCGAGGTGCTCCTTTTCGCCCATGCTGCGGTCGGTGGGGCGGTAGTGGTAGGCTTTCGTGGCCTCCAGCTCGCGGCAGAGGGTGGCCAGTTCGGCAATCAGTATGGCCTTCATGAGCGGCAGCAGTGCCCATACCTCGGGGTAGGAGAGGTAGTCTTTGGTGGACAGCTGCACGCCGCGGAGGTAGCGGAACAGCAGCTCTTTGTCGACCGCATGGTGGCTACGCTTGAGGTAGCCCTCGAGCAGTTTCCACAGAATCTCCACTCTTTTACTTTCCACTCTCCACTTACCACTCTCCACTCCCTTCAGCTCCGCTTTCATCACCTTCTCCTGCTCACTTATCATATAGTAGTTGTCGAGCACCCACTCGTTTGTGCTTCCCACCAGTCGCTCACTCCGCGTTTCTTCCACCAGGAGCAAGTAGTATCGCGTCACCTCTTTGACACTCTCTTTGAAAAGGTTATAAGTATTTCTCATAGGCTAGTTTCCCAGTTACGTTGATTTGCGGTGCAAAATTATGAAATTTTTTCGATATACGCAAAAAAAAGTTTAAGGCACAATTTTTTCCCCGAAAACACGTTACGCAAAAAAACATATCAACCTATCAATTTGTCAACATGAAGAAACTCCTATTCTTTGCAGGCACTCTGCTTACCCTGACGGGCTGCACGGTGTACCGTCCCCAGGCGGTCGACATTCCGCTCATCAACCACGCGGGCGACACCCGCGTCGACGCCTCGTTCAGCGTCTCCTCGTGGGTCGGCATCATCGACGCTATGAACATCAACGCCACCGTGAGCCACGGTTTCAACGGCTGGCTCGCCGGCCAGCTCCACGCCAACTACGGCGGCGAGAACTGGTACGCCCAGGCCGCCCCGGGCGTCTACCTCCCCATGGGCGACTACGGCGTTGCCGAACTCTATGCCGGCTACGGCTACGGCGGCGCCGACCGCGAGGACAAGGACGACAGACGCGAGCATTTCGCCGGACACTACCACCTGCCCTTTGTCCAGCTCAACGTCGGCCTGCACGACCTGCTGAGTTCAAAGCTCGACCTCGGTGTGGGCCTCAAGGTGGGCGGCTTCCTCCCCGACTACCAGTACCACAAGTTCGGCTCCGACGGCGTGGAGGATCTCTCCAAGTACGAGCACTACACCACCTCCAACCTCCTCCTGGAGCCGCAGGTGATGCTCCGCTTCGGTGCCCCGAGCTTCAAGTTCAACGTCAAGGTGGGCGTCGCCTGGCTCTCCGACTTCCTCAACGACAGCGACAACGCCCACATGATTTACGACTTTGTCACCGCCTCGTGCGGCTTCACCTTCTCGTTCTAGTATGATTGAAATAATGAGTCCCGTGGGCTCGTGGGAGAGCCTGCAGGCTGCCATCCAGGGGGGAGCCAACGCCGTGTACTTCGGTGTCGGCAAACTGAATATGCGCTCCCGCTCCGCTGCCAACTTCACTGTCGACGACTTGCCCCGCATCGTTTCAGTGGCGCACGCCGTAGGCGTGCGCACATATCTCACCGTCAATACTATTATATATAATGATGAGATAGGGGAGATGCACCACCTCCTCGAGGCAGCAAAAAAGGCCTGCATCTCGGCCATCATCGCCTCCGATATGGCCGTCATCTCCTATGCCAACCAAATCGGCCTCGAAGTCCACATCTCCACCCAGTGCAACGTCTCCAACACCGAGGCCGTCCGCTACTATTCCCAGTTCGCCGACGTCATCGTCACCGCCCGCGAACTCCCTCTCCGCCAAGTGGCCGAGATTACACAGTTTATCCGCGACAACGACATCCGCGGCCCACGCGGCAACCTAGTCCAGATTGAGGTCTTCGCCCACGGCGCACTCTGCATGTCCGTCTCCGGCAAATGCTATCTCTCGCTCGACAACTACAACTTCTCTGCCAACCGCGGTGCCTGCCTCCAGCTGTGCCGCCGCGGATACATCGTCAAGGACAAGGAGAGCGACCTTGAGCTGGAAATTGACAACGAGTACATCATGTCGCCCAAGGACCTCTGCACCATTGGCTTCCTCGACAAGATAGTGAAAGCAGGCGTCCGTGTGCTGAAAATCGAAGGGCGCGGCCGCAGCGCCGACTATGTCCGCACCGTCACCGAATGCTACCGCGAGGCTGTCGAAGCCATTGAGGCCGGAACCTACACCAAGGAGAAAATCGAGGGCTGGATGCAGCGCCTCGCCACCGTCTTCAACCGCGGCTTCTGGGACGGATACTACCTCGGACGCCGTCTCGGCGAGTGGAGCGAACGCTATGGGAGTCAGGCCACAGAGAACAAGGTCTTCCTCGGACT
>DECD01000014.1:0-3678 GCA_002349055.1 Bacteroidales bacterium UBA2939 | reverse complement strand
GACGAAATCATGGTCATCGGCGAAACCACCGGCGTCTACCGCGACACCATCCGCGAACTCCGCACCGATCGCGACCCCGTCCCCGAGGTCCATCAGGGCGACCGCTTCTCCTTCGCCTCCAAGGAACTCCTCCACCGCGGCGACAAAGTCTACCGCGTCGACAAAGTAATTGATGAATTTTAGTCCCCATTAAACCCATTAGACCCATAAAACCCATTGAAACAATGGACTTTTTAAAAAAATACAATTCCTGGGAAATCGTGGTGGCACTCCTGCCGCCCTTCTTCGCCCTCGACAGCTGCTGGCACCAGCTGCACGACGAGTATCCGTCGGCGCTCTACAGGGGCGTCTCCGTCGTGTTCGATTTTGCCTATCTCGCCATACTGCTCTACTCGCTCTTTTGCATGTACCGCGGAGCCCGGCAGTCGCACCGTTTCCCCACTCCCATGCTGCTGATGCTCATCTCAGTGGCGGCATTGCAGCTCTACAACTTCGTCCCTCAACCCGAAAATGTGTTTGACGGCTACCAGTTCACCACACAATATTATATATGGTCAGGCATAAGGGCGGCGCTGTCCTTGTTCAACATCGTTGTGGCCATAATCGCCATCATCCGCATGTTCAAGGAAAAACTCACCGTGTTGGCCGTCACATGCTTCTGCCTCCTGCTGGCGCTTCCTCTGCTCGAGTCGGTGCTCTTCCTGCTCATCCCCATCTCTCTCGCCAACCGTTTACCCTCTCTGCTGCCCATTGTCTCCCAGATCTTCTCGCTGCTCCTATCACTCTGCTACTCAGTCCTCTTCCTCCACCGCAACGATTTCTATAACCCAGACCTCGATGAATTTTAGAGAAATGAGAAAGGAGAAAAGCAGGAATATTGTTTTCATTGTGGCCTTTTTGGCCATCGTGCCGTCATTTCTCTATGCATTTATCATCGCTTTCGATACCGATTGGAGCCAATGGTTGCCCACTTTTAACTATTTTGTGGGTTACGAGACTGGTTTTGGTGGAAGGAAACTGATAGGAACATTTTTCAACTGGCTGTTCCCAGGAACAATCACACCGGTTCACATCCGTTCTTTCATCCTTACGGCAAACTTCCTAATGTTGGCATTGCTGACATGGTTTGTCTGCAAAGCATTGACCCAACGTGGCGCTCCATCGTTGGGAATTGCACTAACGGTTGTGCTCTATGCCGTGGGACCATTCTCATTGATGGCGTATGTGCGTACTCCCCTTTCCATGGGCTTCATGGAGACCTATCAGTTTGTTCTGCTATTGGCCTGGCTGCTTCTCTATCTGCATCGGAGCGATGGTTGGGTTTACTACCTTGTTACCTTGCTTGTCTCGGTCTGCTGCATTCTCATACACCATGCATTTTGTTGCACAATGATGCCGGCAATGGTTGCCCTGTGCCTCATGGATTGTTTCTCCTCAAACTCCAATATCCGAATGAAATTATCGGGCTATGGGGCTATTGCTGTTGTGCTGGTAGTCCTCTTCGTGATGCTTTGGTTTTTGGGAGGCATGAATGTCGACATCGATACCCTCATGGCGTCCATCCGTGAACGTGGACCGGAGGTAATGCCCAAGGACAAGGATGGGTTCTGGTTACTTTATTATGCCAGCAACGAACAGAATATGCAATCAAACATTCAGGGGCTTCCTTATAAATATATCGAATTTGGAATATCCCTGCTTATACTTGCCCCGTTATTGTACATGATGTTTTATCCATGGATGAGCGCCGCACACAGGGCGAAAACCCTCCGTCAACGTTGGCATTATAGGAGTGTGTATTTAACTATGATTGTACTCACTCTGCCTATTTTTATTGTTGCCACCGACTATTCTCGTTGGTGGATAGGTTTCTTCCTTGGAATGACAGTCGTTACCCTGGCTACCTATGCTAAAGGCGATTGTTTGATAACCAATCGCTTGCAAACAATGGGGGAATATTTGAAACGCCACTGGTGGGTGGCCGCGGCGTTGATTATATATGCCGCCCAACTCTGCATGATAGACTTTAGAGGTCTGAAGCAGGCTGTGGAGCTGGGTTGGATGATTTGGCCGTTGATAACATAATTATTATTGTAACATGGCAAAAGCGAAAACATATTATTTCTGTCAGGAGTGCGGCTACCAGTCGTCCTCCTGGCTGGGCCGCTGCCCCGAGTGCGGCAAGTTCGGCACCTTCGCCGAAGAGGTGGTGAAAACGGAAAGTGGAAAACGGAAAGTGGAAAGCGGTAAGATGCAATCGCTTCCCAAACGTATACAAGATGTTACCTACAGTGAGACCCGTCGCATCCCCACCCACTGTGGCGAGTTCGACCGCGTGCTGGGTGGTGGCATCGTCCCCGGCAGTCTCCTCCTATTGGGTGGCGAGCCAGGCATCGGAAAATCCACACTCCTCCTCCAGACAGCCCTCGCCATCCACGACCGCAAACTGCTGTACGTCAGCGGCGAAGAAAGCGAGCAGCAAATCAAGATGCGCGCCGACCGCCTTCAAGGTGAAAGGTTAAAGGTGAAAGGTGAAACGGCTGACGCAGAACTCTATGTGGTGTCGGAGACAGTGACCCAGCGCATCTTCGAGCATATCGATGCCGTGCAGCCCGACCTCCTGATTGTCGACTCCATCCAGACCATCTCCACCGAGGACATCGACTCTCCCGCCGGCAGCGTTTCGCAGATTCGCCAGTGTACCACCGAGTTTCAGCACTATGCCAAAACCACCGGTGTCCCCGTGCTCCTCATCGGCCACATCACCAAGGACGGCACCCTGGCGGGCCCCAAGGTGATGGAACACATCGTCGACGCCGTCCTCCAGTTCGAGGGCGACCGCAACTACGGCTACCGCATCCTCCGTGCCCTCAAGAACCGCTTCGGCTCCACGGCCGAGATAGGTATCTTCGAGATGCAGGGCAGCGGCTTGCGCGAGGTCCCCAATCCCAGCGAATTTCTTCTCTCCCAGCGCGATGAGACCCTCAGCGGTGCCGCCGTCGCCGCCACCTTGGAAGGAGCGCGTCCCATGTTCATCGAGGTGCAGAGCTTGGTCTCCAGCGCCGTTTACGGCACCCCGCAGCGCAACGCCAACGGATTCGACATGAGGCGTTTGTCGATGCTTCTGGCCGTCTTGGAAAAACGTTGCGGATTCAAACTGGGAGCCAAGGATGTCTTCCTCAACATCGCCGGTGGCCTCCGTGTCAACGACCCCGCCATCGACCTCGCAGTGGCTTGTGCCATACTGAGTTCCAATGTCGACATCCCCATCTCGCCCCGTATCTGCTTCGCTGCCGAACTGGGTCTCTCGGGCGAGGTGCGTCCCGTGGCCCGCGTCGAGCAGCGTGTGGCCGAAGCCGACCGTCTGGGATTCGAGAAAATCTTCATCTCCAAATACAACCTCCGCGAGCTCGACACCAAGCGTTACCATCTGGAAATCATCGCTGTCAGCGTTATCGAGGAGGCCTTCCGCGCCCTCTTCGCATAGGGTACGGAAAGGGTGTCCCCTAACTGGCACCAAATCAGTATCATCTCCCTACCAACTCCCACCCATCTCCCTACCAACTCCTACCGTGGGGCGCCGGCGGCTGTGGGCATGGTTGGTTGGTGATTGATGATACAAATTTGTATTTCAAAAAAAGGGGGCATAAAAATACATGATGTTCCTTGTTTCCTTAT
>DECD01000040.1:78843-82561 GCA_002349055.1 Bacteroidales bacterium UBA2939 | reverse complement strand
GTGCTGGTGTCGTGGTTTGGAAGCGAGGCGACAGATGATTTTATCTGGGAGGTCTGCTTCAACACGATGGTCGATGACCGGCAATACTACGGCTTGGACGAACTCCCCGCCCCCTCGCTCCACCCCCGAGCAAGCCGCGAGTTTTTGAGGGCCGTGGTGTCGGTGAGGCTCGGCATCGGCATGAGGAAAGTGGACTTGAAGGCCCTCGACCGCGCCTATACCGAAGCATTTCAGGCGGTTGATAGGGAGTTGGTAGGGAGTTGGCAGGGTGTTAATGTTAAATTGTGTTAAATCGACCTGGGCGTGTAGAGATTTGGCGTTTTTGACGTTATTATATATTATATGAATAAAACATTTTTTATAGTATCGGTTTTGCTGTTGCTGGCGGTCGGCGCGAAGGCGCAGACGGTGACGGCGGACATCAAGATTACCGAGGAGGGTTTCCCAATAATCTTCGGGGTGGCTGTGACCTGCGACGGCCTGGACAGCGTTTTTTCTGTTGAGCCCGACAGCACGGGACATTTCCGCATGGTGGTGCCACGCGGACGCTGTGTGATAAGTGCGTTGATGCTGGACGATGTCTGCCTCGACTTGCAGAGCGATACCTCCATTGCGTTGGACCTGATAGTTACCCCCTGGCCGATGCACAGAGACGGCTATCGCTCGCGGCGCGAGAAGGACAGCACCCTCCATGCCCGCGAGGCAGAGCTGAAGGCCGACCTCTACGGCACGGACACCAACCGCTGGCCCCACCGGCCCAACTACGCCTCGCTGGCGCAGGAGATGGAGGACGACCTGTTCTACCGCCTGCCCCGCTGGCGCACCTACAGTATGGACACGGTGCTTTACTACCTGAAGTTCTGCTACTTCTGCGACCGCAATGAATACGACTACCTCTACTATACCATCCGCCAGATGGAGCGCAAGATGGGGTTGGAACCCGACCTCCGCGTGAAGCCCCCGCGTGAGCCCGACGGAAGATGGTATTGCCCCATGCCTGAGGTGCCGGAGAATTGGATGGACGATACCGCGACCGACTACGGCGACCTCATAGCGCGTGCTCGCGAGTGGTCGAGGGGGAGGGCTCTAAGCCTGGAACCCATGGGCGAGAAGAGCCTGGTGTACCCGAAGCGCAAGGGGCTGGCGTTCCGCATGGTGATGGACGGCGGGTTGTGCTCGCCAACATCGGTGCGAGTGGAGGAGGGGCGTTTCTATTACCGCTGCCGCGAATATACATGGGACGGCGAGCCGCCCGACAGGGTGGACGAGGCCCTCGACTTCGCCCTCACCAAGGTCGAGCTCGACACGCTGGCGCGTTGCATCGCCGCCCTCGACACCCTCACGACCAACCTCGTGGGAGACTGGCCAAACATCGACGGCCCGACGTTCGAGTTCGAGTGGGTGAAGGATGGAAACTACCGCAGTGTTATCTGCTACCATCCTGGAAAGGAGGAACCGATAAAGACCCTTTTTGATTACCTCATCCGCCTCCGGATGCGGCACCTCTACAAGGTAAGTTTCTATCTGGAGGACGAGTTCCCTGGGCACAAGTATTTCTCGGCCGAGAGCTACACGCGCGGACGCCGGTGGCTGAGCTTCCGCGAGGCGCACAAATGGAAGGACGAGCCCACGACCCACTATGTCCCCAAGGGCAAATATACCCTCAGCGTCGAGAAGCCCGGCTACGAGACCATTGAGCGGACGATCGACGTGAAGGGTGATGTTATGCTCGACACCCTGCGGATGCGTCACAAGCGCATCACCCTCCGCGCGCGGCTACATGCCGACTGGGGATTTCTCCATGATAGTGTGGCACTCTATGTCGACGGAGTGGACACGGCGATGTTGAGCCCCATCGACTGGATGGACCAGACGGTGGAATACCACAACGTGCCGGCTGCCAGCCATTGTTATTTCGTGGGGGCTGACGAACGAGTGGGGGGCTGGTATCATTCCTCCCCCCTCTTTATTGGTGACAGTCTCCTCGTTACTTTTGACAGCCTGGCGACTGGTGCCGGCGAGACGCCGGCGCTCCATGGGGGTGGCAAGGTGCCGGTGGTCTTGATGCACCTCGACCACAGCCGCCAGCCCTTCCACTCCACAGCCGAGAAGGACAGTACCCTGAAGGCTGAGGTGCAGGCACTTTCGGCACACTCCACCACCACCCCTCCGGGGCGGTCCCCCTCCCCTAACTTAGGGGAGGAGCCAGATAGTTTGGTCGTGCCATTTAACTCCTCCCCTAAGTTAGGGGAGGTGGCAGCCGGGACGGCTGACGGTGGAGTGTGTGAAAAATTGGGAACCCTCTACTATCAAGATGCCTTGTTGCATTACATACCCACATGGCAGACCTTCCCCGATGCCGAACGCTTGGCCTACGATGCCCTGCGCCACGCCTACCACCACGACACGCTGCAATACGGCTACCTCTACTATCCCATCACCCACCTCACCACGATGGGCTGGGGCTTGAAGCAGGACACCTCCATCCACAAGCCCGCCCTCGACAGCACCTGTTATGTGCCGATGCCCGAAGAACTGCTGGAGAAGCACCGTTACAGCCGTGTCGACATGCTCACACCCTTCCGCGAGGCGAAAGAAGAGAATGACCGCTACCGTAAGATTCTGGGTTATATGCAGGAGTCCAGTTTGTTGGTGCCCCAACGAAGGGGAACTGTGGTGCGGTGGCATTACATCTCCCATCATGGAGGCTCACTCTACAGCACACGAATCGAGAACGATACGCTCTATGACAAGGAGTTCTTCAATACATTCGACCTTACCGACCCCTTCGACACCACCATCGACCAGAACCCCGAGCATTATCCCGACACACTCGTTGTCCACAAGTGGGCACTGACTGCCGCTGACAAGGACACGCTGAAAGCCCTTTTGCAGTCCATCGACAAAGAGGGATATGAGGACATGGTGGGGCAGGAAGCAACCGCTTCGCCCACGCTGCAATACTTCGAGTATGTCCTTGACGGACAATATCGTCATTTCCGCACCTTGCGGCCAGACAGTTTGCCTCCCGTGGATGCTTTGTTGGAATGGGTGTATGGATTAATGAAAAATGAGAAATGAGAAAGGAAAAATGAGAAAGGAGAAATGAGAAAGGAGAAAGGAGAAATGAGAAAGGAGAAATGAAAAAATTTGGATTGATTGGACGCCGGCTGGGGCACTCTTATTCGCAGGAGTATTTTACCCGCAAGTTTGCAGAGTTGGGATTGAAGGACTACAGCTATGCACTCTTCGAGCTGCCCTCGGTGGAGGGACTGAAGGAGTGGGCGCTGCGCGAAGGGCTGTCGGGCTTCAACGTCACGGTGCCCTACAAGCAGGAAGTCATCCCGCAGCTCGATGCCGTTGACGAGGTGGCTGCGGCCGTCGGGGCCGTCAACTGCGTCACGGTGGAAGCCTCATCCCCAACCCTGGAGACGCAGCAGGCCGCGTCTCTACAGCGGGAGAGGGGAGAAACTATCAGATTGATAGGGCATAATACCGATGCGCCGGCGTTCCAGCAGACGCTGGAAGGAGAGATTTTTGATTGTGCGTATATTCTGGGCACGGGCGGTGCCGCGCGGGCGGTGGCGTACGCGCTGGGGCGGATGGGTGTAAGATACAAGTTTGTCTCGCGCCATCCGCAAGGTGTAAATATATTATCTTACGAACAACTCGTAGAGGAGACGCAGCAGGCTGCGTCTCTACAGTCGGAGATATTGAT
>DECD01000040.1:70935-78625 GCA_002349055.1 Bacteroidales bacterium UBA2939 | reverse complement strand
GACCTCAGTTGGGAAATATGGAAGCCTCACCCCCAACCCCTCTCCGCACGGAGAGGGGAGTGATGGCGGAATTTTCATTTTTTTTTGTATCTTTGCATTTTATATATATGAAGGTAATTCGTGTCATATTGCTGGTACTCAATATCCTCGCCGCGCTGGGACTGATAGCCACCACGCTGGCGGGGGTGGTGTCGCCATCGAGGAGCCTGCTGCCGTCGGTGCTGGCCTACGGCTATCTGCCGATGCTGGGAGTGAATATCCTCTTCCTGCTGATGTGGCTCTTCATGGGCAAATGGCACTTCCTCATCTCCACTGTCGCCATCGTGGCGCGCTTCTCGTTTGTGGGCTTTTTCTTCCAGTTGAGCGGCAACTCCACCGTCCCGCCGGCCGAGGAGCATCCCGAGATGGTGACCATCATGAGCTACAACCTCCATTGTTTCGGCGGCGACGGCTTTGAATCCACCCCCAAAGACAGCGTTGTAATGGATTTCCTCGACCTGCTGCGCGAGGAACAGCCGCAGGTGTTGTGCCTGCAAGAGTATGGCACGGTGAAAGGGATGAGCGTCACCGACAGTCTCGAACTGATGGGATACAACCATTTCTTCGGGTCGAAAGGCTCCAATACCAATCCGCAGCGAACCGTGGTCTTCTCGAAACTGCCCATCACTTTTGTCAAGAAGATTGACCAGCAGAAGGTGCTTGTGGAGATTCTCAACGGCGACAATCCGTTCCGCCTGATATGTGTCCACATGGACAGCTACGCCTTCGACCGGGACGACCACAACGACATCGAGCAGATGACGCACCTGAAGATTGACTCCTCTTCGCGCCGCACCTTGGGAAAAATCAAAGAGACCATTTTACGCCACGAGACGGAATGGAACGAGCAGCTGCTCCCGCTTGTCAGCGATTGTAGCTTGCCGCTCGTGATGGCCGGCGACATGAACGACATCCCGGCATCGTTCCTGTATTGCCAGATAACCAGACACCTCAGTGACACCTACTGCGATGAAGGTTTCGGGTTCGGCTCCACCTACAACGGCAGCTTCCCGCGGTTCCGCATCGATATGGTGTTCCACTCCGAAGAGTTCACCACCCTCAGCTACCGTCGCATCAAAACCCCCATCTCGGACCACTATCCCGTTATTGTCTCACTGGAACTGAAGGGGTCGGCCTAAAGGCCTCAAAATCCAACAAAATCCAATTCAAAATCCGAATAATGAATTTGATCCAGGAGCATAATAAAAAATATCAGTTCTTTCACGACATCACGGGTGTCGCCATGAAGGTGTACAACAAATACCGTCCTGGATTGCTTGAATCTGCCTATGAGGCAGCACTTTTGATTAATTTTGGTCCCGAGGGCTTGTTTTCCGAATGGTATGAGCGATATGATAATGGAGATATTGAAAAGGTGCGGCTGATATGAGTGAAAGATTTTTAAAATTGATTTTTGAAGGATTTTGAGCGAAGCGACCTAAAAAAATGAGAATACAGGAGAGATATAATCGGGTGATTAGCCGTTTTGAGGAGGCTATGCCGGTGGCGGAGACGGAGCTGCACTACGAGACACCGTTCCAGCTGCTGGTGGCCGTTATTCTGTCGGCGCAGTGTACCGACAAGCGCGTGAATATGGTGACGCCGGCCCTCTTCGAGGCTTATCCCAACGCCGAAGCTATGGCGAAAGCCACGCCCGAGGAAATCTTCGAGTATGTGCATTCGGTCTCGTACCCCAACAACAAGAGCAAGCACCTGGCCGCGATGGCGAGGATGCTTGTGAGCGAATTCGACGGAGTGGTGCCTGAGAGCGTCGACGACTTGCAGCGGCTGCCCGGCGTGGGTCGCAAGACCGCCAATGTCATCGCCGCCGTGGTGTTCGAACAGCCCGCCATGCCGGTCGACACCCACGTCTTTCGCGTCTCCAACAGAATCGGCTTGACACGCAACTCGAAGACCCCGCTGGAGACCGAGCGCGAGCTGACCAAGCATATCCCTCCCGAGAAGATTCCCACGGCCCACCACTGGCTCATCCTCCACGGCCGCTATGTCTGCCAGGCCCGCAAGCCCAAATGTGGTGAGTGCTGCATCAGCGACCTCTGTGCGTATAACCAGAAAGGAGGCACCGCATGATTTTTGCCAACCCTGCCTTTCTGTGGGGCCTGCTGGCGCTGGCCATCCCCATAGCGGTGCACCTCTTTCAGTTTCGCCGCTACAAGAAAGTCTATTTCAGCAATGTTGACCGACTGACGGTGTTGCAGACTGAGAACCGCAGGCGCAGCAACCTGCGGCGCTGGCTGGTGCTGCTGATGCGATGCCTGGCCATCATCTTCCTGGTGCTGGCATTCGCGCAGCCCACCCTCCCCGGCAAGGGACAGCTCCTGCGCTCGGGGGCTACGGTGGTGAGCGTCTACATCGACAACTCGTTCAGCATGGAGAACAGCGGCATCGACGGAAGCCAGCTAGAGGCTGCCAAGCAAAAGGCCCGCGAGATTGTGGCTGCCTACCGCCCCGGCGATCGCTACCAGTTGTTGAGCAACACCATGAGCGGTGAAGAATTCCATTGGTTGAGCCGCGAGGAGTTCCTCGATGCCGTCGACGCCCTCCAGATTGCTCCAGCAAGCCACAAGCTGGCCGAGGTGGCCTCCCGTCAAAGCGATTTCATGCGCCAAAGCGGTGCCGCCAACCGCCATGCTTATATTGTCAGCGACTTCCAGCGGTCGGTGGCGGACTTGTCCGATTTCCCCTCCGACACATTGGCTTATTTCACCCTCGTCCCGCTCGAGGGTGTGGCTGCCGACAACCTTTATGTCGACACCCTGCGGCTGAATGCTCCGGCCTATTTTGTCGGTGGCAGTGTGACCGCCGAGGCCACCATCGCGAACGGTGGCAGCTCGGATGTGGAGAAACTGCCCGTGAAGCTGATTGTAAACGGCCGTGAACGTGCCCTCGCCACCCTCGACATCCCTGCTGGTGGCTCGGCCAAAGCGGCCCTGAGGTTCACCATCGACAGTGCGGGATGGCTTGACGGATGTGTGGAGTTGACCGACTATCCCATCACCTTCGATGACCATTATTATTTCACCCTCCTGGCGGGCGAGCGAATCAATATGCTGCTGGTCAACGGAGGTGCTCCCAACGAAAGTCTGGGCAAACTGTTCGCCGCCGACTCGGCTGTGAATTGTCAGCAGGCACCGTTGCCGTCCGACCTCGCTCCGTTCAACCTGATTCTCCTTAACGAGGTGCGTGATTTGCCCTCGGGTCAGGCGCAGGCGTTGGTCTCATGGGTGGAGCAGGGTGGCACGCTGGCGCTGGTTCCTCCGGCCGACGGCAAGGTGGAACCGCTCAATGCCCTGCTGGCGCAGTTGCAGGCTCCGCGGCTTGACCGCTGGCTGAAACGGCCGGTCAAGGCATCGGCCATCGACTACCAGAGCAGCCTCTACCAAGGGGTTTTCAACGGTGCCAGCGACGAGATGGAGATGCCCTCAGTGCAAGGTCACTATGCGCTGGCGGACCAAGGGTCTGTCCGTCAAACCATCATCACGTTGGCCGATGGCAGTGCTCTGCTCTCGTCCACGCCTTACGGCGAAGGCCGCCTCTACCTCTTCACCACGCCCCTTGTGGCGGAATGGACCGACTTCATCGCGCAGGCACTCTTCGTGCCCACGGTATACAATATGGCACTCTACAGCCGTCCGCAGCCGTCGGTGGCCCACACGCTCGGTTCGGAGATGCCCGTCTACCTGCATAATAACTACGATCCCTCCGGCAAGCCTCCAGAACTCAAGCAATCAGGCAATCAAGCCCTCCTCCCCGACATACGCCGCGCGGGCAACCGCTCGGTCATGATGCTTCACGGCGAACTTTCGGCCGACGGTCATTATCTCTTGGGCGACGATGAACACCTGGCCTTCAACTATCCGCGACTGGAGTCGCAGCTTGACTTCCTCTCACGTGGCGAGATAGAGGAACTCGTTGATGGCCGGGAGAACATCCTTCTGGTGCGCAACGCAGCCAAGCCCCTCGACCAGGAAATCAGCGCGCGCGAGGGCGGTACCTCGCTCTGGCGTTGGTGCTTGATGCTGGCGTTGGCCGCGCTGGCTGGTGAAATCTTATTGTTAAAGCTATGCTCCTTCAGGTCGAAAAAATAAAAAAGTCTTTTGGCACCCACCGGGTCTTCGACGGCCTCAGTTTCACTGCCGATAGGGGAGAGGTGGTGGGTATCCTGGGCGGCAACGGTGCCGGCAAGACGACCTTGCTGCGAATCATCAACTGCCTTCTCGAGGCTGACGGTGGTCAGATCCTCTTTGAAGGACATCCCATGACGCGCAACGATTTGGAGGTGGTGGGCTATCTGCCCGAGGAGCGTGGTCTCTACCGCCGCATGCGTGTGGGCGAACAGGTGGTCTTCTTGGCCCGCCTCAAAGGATTGTCCAAGGCCGATGCCGAAGCGTCCGTCCACGAGTGGTTCCAGCGTCTCGGCGTGGAGGAATGGTGGCGTAGGCCGGTATCGAAACTCAGCAAGGGCATGCAGCAGAAGGTGCAGTTTGTCGCCTCGGTGGCTCACCGGCCGCAGTTGCTTGTCCTCGACGAGCCGTTCTCCGGTTTCGACAATGAGAATGCTGCCATGCTGTGCCGCGAAATCAAGCGCCTCAGAGCCGAGGGCACGGCCATCCTACTCTCCACTCATAACACGGAGGCCGCTCGTGACCTCTGCACCAAAATTGTCAGGCTATGAAGAAGATAATGCTCGTCCTTGCCCGTGAATGCCGCATGCGCTTTCGCCGTCCTGCCTTCTGGGTGCTCACCTTTCTGGTGCCCCTGCTGCTGGCTGCCCTCTATGCGTTGCCTGTCATCGCCGCCAACCGCAGTGCGGAACAGGCCCAGCTGCTGGTGGTCGACGAGACCGGTCTTTTTGAGCATGCCTTGCGGCCTACCGACGAGGTGGCATTCCGTGCGATGCCTGATATTGCCTATGCCCGTCGCCAGATGGAGGGTGACGACGATGTCGACGCCATCCTCTTCATCCCCATGCGCGAGACCACCATCCCACGCGACGCTTTCCTCTACCATCGTAGCACCACTCCGCCGCTGGCATTGCAGCAATACATCTCGGGACAGCTTCAGATGATTCTCCGCAACGCCATTCTCGAGGATGTCTACCAGCTCGACCCCGAGGTCTATCATTCCGTTTCCACCACCGGCATCTCGCTCCACATGCAGGATGCAGCCACTGGCCGCGAAAGTTTCGCCCATGTGAAGAGTGTCGTCGCGGTCGTTTTGGCTTTCCTCGTGGTGCTGGCGCTCATTGTATTTGGCATCCAGGTGATGCGCAGCGTGCAGGAGGAGAAAGCCACGCGTGTGGCCGAGATTGTGGCTTCCTCGGTGCATCCGGTGCAAATTATGGTGGGCAAGGTGGGTGGCGTGGCAACGACCGCCGTGACGCAGCTGGTGCTGTGGGTAATGCTCACTGCCGCCGCCATCGGTGGCATCCAGGCCGCCAATCCCGACCTCTTTTCCCAAGCACGCGAGCAGCAGACGGCACGCTCGTTGGCCACCAAGGGCGACGAGGCCACTGCGCAGTATAATGCCTCCGTCCAGCTTGTCGACGAGACCGTGCAGGGCCTCACGGCCATCAACCTGCCGCTGGTGGCAGGGCTTTTTCTGCTCTTCTTCCTCCTGGGATATCTCCTCTACGGAGCCCTCCTCGCAGCCCTTGCGGCAAGGCTCGACAGCGATGCCGACGCTTTCCAGTGGGTGCTTCTCTTCCTGTCGCCATTGCTCTTGGTGCTGATGCTGATACCGCTGATTGTCCAGTCTCCCGACGGCCTCCTGGCCCAATGTCTCAGTGTCGTTCCCTTCACCGCTCCCGCAGCCATGCTGCTGCGCCTGCCCTTCGGCATCGCCGTCTGGCAGGTCATCCTTGCGGTCGTTCTGCTGGTGCTGACGTTTCTCATGGCCGCCACCCTCGCCGCCAGGGTCTACCGCCGCCATCTGGTGAAATAAAAAAACACCCCTCTTGTCAGATTTCGCCTCAAAAAGGTGTATTATATTGGTATGAGACGGAAATTGGAATATTTTTTGGTGACGCTGCTCCTGCTGCCGACCGCCGCATGGACGCAGGAGGTGATTGCTTTGCACGGTCGCGTGACCGCTGAAGGCAAGGGTGTGCCCTATGCGACCATCCAGCTACAGGGCACCTCTGTCGGCGTTTCCTGCAATGACAACGGCGACTACGACCTGAAGCTCCCACCTGGTCATGAGAGCGACACCTTGGTCATACGCTCGGTGGGCTACATCGGCCACAAAGCCACCGTCGCCCAGTTGCAGAAAAACGGCCATGTGCGTCTCAAAACTCAGGTAGTCGAACTTCAGGCTGTCGAGGTGACCAGCTTCCGCTCCTCGCGTCACCTGCTGAACGAGGTGGTGGCGCGTATCAAGGACAACTACCATCAGAGCACCGCATGGTCAACCTTCTTCTACCGCGACTGGCGCACCGTCGACGGCGAACTCTTCCTCTTTGACGAGGCCGTGATGAGCGTCCGCCGCAGCCCCTATTCCAAGTATGCCGACAAGCGTGGTTACTTCCTCGACCCTACGCGGCGCGAGATGGAGAGCAACCTCAAGACCCTCCTCCGCCACCGCCTCGTGGTCTACGACCGCAAGCTTCTCGAGTCCAAGGTAATCAAAAGCCTTGGCCGCGACCAGATGCTGGCCTATGCCGACGACGAGGACTTCTTTGACCCTGTGGCCACTCCGCAGGCTAGCTTTTCTCTAGCCAAGCGTATGCTGCGAGAGCATGTTTTCGAGCCGTTGCAGGAATTTACCGCCGATGGCGAGGATTATTATTTTGTCCGCTCCGTTGGTCCCAGCCGCCGGCCCAAGTCGCGCGTGCGCTACGAGTACACCATCCGCAAGCGCGACCTCGTCCTCGTGCGTCTCGTCACCTCGCAAATGCCCCTGCGCTGTCAGGCTCCCGACGATGAATGGGTCAACTGGTACTACAACACGATGGTCATGGAGGCCGACTCGTCGCTGTGGACCTACGAGGTGCGCGATGGTCACTATACGCTGACGCGCTATTTCAACACCAAGAGCTATCACCTCGAGTCGCGCGGCCGCGGCCACGACGGACAGACGCAGCACTGGCAGCAGTGCCTCGACTGGGTGCTCACCGATTTCTCTCTCAATCCTGTGCCCGTCGTGGAGCAACCCCTCTCTGTGTATCCGCAGACCCTCGCCGGGGCTTTCGGAAGCAGCGACTTCAGCCCCGATTTCTGGGGACACTACAACGCTGTTCCCATCGACACCTTGCCCCTGCGTCTCCTCAACGAAAAACTTTCAAAGCCATGAAAAAGATATTGAAGAAACTGGAATCTCTAGTATTTCTAGTATATCTAGTTGTACTAGGAGGAAGCCTGAATGCCCAAACCGACAGCGTGTGGATGGAAGGCCGTGTGACGGACGCTGCCAGCGGGCAACCGCAAACCGCCTGCGAGGTGCAACTGCTGCAAGAGGGCGAGGCCAAGGCCGTCACCTTCTGCGACGAGGAGGGCTATTTCACCATCGGTTGGACCCCTGTGGGCACCTATACGCTGTCTATCCTCTCGGAAGGCACGTCGCTCTATTATGCCGAGATACAACTCACGGAGAGCGCCATGGTCAACATCGCCCTGATGCCCGACACGGTGAA
>DECD01000040.1:58981-70793 GCA_002349055.1 Bacteroidales bacterium UBA2939 | reverse complement strand
TGCCGACGACCATCGTCTGTGGGATATGTTCGGGCATGGACTTGGTGGTCCCGCCAGCGCCGACCTCTCCTGGAACACCCACAACGGCAGAAATCCTTATTGGTCATCTGGTCTGCGCTCCTGGCGACCCGCCTGGCTCGACGCTCCGTGGACCGTCCAGCGGAAGAAAGACTAATCGGAAAAGCCTTTAGTGCTGTTTGTGAGTGACGGTGGAGACGTCGGAAGTGGGACAGTTGACCACCAGCGGATGGCCGATATAGGTGATGTTGCTGGCGTTCTTGACCGGCACCACCATGCGCTCCGTGCACCAGAGGATGGCGTTGCTGGCACCGTCGATGGAACCCTCGATGCGCCGTGCTTCAAGTTTCTCGGCATCGAGGTTCGACGCCTCAATCATCTTGATGTTCATCTTGAAGAGCACGCGTCCGCGAAGCTCCAGCGACGAGGCGGCGGAAAGGTCGACAAATAGGTTCTCCACGGCCAGATGTCCCTTGTAGTCCGAGGCTCCGGCCTGTTCGATATACGCCTCTTTGGCTACGATGCTACCGCTGAAATGAGCCGCGCCAGTGAGGTATACCTTCACCACGTCCTCCTCCACCTTGCCTATCTTGAGGGAGGCGGCACCCGACAGCTCGATGTCGTCGATGCGGTCGTTGCGGGGAATGACCACCGTGGGACGTTTCTTGAAATTGGCGTTGCCGCGGAAGGCGATGCGGAGCGTTCCTTTCTCCACGTCGACCACCACCTGCTTCTGAAAACTCTCCGGGAGGGTGACCAGGGCAGCCTTGGCGGTGTCGCTGAACGTGACATCGAAGGGTGCGCTGACGATGATTTTGTTGTATTCACCGTTGATGGGGTAGGCGCGGGTATCGGTTTTGGGACCTTTGCCCACGGCGGTAAGCAAGCTTGCGATTGCGAGTAATCCAAATAAGCTGAATAAACTGATTCTTTTCATATACCTTTAATTTGTAAATACATAGCGGACGATATTGCTGCCCATGCGGAGGGCTTTCTGGCGTGTGGCCTGACTGTCGTTGTGCACGTCGGGGTCCTCCCAGCCGTCGCCCAGGTCGCACTCCCACGTGAAGAAGCACACCAGCCGACCCTCCCAGATGAGGCCGTAGCCCTTGGGGGGCTTGTTGTCGTGCTCGTGGATTTTGGGCAGGCCGTTGGGGAACTGGTATTTCTGGTGGTAGATGGGGTGGGAGAATGGCAACTCGACCCACTCCAGCTCGGGGAAGACTTTCTTCATCTGCGGCATGATGAACTCGCGCATGCCGTAGTTGTCGTCGATGTGCAGGAAACCGCCGCCGATGAGGTAGGTGCGGAGGTTCTGTATCTCGCGGTCGCTGAAGACCACGTTGCCGTGGCCCGTCATGTGGAGGAAGGGGTAGTTGAAGATTTCGGCGCTGCCCACGTCGACGGTGGCGTACTGCGGCTTGAGACCCATCTGCTGGTCCTGGTTGCAGAAGGCGATGAGGTTGGTGAGCGACGTGGGGTTGGCGTACCAGTCGCCGCCGCCGCTGTATCTCAACAGGGCCAGCTGGGGTTGGGCTTGAGCCTCCCACCCGCACCCTTTCCATGGGAAGAGGAGCGTGGTTAGCAATAGTATCAGTAGTATTTTCTTCATTGTTATTATGCCATTGGGTAGCTACTCCCCCTCTCCCCTTGGAGCGGGGCTGGGGGTGAGGCTGTCGTTGATTAGGTTAAAGGCGGTGACGGCGTAGAGTGCTGCGGTCTCGGTGCGGAGACGGCTGGGACCGAGGCTCACGGGCTGGAAGCCGCAGTCGAGGGCCAAGGCAATCTCCTCCTCGGAGAAATCGCCCTCGGGACCTATGAGCACCACGGCGTCGTGGCCGGGCTGCAAGGCCGTGGCCAGCGGCACACGCGGCTTGTCGGCTTCGCAGTGGGCAATGAATTTCTGAATGGAATGAGGAATTAGGAATGAGGAATTAGGAATTGGGGCTGACGCATCCTGAGAATTCCTAATTTCTAATTCATAATTCCTAATTACCTCACGGAGTGAGGTGGCAGGGTGTATCTCGGGAAGGAGGGTGTGGAGGCTCTGCTTCATGGCGCTGACGGCCAGCTTCTCCAGGCGGTCGGTCTTGAGGAACGAGCGCTCCGAGTGGTCGCAGTTGAGGAGGGTGATTTCGCCCACGCCAATCTCCACGGCCTTCTCCACCAGCCACTCCATGCGCGACGGGTTCTTCGTCGGCGCAACAGCTAGATGCAAATTAGGAATTATTAATGAGGAATTAGGAATTGAAACTGATGCATCCTGAGAATTCCTAATTACTAATTCCTCATTCCTAATTACCGCTGCACGGTCGTCAGCGGTGATGATGCGGCAGGTATAGAGATTTCCTTTGCCGTCGGTGACATGCAGCTCGTCGCCCTCGCGCAGGCGCAGCACCCGCACGGCGTGGCGGCTCTCCTCGGCATCGAGGGTACAGAAACCATTGGGGGTAATATCTTTACAATAGAATAATTTCAATTTTCAATGGGTGCGCAGGCGTCTCGCCTGCATTTAATTTTCAAATTAAACAATCATTCCTGACGCGACCACCAAATGGGCGTCGTTGTCGTAAATCGTGGCATACTGTCCGGCGGCGATGCCTTGGATGCGGTCGTCGCTCGCTATCTCCATCAGCCCATCCGGCAGATGTCGTAGCACTCCGGGGTGGAACTCCGGCGTGTGGCGGATTTTGAATTTAATCTCCTGCTCCGCAAAATCGCCCCAGATGTCGGCACTGAGGTAGCGGAACCCCATGAGGGTAATCTTGTGCCCGTGGGCGGCATCGGGGTCGTAGCCCTGGCTGACATAAAGGACGTTCTCCTCGATGTCCTTCCTCACCACGAACCATGGGCCGCCGCTGAGGAACAAGCCCTTGCGCTGCCCGATGGTGTGGAACCAATAGCCTTTGTGAGTGCCGAGTATCTTCCCGGTCTCCAGTTCCACAATCTTCCCTTCTTTCTCTCCCAAGTAACGCTTGATGAAGTCGTTGTAATTTATCTTGCCCAGGAAGCAGATGCCCTGCGAGTCCTTGCGGTCGGCACTGGGCAGGTGGGCGGCATGCGCTATCTCGCGCACCTCGCTCTTCATCATCCCCCCGATGGGGAACATCAGCTTGCGTATCTGTCGGTATTCCAGCTGCGACAGGAAATCCGTCTGGTCCTTGATGGGGTCCACCGCCGTCGCCAGAAAAGTCACCTTGTTCTCCCGCTCCGCGAAATCCTGAAAATCTTGGAGATCCTTTTTTGATTTCCATGATTTGTCTGGCCCGTCAAAATCCTGTGAAATCTTATCGAATCTATTTCCATGATTTCCTAGATTTCCGCCGCAGGCGGGGAGATATGAAATTTGTGCGTAGTGCCCGGTGGCGATGCGGTCGTAGTCTTTGCCGCGCTTCTCCTCGAAGGCACCGAACTTGATGAGCTTGTTGCACATCACGTCGGGGTTGGGCGTCAGCCCCTTGCGCACGCTCTCGATGGTGTAGCTCACCACGTTGTCCCAATATTCCTTGTGGAGGTTCACCTCCTCGAAACGGCAGCCGTATTTCTTAGCAATCCATTGTGTAATCTCGATGTCCTCCTCGGCAGGGCAGTCGATATAGCCCTTCTCGTCTTCCATCCCGATGCGGATGTAGAAAATGTCGGGCGTGAAGCCTTGCTCCTTCAGCAGGTGGACCACCACCGAACTGTCGACGCCTCCCGATACCAGTGCTGCTATTTTCATATAAAAATCTATAACGCGAAAAGTCTTTTTTTATTATAGTTGAAAAGTTTTTTTCTGCGAATGAAAAAAAAGTCGTATCTTTACACCCAGAAAAATATGAAAGAGAAACGTTGGATAATTAGAGAAGACTATGATTTAGAGACTGTTGAAAAACTTGCGGCATCGTTGGGCGTTGACAAAAACATCGCCACTCTGCTTGTAGAGCGGGGTGTCACCACGTTTGAAGAGGCACGGCGCTTTTTCCGTCCGGGACTGGACCAAATCCACGACCCGTTCCTGATGAAAGGCATGCGCGAGGCCATCAACCGAATCAACGAAGCCATCAAACGACAGGATCGCATCATGGTCTATGGTGACTACGACGTCGACGGCACGTCGGCCGTAGCGCTGGTCTATTCCTACCTCAAGGAACTGGACCATAATATCGATTTTTACATCCCCGACCGCGAGCGCGAGGGCTACGGCATCTCGCAGCAGGGCGTCGACTATGCCCGCGAGACGGGCGTCAAACTCGTCATCGCCCTCGACTGCGGCATCAAGGCCATGGAGATGGTTGACTATGCCAAGCAGTACGGCATCGACTTCATCATCGGCGACCACCACCTGCCGGGCGACGAGGTGCCGCAGGCTGTGGCAGTCCTCGACCCCAAGCAGGTCGACTGCCCCTATCCCTACAAGGAACTCAGCGGCTGCGGCATAGGCTTCAAAATCGTCGAGGCTCACCTCGAGCAGCGTCTCGGCGTGCGTCTCTGCGACCTACCCGAGCAGCTCGACAGCCACCGCCGCCAGCGCCAGGAGGAACTCAAGCTCCACCTGCTCAAATACCTCGACCTCGTGGCCGTCTCCATCGCCAGCGACATCGTGCCCATCATGGGCGAGAACCGCGTGCTGGCCTTCTTCGGCCTCCGCGTGCTCAACACCAAGCCGCGCCCCGGCATCGAGGCCATCCTCAAGTACGGCCACGTCGACCGCCGCAAGGCCGACCAATCCGACAAGGCCGACCTGTCTGACCAGTCCGACAAGCCCGAGAAAAAGACCGGCTACTTCGAGAAGGAGCTCACCATCACCGACCTCGTCTTCCTCGTGGGTCCCCGCATCAATGCCGCCGGCCGCATACGCTCGGCCTTCGACTCGGTGCGCCTCATGCTCACCGAAGACCCCGCCATCGCACGCCGTCTGGCCGAGGACATCAACGCTTACAACTCCGAGCGCAAAGACCTCGACACCGCCGCCACCGAGGAGGCCAAGCGACGCATCGACTTCGACCCCTTCTACAAGGGCCGCAAGTCGCTGGTGCTCTTCGACGAAGGGTGGCACCGCGGCGTCGTGGGCATCGTGGCCAGCCGCATCGTCGAGGCATACTACAAGCCCACAATCGTCTTCACCCGCGGCAGCGACGACCTCATCACCGGCTCCGCCCGCTCCGTCAAAGAGTTCGACGTCCACGAGGCCCTCGAGAAATGCGCCGACCTGCTCGAGCATTTCGGTGGCCACAAGTGCGCCGCCGGCGTCTCGCTGCGCCAGGAGAACATGCGCGCCTTTGTCGACCGTTTCGAGCAGCTTGTCCGCGAGGGCATGGGAGCCGAAGAGGCCATGCCCGAGATTGAGATTGACGCCGAGATAGGCTTCTCGCAAATCACCCCCAAGTTCCTACGCATCCTCAAGCAGTTCGCCCCCTTCGGACCCGACAACAACGTGCCCGTCTTCGTCAGCCGCGAACTGGTGGACACCGGCAACGCCCGCATCGTGGGTATCAACCACCTCAAGTTCAACGCTATCCCCATCGCCGAGCGTTCGGCCCCCTATCCCGCCATCGCCTTCCAGATGGGCGAGTGCCTGGAGCGCATGCGCAGCGAGCGTTTCGACCTCTGCTACCAGCTCGAGGAGAACTACTGGCGCGGCCGCACCGAAATCCAGCTCAACGTCAAGGACATCAAGTTCAACTACTAGTTGTTCGAGAATACCAACCCCTCTGTAGAGACGCGGCCTGCCGCGTCTCTTTGTCTTCACGTATTCAGCCTGGAATATGGCTGCTATTTACGTTTCATTGTATAGTATTCCTTGACTCCTGGGCCACGGTCAGGACAATAGGAGCATTCGGCCCGGAGGAACAGAGTGTCGGCGGAGAGTTCGTCTATTTTGAACAGAGTGAAATCCGGCGTGCCCTGGATATGAGCGGTAACCACGTTGCCGCTATCCACCGAATAAGCGTAGGTCTGCGAGAAAACATTGTATGGCGGCTCCGGGATTTTGCGACTGAACTTGTCTTGCATGACCATCGTGATGGAATCCTCGTCGATGGAGAACGCGAGGTAGTGATATTCGACGGAGTCTATTTGCTCACACAAACAGCCCCATGTTTCGTAACCGTCCACCGCCACCCATTGCCCAATAAGCGAGGCTTCAGCTTGCTCCGCGTCGTCACCGCCACCCTTGCAGCCAATTATGGCCGCAGCAACCGCCATCGCCGCCACCGCAAGTGTCAAAAATGCTTTCTTCATATTCATTGTCTGTCTATGGTTATTGTTTGTATTAGGGAGCCGTTCCCCATCTCACACATTATTCTGTCCCGTCGAACCATGGGGTTACATTGTTTTCGAGATTTGGCGCAAGTCCTTGTACAGGCGATTACGGTCCTGTCGATTGCTCCAGATGCTGACGATGTAGACCTCATCGCTGTATATTGCGTAGACCACACTGCTCAACCGACATGCTAGTTCGCGGAATTCGATGCCATTTTTATCGTCTGAAAAGCTTGTTTTTCCTATCATCGGAAATCGCGCAATGTTATCCACTGCTTCGTGGATTGAGTTGCGCATGTCCACGGATGCTTGACGGCCAAATTCCAGCGCCACGTAAGCTGCGGTCTCTGCTAGCTCAAGTGCTGCTCGTTCCGACCAGTTGACCTTCATACTGCTTCGGCTATTGCTTGGTCAACCAGTTGCATCGCCTCATCATGGGTGAGCGTCCGCTCACGCCCATCGATGATGTCGCGCATACGCTTCCGCGATACCTCCATCATCTCCTCGCGGGTACGAAGAGTGGGCATCTCGTCGGACACATCTTGGCTGTTTATGCGGCTGCGGAAAGCCTCGCGCACCCATTGCGACTGCTGCAGGTAGAGCGTCCACAGTGCGTCCACCGCCGACATATCCTGATAATTTGCTGCTGTCTGCATATTCAATTCTCTATTATGTTTTCAATTTGCAAAACTACAAATTTTTTCTGGAATGACAAAATCTAGTTGACCGGGATGATGAGGGGCAGGTCTTCGGGGTCGGTGGGCTGATAGAAGATCTGCCAGCCACCCTCTTCGTAGGTGTTGGTCGTGACTTCTATATTGCCGTCGGCGGAGAAGAAGATGTCGTAAATATTTTCCGGTTGGTCGGGATAGATTATCTTTCCCGCATATTCGTAGCCTTGCAGAATCAGGCTGGCATTGGCAACGCTGACGGGCACCGTGGGGTCGAAACAGATACACATAGAAACTATTAGATTATTACCGCTCTCGGTTTCGAAACAGTAATACTCGAAGAAGTTTTTTGCAATGTTATACCATCGGCACCAGCCATGCCCTTCTTCCATAGTAAGTTCTTCGTAGTCAAGTTTCCACCACTGATGATGGCTGACGACGTGGTTGTGAACCGTCTGGAGGTTGGCTCCCCACTGGAAGCAAGGATCGGTGACGAGAAGGCCGGCATCACGGTCGGCCTTCCAGGCAGCGAAATCTGCCGTCGGACCGCAATAGGGCGGCTGGTAGACGATTCTGTCGAGGTCGAAGTAGAAAGTGGCAACGGTGCCGGGGTTCAGGGTGAACACGGCATCGATAAGGCTGTCCTTCTCGTTGGTAGTCTTGTCGGTGCCGTACAAATTAAAGACTTTCTCGCCATGACTGAGGGTGAAGACTTTGTTGATGGACGATGAGGGAGTAACTCCGCCAATGGGGCGGCTGTCTTCTGTTCTTTCGTCGGAGAATACCCATCGGTCTTCTCCGCTGCGGTCGGGATTGAGATAAAAACCATCGATGGCAGGATTCTCGCCACCCACAACCAAGCGCGCAGATTTATAGTCACACTCTGACGTGAGGCCGTCAATACGGATGTCTACTATACTTCCCATCGACTCTATCTCGGCATTGAGGGTGCCGGTTCCGCTTCCGACGGTAACGGTTGTGGTGTACAGGCCGATGGCATTTCTGCAGCCGATGGTGGACGGATAGAGCTGTACGATACGGACGGTGGCAAGTTGGTCGGCATCCAGTAGCAGCCAGAACGGGTCGGTCCCACTACAGGCCGTCTGCCACGCCACGAGGGTATAGGTCCCATCGGGAAGGTCCCGAAGGCTGATGTTTACGGTTTGCAGACTGGTGGATTCAGCTCCCAGCCTGGCTACGAGCAGCCCCTGTTGGTCGTACACGAGTACGGAGTCGGTTACTTTGATGAGGCCTTGTGTCAGCGTCTCGGCTATGACATCCGTGATGCCCAGTTTGTCGTAGAAAGCAGCGGTGTTGATGCTGACGATGTCCACATTGTGGGTCGGAGTTGTAGAGTTGTCGTCGTCCTTGGAGCACGAGGTCATAATCATCGGCAGGCACATGACGAGTGCGGCGATAGATTTGAAGAAGTGTTTTGCCATTGTATTATTTCTTAATCTTATTGAAAGTCCTTATTTTCTCCAGCATGGAGGCTGCCCACTGCGGGGTGCCGGGCTTCTGGTAGCGGCAGTGGCCCGACGGCTTGGGTGTGAAGAGTGTCTGCCCATCGGAAGTAATGGTCACGGTGCCACGCTCGGAGAGGGTGAAGAGTCCGTCGCCCTCGACGGCCTGGATGACGGTCATCGGGTCCCACATCTTCTGCCCCGTATCGCAGTTGTAGGTCATATACACCTGCTTGATGGGATGCCGGTCGGTCCAGTCGATGTCGGCTATCACCTGCTCGGGGACGTACTCCACCTGCTGACCCACCTCCATGGGTGAGAAGACTATGTCGACATCTTGTGGCCAGAGGTCGAAGAAGGTCTGTGCGAATCCTATACCTTGTGTAAAGTTGAAGTCGGGTTCATCGGCCACGTCGAAGATTCCCGCCATGATGTAGAGGCATTTCACCTTCTGGCGCACCAGTTCGACGCCCGTGAGGGGAGAATGCTCGTCGGCCCCCGACTGTAGCAGCTGCGACAGGCAGGTGACGAAGCCCACGGAGACGATGCTCACCGAGTGGTCGGGCTGCCCGGCCAGCAGGCGGCGGTAGAGCTGCCAGCCGTCGGGCAGTGTGTTGTAGTCGCTTACCGTGCGGGCAAACATCAGGCTGCTGTCGGGATTGGTGTGGTTGGGGAGGTTCCCGTAGTCTATCCACACCGCGGGGTTCTCGATGCCGTTGCGCACCAGTCCGATAGGTATGTCGCCACGGCCGAAGTATGTATTTATCACGTCGGCGCAGGCGGCGCACGTCTCACCCTCGCGGTCCACCACCACGCCCAGCAGACGGCAGCGGCCCTGCTCCTCATAGCGGTAGAGCATCTCCAGGGAGAAGAGGTCGTCGGTCGACGAGCCGATGTCGGTATCGAAGATAACCAGCGGCACATCGGCAGTCTCTGAATCCTGGCCAGTATTCTTGCCGCAACCGGCAAGCGTCAGAGCTACAGCGAGAAAGATGAAACGAGAAAGGTTCTTCATACTTTTTCCATTTCTCAGTTTTTATTTTTCATTTTTCATTTCCCAATTCTCTTCCGCATGTTCTCGGCAAGGATGGCGGCGACCTCCTCGGGGGTGGTGAAGCGGCTCACGTTGATGACGATGTCGTAGTTGCGGGCGTCGTAGCGCGACACCTCGGCGAAGCTCTTGGTGAAGTTCTCGCGGGCTTCGTCGGTCTCGTCGACATACTTGGCAGCGGACTTCTCGTCGAAGCCCTCGCGCTTGATAATGCGCCGGATGCGGAAGTCGCGGTCGCCAATAAGGAAGATATGGATTGCGTCGGGGTTATCCTTGAAGACGTGGAAGCCGGCGCGGCCCACGACGATGCAGCTCTCCTGCGCGGCCAGGTTGCGCATAATCTGCGACTCGGCATAGTAGAGTTCGCGCGAGGTAATCTTTTTCTTCTCCGTCTGGTAGTGGTCGTCCACGGTGTTGAATTGGCGGTAGAACTGGCAGAGGTCGTCCCACAGGTTGAGCTTCTGCCCTTTGATGCGCAGGATTTCTT
This sequence comes from Bacteroidales bacterium UBA2939, assembly GCA_002349055.1. Lineage (GTDB taxonomy): Bacteria > Bacteroidota > Bacteroidia > Bacteroidales > P3 > Colimorpha. The sequence goes on along the minus strand of DECD01000040.1, from coordinate 60,860 downwards.
TCTCATCGAGATTGTATTTCTCGCAGATGGCCTCGAGGATGGACTTGTCGTAGACCTTCAGTCCGAGTGTTTCTCCCAAGCGGCGGGCGATGTCTCTGCCGCCACATCCGCATTCGCGGTTGATGGTGATGATAGTTTTGCTCATGGTTAACTCTCTTTGTTGTTTTTTTGAAAGTGCAAAGGTACGAAGAATTATTGGTTCTGCCAAATTTTATTGTGAGTGCCACCCGTGTGCAAGCTGGAGAAACCAGATTCCCAGCACTACATATTATCTATCGAAAAACCCTCCAGCGTGAGCTTGTAGCGACCAAAATCGGAGGCAGGTAGCATCTCTGTCTTGCGCCGCAATTCGGCAGGGTTCAGTTTGTTGGGGTTGCGCTTCACCTCGGCCACAAGGCCGGTGCGGTCGAACTCGTTCAACGCTATAAGGTCTATCTCATTCTCTCCTTTACGGTCCCACCAGTTGCCCACCATTGTATATTTGCCCGTCTCCATTGCCTTCGCCTGGAAATACTGCTCCAAGGTGCGGCCGGTGAACTGCTCGTAGCCACGCACCATGTTCTGTTTTAGGAGTGTGAGCTGTCCGCGCTCCACCAACGACTGGTAGGGCCAGATGAAGCGGAACCAGAAACGCAGAAACTGGTCGGAAATCTCGTAAGAGGTGGTCTTGCTGCCCGGTTTCGCTAGCAGGGGTTTCAACCGACTCACGACGCTGTAGTTCTTCTCCAGATTCTGAAGGAAAGCACCCATGTCGCGCTGCATAGCACCGTCGATGTCCGATCGCCGGTTCAATCCGCCGGCAATGAGTTGAAGGATGGAGAAATAGGTGCCGCTCTCGTCACCAAACTCCTGGTTCATCAGGTCGCGCCCTTCGGTGAGGAAATAGGAGTCTCGCCGACAGACGTAGTTGAGCATCTTCTCCTTGGTATAGCATCCCGCATCCATCAGCAACTCGACATATTTCGCCACTCCACCGGTAATCATGTAGAGGCACAGGAGGTCTTCGTTGCGGTAGTTGGGCGCGTGGTCGCGAAAAATCTGTTTCAGCACCGCAAGGGTGAAGGAACGGAGGGTGAACTTGGAAGTAGGACGACCGTAGAGAGGCTCGCCTTCCTCCTCGAAGATGCGCTTCATCAGCGAGCGGATACTGCCCATGGTGACGAGGTTGATGCGTGATTTCCCATGCAGGCGGTCCCAGATGTCCTGCATCTCGCTGAAAATGGCGGGATTGACCTTATGGAGGTTCTGGAATTCGTCGATAACCACCGTGAAATGTCGCTTCTGCGACTCGCGCATCATCACCTCGAAAAGGTCTCGAAAGTGGGTCAGCTGCCCATAGACCTGTATGCCAAGTTGCTCTTCGAGCGCCCGCTGGAACTTGCCGCAGAGGATGGCCTCGCTATCCTTCGACACGAAAAGATAGGCGTATTGTTTGTCTTCGAAAGCCTTCATTACCAATGCCGTTTTGCCTACGCGACGGCGTCCCATCAGCACGGTAAACATGGCGTTGCGTTCAGCCAACTGCTCATTCTCCCTAAGGATGCCTATTTCCTCTTCACGATCGTAGAATTCCATAATATAAATATTCGTTTATATAAATCAATATTTCTATCTGTTGTTTTGCTAATATTTGTATCTTAGTACGTTATAAGACAAAAACAAATCGAATACATCTGCAAAGATACACATTATTTCTCAATCAGCAAAATTAAAAACGTTGCGCGTTGCAGCGTTGCAGTTACATTTTAAGGATATCAATCCCCCTAAATTACTCTTTAAATTTATATATTTATATTGATATAAATATATAAATTTAAAACTTTACTTTTGACTTTTGGTTACCCTATTTTTGAACTGCAACGCTGCAACGCGCAACGCA
>DECD01000040.1:58374-58664 GCA_002349055.1 Bacteroidales bacterium UBA2939 | reverse complement strand
TTAATGGCAATTCGCGTAAAAAAACAACCAGCGTCAGCAAATTCGAGTAATTTGCCCCCAATTGACCCGCGCAAGCCAATTAGTTAAATTAGAGAAATTCGCCGTTAAAAAAATTAACGAACAATTCACGGCAATTAACGTAAAAAAACAATTCCTAATTCCTAATTAATAATTCCTAATTAAAACAAAAGCACTATGAGTAAAAATTCAGGCGGTTACATGGGAACCCAGGTAGGTAAACTTGGTCCTGCCGTAGGCTCCATGTGGAAAGGCCGCAACGTCTACCGGGC
>DECD01000040.1:57475-58286 GCA_002349055.1 Bacteroidales bacterium UBA2939 | reverse complement strand
GCCCGCGCCTTCGCACAGGCCACCAACTTCGGCTACAAGCGCCTCGCCAACAACCTCCACACCACCACCCGCGGCCTCTTCCACCGCGACAACTGGCCCGCCGTCCACGCCAACACCGTCGACTCCGTCACTATCGAATATGCCGACCTCGTCTGCGCCAAAGGCGACCTCACCCCCGTCCGCTTCGGCACTCCCCAGTTCGACACCCCTCAGCAGATTGATGTCAACTTCAACCGCGACGTGTTCGGCAACGCCACAGACGACGACATCGTCATCCTCTTCGCCTACTGCCCCGACGCCAAATGTGGCGTGATGTCACCNNCTATTATCTATTATCTATTATCTGTAATCTATTAACTATTATCTATGAACAATTTCAAAATTCATTCCTACACCAAGAAAGAGCTAGCCCTCCTCTTCTTCCCCTCCAGCACCCCGCGCACCGCCGTCAACCACCTCATGGCCCTCATCCGCCGCAACGACATGCTCTGGGACGAGCTCCAAGCCGCCGGCTACTACCCCAAGTGCAAAACCTTCACCCCCCGCCAAGTCCAATCCATCGTCGACTGGCTCGGCGAACCCGGATAGCCCCCAATTCGCGTCATTCGCCGTTCTTTATCCAATTTTTGCGCCTCTCCATAAACCATAACCTATAACCAATAACCCATAAAAAAACAACAATCCCCCGTTATCGTCATCCATCCACCGCTATCCCACACCACCCAAGAAAAACCTTCGTACTTTTGCATCGAAAAAGAACACAACGAAAGGAGTGAATTTTTCAAAACAGTCAAACAAAACAAAAGCGTAT
>DECD01000040.1:39502-57369 GCA_002349055.1 Bacteroidales bacterium UBA2939 | reverse complement strand
GACCCCTGGTGGATCATCGTCCTGAAGGTCGTCAAGTACCTCTGCGAAATCCTCCTTGCCGGCGGCGCCGCCTTCCTCGCCGTCTCTTGCGCCAAAGTCGTCGGCATCGTCTAACGCTCTCCTCCCACACCAACACCCTGTCAACGCCCTATCAACACCCTATCAACTCTCACTCGCCAAGCCCAAATTTTAACATTTCAACAATCAACAATTAAAAACAAAAGCGTATGTCTAAAAATTCAGGCGGTTACATGGGAACCCAGGTAGGTAAACTTGGTCCTGCCGTAGGCTCCATGTGGAAAGGCCGCAATGTCTACCGGGCTTACAACCCCTTCGTCAAAAATCCAAGAACCGAAAAACAACTCCTCGTCCGCGCACGCTTCAAAACCATGGCCGACCTTGCCCGCGCCTTCGCACAGGCCACCAACTTCGGCTACAAGCGCCTCGCCAACAACCTCCACACCACCACCCGCGGCCTCTTCCACCGCGACAACTGGCCCGCCGTCCACGCCAACACCGTCGACTCCGTCACTATCGACTATGCTGACCTCGTCTGCGCCAAAGGCGACCTCACCCCCGTCCGCTTCGGCACTCCCCAGTTCGACACCCCTCAGCAGATTGATGTCAGCTTCAACCGCGACGTGTTCGGCAACGCCACCGACGACGACATCGTCATCCTCTTCGCCTACTGCCCCGATGCCAAATGTGGCGTGATGTCACCCACCACCGGCCAAAGTGTCGCCAAGCGTTCCGACGGCTCCGTCTCCCTCGACGTCCCCGCCTACTGGAACGGCATGAAAGTCCACGTCTGGGGCTTCGCCATCACCAGCGTCCAGGAGCCCACCTACATCGAAGCCTACGGCGGCTACATCTACCCCAACACCGTCTCCGACTCCCTCTACATCGGCACCGGCAACATCGGCTAAAAACTTCTTCTCAAAGGCTATTTTCACGGAACGCCCCCCCCTAATATGGGGGGCTCGTTCTTTTTAGTGGTTTTTGCTCATGATTAACACTCGGGCAAAAAAAAAAGAAGACCCTTTGGGTCTTCTCTTTGGTGCCCGGAACAGGACTTGAACCTGCACTCCTTTCGGAACACGCACCTGAAACGTGCGCGTCTACCAATTCCGCCACCCGGGCTGGTAGAGATTAGTTAACAGATAAGAGTTTATAGATAATCGTTTAACTATGAACTTTTAATTGTTATCTCTTAACTTCATCTGTGCCCAGGACAAGACTTGAACTTGCACCGCCTATGGCGACTACCCCCTCAAAGTAGCGTGTCTACCAATTCCACCACCTGGGCTTCTTTCTCTCTCGAAAGCGGGTGCAAAAGTATGAACTTTTTCCGATATGGCAAAATTTTTTTTGAATTGAAAATTGAAAATTGAAAATTGAAATTGATTGTCAATGGATTATGTGATGAATATTTTTTCTCTTTAGATTAAAAAGAATCCCGCAAACGGGACCTCGGAGGGCCTGTTTGCGGGATTTTCGGGGGTGTGTTGTCGTCTAGTATTCGTCGTCCTCGATTTCGTCGGGGTGGGCGGCGCGGCTGAAGGGGATGAGGAAGTTGTTGGCGACATAGTTGGAGACGTTGCCCACATGGTAGTAGAAGGTGCCGAGGCCCTCTTTGGTGATTTTTCTGTCGTCGGTGGAGATGGCCTTGATTTGGTCGTCCCAGGTGCCGACAGAGCTGTAGATGGTCAGCTCCTGCGCCTGGCTGTCGAAGTAGAAGAAGTACCAGTGGTCTTTGGCGGCCTCGACGTAGAACTTCATCTTTTGGTTGCCCTTGTCCATGTAGATCTGGCCCTTGATGGTGACGGTGACGCCGAGGGGCTTGTCGCCGATGCTCACCAGTCCTACCTTGCCCTCGCAGTAGAGGCCGAGGATGGGGTTGTGCTGCCAGTGGATGTTGTCGAAGAGCATGGTGGACTTCATGACATCGGGCACCTTGTCGAAGACACCGGTGGCACTATAGGCGGCATATTTGGCGGCACCTTGGTCGGCCCCATAGTGGTACATCATGGCGTGGCGCATCTCGGCGTTGGTGTTCATGCCATAGGGGGTGAGGCGGAGTTCGTTCTTGAAGTTGTCGGCCAGGGCGTTGACGATGGCTTTGTCGATGGGGAAGGTGAAGCCGAAGACGGTGGTGAGCTGGTCCTCGTTGTTGCTGCTGATGCCGACGGTGCTGGTGCCGTAGGCGTAGAAGGAGGCCTGGGTGCGCTGGCGGGCGAAGTTGATGGGACCTTCGCCTTCGACGAGGCAGTCGGTGGTGGAGAGTGCGAGGTAGGGGGACACGACGGCGTCGGGGTCGTCGATTTTCTCTTCGTCGGCAATCATATACTGCTGGCGGTCGCCGAGGTAGGTGAGGATGCCATGGGCCGAGAGGAGCTCGTTGTCGGCCACTTTCTCGTTGGTGAGGAAGGCGGGACGGAGGCGGAGGTTGTTCTTGTCCATGAGGATGGAGGCGGTGATGCGGTTGCCCTTCCAGTCGGTGGGCTGCTCGGGCACGGTGATGTGGACGTGCTCGGGGTCGGTGTAGTCGGCATAGGCCAGTAGGCCGAGCTGAGCCTCGGGGATGCAGGGCTGGATGAGGCGCACGCCGCCCTCGAAGAAGGGCCAGCGCTGGTTGCCCTCGAGGCGCACCTTGCCGGCGAAGCCGAAGGCCGAGCTGATGGTGAAGGAAGCCTCGCTGGCGATGTTGCCGTTGGCCACGGTGATGCCGTTCTGCACGCCCACTTGGTCGAAGAACAGGCGCTGGACTTTGTCCTCGTCGTTGTGGAAGTCGTAGTAGCCCTTGCCGCCGTATTTGTCGCCAGCCTCGACGATGAGGTCGGCGCCGGTGAGGAGGTGGAAGGCGCTGTCGCGGTTGAAGACCACCTGGGCGTTGTTGAGCACGCGCATCTCGCCGCCCTTGTTGACGTGGAGGGTGTCGTGGTCGGGTGCGATGGCAGCATCGGCCACGTTGATGAGGAAGACGCCCTGGCTCGAGAGTTCGCCCGCATCATATTTATATAGACTCAGGAGCGAGCTGTAGGCGAGCTGGTGGCGGGCAGGGTCGGTGCTGGTGAAGCGCACGCCCGGCATGTCGCCGCGTTTGCCAAGGCGCTGGCGGATGTCCATGGCGTCGAGACCCTCGGAGGTGCCGCGGGTGGAGTTGGCGAGGGTCAGCTCCTTGCGGTCCATTTCCCACGAGAAGCGGTCGGCCACGGCGGCGTATTGCGCCAGTTGCAACTCGCTGCGCACAGGGGCTCTCGACTGAATGTCGGCGTGGCGGGTGTCGAAGTTGACGCTCGAGGTGACATTCTTCACGCTGAAGGCAAGGGTGTTGTATTGGGTGCTGCGGAGACTGAAATCGCTGCTCTCGGCATCCATCTGGCGTGCCTCGAGGGCGAAGTGCTGCGAGGCAAGGGTGCCTTCGAGCACATCGGCACTGCCGGCACCGCGGGCGCCCTTGGACATGAGGTCGACGCGGCCAGTTAAAAAGGCCTCGCCGCGGTACATCTTGAACGGGCGTCCGTCGGCGAGCGTGGAGACGGCCATGGAGTCTGCGTAGGGCAGCCAGTGCAGGTCGGTACGGCCGTTGCTAATCTGCGGGAATCCTTGGTCCTCACGCACGTCGAAGGTGTCGGTGACGGCCACCGTGGAGTCGAGCAGGAAGAGGAAGTCCTTCGACTGGGAGGTGGAGGTGAGGTAGGTGAGTGTGCCGCTGCCACGGAGACCCGACTGGTTGAGCCTCAGGTTCTTGGTGTAGTGGCCCTTGCCACCATAGGCATCGTAGCCGCCGGCGGGGGTCTGGATGTTGAAGCCCAGGTAGTAGTCTTTCTGCACACGCAGCGGCTGGTTGATGTCGGGGAAGATGCCGCCCGAGGTGAGCACGCCGTCGAACTGGAGGCTGTCGGTCTCGAAGTCCACCAGGCTGTAGAGGGTGAAGGGGGTGAGGGTGTAGTAGAAGCGGTCGCGCACATACTGGCCGTTCTGGACGGTGGGCGCATCGTAGAACACATTACTGGTCCCGAGGCTCTTGAAGATGGGGTATTCCTTGTTTTTCTTCAGGCCGCAGTGGTTGTCGGGCTTGTCGACGTCGAGGGTGCCCACGAGGTTGGAGAGCGGCGTGCGCACCATCTGCTCGAAGTTCTTGGGGTCTTTGAAGTCGGGCACATAGAAATGCAGCTGCTCGATGGTGGGCATGTTGAAGGAGAAGGCTTCGTAGCTGAAGTCGCAGTCCTTGACGGTGAGGATGAAACGGCCCACGTCGATGCGGCCGCTGAAGTGGATGCTGCGGTTGCGTCCCACGGTGACCAAGCTCCCGGAGGCCGAGTCGGGGCGCACCACCACCGCCTGGCTGTCGGAGACGATGAACTGCTCCACTCCGCGGATGAGCAGTTTGTTGTCCTCCAGGTTCATGCGGGCGTTGGTGCCCTCGGCCATCGACTCGAGCGACAGGGCGTCGTAGTCGGACCCTTTCTTCTTGGCGAAGGCGCGGTGGAAGTCTACCAGCTTGTCCTTAACCTTCACAAGGCCGGTGATTTCGTTGTACGACACCAATCCGTGATGTGACAGGTTGTGGATCATCAGCAGGGTCTGGCTCATGTCGAGGCCCAGGTAGTCTGAGAAGCCCTGGATGGAGAACTCGGAGCTGTTGGAGCCCATGTAGTCGAAGACGCGCTCCACGGGGCTCACCTCGTCGATGCCCTTGATGGTGTGGTATTTCTTGTAGGTGTAGTGGTTGCTCGACTCGAAGGTGTTGATGCTCTTGCCGCCGCCTGTGCCCAGGCTTGAGAACAGCAGCTCGTTGCCGTCCATTTTCCAGATGATGGACTCGCTGTAGATGTCGAGCTCGTGGTAGGTGTCGATATAGGGGCTGTAGAAGTTGCGCTTGGAGTCGTTGATGAGCATCACTTGCTTGTCGGCGAGGTTGTAGCGCACCAGGATGCCCGTGTTGGAGATGGAGTCTTCGTCGGTGATATAAAGTGCCACGGCGGCGTTCTCGGCCTTCATTCGCTCGGGGGTGATGGTGAATTTCATCGAGCTTACCGTCAGCCTCACCTTGCCGTCCTGATAGAAGACCAGCTTGGCGGGATGCTTCGACGAGGCGCTGATGAATTTCGAGCCGTTCATCATGAAGCTGCCGCTATAGTCGACACCCGGCATGATGTCCTTGATGACGAAGTCGCGCTGGTAGGAGCGGAACTTGGGGAAGGTGTATTTCTCAGGGTCTTTGGCACCCTCGAGCTGCTCCTCGATGCGGCCGCGGATGGGCTTGTCGAAGTATCCGGTGTGGACAAAGTCGACCGAGTCGGCCTTGAACTTGGGGAACTTGGTCTCGGCCTTGTAGCGGCCCAGGTCGGCATAGCACTCCTCGGCGCCGAGGCCCGTGCGCGTCCATTCCAGTCGGCCGCCGTTGCCTTTCCACTCGTTCTCCTTGTAGTCGTAGACGCCCGTAGTGCCCTTGATGACTCCTTGGTCCTTGGCCGAGGCGTAGTGGAGGTCGGCCGGGGTCTCGAACCACACCAGCACCACGCCATCCTTCACGCCCAGGCGGAAGGGCGTGCGCGGGGCGAACTTCCATTCGCTGCTGTTCGAATGGTAGAGCAGGCGGTCGGTGAAGAGACCGTCGCAGAAGTCCACAAACTCCATCACCGCCTTGGTCTTGGCGTTGCGCTTGGCGAAGGCTTCTAGGGCGGTGACGAAGCCGTCGAGGTTGGGGGCGTTGTTGTAGGCTCCCGCCACATCCTCGCCGCCCGACGGGGTGGTGGCGATGACGGTGAGCATCCGCGTCAAACCGCTTATTTCGGGATTGCCTTTCATCTTGGCTTTCACCGTATAGTTGTACACGGTCACCAGACGCTCCTGGAGTTTGGCGTCGAAGTTGACGTATGCCGTCTTGAAGTCTTTCAGGATTTTGGTGTTCTCCTTCTGGCGGTCCTTGTCCATGGTGGATCCGTTCATGTACTCCAGCAGCTCGTCGGGCAGGCCCGTGGGGGTGAACTGCACGTTCTTGGGTTTCTGTGCCAAAGCCGGAATGAGAAACAGGCTCAGGCAGGCGAGGACGATGTATTTTTTCATAAAGATTATGTTTTTCTTTTACAATCTTTTACAATCTGATAGGGCACTCCCTATCAAGATGCAAAAATACAGCAAATCCGCCACATGGAATCCCACGTGGAGGAAAAGTTATCAATAGTCAGTTGTTTATTATTGCCTATGTGACACTATTGTCTTATCTCCTTATCTCCTGTCTCCTTAACTCCTTGTTACCCCACCGATGCCTTCAGCTTCTCGGCGTTTTCTGCCAGCTGGAGGGCTTCGATGCAGTCCTCGATGTCGCCGTCCATGAAGGCGGGCAGGTTGTGCATGCTCCAGCCGATGCGGTGGTCGGTGACGCGGCTCTGGGGATAGTTGTAGGTGCGCACCTTTTCGCTGCGGTCGCCTGTGGCTACCATGGTCTTGCGCTTGCTGGAGAGTTCTTCCATGTACTTGTTGTACTCGCGCTCGTAGAGGCGGGTGCGGAGGATGCTGATGGCCTTTTCCTTGTTCTTAATCTGGCTCTTCTGGTCCTGCATGCTGACCACGATGCCGGTGGGGATATGGGTGAGGCGGACGGCCGAGTAGGTGGTGTTGACGCACTGGCCGCCGGGGCCGCTGGCGCAGAAGGTGTCGATGCGCACGTCGTTCATATTCAGCTCCACGTCGAACTCCTCGGCCTCGGGCAGCACCACCACGCCGGCGGCGCTGGTGTGGATGCGGCCCTGGGTCTCGGTGGCGGGGACGCGCTGCACGCGATGCACGCCGCTCTCGTACTTCAGCAGGCCGTAGGCACCGTCGCCGGTGACCGAGAACGAGATGTCCTTGTATCCGCCCGAGGTGCCCTCGTTGAAGTCGTTGATTTCTATCTTCCAGTGCTTCTTCTCGCAGAAGCGGGTATACATACGGAAGAGGTCGCCGGCGAAGATGCAGGCCTCGTCGCCGCCCGTGCCGCCGCGAATCTCCACCACGGCGTTCTTCGAGTCGGTGGGGTCGGCGGGGATGAGCAGCAGGCGGATGTTCTCCTCCATGGGCTCGCGGCGCTCCTGGGCGGCGGTGAGCTCCTCCTTGGCCATCTCGCGCAACTCGGGGTCTTTCTCGCTCTCGAGCAGCTCCTTGCACTCGGCGATGGTGTCGAGCAGCGACTTGTACTCGTGGTAGGCTTTCACCACGGGTTGCAGGTCCTTGTAGTCCTTGCTCAGTTTCACGTAGCGTTTCATGTCCGCAGTCACCTGCGGGTCGTTCATCTGTTGTTCAATCTCCTGATAACGAGAGTATATGGCTTCTAATTTATCTAACATAGCGATTGCAAAATTACAACTTTTTTTTGAAACGGAGCACCATCTCGTTCACCGTGGGCGAAATACGCCAGCCGAGGACGGCGGTGGCGGCCAGGGTGCCGAGGACGGCGGTCTTCAAAGCGGCTCCGACGATGGCGTTCAGCCCCATGGCGGGCGTAAGCCATTGGCTCCAAGCCCAATCCAGTCCCAGCAGGACGACGATAACCACCACCATCTTGAGCTGCCCCAGGGAGAAGACGTTCACCCTGAGCTTCCGCCACAAGTAGCTGTGCAGGAGGACAAAATAGAGCGTGTAGGCGCAGAGGGTGGCTATGGCGGCGCCGCTGATGCCCATGGTGGTGATGAAGGTGCTGTTGAACAGGATGGCCGAGGCCGTGAGTATCGTGATGAAAATCAGACTCCAAGGGTAATGGCGCGAGTAGTTGAGGATGTCGGTGCCCACCGAGAAGGACGAGTTGACCACCTTGGCCAGCCCCAGCGCGAACACCACGCCCACGCCGCCCACATACTCCTGCCCATTGGGGATGACGGCGAAGAGGGCGTCGATGTTGATCCAGATGACATAGAAGATGAGAAGGCTCACAAGCATCTGGTGGAGAGATATTTGCCGGCAGAGGCGGTTCACTTCCTCCCAGCGGTCTTCTTTCACCGCCGTGGCGATGACCGGCCGCGAGATGGCTCCCAGCGAGCGGTAGGGCACCTCGACCACATTGGCGATGTAAGAGGCTATGGTATAGACACCTGTCAGCGCCAATCCGGCTTTGGCACCGAGGAAGAGCGAGTTGAACAGCGGGATGTTGCCCGCCAGCACCACGACGGTCATGAAGAACGTGTAGCGCACAATCTCGCGCCGCTTCTCGCGGGTCAGGAAGTGGCGGTCGATGCGGAACGAGATATGTCCTAAACTCAACAGATAGAACAGGTTGAGTAGCATGGCCAGCCCGTAGCTGCCGCAGAACAGCCATACGAAGGCGTCGAGCGAGATGAGGTTGAATCCATAGAGCAGGTAGGCCGCCAGGTTGAAGACCCTGATGCCCACCTCGCGCACCAACCTGGGGGTGGTGATGCGCATCAGCACCGACGCATTGGTCTCGAACACAGTGGTGTACAGTGCGAAGAACGTCAGCATCGGCAGCAGGTAGAAGTAGTCGGCCAGCAGGGGCGACTTCTCGCTGTAGAGGGCCAGCAGCGGATTGCGGAAGACCAGGAACGCCAGCGCGAAGATGAAGAAGCCCGCCAGAGGCAGCAGCACGCTCAGACCGAAGATACCGTGGTTGGCAACAGGTTGCTCCCCTAAGTTAGGGGAGCTGTCAGCCCTTCGCGGGCCAATTCCATCTAGCTGCTCCCCTAAGTTAGGGGAGCTGTCAGCCCGAGAAGGGCTGACTGAGGGGTCTGTCTTAAACCAAGGGAAGAACCTGACAATCGACGAGTTAGTACCCAGCTGCGCCAGCGACGAGAAGAGCATAGCCGCGTCCACCAGCACGCGCGTCAGCCCGATTTCCTCCGGCTTCAGGTAGCGCGTCACGATGAAAAACTGCACAAAGAACCCGATGGCCACCCCCAGATAGTTGGCGATGGCTCCCTTGATGCTCTGCCGTGCGATAACTCCCATTCTTCTAAATGTTTATGACAATCCGATTGTGAAATTTGATACCCCTTAATAACTGAAAACACTTTTTTTTATTGTGTCGAAAAAAACACAAAAAATCCCTTCTGTATAAACTCTTGTAAACTAACTATTAAGAGGCACCAACTCTTACTCAACTCTTACTCATCTCCTACTCAACTCCTACTCATCTCCCACCATGGTAGGAGATGGTAGGGTGGAGGTAGGTCGTAGATACCCCTTTGTCACCTCCTTCATTGCTATCCGTATCCCCTTTTGAACTTTTATTTGGCCATATCGGGAAAAAGTCGTATTTTTGCAAACTGAAAACAAGGATATTGGACGTATGACAAACGCGGACTTTTGGAAGCAAATCGACACGATTATCAGCGGTGGATTCACCTCCGAGGGCCTGCAAATGCTTGATTATTATGCAGAACTATTTATCAATGGACGGCTTGTATATAAACGATTTTCACCGTTCGAACAGCATGGCTGCGCAACGGGAGGTGCAACGCATGTCGTTGCATCCTTACTCGCGGCAGCAGATGTTGCAGCAAATTGCAGAATTCCAGGCGAACTCAGTTTCGAAGAAGAGTGCCAACGAGGAAAGACGCAGGAATGCCTAATTGAGAAGTGGTCGAAAAAGGTCGGCTGCTGGTATGACAATGTGGATGAAAGCCTTTCCAATCTGTTTGGAGAACAAATAGCAGAAGGAGGAGAGGCTCATGTTTTTCAGCATGGTTTCAATTTGATGAAATCAATTGGCTTGGATTATTATATCCAACCCATCCTTGCTTTGGATCGAATTTCATTGCACAATGCTTTTTTCCCAGAAACAAAGTTGACCGTTGTCGGATTTGGGAGATTTAGAAGTGGCGATTTTCAAATCATTGTAGAGCAGCCGTATATACAAGGTTCTAAAATCAGCGATGCGGAAATTGCTACATTTGCAAGGAACATGGGCTTTAGCCTTATCAATCCGAATAACTGGACGTTTGCAACGCCTGATATCTACCTTAGCGACATGCACGATGAAAATGTGATACGCTCGCGTGAAGGAAACATCTTCGTGATAGACTGCGACATCCGAATCAACGTACCCGCGCTAAAGGCAGGAGGCACACGGGCCTTCTCCACTGATATAGAGATAACAAATGAATAACTAAAAAACCGATTTGACCCTTTGCCTCCGATGTTTTTTGCTGTCGGAGGCATTTTTTTTATTTGGCCATGTCGGAAACATTTTGAAATTTTGCAAACTGAAAACAAGGATATTATATCAATGGACGGCTTGTGTATAAACGATTTTCACCATTCGTCCCCGGTGGGGGGGAAGTGTTGAACCGACTGGGTGTTTTATTCCTATTGCCATTTGGATATTAATGTTCTATACGAATAATATTTTTTTTCTACTGAATAGATACAATTTTTCGTGATTGGGAGAAAATATTTTTCGGCAGAAAAAAAACTTTTCGTATCTTTGCCGTCTCGTTTCGTGTCTCCGAATCGGCTTTGGAGACATGGAGATTCTTAATAATGAATGAAATAAAAAATAAAATAAATAAAAAGTAACAATGAAAATTTATCAGACTCAGGACATCCGTAACATCGCCCTCGTGGGCGGCGCCAAATCGGGCAAGACTTCCATGGCTGAGGCTATGGCCTTCTGCGGCGGCCTTATCAACCGTCGTGGCAGCGTGGACAGCAAGAACACCATCAGCGACTATCGCGACATCGAGCACGACCGCGGCTACTCCGTGGAGAACACCCTCATGTACACCGAGTTCGGTGGCAAGAAGGTGAACATCCTCGATGTGCCTGGCTTCGCCGACTACCAGGGTGAGCTCGACAGCGCCCTCAACGTGGTCGAGGCCGCCGTCGTCGTGGTCAACGCCCAGAGCGGCGTCGAGGTCGGCACCGAAATCGCCAACCGCTACGCCACCAAGCTCGACACCCCGATGCTCTTCGTCGTCAACCACCTCGACGCCGAGAAGGCCAACTTCGACGACACCGTCAACCAGCTGAAGGACTACTTCGGCGGCAAGTGCACCGTCCTTCAGTTCCCCACCAACGCCGGTCTCGGCTTCAACCAGGTGGTCGACATCGTGGCCAACAAGATGTACACCTTCACCGATGGTAAGTACACCGAGGCCGACATCCCCAGCCAGTATGCCGACAAGGCCGCCGAGATGCGCATGGCCCTCGTCGAGGAAGCCGCCGCTGCCGACGACGCCCTCATGGAGAAATATTTTGAAAATGGCGACCTGACCGCCGAGGAACTCACCAAGGCCCTCAAACTCGCCATCGACAAGCGCGACCTCTTCCCCATCCTCTGCACCAGCGCCAAGGAGAACTTCGGCGTCAACCGTCTGCTCGAGTTCATCTGCCAGAACGTCCCCGCCCCCTGCGAGGTGGCCGATGCCAAGAAGACCAAAGGCGGCAAGGAGCTGAAGAGCAACGGCGCCAACCCCACCGTCGCCTTCGCTTTCAAGAGCGCCAAGGATAAGAACCTCGGTGAAATCACCTACCTCCGCATCTACGACGGCGAGCTCGCCGAAGCCCAGGATGTGGTCAACGCCTGCAACCAGAGCAAGGAGCGCGTCAGCCAGGTGCTCGTGTGCAGCGGCAGCAACCGCCAGCGCGTCGAGAAGGCTTGCGCCGGCGACATCGTCTGCACCATCAAGCTGAAAGACGTCAAGATCAACCATACCCTCACCACCCCGAAGAACACCGACGACGCCGTCGAGGAAATCGTCTTCCCGACTCCCATCTACACCGTCGCCGTGAAGGCCGCCAACAGCAACGACGACGAGAAAGTCGGCGCCGCGCTGAAGGACCTCGTCACCTATGACCGCAGCCTCACGCTCGAGAACAGCCGCGAGCTGCGTCAGGTCATCCTCGGCTGCCAGGGTGAGCTCCACCTCAACACCGTGAAGTGGTACTTCGAGAACCAGTACAAGCTGGCCGTCAACTTCACCGCCCCCAACATCCCTTACCGCGAGACCATCACCAAGAGCGCCGAAGCCATGTACCGCCACAAGAAACAGTCGGGTGGTAGCGGCCAGTTCGGCGAGGTGCACATGCTCATCGAGCCTTACTTCGACGGCATGCCCAACCAGACCAAGTATCCCATCCGCGACACCCAGGAGTATCCTCTGGAGTGGGGCGGCAAGCTGGTCTTCAACAACTGCATCGTGGGCGGCTCGATCGACGCCCGCTTCATGCCCGCCATCCTCAAGGGTATCATGGAGAAGATGGAGCAGGGTCCTCTGACCGGTTCCTACGCCCGCGACATCGTCGTCAACATCTACGACGGTAAGATGCACCCCGTCGACTCCAACGAAACGGCCTTCAAAATTGCCGGCCGTACCGCCTTCCGCGAGGCCTTCAAACAGGCTGCCCCGAAGATTAAGGAGCCTATCTACGACATCGCCGTCACCGTGCCCACCGAGGCACAGGGTGGTGTGATGACCGACCTGCAGGGTCGCCGCGCCATCGTCATGGGCATGGATGCCGAAGGCAAGTACACCACGCTGAAAGCCAAGGCTCCCTTGGCCGAGATGAACCGCTACTGCACCGCCCTGAGCTCCCTCACCAGTGGCCGCGGTACCTTCACCATGACCTTCAGCAGCTACGAGCTCGTCCCCGCCGACGTCCAGCAGGCCCTCCTCAAGGCCTACGAGGAAGCCGCCGCCGAGGAAGAATAGTCTTCGTAACCTCAAGCCAGAAGTCTCGAGAGGGGCTTCTGGCTTCTAATAAATAAATAATATATGAGACTCACACTGGCTGACAGAAACAAGATTGGCAATGCCGTTGTGTACATCGCCGAGCGAGTTCCAAATTTGAGCAAGACCAAACTTCTCAAACTGCTCTATTTGATGGAGGAGTACAGCGTCAAGCGTTTCAAGACACCATTCCTCGGTCTTCCTTTTGAGGTTTGGCAAGCTGGTCCTGTGGTCAAGGACATCTTTATCGACCTTTCCGAAACTCCTGTCATTTTGGACGGTTATGTAGAGAAAGAAGTGGAGGACGGCAAGACCTACATCAAAGCCACAGCAGACTTTTCTGACGATGAGTTTTCGGACAACGACATGACAGTCATGGACGACATACTGCATTGTTTCGGAAAGATGACCGCCAAGCAGTTGGTGGAGGAGACTCATCGCAAGGACGGCCTGTGGTACGCCACCGCCGAGCGCAACCACCTGTTGGAAGGCTTTGAGCAGAAAGTCACCAACAACTCCGACTGCCAGATTGACCTTGGCGAGTGCCTCACCGGTTGCAGTCAGGAGTTTTACCGCGAACAGATGGACTTCCTCAAATTGTCGCGCGCTTATGGAGCCTGACAGCCGTTTCCAGCAGGGAGCCATTCTCTATTTCGACCCCTTTATCTTCCCCGATGGCGGCAAACCGAAACCTAAGTACTTTTTAGTGCTTAAGGTATTGGACAATGTCTGTCTCCTTGCCTCATTGCCCACCTCCAAAGACTTTGTACCATCAATGATAGAGAAAATACACGGCTGCATAGAACGCCTCGACATCAATTTCAACTGCTACTACTTTGACCCTAACGTCGTGATATGCGACAACGGTTTCGCCTTCCCGATAGAAACATACGTTTATGGCTACCGTTTGCAGACGTTCAAATTGGACACACTATTGCTACAAGAAATAACCGACGAAACAATCATTGAGGAGTGCGGCATTCTAACAGAAGATGAGTACGCCGCCGTCATACGGTGTTTGTCGAATTCTCCCTCTGTCAAAAGAGCCTACCGAAAAGTGTTGTCAGAATAAGCAGTTTTTGCAGATATACACAACCACACATAAAGAGTATATCTTCTTGCACGAAAGATATACTCTTTTTGATGAAAAGATATACTCTTTTCCAGGGAAAGATATACTCTTTTTTGACCCACGACTAGACACGCACGTCTAGTGCGACTACACACGCATGTTTAGTACGACCACACGTGTGTGTCTAGTGCGACCATAAGTGCGTGTGTAGTCAGGCTCACCTCACCACCACGATTTTCCGTGCCGGATGGTTGCCGATTTTGACGAGATATGCACCCGATGCCGGAACGTCGAAACGCAATGGTGAATACTCGTCATGCTTAGTAGCCAATACTCTACCATTGACATCATAGAGCCATACGGTATTGCATTCAGCGCCGTCCACAACTATCTGTCCATTGCTTGTATATATCTTGGCGTTTACCGTTTCCACTTCATCCACGCCGACATATATAGTATCGTAAATGAATATGGTATCGTGCACAAACACCGTATCGTGCAGCCACAGTGTGTCGGTGCTATATACCACCGTGGTGTCATAGATTGTGTTAGTAATGGTGTCGAAGACTGTGTTTGTGATGGTATCATACACCGTATTCGTCACTGTGTCAGTTAGCGTGATATAGGTAGTATCATGGATATAGAAATCAACCAATGTTGTGTCGTGGACGATAACAGTATCGTATGTGCTGAAATATGCAATGAAACTTTGATTGGTTGAGACGGTAATGAGCCTTGGATTACTTGTGTTGTTGTCCTGCCAGTGGTCAAATTTAAAGCCATGATTAGGAATGGCGGCAATGGTAACGATACTATCTGCAAGATAAACGCCTGCCCCCGTCGCATCACCCATAGCAGTATCAGCACTTGCTGCCACAATTGTATAGAGATCTGCTGCAAATAGTGCTGCGAATGACGTGTCATTTGTTATCGTGACTGCACGAGGATTGAAAGTACTACCATCACTCCAGAAAACGAATCGATTGCCTGGATATGGCACTGCACGAATGGTTATCTGTGACATATAGTCGTAGTATCCACTGTTTGTTGTCCCCTCTGTACCTATATATCCGCTGCCGCCACCGTCTGTCATCACAACTGCTTGATATTGATTTACGGCAAAATTGGCCGTGTAATAATCATTCTTTGTCACTCTTATACGCAAAGGATTGTCTGTGTATTGGTTTTCTCCATCTGACCAGTAGGTGAAATGATGCTGCCCCACGGACGTCGCAGATAATGTAATGCTATCGCCATATAACGCGCTGGCACTACCAGACACACTACCCCAACTCGGATTGGCTGATATTGCTGTGACGGCGTATTGGTTTCGTGCAAAATAGGCGGTAAATGTAGTGTCGCTTGATATGCTTACGGTTCGTGTCGCAGTTGTAATACCGTCGTTCCAATTCACGAAATGATACCCATAGTTGGCTTCGGCTGAAACAACTGCCTGTCCTCCATTTGCGAAGAGACCACTTCCTGTTACAGTACCCATAGTTTCATTGTCGGACAATACTGTCAAAACATATTTTGGCGCAAATACAGCCATGAATGAGGTATCACCATATAAGGTAACTGTTCTTGGATTGGTATGTATGCCATCACTCCACTCCATGAACTGGTTGTTCTCTGTTGGGATTGCACAGAGTATTTGTGTTGAAAGATATTTGTAGTTGCCGATGAAGAGTGAGAGATATTCGTTAGAGTTGATTCGGGTAAAGCCCATTTGCTCATTGTTTGACAATGTTTGCAAAGAGAATAGAGCGGAGTCAAAATATGCAGTCAGAGCGATGTCTTCTGTTGCAGCAACCCGCCTCGGCACATTTGTATTCCCATCACTCCATTGCGAGAATTGATAGCCATAGTTTGCCATTGGCAGCAATGTGACAGTATCTAGGTACATGGCAGAGTCGCTCCCAGCTACACTACCCATCACAGCATTGGCAGGATAGCCACTGACATAGTATTTGTTTTTGTCGAAGATAGCGATAAAGGAAGTATCGTACTCTATCGTAATTGTGCGAGGGTTTGCAGTAACGCCATCATTCCATGAGGCAAAATGATAGCCGTAGTTGGCATTGGCAAGTATCGTTGCGGGGCTATCGCAATCAGCAGTGTCTGTAATTATTATGCTGCCGCGAAGAGTGTCATTAACAGACAGCTTCAAATCGCCAGCAGCACCGACACCGTAAAAGTGTGAGAAAATATTCCATGAGGAATTCTGTTGATATGCACTTATACTAGCACACGGAACATAGATTGACGCATACAAAGGAATACCATTTAGGGCAGATTGTCCAACTGTAGGGGGATTATGAGAGCCTCTCAGTGACAATGCGGTTAATAGTGTACATCCATGGAATGCCTCTGATCCAATGGAATCAATACTTGCACTAAAGCTAATAGAATTTATCGAGCAATTCCAAAAAGCACTGTCTCCTATACTGCTGACAGATGATGGCACATTAACACTTGTTAATCTAGTACATCCATAAAAAGCATGGTTCCCTACTCGAACAACCCTAAAAATGATTCCTTGATAAGACACCCATGATGGTATTGACAAATTGCCAGAAGGATCTGTGCAATATTCCGAACTCCAACCATTACTTTCATCATAATAATTATAGAATCCCCATGTCTTAAAGAATGAATAGCCACCTCCGTTATACCATGTTGTGGTACTCATATATTGATATTGACTTGTCACTTCTACAGTCAAATCAGTACTGCTAATTACGTTGTAGTAAAGAGATCCAACCTTAAAGTCATAGGCAAATGCATTTTGAAACATTGCCAACAAGGCAAAACTGAATAATAATCGTTTCATAATCTGCACGATTTATTTGTTGTTTAATATCTTTGTTTCTTGAACGTGACTTGTGATCATTTTATCAAAGTCGTAGCGTGTACCGAATGTTATGTTTCGATAAGAACCATCTTCTTGTTTTTGCATCCAGGCATAAA
Source organism: Bacteroidales bacterium UBA2939 (assembly GCA_002349055.1). Taxonomy (GTDB): domain Bacteria; phylum Bacteroidota; class Bacteroidia; order Bacteroidales; family P3; genus Colimorpha. Next base: position 40,662 of record DECD01000040.1, on the reverse strand, counting down.
TATGCTCATACTCGCTGGTATGGACATCTAATTCTGCCAATTTGATTTTTGCATTTTGTGCGTTGATTATCGCGTTATTCGCTATTGAAAGACCATTTCTATCCAGATAATAAATGTGCGCATTCTCGAGCAGTTCGTGCAATTCTTCCTCAGTTTTTTCCTTTTCGCATAGTTCGTTAAACCTCCTGACTTTATCCTTGGAGAAAGGCCATTTGTAGTGTTTCTTTTTTAATGCTTTAAATGTAAAACCGGTTATCCTGTTCATAATCTAATGTTTTGCCAGCAGAATTCCCGAATTGCTGAGTCCTTGTTCTGTTTATGAAAGCCATATAAAAAGAAGCGCGGGAATCTGCTACTTTGCTTATCCCGCGTATAAGGCCTTCGCATTGCCCCCAGTACAGAATAAGCAATGCCGAAGCCCACGCATTATGGTATACATAGATTGTACCATACCATGGACGCGAACATTGCGTTATTACGGCACTGGATTCAGAATTTGCGAAGTTCTATACGCCGCAGATAAACGCTGTTACAACGTCTCTTTCAATATGTCCTGTCGCCCACCTCCGCCTTGACAGGACTACATAAATCCCGCTCCAGCTTCGGTTGAAACGACGCTGCAAAATTACGCATTATTTTTCATTCAGCCAAATATTTTTGAAATGCGTCTGCGAGAAATGCACCAAGAGACCGTCGTGGTGTGCCGTCAGCTCGGCTGACAACTATCGTCGGACCATCGCCGAAGGATCACCGAAGGAACAATAAGTTTAAATGTGGGAATGCTTAAAAAAATGCGTAAATTCGTTAACGTGTAAATGCGTTAGTGGGTATGCGCTTTGAGAATGCGTAAATATGTGATTTTTCGGATTGAGTATGACTTTTTTTACTTACATTTTTTATATCTTCAGGAGGATAATCACCGATAGGAACAGCTTGATTATCAGTAGACTGCTTATTGTTTACGTAAAAATGTGTAATTTTACAGTGTTCGGTATTAGAAAAATGTGTATATTTGCATCGGAAAATAATATAAAAATGTGTAAATAGACCATGAAAAGGAAGATATACAGACAATTGCTAAATTGGAGGAGCAGCAAGGAGAGAAAGCCTCTGATTATTGGTGGTGCAAGACAGGTAGGGAAGACATATTCTGTCCGTGA
>DECD01000040.1:0-39413 GCA_002349055.1 Bacteroidales bacterium UBA2939 | reverse complement strand
TTCTCAGAAGGGTACAATGTGGATGCTGTCGTCAAGCAAATATCGTTTCTCAATCCCAATGCCAAGTTTATTGAAGGGGATACATTGATTTTCTTTGATGAACTACAGGAATATCCCGACTGCGCTACATCGCTCAAATTCTTCAAGGAGGATGGCCGATATGATGTTATCTGTTCCGGTTCGATGATGGGGCTGAACTACAAGGACATCACTTCAAACAGCGTAGGGTACAAGACTGATGTTATGATGTATTCGATGGACTTCGAGGAGTTTCTGTGGGCGAAAGGATATGACGATGACTTTGTTGAGATGCTGCTGTCGCACCTGATTGACCTTCAGCCTTTCAACGACCTTGAGATGCGACGACTGGATTCTCTGTTTCTTGACTACGTTGTCACGGGCGGGATGCCGGATGTGGTTGCCACCTTCATCAATGAGGGGAATTTCTCGAACGTGCTGCCGCTGCAACGTCAGTTGTTGGCCGACTACGAGGAGGATATTATCAAATACGCCCAAGGTCTCGACAAGGCCAAAATTAGAAGTGTTTACAGGAACATTCCCGTGTTTCTGGCCAAAGAAAACAAGAAATTCCAGATAACCAAGGTGGCCAAAAACGCCCGCAGCCGCGAGTATGCAGGATGTGTGGAATGGTTGAGAGATGCCGGCATTGTCAATGTGTGCCACTGCCTGAATTTTCCGGAGTTGCCGCTGAAAGGCAACTATGACGAAAGCAAGTATAAACTCTATTACCACGACAACGGTCTGCTTATGGCGGCATTGGACGAGGAATCGAGCATGGACCTTCGGCAGAACCGCAATCTCGGTGTGTACAAAGGTGCCGTGTATGAGAACATCGTATCGGAAGCGTTGGCCAAGCAGGGCTACCAGCTTTATTACTACAAGACGGAGAATGCCCAGCTGGAGATGGATTTCTTTGTCCGCGACAGCACGACGCTTATCCCTGTGGAAGTGAAAGCCACTACGGGTGCCACTCCGTCATTGAACAAACTAATCGACAGAAACAGCTATCCTGATGTAAAATGGGGAATCAAACTGAGCCACCAAAACATTGGCTTCAACGGCAAGTTCTACACGTTCCCGTACCATTGCTCTTTCTTGTTGAAACGATGGATGGAAAGCCGACGGTAAAAAATGGGATGAGGGTCAGAATGTGGGAATGCGCTTTAAAAATGTGTGAATGAATTCGTGAATGTGAGAATGTGTTTTTCGCTTGATTTGATTAATTTCAGTGGTGCTCAAAGCCTGCAAAGCAGGCAGAATGCGTTAGTGTATTCGTGAATGTGTTAATTCGTGAATTAGTTAGTAAGGGGATTTGCTAATGGACAGTTTCATTGTATGGTTGTGCAATAAACGGAGGATTATGTCGTTGTAGTAAGCGACGAAAAAAGCAACTATGAAATTTTTGAAATGGCTGGGGGTTGACCCTGAAAAGCACAGTGTCAGGACGGAGATTCTCGCCGGGCTGACTACCTTCCTCACGATGGCCTATATCCTGGCTGTGAATCCCAATGTCTTTGATGCGCTGGGCGGCGAGATGTCGAAAGCCAACGGCGCCGTCTTCACCGCCACAGCCCTCGCCGCCACCATAGGCACGCTGGCGATGGCCTTCATCGCCAAGAAGCCCTTCGCCCTCGCTCCCGGCATGGGGCTTAACACGTTCTTCGTCTACACCGTCTGCATAGCTATGGGCCATAGCTGGCAGTTTGCGTTGACAGCGGTGTTCATCGAAGGTATTGTGTTTGTCATCCTTACGCTTACCAATGTGCGCAAGTGGATTGTCGACGCCCTCCCGCTGTCGCTGAAATATGCCGTGGGTGCCGGCATTGGCCTTATCATAGCCTTCCTAGGCTTCCAGAACGCCGGCATCGTAGGTCAGGGGCCTACCTTGGTTACCCTCGCCTTCAAGCTGCCCGACGGCTCCTTCAGCGGCACCGCCCTGCTGGGTATTCTAGGTGTTATCGTCACGGGTGCCTTGGTGATGAAAGGTGTCCGCGGTGGCATCCTCTGGGGTATCATCGCCACCACGGCGCTAGGGCTCATCCCAATATACAATGTTTTGGGTGCGGATGGCGCTGTGAGCCGTGTGGCCCTCACCTCGCTGAACGGCATCGTCTCGGTGCCGCCGAGCATCAAGGATATTGCCTTCCAGTTCACCTGGAGCGAGCTCACCGATGCCAAAGGTGTTCTCGACATGATAGTGGTGCTCTTCACCTTCCTTTTCCTCGACATCTTCGACACGATGGGCACCGTCATCGGGGTGAGCGAGAAGGCCGGTTACGTAGACAAGGAGGGCAATGTCGACGGCATCAACGAATGCTTCATGGCCGACTCGATAGGTACCATCTGCGGAGCCGCCCTCGGCACCAGCACCACGACCACCTATGTGGAGAGCGCCGCCGGCGTGGCCGACGGTGGCCGTACAGGTCTCACCGCTTTCTCCACCGCCATCTTCTTCGCCATCGCGATCCTCTTTGCGCCGCTCTTCCTGGCCATCCCGTCGGCCGCCACAGCCCCTGCGCTCATCGTGGTGGGCATGATGATGATGACACCCGTGTTGAAAATTGACTGGAAAGACCCCGTCGAGGCGCTTCCGGCCTTCATCGCGATGGTGGTGATGCCTTTCAGCTTCAGTATCAGCGACGGCATCCTCATCGGTCTGATAAGCTATGTGCTTCTCAACGCCCTGTGTGGCAACTTCAAGAGCATCACCCCCACCATGTGGGTACTGGCGATACTCTTTGTGCTGAGATATATTTTTATTTAGCCTCTTCGCGAGAAAGTACGGGCTGCGGTTCTGATGACATTAATTTTGTTTTATTGAAAATAATGTGTATATTTGCACTTTGAAAACAGGAGTGTAAATGTACGTGGGAAGAAGTACAATGTGTTGATAGTAAAACCTTTGGTTGATGAATAATAGATCTTTTTCGAATCGGTTGACTTGGAGGATTATCGGCATTGTGGCGGTCGTCATCCTCACCATTCTCTTAGTGTTGGGGTTGGCATTGCAGTACGCCATAAAGAACGATGCGGTGCAGGAGGCGCCGTTGCGGCTGATGGTGAACCTGCTGATTGTGGGCGCCATCGGGCTGGTGATACTTTATTTCATCTGCCGCCGGACGATACGTCACATGATGCGGCCTGTCACCGAGTTGTCGGTGTCGGCGATGAATATGGCCAAGGGCAACTTCAAGGCCCATCTGCCGGAAATCAAGACTCAGGACGAGATGCGGCGTCTGCACGACAGCTTCCTCTATATGCAGAACTCCATCACCGACTATATTGAGCAACTGAAGACCACCAAGAGCGACAACGAGCGCATGGAGTCGGAGCTGAATGTGGCGCGCAAAATCCAGAAGGGGATGCTGAGTGTCGACTTTCCGACGCAGCTGCATGCGATGGTGATGCCGGCCCGCGAGGTGGGAGGCGACCTCTACGACTTCATCCGCAACGGCGACTGTCTCCATTTCGCCGTCGGCGACGTGAGCGGCAAAGGGGTCCCTGCGTCCATCATGATGGCCATCACGAGGGCCACGCTGCATTTCATGGCGGGATTGGGTCTGCCGCTGCACGAGTCGATTGGGAGAATCAACAACGGTGTGGCCGACGGCAACAGCAACGACATGTTCGTGACGCTCTTCATTGCCCGCATCAACATGAAGACGCTGCGGATGGACTTCTGCAATGCGGGGCACAATCCGCTGGTGATAGTGCCGCCCGACGGCAAGCCCTATTTCCTTCAGGCGAAGTACAATTTGGCGGTGGGTCTCTTCGAGGATTTCTCCTACGAGGCCGAGAGTATTGACCTCAAGCCTGGCACACGCATCGTGGCCTACACCGACGGAGTGACGGAGGCAGAGAATGCCGCCCTGGAGCAGTATGGCAACGAGCGACTGCTGGAGGTGGTTGGCCAGATAACGCCCGACATGGACAACAAGGCCGCCGTGGATTACATCTACCGCTCGGTGCTGGCTTTTGCCAACGGCAATGCGCAGAACGACGACATTACGATAATGAGCATAAAGGTATAGTTAATAGTTGATAGATTCAATTTTCTGAAGTAGTTAAGTAGTCAGTAGTTAAAGAAGTTAAGCCAAATGATGAAGTGCATCAATTTTCTGAAGTAGTTAAGTAGTCAGTAGTTAAAGAAGTTAAGCCAAATGATGAAGTGCATCAACTTTCTGAAGTAGTTAAGTAGTCAGTAGTTAAAGAAGTTAAGCCAAATGATGAAGTACATCAATTTTCTGAAGTAGTTAAGTAGTCAGTATTTAAAGAAGTTAAGCCAAATGATGAAGTGCATCAACTTTCTGAAGTAGTTAAGTAGTCAGTAGTTAAAGAAGTTAAGCCAAATGATGAAGTTAGAAGTTGAGCGAATGCGAAACTTGAATTAAAAGATAGTAGATAACAGATAATAGTTGATAATATGAAAAAGCGTTTCAATCCTATCAGGGACAAGAGCAGCGAGATTATTGAGTATTTGATGTCGTCTCCGGAGATACCCGACGACGAGGTGCTGCAGTTCAAACTCCGCCTCTCCATCGAGGAGGCTGTTGAGAATGTGGTGCGCTATGCTTACGACGGCGGTATCGGGTGGCTCGAGGCGGACATCCATTTCGACCAGGACTCGCTGTTGCTCACCATCGAGCTCAGGGATGCCGGCACTCCGTTCAATCCGCTGCAACGGGAGGACCCCGACGTGAACCAGTCGGCAGAAGACCGCGACATCGGCGGCCTGGGAATCTTCTTGTGCAAGAAGATGATGGACAGCATCGAGTACCGCTATGAGAACGGCAACAATGTGCTGACGATGAGGAAGAAAGTATAGTTAATAGATAATAGATGATAGATAATAGTTAATATGGAAGTCACGATAACAAACCAAGAGAGCAAGACGGTTGTGGTGCTCAACGGACGAATAGACACCACCACGGTCGAAAAATTCCAACAGGATGTGAGTCCGCTGATGGAAGGCGAGAATCCCGACATCGACATCGACTGCACCGCATTGAGCTACACCTCTTCGCAGGGGCTTCGGACCTTTCTCATGTTGCAGAAAAGCGTGATGAAGCGAGGCGGCAAGATGGTGATGCGCAACATGAATCCCCAGGTGAAGGAGGTGTTCGACATCACGGGCTTCTCGAACATCATCACGATAGTATGAAGTATATCTACATCATCAACGGGCGAGCCGACAAGGCGCAGTACTACGAGGAGTTCTATGTCCAGCTGAAGGAGGTGCAGCACAACTACGAGCTGTACACCACGCAGGGCGAGGGCGATGCGACGCGCTATGTGAGGCTGTACTGCGACCTGCACCCCGAGGAGGAGGTCTGCTTTGTGGCCTGTGGCGGCAACGGCATCATCAACGGAGTGGCGTCGGGGTTGGTTGGCTACACCCACTCGAGCACACAGGCACTCGAACAGTCGGGCAAAAAGACCATGGCCATCCTGTACTTCGGAGGGGCCACGGAGGACTTCATCATCAACTATCCCGGGCTTGATTTCCGCAGTGTGAGAGCGATGCTGGAAGGCAGGGTGAAGCCCATCGACATCATCAAAATCAACGACAGCTATTGTGTGAACGTGAGCAACCTAGGGTTCAACTCAAGGGTGGCGTCGCGGGCCAACGAGCTTGTTGCTAAGGGGAAGTCGGCCCACGAGGCTTACACCCGGGGCGTGGTGAATGCTATGCTCACCAGCCGCTTCAACTGTATCAAGGTGACCGTCGACGGCCAGCGCATCGCCCGAGGGCCCATGGTGCTCTGCACGATAGCCAACGGGCGGCGTGTGGGCGGCGAGTTCAACTGTTCGCCGCAGGCAAAGGTCGACGACGGCCTCATCGACGTGTGCTATTTCAAGGCGATGAGCCTCTTGCGGCTCCTGCTGCTGATACCCTACTACCGCAAGGGCGAGCATATTGGCAGCAGGGTAGGAGGGAGGAGGGTTATCTACCGGCAGGCCCGCGAGGTGAAAATCAGCAGCCGTGAGCTTATCGACATCTATATCGATGGCGAGCAGCTGACGGGGTCGCAGTTCGACATCAAGATTCTGCCGCAGGCCCTGCCGCTGAGGCTGCCGAAGGGGGAAATGGGGAAATGAGAAAGGAGAAATGAGGAAATGAGAAAGGAGAAATTGTCATGAAACTGGACATGCACTGCGAGATGATTCTCGACGAGTATCGAGAGAGGGTTCCTGTCTTCGAGCGGCTGAGGGACATTGTGGCCGAGCGGCTGCAACAGAGCCTCGACGAGAACAACATCGTCGTGGCGGGTCTTGGTGCGCGTATCAAGACGGAGCAGAGCTTGACGGGCAAGCTGGAGCTGAAGGGCTACAAATACCGCACGTTGGACGACATTACTGACATTCTGGGCGTGCGCATCGTCACCTTCTTCAGCGACGAGGTGGACGTCATCTCGGCCCTTGCCGAGAAGCTCTTTGAGATTGACTGGGACAACTCAGTAGACAAGCGCAAAATGCACGAGATAGACCGCTTCGGCTATATGTCGCTCCACTACATCTGCCGTCTGCCGAAGAAGCTTTGTGACGACCCTGCGATGCCTGAGTTGAACGAAGTGCGATTCGAGCTACAGATGCGAAGTGCGTTGCAGCATGTGTGGGCGAACATGTACCACGACATGGGCTACAAGACGGATGTGGAGATACCGCACGAGTACCAGCGCAACATGAGCCGATTGGCGGGTATGTTGGAGCTGGCGGACGAGCAGTTCAGCAGCATCCGCAAGGAGATTACCGCCTACCGCCGCAATGTGCAGTCGCTGGTGGCCACGGGCAACTTTGACGAGGTGGCGCTCAACGGCGACACCTTCCGTTCGTTCCTCGCGCTGAACCCCTTCCGGCGGCTGGTGGACAAGATGGCGGCCATCAACCGGGCGGAGGTGTACGAGGACAGCCTGATGCCCTACTACAACGTGCTGCGGATGCTGGAGATGAAGACTATAGGCGATGTGGTGCGGATGCGCAACGAGCACAGCGAGGGTGCCTACCAGCTGGCCCTCATCCAGCTGGCGGGTACGGGGTTGGACATTCTGGCCTCGTCGGTGGCGTTGCAGAACCTCTGCATCGTCTACATCCTGAAGCAGGGCTTTGGCGAGGCGGGTTTGGTGAGGATGTTCGAGGCCCTTTACGGGAAGAACGAGTACAACAAGCAGCGTGCGGAGCGCAACTATCTGCAAGCGAAAAAGATAAACATAATTGAAAATTGAAAAAAAAGTATGGCAGACGACAAAAAGATAATATTCTCGATGGTTGGGGTGGGGAAGTTGATACCGCCTAGCCGCCAGATATTGAAAGACATCTATCTGAGTTTCTTCTACGGGGCGAAGATAGGCATCATAGGTTTGAACGGTAGCGGCAAGTCGAGTCTGATGAAAATCATTGCCGGGGTCGACAAGGACTACCAGGGCGAGGTGGTTTTCTCGCCGGGCTATTCGGTGGGCTACCTAGAGCAGGAGCCCAGGCTCGACGACAGCAAGACGGTGAAGGAGGTGGTGCAGGAGGCCGTGCAGGAGACGGTGGACCTGCTGAAGGAGTACGACGAGGTGAACAACGCCTTTGCCGAGCCCGATGCCGACTTCGACAAGCTGATTGCCCGACAGGGCGAGCTGACGGAGCTGCTGGAGGCCCACGATGCTTGGAACCTCGACCAGAAGCTGGAGCGTGCTATGGATGCCTTGCGCTGTCCCGACGAGGACCAGTTGGTGAAGAACCTCAGCGGCGGCGAGCGTCGCCGTGTGGCCCTCTGCCGCCTGCTCCTGCAAGAACCCGACATCCTGCTGCTCGACGAGCCTACCAACCACCTCGACGCCGAGAGTATCGACTGGCTGGAGCAGCACCTGCAGCAGTACAAGGGCACGGTGATTGCAGTGACCCACGACCGCTACTTCCTCGACCATGTGGCGGGCTGGATATTGGAGCTGGACCGCGGCGAGGGCATTCCGTGGAAGGGCAACTACAGCAGCTGGCTTGAGCAGAAGACCGCCCGTCTGGCCATGGAGGAGAAGCAGGAGAGCAAGAGAAGGAAGACCCTCCAGCGTGAGCTGGAGTGGGTCCGTATGGCACCCAAGGCGCGCCACGCCAAAGGCAAAGCCCGTCTGGCGGCCTACGACCGTCTGTTGAACGAGGATGTGAAAGAGAAAGAGCAGAACCTCGAGATATTCATTCCCAACGGTCCGCGGCTGGGCAACAAGGTGCTGGAGGTCAACGGCGTCAGCAAAGCCTATGGCGACAAGCTGCTCTATGAAAACCTCACCTTCTCGCTGCCGCCTGCCGGCATTGTGGGCATCATCGGCCCCAACGGCTGCGGCAAGACGACGCTCTTCCGCCTCATCATGGGCCTCGAGAAACCCGACAGCGGCACTTTCGAGGTGGGCGAGACGGTGAAGATTGGCTACATCGACCAGCAGCATGCCGAGATAGACCCCGAGAAGAGTGTCTACGAGATGATTAGCGGCGGCAACGAGAACCTGCAGGTCGGCGGCCGCCTCATCAACAGCCGCGCATATATCAGCCGCTTCAACTTCAGCGGCACCGACCAGAGCAAGAAGGTGGGAGTCCTCAGCGGCGGCGAGCGCAACCGCCTCCACCTGGCGTTGACACTCAAGAGCGAGGCCAATGTGCTGCTGCTCGACGAGCCCACCAACGACATCGACGTCAACACGATGCGGGCCCTGGAGGAGGGCTTGGAGAACTTTGCCGGCTGCGCGGTGGTCATCAGTCACGACCGCTGGTTCCTCGACCGCATCTGCACCCACATCCTCGCCTTCGAGGGCGACTCGCAGGTCTACTTCTTCGAGGGCGGCTACACCGAGTACGAGGAGAACCGCAAGAAACGCCTGGGCGACGACACTCCGCACCGCATCCATTACAAGAAACTGATGGTGTGAGGGGTCTAAAAGTCCAAAAGACAAAAAGTTTATAAAACCTAATTACAAATTATTAAAAAAACAATTATTATGAAAATTCAGAAAATGATGATGTTTGTGGCAGCTGCCACAATGCTTTTTGCTGCCGCTTGCAGCAAGGACGACGACAAGAAGAGTGAGCCCACGGAGGCTGCGGCCAACACGTTGGTCATCAACGGGACGACCTATAAGCTCGACAGCCGTTTCCACGGGACGGACCGCGGCTATGCCGATGCCACCACGATTGAGACGAATGGCGCTGGAGAGCCCAAGTATACCATCATTGCCGATGTGGAGCAAGAGACCTACAACCAGACCTACAACCTGGGGGAGGGGCAACAGGGAGGCATGCTGTTTTTCAGCATTCACGACTACAACTACGAATATGAGCGCAGTGTGGGTGATTTTGTCAGCGGAACGCTGAACATCGTTAAGGACGAGTCGGTGTTTGTCTACAAGGTGATGGGAAAGACGAGCCAGGGAGAGAACATCAGCTTCCAGATCAGAGTGCTCGCCACGGATTGGGGCAACGACGAAAGATAAGCAAGATGTAGAACCCAAGACAGGGGCGCCGCTCACCGAGCGGCGCCCCTGTGTTTATTGCGGTGGCGGCTGCGGCTCCTTGTGCCCGCCGATTCCGTCGGCGAGGGGGGAATACAATGGGTGTCCCAGTAAACAGCAAGGAGCACCCCGTCAGGAGTACCCCTTTATGTCTAAAACAACTATCAGTTGTCTTCTTTGTCTTTGTTGTCGTTAATCCTCCAGTCCTTTCAGCTGGTACCAGCCTTCTACCTTGGCTAGGTTGGTACAACCACGGAAGGCTGACTCGTAGATGGCGTCTATCGTACCGGGAATCATCACCCGTATCAGGCCGGTGTTGCCCTCGAAGGCCGAGGGACCTATCGAGACCACCACATAAATCACGCCTTCGATACGGATGAGCGGCGGGATGACCAGCAGGCCGCGGCACACGCCCGTATAGCCAATCACGCAGGCCGTTTGCGTCTCGCAGTCGATGACATAGTTGAGCATCTGCCCCGACGGGGTCTCGAAGGTATAAGTAGCCAGCTCGAACTCGGCGATGTAGCTCGCGTCGCCCGTGACGCTGATGGTGCGCGGGTTCTGGATGCTGCCGTCGCTCCACTGCTTGAACTGGTATCCGCAGTCGGCCGTAGCCGTCAGCGTCACTGTCTCGCCAGCGTCATACGACCCGCCACCCGCAACATTTCCGTGGCCGTCGGTTTCCACCGTGATCTGGTAGCTCCCGGAGGGCGGCACCGGTGTCGGCTCGATGGTGAGGTGCAGCGTAACGGTGCTGTCGCATCCCACGGCGTTCGTGAATAGCTGCGTCGCCTCCTCGGTCGACTGGTAGTAGGTATGTCCGTACCAGGTGAACTGGTCGTATGCTGTGGCCGTGGTGTCGCCTGTCGAGGTGGCCTTGACATTGACCGTCATCGTGAGGATGGAATCTCCGCCAAGGTGGCTCTGCAACGTGGCCGTTTCATTGCCAGCCCCATTGAACATCACGCCGTTCCAGGTGATGGGGAACTTATTCTCGCAGACATTGGAGTCGACTGTGGCATAAACGGGCGAGACAGCAAAATAGGCCGTAAAAGCCGTATCGGAAACAACCGTAACATTGCGAGGATTGTCAGTATTGTTGTCGTTCCACCGAACAAAATCGTAGCCATCATCTGCCGTTACAGTAAGTGTGGCTGTGTTGTCGTCGCAGGTAGGCTGCACAACATCCACGCTGCCGTGGTAACTATCGCCGATGGTGACGGTATGCCATTCCTTGATGTTAGAAAAGTTACTCCAACCGCTTGCAGCCCTATATTGTGCCAATGTTCCACATGGCACTTTCACAGGAATATCTCTGGAAATATTTTGGAATACATTGTTACCGTTTACAATTGGAGGCACAACTGCCATTACCTCCATGCTGGTCAAACCTGTACAGTTTGAAAAAGCTCTATCACTAATGGATTTAACGACATTGCTCAGGGTGAGTGAGGACAAGTCGATGCATCCCGCAAAGGCTGCCTCGCCAATCGTCGTTACTGCAAAAGTAACACTGTCCACTTTGATACTGTCGGGTATGGTCAGATTGCCTGCACAGGTACCCGTATAACCCGTCACGATGGCGGTGGAATCGCTACAGATGATGGTATAAACTAGCGTCTGCCCAGTGCTGCTCATTATCTCAATGCCTGTGGTGGGCTTTGGCTCAAATTCCGGAATGAGTACAGTGTCTTTGGTGACAACGAAAGAGAACGGATTGTCAGTGCTGACTTCATGGCCAGCGCGGTCTTTCCAACGTACAAAACCGAAACCACAATAGGGCACTGCCCATATCGTAGCTGTCTCACCATATCTATATTGGTGAGGAACGACGACATAACCCATTGTGTTATTTTCATTGTCACCGGCACCTTCTGTTGATATTAAAACATCATTGGGTTCAAATATGGGCGTTACATCACCATTCTCGCCATTGAGTGTCCAACTGCGAGTTTCATCTGTAATGCCGTCGCTCCACCCCATGAAATGATAACCTTCGGCAGGTCTAGGACGTACAGTTACATCTAAACTGCTGCAAGTTGGACCAGTTACTACTTCGGCATCGCCAAAAGCTGGATTTTCCAAAACCACATTGACATTGAACAGCGGATCAGGTTCGGAAAATTGAGAGCCTGAATATACCTCGCCCCACGAAGATGTTATGTATGTTTCTGCCGTCTCGCAAGGTATCTTCAGTACCACCTCCTCAAACGGGTAGTTGTTGCTTTCGCGTGCATGATACTGGGCGACAACAAGACCAGGTCCCTCGTTTGGAGGTGTACTGCTCTCAAATACTATCTTTTCCAGTGCAGGCATCATGTCGAACGCATATTCCTCGAAACTGGAGGAACCCTCGAATGTAACCTTTTGCAAATCGGGGCAAGAGTTGAAATTATAGGCTCCTACCAACTGAGTACTGGCCGGAATGACCACCTCTTTCAGACCTTTGCATGCATAAAATGCATACGCATTGATAGAATACACATTGCCGGGAATAACAAGGACGGAATCGGCAGGAATCAGCGAGAGATTGAATGAAGTACCAAGTCCTCCTTCAAACTCGATTTCACACCATTGCCTAATGTTCCCTTCATACTCTATCCGTAGCTGATTGTCGTTCAGGAAAGCGTCTCCGCCAATATTGGTGATGAATGTGGGCACATCCACACTCGTCAACCCGGTGCAATTAGCGAAAGCGTTGGTCCCGATAGCATTGACGGTATAAACAGTATTCTCAAACGTAATTTCATCGGGAATGGTCAAGGTCCCAGCAATAGTTCCTACGCTCCCCGTCACACTTGCGGTGGTGTTGGAGCAACTGAGAGTATATGTCAGCGTTTGACCCGTAGGACACACTAAATTGACCGTCATATCGGGTGCTGACTCAAAGACTGCAGTGAGAGTGGTGTCTTTGGTGACAATAAATGAAAAACTCGCCTCTGTGCATACAGTCTCATTATTTTCGTTTTCCCACCGTACAAACTGGTAACCGCAATTGGATGTAGCGGTCAGAGTTGCCAAATCTCCGTTGGAATACTCACCGCCACCGCTAACAGTGCCCATTTCGTTGTCATTGGACACAACTGTTACTACTGGTGCACAACCGTCTATTTCCTGTATAAAGTTAGAATATTCTTCCCAACCATAAGCCTCTTGATAATCTGTCACTTTTCCACAGGGAACAATAATAGGAGTACCATGAGGAATACGATAGAATGGACTGTTGTAATATTCTCCATCATAATTTAGCGATGGTGGCACCTCTGCCATACACGAAATGGAAGCCACATTGTAACAACCAGCAAAAGCTTCTTGGCTAATCACAGTAACACTGCTAGGAATTGAGATGGTTGTCAAACTGCTACAGGAGCCGAATGCACTTTCCCCTATATATTTAACACCCTCGTTGAGGGTTAACGATGTCATATTGCTGCATTCAGAGAATGCAGCAATGCCAATTCGTATAACATTACCGGGGATATCCATGGACACCAATCCTGTGCTGCCAAAGAAAGAATAATTTCCTATGGAAGTCACACTGTTTGGAATCACTGTGTTTTTGCATCCAAGAAGTATTGTATTCGTCGCCGAGGTGATGATGGCGTTACAATTGTCACGACTGTCATAAACATTGTTTCCTTCCTCTACCTCTATGGATTCCAATCCACTGCATAAGGAAAAAGAAGAGGGATCAATAGAGGTTACACTGGCGGGGATGACAACGGATGTCAACTCAGTGCATTCATAAAATGCATCTTCATTAATACCAATTACATTATAGTTGTTTCCTAAATAATTGAAACTATTTGGGATGCTCAGGGCTCCAGAAGGCTTTATGGCATCGGAATAAGATAGTTCCGAATTTCCAGAGACCACTCTCGCAGTACCATTTTCACAGTCGAGAGAGAAATATAGCGTCTGTCCAGAGGGAACTTCAATCGATACATTATCAATGAATTCAGCATGAAGAGAAATGTTCCTAGTGACCTCAAAGGAATATGGATTATCCGTACTCACTATGTTGTAATTATTGTCAAACCATCGTATAAACCGGTAACCGCAATTGGCTGTTGCCGTAATGGTTGCTGTTTCTCCATTATTGTATTCGCCTCCATTACTGACAGTACCCATAACAGCGTCGGTACTTACGGTCACTATAAAGGTTTCCTCAAAAGATTCACAATCTTCTTGTATATTGGTAAAAAAAGATCCAAAATCATCATTTTCATAAGTTTCTTTGGTATTACATGGTACATGAACAGGAATGTCTTGGTTTACAAGATAAAACGCGTTGCTTCCCAATGATGGAGGCTCAGAGGCCAATGAATTTATTTCCGTCAATCCGATGCAACCGCTAAAGGCATCTTCCCCAATTGATGTAACAAGTTGATACATTATTACGCCTTTTCTATATGTAAAAAAAAGTTTGGTAAGTTGAAGGAAATGTGTATTTTAGCGGTTGATTTGAGAGGGGGACAGAGAGCGACAACGGAAAGTTAAACCAATTAAAATACACACAAAATGGAAAAGACCACCAAACAGACCCTCCAGAGCGTCTACGAACAAATCAGCAACGCAACCGCAAACCTGTTGAGCATCTACGACCGTATAGCCTACGGCGACGGCCTTGCAAACAACTATGTCCTGTTAGACGAGATTAACAATGTCGTAATGGGCGAGTTGAAAATCCGCGAACTTATTAAGACGGTGGGGGCTTGACCCCCACCTACCTTTAACTATTTTTAAGAAAAAAGGGCGAAAAAATCAAAAAAATGTTGTATATTTGTAAATATCAGTAAGTTATGAAAACAAACGATGCAAAAACCGCCAATATGGAAAACAACACCAACAATGCAAAAGCGATTTGCTACCTACGCAGTAGCACCGACAAACAGGAAATCGAGAGCCAAAAGGCCGAACTTTACAAGTCAATTCATGCCGACGGTTACGACGATGACCATATAATTGAAATTGGCAAGGCTGGCATTAGTGCCTGTAACCTCAAAGATGAGTATTTCCAGTTGTTTGACGACATGGAACGCCTTATAGAGGGTGGCGACATTAAATGTGTCTATGTCTACTCAATGACCCGACTTGTACGTATGGACGACACGCGGTTTGTCGCTTTCTGCAAGTTCCTCACAGACCACCGCGTAAACCTCAAATTAAAGGACAGCGGCATGACCCTGTTGAACGCCGACGGCTCATATAACTTTGGTATGGAGGTGGCAATCAAAATAACCGCCCTTGTGACAAAGCAAATGACCAAGGAATTAAAAATGCAGTTGAGACGCGGTAAGGAGCGTAACAAGGCACAGGGCAAGTGGAACGGTGGCAAAGTCCTGTTTGGCTACAAAGTGACCGAAGACGGTGACATTGACGTTGACGATACCAACGCGGAAATAGTGCGTCACGTGTACGAAAGTTTTTTGGGCGGTACAAGTGGCCGACAGATAGCCCGCGACCTTTACAACAAGGGTATTATCAACCACAGGGCAGAAAAGAGCCGTGAAATTTTCGTGTACAAAATACTGAAATCCGAGGCATACAAAGGCACTGCCACAGAAAACGGCGTTACTGTCTACAAAAGACTGGTCAGCGACAAAGAGTTTGCACAGGCACAGACAATGCTGAAGGACGGCCAAAAAGCCCCACGCAAGGTGTATGCACCTGTTATCAGTTACGGACTGGGGTTGTTGAGGTGTGCCAACGAGCAAGCCAAAAACGGTTACTATCTTATGCAGCCCCACAGGGCAGATAACCAATACTGGGAATACAATAGCAAGTTCTGCATTAACGCCGACCTCACCGACAGCCTGTTGCTGCAAGTCACAAACAAATATATTAGTGAGTTCAGCGGATTAGATATGCAGGCAAAACTTGACGAAATGGAGATTAAACGCAGTGAGTTGCAGACCATGGCACAGACGGCACTTGAACGCAAACAAAAGGCACAGGAGGCCATTGACAGGATTGAAAAGCGACTTGCAGCAGGTAAAATAAACGAGGAAAAGGCAGACTTGATGCGTCGCCCTTACGATGAGGAATACAGACGCGAAAGCAAGGCAGCGGAAGACTACTTCCAACAGGCTGGCCAGTTGTTTGGGCAGGCAATTAACATTGCCAACAGCACTATATATAATATGTATACACTGGGCGACGATAGCCGACAGGCCGAAATCAAAAAGTATGTGGATTATGTAGTGGTCAGCAGGGTAAAGAATGGCACATATAACTATGACATACACTTCAAACTGACCGACCGAGTGGAGAGTTGGCAGATACGCAGCAAGGCACATGAATATAAGAGGTGGAACGGTGAAGACTGGGAAAGCGTTGAACTAAAAATGTTAGACCGCTACACTGACCGACGCAAGGCCGACAGAGAGAAAAGGAAAGCAACCCAAAAGGCAGCGTAACCAAAGGGGGCGAAAGCCCCCTTTTTAATCTAAACCATTGAAATATAGCATATAATTAAAATATAGCATTTGCACCGTTGAAAACACCCCAAAAAACGGAAAACCAACCCCAGTACAAGGGAAATTTGCACCAGTTTGGGGCTTTTTTGAGTCTTGAAAAATGAGAGTGCAAATAATTGAAATTTAAATATTTAACTTTATTTGAATTGAAATAAAAAAAATATTGAGAAAAAGTGCAAAAAAGTTTGGTAAATTGCAAAATATGTGTACTTTTGCAGCATTAGAACGTGAAAATAATGTAATAATTAAAAGCGACGAGGGCGATGCCATAACCGCCCGCTAAAAAAATGAAAACAATTAAAGAAACCCTTGCATTGCGTAACGAAGACATTGCCTTCCGCACGATTGAGGATGTGAAAAACGATTGGGAACGTCACTTTGACGGTGAGAATTTTGAGAGTGTGCAATCAGATTGTGACGGCATAGTTGGGATGCACGACGTTTCAGCCGAGGATTGGGAAATAGATTATTTCCTATTAGGTTGCTATCCTGTCATTGACGGCATGTTTTCGACAGATTGTTACGAAGAAAGGGTATACCCCACGGCAAACAGCCGTAGACTTAACCCCGAATGGTTGGTTAAAAGACTATATGACCCAAACGATTTATTTGGATATTATAATCTTGAAAACGCCGAGGCATTGTTGGTAGAGGTTACGGTTATTTTCAAGGGCGACCACCTGCCGTTTAACCTGTATCGTGAAATATACATTAACCAATAAAAATATAGTTTATGACAAAAGAGAAGCAAAGAACGCTTGCAGACGACCTTCTACGCTTTATGCACAAACCCCTCGAAGACAAAATAGTTGGCAAAAAGAACGACTTTTATAAAAGTATTGCAAAAGCCCGAAAGCCACAGGCGACCGAAAGCCACATCTTCACCTGTTATTACAAAGAAACCACTGGCAACTCTACTTCTATAGGGTCATTCACAGCCGAGGGGCTTGGAATGACCTTTGAGGAATTTGTAAAAGCCTGTACGAAGCGGAAAAAACTATTTGAGGCTTTCGCTGACAGGGACAGCCTATTGTGTACGGAGGTGACGTTCCCCAGTGACGGCACAATGCCGAAAACAACCAACACGGCGACTATTACTTTGTAACCCTTACTCACTTCATATTACTTAAAACAACAACCCCCTGCCTATCGGTAGGGGTTTGTTGCTCGTAATGTGATAATAATAAACAAAGATATTTTATAAAAATGGGAAAGAATTATCTATATATAAATAGTCGCTAGTGGCAGAAAGTGACCTACTTTTTTTTCTTTTTGTGTACCGCGTCATGACAACAGGCACAAAGAGCCATTAAGTTGTCAGCGTCGAAGCCTAAACCCTGCATTTCAACAATGGTGTCGGCGGTACTTATAGGGGTGACGTGGTGAACCTCAACGGCAGGGGTTATAATGCCATTTTCAAGGCAGATTTCACACAGGGGGTGGGATTGCAAGTAAGCACCCCTTAAACGTCGCCACAAGGCCGTATTATAGACCGTATCATATATTGCTTTTGCCTTTTCCCTTTTTTTGTGATTGTTTGACTTCTTTTTAGGTCTGTAAATTGTTGGCATAGGTCAATGTCTCAAGTCGAAGTTCTCCAAGTTGTTTACGGCTAATACTGCCAGTGCAACGGCGTTGACGATACCGAAACAGACGCAACCAGTCAGCACAGGGGCAACGATAGCACCCAGTATGAGGGCAACCATGACAAGATAGTTCAAGATAGTCTTTTTCATTGTTCTTTTGTTTTAGTTGTTATAACTATAAATAGTGCCAAAACCGAAAAAAAGTTTGGTATTTTTGAGATTTTTCGTATATTTATATATGGAAAGGCTTTAAGTCTTTATAGTCTTCATTTCATATTCCCCACCCTGTCACCGTCACCGTTGGCAGGGTTTTATTTTGTTCTGTATCAGTCGGTAGTGGCGATATTGCAATCGCAATATATAAGAAAAAGTGTTAAAAAATACAAAAAAACACCGTCTCACTTGATATTTTTTGTGGCAGGGCTATATTTATTAGTAAACAGGTTGGGGGCATTGCCCTTCCGTATTTCAGCGATGCCCCTGTCCTTTTCCCTACAAGGGAGAGGAAAACAGGAAATATGGGGGAATAAAACACATAATCATATTAGGAAATATGAAAACAAACAAACTAATTGACGAGGTTGGCTATATACTGACCAACGAAACAAAGGCCGACAAACGCCTAAATCCAATAGATAAGAACGTACTGGCATTGTTGCAGTTCTTTGGCGACGTGAAAATTTTAAAGTACAACAAAGGCGGTTGGTTTCCTGTATCTATCAAAAGCAATCCAAAACTTAAATCAATGACCCTTGAAGACGTTTTGACCGACGCAGGGGCGACGGCTACCTATACAACCATATTCCGCAGCATTAGGAAACTGGTTTCACTTGGCTATATTGAGTATAAGACAGGCTATTGGAACTACAACACTTTTAAGGGTCAGTTACCCTATTTCCACATACTCAAAGGCACTAACCAACACCTAATTGACAATAGCAGTTGTTTTGAGGACGCAAACAACACTATTTCAGCAAGTAACAAAGATATTGCAACCGCAATATATAGCAATGAGAGCCAAAACGATGGCAAAGATAATGTAACTAACACAAACACAATGAATAGCAACGATATTG
The DNA here is from genome assembly GCA_002349055.1 of Bacteroidales bacterium UBA2939. Classification (GTDB taxonomy): domain Bacteria; phylum Bacteroidota; class Bacteroidia; order Bacteroidales; family P3; genus Colimorpha. The sequence continues at coordinate 20,769 of DECD01000040.1, read as the reverse complement.
CAACCACTATATATAATGACATTGAGAGCAAAAATGCCGAAAACAACCTAACTACTTCAATTATTGAGAGTTGCGGCGATATTGCAATCACAAAAGAGATGGAGAAAGATATAAATAATAATCTTGAGTTAGAGGTATATACCTTAAGTGAAGGTACTAATATAGCCCCCGACCCCGAAAACGATTTTGATATGTTTGATTTTATGGCTGACGCTACCGACACCTACACCTACACCAATGACGAAACAGAACAATACGCATACCAAATGGCACAGGAAACAATAAACACTACACCAACGGAAACAACAGCAACACCGACACCAACCCCAAAGCCGAACAAAAAAAGATACTGGGAAAGTTGGAAAGCCTTTAAGGTGGCAATGCCTACCCTGCCAAAGGACAAAGCAAAAGAACACTTCGACACATACTATACCAAACTGGGTGTATTGTACACAGGCGACGAACTGGCCAAACACAGACAGGGCATAACAGATGATTATGAGCGTATCATGAACAAGGCGAACAACAACAATAGCAACTACACCAACGGCAGCAAATTCCAACTGCCCGACGATATGAGAATAGACATAATGCCATTGAGGGCGATGGGCTACACTAACAGGGAGATGCTTGCAACCTATTCCCAAATGGCAGGGGAAAACATAAGACTGGCCGACGAACTGCCAAACCGAAAAAACTATGTACCCCAGTATGTCCGCTACTACTTCAACGAAATGAAACAGATAATCGCCCCGATGATAAGTGACGGTTACACGGACGCAGACTTAACAGACATTGCAAAAAGTTACTGGGTTGACTCAGTATTAGAGAGATACCAGCCCGAAAACTTCAAATAAGGCGTTTTAAGAGCCTTTTGGGGTGTGGATGGATAAACTACACCAAACCGAAGCAAAAACGCCTGTAAGGGGCATAAAACACCCCCTAAACGACCTCCAAAGATAAAAGGACAAACACGGCAACAAGATGGCAAGAAAAATAAAAGGGTACTCCTACAATTTGTGTTTTCGGCGAAACAGCCCAAAAGTAAATGTAATTATACTCTATGGCAGGATAGGTGGAGGAAAGGTGCTTGAGACAAAAACAATACTAATTATCACAGTGAACGAGAACGACGCGGACATCAAAAACAAAAAGGTGATAAACAGACCCGACGCAGACGAGATAAACGCCCACATAGCGGAGATGTTTGATTTAATCAAAGAGCCAGTAATTAACGGTGACACAGAGACCGTAAAACGTATAGTGACCGAGCGTTTAAAGTACCGAAAATTTTTTTACCGCGACAAATGCCATGACACAGAATACATTAGACCACTTGCAGACAACATAACCCCCGAAGGCCACGCCATAGCCCAAAGAATACGTGAAAAGATAGCAAGTTGCTGCAAGTGACGGCACATTTTCAAAGTGGCGACTATTTATGAGTAATAAGACTTAAACAAAAGGACAAATGAAATTTACAGGTTACAGCAGGGCGACACAGGCCACAATGAAAAAGATTACAGCGTATTTGACCGAAAAATACGGCGACATACAGCCCCAGTGGGAGGCTACAATAACAACCATAGCCGACAACCTCGACATGATAGCCGACTGCCAACAGGAAATTAAAAGGGTTGGCCTTTACAATGACCGCACAGGCCGTAAAAACCCCCTAATAGCCACAATAAAGGACTTACAGGCTACCAATTTGAAATGCTATCAGCAATTAGGCGTGACCCCTTGGAGCGAAAGCAAAATAAAACAGACAGACAGCACCGAGGCCGAGGATGCCGAACTTCTCAAAGGAATAATGATGGGTTAAACGGTTGGCAGCGGTGGCAGTTCCCAGTATCTACACAGAATATGCCGACAAAGTGGCCAACGGTGAAATAACAACAGGTTTGTATATAAAACAAGCCTGTAGCCGTTATTTGCAGTGGTTTAACCGCGATGACTTGGTTTTCTGCCCCGAGAAGGCCGACCGCGTTGTTAGATTTATTGAGAAACTACACCACTACAAAGGCAAAACGGCAGGGCAGCAGTTTATATTGTCGCCGTGGCAGCGTTTTGTCCTGTATCACATTTACGGCTTTTACTGGAAGGCCGACCCCACAAAGCGAGTGATACGCAATGTGTATTTAGAGTGTGCAAGGAAACAAGGAAAGTCAATGTTTATCGCAGCATTGAGTTTATATAACCTGTTGGCAGACGGTGAAGCGTCGGCAGAGGTATATATAGCAGCCAACGCAGCAAAGCAAGCCCAAAACCTTTACGATATGGCGAAAACCCTGTCAAAGCAACTTGACCCGAAAAACAGGTTTATACAGGCATACCGCGACACGTTGAAGTTTAAGGCAACCAACAGCCTATTGCGTACTTTGAGTTATAACCCCGAAGCGTGCGACGGCTTTAATGCCAGTTTCTACGTCATCGACGAATACCACGCAGCCCAAAAGTCAGATATGTTTGACGTGTTGAAGTCTTCCCAGTTGCAACGCAAAAACCCCTTGGCCTTTGTTATAACCACGGCAGGGCATAACCTTTTCACGCCGTGCTATGAAATGCGAAACACCTGTATTGAGATACTGGCAGGGATTAAGCATGATGACACACAGACGGCTTTTATATTTGAGTTAGACGAAGCCGACCAATGGGATGACCCCTGCAACTGGATTAAAAGCAATCCAAATTTGGGCGTGACCGTTGAACTGGCAGACATAGCAGCCGAAGTAAACAGGGCAAAGAACAATGACGGTGCAATGGCCGAAACAAAGACAAAGACACTTAATATTTGGCTGCAAAGTGCCGAAAGTTGGTTAGGGTTGGATGTCGTAAACCGTGCGACCGCAAAAGTTGACCTTGAACAATACAGGGGTTTGCAGTGCTATATAGGCATCGACCTTGCAGCGGTCAGCGACTTGACAGCCGTGTCCTTCCTCTTCCCAGTCGAAAACAGGTTTGTGTTTAAGACTTGGTATTTCCTACCCAGTGACAGCCTAAAAGAGGGCGTGAACGCCACCACATACAGGAAATACCAACGCAACGGACAATTAAAGATAACCCCAGGAAACGTAACCGACTATGACTATATTTTGAAGTTGATACTTGACACCCAAAGAGACTATGACCTGTATATCAACGGCGTTTACTATGATGCGTGGAACGCCACCCAGTTTGCAATTTCCGCGACCACGGCAGGACTGCCAATGCAGCCGTTCAGTCAGTCTGTAGGCAACTTCAACAAACCAACAAAAGAGTTTGCAAGGGCAATGAGAAGCGGAAAAGTGACCCTTGACGCAAACGACATAACGCGATGGTGTATTTCCAACGTGCTCATAAAAACCGACTTCAACGACAACGAAAAGCCAATAAAAGGGGGCAGTAAGAGTGAAAAGATTGACGGTGTAATTGCCATGCTCACCGCCCTCGGTGGCTACCTTGAAAGTCCGAGGTACGACAACGGCATTATGTAGCCGACCGCAAAAAACGTATCTTTTCAAAGGACACCACTTTTCCGTTTCGACTTCCGACCTTTGTAATCGCGTGCGTGCGATGTATAACACTTATATATTAAGTTACTTAAATATAAGGTGATAAAAAAATTAAAATCATATATATGATTTAATTTTTTTTCTCTTTTAGTACCTTTATTATAGTTACTTGTAATCAAAGTACCTACACTACAGCTGAAGGTACTTTGGTATAGGGTGCAAAGTCCGAAAAATCAGACTATTTATAAATATAATAACTGAAATTAGGACTTTTAATTATGGGTATTTTCAACCGTAGAAAACAGACACAGGCACAGGAAACAAGGGGCATCGACAAAAACCACGACGTTTACTTGACCTCACCCTACACCAACCTTGGACTTACTTTCGGCAGTTGCTTTACAAACCGTTCTGCAATGAGTTTGTCGGCGGTGTATAGGTGTGTTGAACTTATTAGCGACGCAGTGGCAATGCTGCCAATTAGGGTTAAACAGGGCAACGCCATTGTTGAAAACCACAGCCTTTACAAGGTATTTGACCAACGCGACAACCTAATAAACAAGTACAATCTTATCAAGTTGTTAATCCAGTCAGTTCTTTTAAGGGGCAACGGCTTTTGTTACATTGAGCGTAACGGCGACGGCAGCGTAAAGTCTTTGAGATACCTTGAAAGTGGCGACGTAAGTATAGTTTACGACAAACAGGCCAACACCCTGTATTATCAATGTCCGATAGTGACAAACAAGCGTATCGAGCCGATTAACATGATACACCTACTAAAGAACACTTACGACGGCATAAACGGTATATCAGTTATCAGTTACGCAGACGGCACTTTGAAACTGGCAAAGTCAGCCGAAACCAGTAGCGAAAATTTTTACAGCAAAGGAGGAAATTTATCTGGTGTGCTCAACGTGCAAGGCCAGTTGAACGCACAGCAGAGACAGGACATAATCAACAACTGGAACACTGCATATAGTGGCGGTGGGCAGGGTATAGCGGTATTACAGGGCAATATGACATATCAGCCAGTCCAAGTAAACGCCCACGATGCCCAGTTAATCGAAGCAAGGCAATACAATGTCAAAGACATTGCCCGATTTTTCGGCGTTTCACCGTCTTTGCTTGGTGACACCACTGGCAGCAGTTACAACAGCATAGAAGCCGAACAACAGGCTTTTATTTTGCACACGGTGATGCCATACGTCACTTTGTTAGAAAATGAGTTTTCAAAGAAGTTGCTAAAAGGCACGGAAAGCGACTTTAAAATTGACTTCGACGAAACTTATTTGTTAAGGGCAGACAAAGCGGCCACGGCCAATTACTTGACCTCACTTGTAAACAACGGCATCATGACCCGAAACGAGGCGAGAAAGCAGATAGGACTTGAAGCGGTTGACGGTGGCGACGAACTAATTATAGCCTACACAAAAATAGCGGACAACACCATAGGCACACAGGACACAGAAAATAACAAGCCAAATATAGCAGACAATGAATAAAACCGACAAAGAGGTTAGAAGCCTCAACAACCCCGAAATAAGGGTAGACAAAGAAAGTCGAATGATACAGGGTTACGCAGTGGTTTTTGAGAGCCAAAGCGAGGATTTGGGATTTTATGAGACAATCCACCGTGGGGCAATCACAACAGACACTATAAACAATAGTGACGTGTTCGCCCGATTTAACCACGAAAACAATAAGATTTTGGCACGTTGCAAGAACGGCACAGGCTCAATGGAATTGTCAGTAGACGAAAAGGGCGTTTTATACCGTTTCGCAGCACCCAAAACCGCACTTGGTGACGAACTACTGGAGTACCTTGAACGTGGCGACATTACAGCAAGCAGTTTCGCCTTTACCATTGACCCCGACGACAAAACAGCGGAAAAATGGAGCAACAAAGACGGTGTATTGTACCGCGACATTTACCATATAAACAGACTTTACGACGTTGCACCAGTTTTTCAACCAGCATACGAAGCCACGTCATGCTCAAAGAGATTTGACGAAGTGAAAGCCACAGCCGAGGAAATAAACGCAATGCTCGACGCAATGAGAAAAGACATTGAGAGCCTGTAACTTTTTGTAACTGGCGACTATTTATAATAAATAACAAACCAAAACACCGACTATGAATAGTGTTGAGATTTTAGAGCGTAAGGCCACACTGAAAGCCGAGGCCGAAACTATTATTAACACCGCAAAGACTGAAATTAGAAGCCTCAACGCCGAGGAAACAGAGCGTTTCAACGCCATTAAGACAGAACTGCAAACCCTCAATGAGGAATTGCGTAAACTTGACGTGGAACTGCCAAAGGAGACAACAACCGAGATAAATAACAATTCTAATATTAGAACAATGAAAAATCAGAAATTTTCAATTTTAAGAGCCATTAGAAACGTGGCCGAAAACAAACAGATGGATGACCTGTCACAGGCCGTTATCAACAAAGGTGCAGAGGAGATGCGAAACGCAGGTATCAACTACGTCGGACAAATCCAAATGCCAATGGCCGAGGAATACAGAACCGTCACCGTTGCAACCGAACATGACGACGTTGTAGCAACCGACTTGATGGACGTATTAGAGCCATTACACGCCAAAAGTACACTTCTGCAAAGCGGTGTAAAGTTTTTGAGCAACTTGAAGGGCGATGTCCAGTACCCTACAATGTCAGCAATCAACGCAACTTGGGAGGGCGAGACTTCAACCACCAGTGACAGCACACCAACTTTCAGCAATGTCAAATTGCAGCCAAAGAGAATGAGCGTTGTTGTGCCTATTTCAAAACAGTTCTTAATTCAAGACAGTGCAAGTGCTGAACAGGCTATACGCAATGAGATTGTTAACGCTATCAGTGCCAAGTTGGAAGCAACCATTTTAGGCAACGCCAACGGCACAAACACACAGCCTACTGGCCTTTTCTATTCCGCAACCGCTATTCCATCAGTTACCAACTTTGCAGGTATCACCAATATGGAGGCACAGATTGAAACCGCCAATATGGAGGGTTACTCTTATATTTGCAGCCCTACCGCAAAGGGCAAACTCCGCAATATGCTGAAAGGCTCAATAAACAGCGGTGACGATGTGACCGTAAACGTCGGCGGTATGATTTACGAGAACGGCGAGATTGACGGCACTAAATGCTTGACAACCTCAAATATCAGCGACGCAAAGATTATTTGTGCCGACTTCTCACAGATGGTACTCGCCCAGTTCGGAAACCTCGACATCACAGTTGACAATGTTACACTTGCTGCAAGTGGCTGCATTAGATTGATTGTTAACACTTACTGGGACTTCAAAGTCCTCCGTGAAAACGCATACAAAGTGGCATCGATTGCCTAATTTTCCATTTTATTTTTTGTTTAGTTTGTATTCTGACAGCAGGGTTGGCCAACGCCGACCCTGTTTTTTGTCCTTTGAGAGCCTTTTGAGTGTTTCGGCGGCCAACTACACCCGAAAGCAAAGAAAACGCCTGTAAGGGGTCAAAAACACCCCTTGGACGGCTTTTTTCGTGTCAGCCGACTATTTATATATATATATAAAACACACAGCACTATGTATGTAACATTAGCATTGGCAAAACAGCACTTGAACATTGAAAGCGGTTACACAGCCGAGGACACATATATTACACATTTAATTGAGGTTGCAGAAAAGACGGTAGAGAGACACATTGACTACTTGCTTGAAGACTACATCGAGGGCGAGGGCGACGAATTGCCAAAGCCCCTGCAACACGCCATATTGCTTTATGTGGGCGACCTGTATATGAGCCGTGAGGCCAACGCCTACGGTGTAAGTGTAACCGAAGTGCCTTTCAGTTACGATTATTTATTGAGCCTTTACAAGGATTACAGCCAACTCCACACAATAGTAAACGAGAGGGCGATGCTTGATGAAATATGTCAACACACCTATTTGAATGAGACTACAGGCGACTTGGAGATAGAAAGCGGATTTGTGGCGAAATGCAGAATGTGTGGCGGTGCAAAGTCAAAAGCGTATGAGCGTTTGATGGCAAAGGTAATAGCCACGGCACACATAAACAATAACGGTGAAGTTGAGATGGGGGGTTAATCATGAGGGCAGGGCTACTGACAGAGACAATAAAGATACTTTCGCCTACCGTTGAAGTAAACAGCGTGGGCGAACAAATAACAACATACGCGGAAAAGGCGACTATCAAAGCCCGAAACGTATTGCACCGACAGAGCCGACAGAACGACAACGGCGACGTGTGGATGCCAAACACCTACACCCTTGAAGTTAGGATGTATCAGGACATCGACGACTACGACATTATCCAGTGGAACGGCAAAGACTACACCATATTGTCAATACAGATTGACCGCCCTTTGATGTGCAAACGCCTTGAAATATCACAGAAAAATGAGTAAGGAAACCACAATAACCACCAACGCCGACGAGGTATATAAAGCTTTCCTTGAACTTAACACAAAGGAAATGAAAAAGGCGTTGAAAACAGGCATTACCAAGGCTGCAAATTCTTTGAGACAGGCGACCCGAAAAAGCCTTAAAACGGCACTGCCCCAAAGCAACGTGAAAAGCCCTAAATACAACGACAAAATGACAGACGCGGTGAGGCGGTCAAAGATTGAGGAAAGCAAGCAACACGAAATATCCGCAAAGGTGCATATCATGGGAACGCGGAACACTGGCAGCGGTACATTTAGGGCGAGGTTCTTTGAAAAAGGCACAGGGCTACGCAGAACGCGAAAAGGGTACAACAGGGGGCAGTTGAAAGGGCTATACTTTTTCCAGTCCGCAAACGCAGCGTTTCAAGAGGAATATGAGAAGACGCTGAACAACGAAATAGCAAAGGCTATCAAGAAAATAAACGACAGCAAAACTAACAAACAATGATTGGCATAGCAGGATTGACAGAATACTTTTACAATACATTGCGAGAGGTTACAAAAAATGTGTTTCCGTTGGTGGCAACCGAGGGAACAAGCCTCCCATTTATAGTATTTGAACGCTCCAATATGAGCGAGACAGGCACAAAAGACGGTGCAAGTGAATTGGATGTTTCGTTTACGGTTAAGATAGTTTCAGCAACCTATTTTGAGGGGGTGAAACTGGCAGACGATGTGAGGTATTATTTGCACAAAATGGAAAACCACCCCTATTTGACAGGTGCAAGCGAGGAATACACCACCGACGGCTATGTGCAAACACTGAACTTTTCATTGTAACAAACTATTTATAATAAATAACAGATTAAATTTAATCACATCATGAGTGTTACTCCTAAAGACATAACAAAAGGCGACGATTTGATGGTTTTTTTACAGACTGGCACAGGTCAGCAGCAAACCACCAAAAGCATTGCATACGCTACCGCCCACACACTGACATTATCAGCCGAAACCGCCAGTGTCAACTCAAAAGACCACGGCATTTGGGAAGGCCACGAGGTCAACAAAAGAAGTTGGGAAATTACCAGTGAAAACCTTTACACAGACGAAGACTATGACACTTTGTTTGACGCTTGGGCTAACGGTACAAAACTTAACCTTGTATGGGCTAAAAAGGCCGAAGCCGACAACGTGATAGTGGCCGACGGCGACGCAGCAAACTACACGGCAAAGAAAACTGGCAGCGGTACAAAGTATTGGACTGGCAACGCCTACATTACTTCACTTACAGCAAACGCCAACACAGGCGAAAAGGCGACCTTCAGCGTCACTTTCACTGGCACAGGTGCGTTCACCAAAACAACCGCTTCTGTATAAGGCACTTTTCGTTTCATTATATCTTCATTTAGTTACTAGTTTTTTGGCAGGGTTGGCAGTCGCCGACCCTGTTTTTTTGTGGACTGGGAACTATTTATATATAAAACCCCGAAAGATATGACAATTACAATTAAAGACACAGAGGTCAATGTCAAACAGACATTCCGCAGCCATATTATTTATGAGCAAATCACAGGCAACACCTTTTCGCCAAAGAATGTTACTGACATTATCACCTTTTTCTACTCGACCGTGATGGCCTGTAACCCCGAAATTACAATAGATTTCAACGAGTTCTTGGATTGGCTGGACGAAAACCCCGACACACTGGCAGAGTTTGTGGCATTCCTAACCGCCAACGACAAAAGGCAACAGGCGATAGCACCAAAGGCAAAGGAAAAGGCGACCGCCCCGAAACAGGCCGTAAAAAAAAAGAAGTGACAGAGTTGTTAAGGTTGTTGGTGTACCAGTTTAGGATGGTCAGTTACGACTACTTTTGCGATGTAATGCAGCCGTATGAGGTGGCAAACATGATTGACTGCATACCCTACACCGACCGCCCACAATGGGAACAAACCCGACTTAAAATTTTCTCTACGGCTTCAATGTTCAGCAAGGGCAGTTTGACGGTTAGGGACATTATGTGTTTTCCGTGGGAGAGCGAAGACGAAGCGGAAGACGAAAAACCAACACAGGAAATAACAGGGGGAGAGATTGAGAGGCTGAAAGAGCAAGCAAAATTATTTATCAATTCACAGAACAATGCAGGACTATAGAACCCGATTAACGGCTGACACAAGCCAACACGACAATGCACTGAAAAGGTCAGCACAACAGGTTTATCAATATAAACAGAAAGCGGAAGAAACCGATAAATCAATAGGCAAATTGGCTGGCAAGTTCAGCAAGTTTGTTGGTGTTTTGTCGGTGGCTAAAATTGCGTCCGAGGGCTTCAACAGCGTAATGAGAAACAACCAAACAGCAGCGGACAATTACGGTGCAACAATGGAAGTGGCAAAACGTATTAGCGATGAGTTTTTCTATTCAATTTCAAAGGCCGACTTTTCAACGATGATTAACGGTTTGGGAAGTTGTATTAGCACAGCAAGGGAATATTACAACGCCTTGGATAACCTACAAACACTTCAACTTGGTTTGATTGGTGAAAATGCAAGGTTGGATAAGGAAATGCAGAAAGCAAGGACGAGAGTCCGCAAAGGTGACGAAACAGCCGTTAAAGACATTGAACGTATAAGTAAACAGATGTTAAACAACGTTCAAAAGGAGCAAGCAAGCATTAACAACACGCTTTCAAAGATGATTAAATCAACCGCTATTGGCAGCGGTTCAAGTGGTGATTATAAATACACCTTTGACAGGGGATTTGACGTTGAACAGGTGCAAAGATGGGTTAGCGGTGTTGAGAATTTAGATATAGCCATTACACAGGCTAAAAACAAGTGGATGGACTTAAAGGACAAAGCAAGTGAATACAACGACATGAACGGCATACATTCACAGGTTGCAATGGCCGAAGCCGAATATAAGGCACTTGAAGCCCTCAAAGACAAAATGAGTGATGGCGACAACATGAAAGAGTTTGAACAAATGTATGCCAAAATGCAGAATCTTGAAGCCCAATATGAGCAAATGGAGCAACGCAATTTGAGATATACAAAGGAACTTGGAGCGGACAGAGGTATAAACCACAAAACACCGAAAATCAAAGTGGAAACAGAGATTGAGCCATTGCCCGAAGGTTCTATTGCAGCACTTGAAGAACAAATTTCCAACCTCAATAAGAGTTTCCGACTTGCAGCCACCGACGAAGACCGCCAAAAGTTCAAACAACAGATAGAAGAGGCACAGGCAGAACTTGACAAACTACTGGGAAAAGAGAAGAAAATCGAGATACAGCCAGTAATTCCCGAAGGTTCCATTGCCTATTTGCAACTGCAACTTAAAGCACTACGCGACCAATTCGAGAACACCCCCGACGCTGAACTACGCATTAAGTTAATTGCAGACATGAGCGAGTTGGAAAGGCAGTTAAAGGATATGCAGACAACCGACGCGGAAAGGGCAGCGGAAGCCCTCACAAAGAGGTTACAGAATATGCAGAATGAGGCACAGGCGACCGCATCAGCTTTTGACGCTATGGGCAATGTCTTCACCAATTTGGGCAGTTGTATGGACGAAACCGCACAACAATTTTTAAGCGGTGTAGGCTCGATAATAAGCAGTATAGGGGCAGTAATCCCACAAATCGCGTCTTTGATTGCAGCCGAGGAAGGGGAGGCTATGGCAAGCGGTTTGGCTGGGGCTGCAAAGGTTGAGCCGTGGCCTGCAAAAGTGGCAGCAATCGCAAGCATTGTGGCACAGATTTTGGGTGTGATTGGCACTATTGCCAGTATCAGTAAATTTGCCGACGGAGGTATCATAGGCGGTGCAACCTCAATAGGCGACTATAACCTTGCAAGGGTAAACCGTGGCGAAATGATTTTAAACAGCCGACAGCAACAAAGATTGTTTAATATGCTGAACAATGGCAGCGTCTTCAACGGCTTTAATGCCGACCAAACAGGCAATGTGACATTCACCATACACGGCAGCGACCTGCAAGGCACACTTAACAACTATAACAGAAAAACAGGAAGGGTAAGATAATGGCAAAAAGATATTACGGCGACTTTCGCAGCATCGACAACAGCATTGACCAAAAGGGGCAAAGATACAGGGTTGTTATTTTCACAGGTTACGACGGCACAAACCCCTACGAATACCGCACACTAACGCGACCAACGACACACGGCTATGACATTTACATTGGCCGAGTGCCAGTAAACAACTACGCACTGACAATGACCGACCACCCTTTTGTTGTAAATTACGAGGGCAACGCGGAAAACATATATAAGCCTTACAGGTGTAGCACGGCGACCGTTACCTTCTTGCAGAACAATGTCAATTTGGATTTCCTCAACAGCAACGGAAAAAGTACCCTTGTAGTCCTGTTGAAATGGCGAAACGAAGTCAGCGAGGTGAACGGCAGGATGTATAACAGCAGCACAGGCGAAACCCTGTCAAAGCACGTTGTGAGGGAAGACGGAGAACTGCCTGTTGTGTGGTGGAATGACTACGACCCCGACAAGTACGATAACTTCTGTTTCACGGTTGAGTGGGTGGGCTTTTCAACGCCCGAAACTTTCAGTATGGAATACAGCCACGTCGCGGACACTTTCACCTTGAACGCACAAGATGCTTTAAGTACACTTCAATACTCAAAATATAGTTGGATTGGTGACACGGAAACCGACCCAGTTGTTACTTTCAATTCAATTCTTTTAGACTTCTGCAAACCACTGGGGACATACCGAAAAATATATGTGACAGACACCGTGAAACTGCCCGACGTTTTCGCGGACATCATGACAAAGATATATGAACAACAGGCAAACAACTTTGACGAAGACGAAAAGCCGACAGACAAATTGACCGTACTGGAGCAGATACTCACCTATCTAAACCTTACGGCCATACCGTACAAAAACAACCTAATAATCACCACCCCAAACGCCATTGCAGAGGGTTGGAATTATTATTTCACCTATACACTGCCAAATAACGGCTATATAGTAAATTTCCCCACCACCGACGGCGACAACTACACCGCCCAGCCGTGCGAGGAATTGAGCGACATTTTTACAGTGACACAGGACGCTTTCGCAGGTGGCACAACCATTAGCACTAACAACATATATAACAGCGTGACAGCGGAATGTGACGAATACGAAGTGGATATGCTATTACCCGACATTAACGACGAAAGAAACCTGTCAAATCACTTTTACCAATACAGAAGCGGTGAGTTTTTCCGCAACGGTAACGATGTGCAAAGATGGTACTGGGAACACGATTTTTGGGCTGCAAACACACCAAGGTTAAAGACTTACCAATATGTCGGAAACACATATAATGATAGTTGGGGAACGGCAGAAAAGGAAACGCCCGATTTCAGCGACGGACAAAACGGTATATACTATTGCCCTACTTGTGCAATACTTGATGATGGGGGGCATACATACTCAAATACACAGGCAGACGGTTTGCAAAAACCTTACAACCCGACACGAAAAATATATTTCCGTACCCCCAGTTACAGCAGCACCCGAAGTGATGTACAATATAATTGGCAGACAATGCTATACGCAAAGACCGAGACGGTTGTAATTACCGAAAACCATTATTTACAGATTACAGGCACTTGGAGTTTTTATTCATCGAGCAACTTTTTGTTCAAGTGTATGCCTACAACACACGAAATAGCGTCTCATTTAAGCAATTCCCACAGGGTGGATGGTAATTGTTGGATTATGGCAAAAATTAAATGTTGTGACAAATGGTTGAGCACCACAGCCGATGATGGATATTACTGGGTGCCTAACGAAACAACCGTAAAACTACAATTACAGAGAGACAGCACACAATATGCTTTCGGAAACCCTGTTTCTTTTGCGAATACATACAGGAATTACGACGGCATTATAATTAAATTACCAATAGAGGGAGACGTGGCAAAAATAGGGAATGTGGAAATTTGGATTGGTAGACCTTTCGGCACAAGTGAATATCTTTGCGACAATGCCACACTAACAGACTTTGAGTTTAACGTCATACCAGAAAAAGACCTTGAAAAACGGCAATGGCACACAGAGAAAACCAATACTGAATATAAGACCGAAATTGACACTACCGCCATTGAAGATTTTGAAGACATTAAACTGAACCTGTCAAGCGACAAAGACAAAGGCATTAGGTACTCGCAGACAATCCGCAACGGCTACAAGATAATGCCTAAAATTTACAATGTGGCGACCTGCAACTACCACCTGCCCGAACAACACATAACAAGCAATATTGCCAACCAGTACGCAACGCCCACAATCAACTTGCAAATGACACTACACAATGAGTTGACCCCTTACAGCCTTGTTACTTGGAGCAAGATGGACGGCAGAAAGTTCATTGTCAATTCAACTCAAATAGATTACGAATGCAACACGCAAAACGTCACCATTTCCGAGGTTAAGGCCGTGACACCAAGGACTACGGTTAGACGTGACATGACACGCAATTACAGACGTAACCATGACCTTGTGTTTAATGACAATATAGTAGCGGAGGCAAACGAAATAACATTGACAAACGAAACCGTCGGCAGTGCCACCTTTGCAGCCTCAAACGGCTACATGACGGCAACGTCGGATGACGTGGAAATAGGATGTATCACCATACAACCGAACTTCAACGATTGTGCAATGCAAATTTCAGTACCTAACGACCTTGAAGACACGCTAACCGTTGAAGTGGATGACCGCCAACTAATAATCACCTACTAATTAGCATATCTTTCTCTTTTTGGGGGTTGTTTAGACCCCCTTTTTCTTTTGTGCCGACTATTTATATATAATATATAAAAGACACAAAGATAATGGCAACTTACAATTTAGGTAGATTTATATTGAACCCACGCGGTACTTATAGCAGTAGTGCAAACTACAACAAACTGGACTTTGTTCTTTACAATGGCAGTTCTTACGTCTGCAAGGCCGACAGCACCACAAACAAAGTGCCGACAAACACAAGTTACTGGCAGTTGATGGCCGAGGCTGGACAGGCGACAATGACCCCCGAACAACAACAGCAGATTATAGATACACTGGTTAATGGTGGCGTTATCATTGACCCCGACTATAACACTTTCACCACAGCGGAAAAAGAGAAACTTGCAGGGTTATCAGTACCGAACAACGGCACACTGGCAATCAACTACGGTAACAACAGATTAGGCACTTTCACGGCAAACCAAAGCGGAAACACCACGGTCAACGTGCCAAAGCCAAACGACGGCACACTGACGTTTATACGACAGGACAACCGCGAAACAATAGGCAAATTCTCAGCAAATACGAAAGAGGATGTCACTATTGAAATACCAGTTGGCAGCGGTGGCGGTGGCAGCACCCCGAACAACGGCACATTGACAATACAACAGGGCGGTAATACACTGGGAACTTTCACGGCCAACCAGTCAACCAATACAACGGTCACTATTGCAAACAACACACTGACACTAAAGCGTAACAATACGACCGTCGGCACTTACTCACCTTCAGCCACGGCAGAACTTAATATTGCAGTGCCTGTAAACCTCACCGACCTAAACGATGGGGCAACGGTTAAGGTCAAAGAGGCAATCGTAACACCCGACACACAGGATGGCGACAACGAAGTGCTGACAGACAACGGACATATCGTTAAGTTAATGCCTAACACAAAGTATTTCACCAAGGCTTTGACAGCGTTTGAAATACAGGATTTGTCGTTTGTTAACTATTATGACGCGGATTTGATAGAGAACGAAAAAAGTTATGTGGTGATACACGCACAATCCGCTTTTGATATTGTATTGCCGACAGGTTGCTACTTGAACGGCAGCACACGTTTTGATGCCGACGAGACAGGGTTGATGACCATACACGGCAAGTACATTAGAATTGAAAAATACGACGCTATATGAGTAGGTATAATTTAGGGCGAGTTTTGCCCAAATTTAAGGGTGACTTTTCAGCCACAGAACACTATGACCCGATGGATGTTGTTTTGTATAATGGCAGCAGTTACGTTGCACTTACCGAGACACACGGCAACATTCCGACCGACGAAACAAACGACTATTGGAGTTTGATGGTCAAAGGCACACACACACAGGATGATGTTATAGATTGTGGCACTTTCAATTTGGGTTTGATATAACAGACTAACAACAGACAGACATGACAAATACTAATACCACCACCGACAACAGAAAATTTTGGCTCTCCGCTACTATGTGCGTACTGGGTGTAGCATTGCTATTTACTGGAATGATAGTTGACCCAGTGGGCGTGATAACTTCAAGTGTTATCGCAGGGGCTGGAGAGATATTCATTACCGCAGGGGCAATATTAGGCATCGACGTGGTATATAGCCACAAATTGACCCAAATAATAAAGGAGGTAACAGCAAATAACGAAGACAAGCAAAAGGACAATGACCGTTAAAGAGATACTGGAACAATGCACCATTGACGCGGAAGAAGGCATATTGCACTTACCACACACCACACTTGACCGCAAAGACTACACCGACCTAAAAAAACAACTGGAAATGATAGGGGGCAAATGGAACCGATACAAGGACGGTTTTGTCTTCCAGTCCGACCCTACGGCACTTGTCGAATTGTTGAAAAGCGGCGAGCCTGTCGACCTCAAAAAGAAGTTCCAGTTTTTCGGAACGCCCTACAAGGTAGCGGAACTACTGACAGACTATTTGAGCCGTATAATGACAGGCGACAGGGTACTGGAGCCGTCGGCAGGTCAAGGGGCATTGATACAGGCAGTACGCAGGGAAAACCCAAATGTGACGGTAGATTGTTTTGAGTTAATGGATATAAACAGATTGGTATTGAAACACGTTGAGGGTGCAAACCTAATAGGCGATGACTTTATGGCAGCAGAGCCACAACCTATATATGACAAAATCATAATGAACCCACCATTTAGCCGTAACCAAGACATCGACCACGTTAAACGTGCGTATGAGTGGCTAAAAGACGATGGCGAACTTGTGGCCATTATGAGTATGCACTGGACTTTCGCCAACGACAAAAAGAGCGTGGAGTTTCGCCAGTGGTGCGAGGAGGTGGAGTGCCTTGAAATGGAACGGTTAGAAAGTGGCGAGTTTGCCGAGAGTGGCACGAATATTGCTGCAACTATTGTGAGGATTTGCAAATGAGCGTATGGGAAACAGAATGTAGGTTGTTAGCCCTTGAATGGGAAAAGATAATGTCTTTTCGGTTGTCTACAATATGTGATATATACGACGTGCCGACAGGTGCAATGATACCCGATGACACAATAGTTTCGGTCAATTTGAGAAAGACGGCACAGGCATTGAGGTTACAGCCACAGGACACTATCAAAGACGCAATCATACGGCGAGGCGGTGAAAGAGCCTATCAAATATATTGCAAGTTCTTATAGGTACTTTCAGTAGCAAAAATTTTCGATAGGGGGCGGTGTAATTTTTTGACGATGAGACGATTAAACCACGCCCCCACTTTCCTTTGCACACACGGCAATTTTTCAAACCTTTACAAGGCACAATAAATTAGAGGTTTACACGTTAAACCTGTATGAACTTAAAGATAAGGACATACGACCCCAAACTAACTATAAAGGAAAACGCCGAAGCAAACAATGTCAATGAGTTGGCCATTAAACGCTACATTAAACGCAATGGCATTGACCGACAGGGCGAGAGGCTGACAACCCTTTTAGACGGCCTAATAAAAGCCTATAAGAAAGACCCCACTTTAACCGTATATCAGTTTGCAAACGCTACAAAAAAAGCCCCACAGACCATAAAAAAATACTGGCCTGTTATCACTGGGGAAATGACCATTGAGGACTTCAAAAAAGAGTATCATTTAGAAGACACGAAAATTGCGGTGGCCGACTTCTACAACTACTACGCTACCCATCCCAGTGTGACACGCGACTTGTTAAGGGTTGAGAGTTTCCATAATGAGATATTAGAGCCGTTTTGCGGTGGCGGTTTCATGAGTAGAGAGATACAGGCACACGGCTACAATGTGACCAACTATGATATAATCGACCGTGGTTGTAACAGGGTGGCAGACTTTACGACACTTGAAGTTGAAGAAGGGAAATTTGACATTATCACCAATCCACCTTACATTAACAGGAAAACCAAACAGAACACAGCGGACACGGTAGACCATATTTTGAAGTGTATAAGGATTTGCAGGGGGAAGGTGGCGGTATTGCTACCGCTGCATTATTTGACCTCAAAAGACCGTTACACACGCCTATATGTGCCTTTCCCACCGTCGCGGATATATGTGTACCAAAACCGTATTATCATTGCCCGAAACGGCGACTTTGACACCTACAAAGAGCAAGGGGCAAACCTCACTATGTATGCGTGGTTTATATGGGAAAAAGGCTATACAGGCGACACCGTGTTAAAGTGGCTTTACAACGTAATTGATTGATATATGAAAAAGGCAAAAGACCCCAACAAAGCATTTAGAGAGATGTTTGAACATCCCGACCCTAAACTACTTGAAATAATGGAGAGGGAACGTAAATCTATGGGACTTAAAACGCGAAAAGAGCAACAAAAAGAGTTACGCGAAATGTTGGCAGAGGTCAGACGTATTCATGCAGACGGTGTAAGACAGAGGGCAGAACTGGATGCAAGACTTAACGAACAAAAAGACACGCCGACCATTGAGGAACTGAAACGAACTAACGCGAAGTTAGTCAGTGAGTTAGAAAGACTTAAAAAAGAACGCGAATAATCGTAAACCACTGAATGACAGCGTATAATTTGAATATGCCTGTTTTTGTGGTTTGGATGACCCCCAAAAATGAAAAAATCGCCCCTGTTTAGAGCGTTTTGCGGTTGATTTTTAAGGGGTTAAAATGTTAAAAATAGTTAAAAATATAAAGGCGTATTAACGGTAACTATCGTTGTCACTCCATTTGGTAAACTAATGGACGTAAGATTGCTGCAACCGTAAAAGGCATAAGATCCAATAGTGGATACTCCACTGCCAATAGTGACAGATTGTAAACTACTGCAATCTCTAAAGGCATGAAATCCAATAGTGGATACTCCACTGCCAATAGTGACAGATTGTAAACTACTGCATCCGCAGAATGCATATTTTTTTATCTCAATAACATCATTAGGAATTACAAGATTTGAAATATGGTTACCATTGATATTCAACGAATGCGTTATATTAATGGGATTAGCGTAGTCGTTCCGGAAATCAATTCTACACCATTGAGCGATTGTGCCGGTATAGTTTACTGATGTTAGATTGCTACAATCATAAAAAGCCCAATAGCCAATGGATGTAATACTGGCTGGGATCGTGATGGAGGTTAGATTTTCACAACCTTCAAATGCTCCGCGATAATCGACATCTGCGATTTTGGTGACATCGTAGGTCGTGTTGTCATAGTCCACGGTAGCAGGTATTACAACATCACCCTCAACATAATCATATCCTCGGGAAACAACCTCAGCGTGGCCGTCAACAATCTTATAATACAGAGTCTGTCCACTGGGGGCTTCGGCGGAGAAATCATAGTTTTGCGCTTTGATGTCCAGCCACATGGCCAGAACGGCAACAAAAAGCATCAATATACGTTTCATCATAATTATTTTTGAATGATTATTCTTCTTTTTTCAGTGCATCCTTTACTGCTTCCTCAATATAGGAGTCGCGGAGGCCGCGGGCGAGGATGGTGCCGTCGGGACCGATGAGGATTATTTCGGGGATTCCTCTAAAACCATATTTCTGTCCGGAAGCGTTGTTGGTATCAATCAGCTGGGGATATTTGATGCGCTCTGCCCCTACAGCACGCCAGAAGTTGTCGATGTCATCCCACACATCAACTCCCACCACCACCAATCCGCTGTCTTTGTATTTGTTGTAGAGTGGAATAAGGTTGGTACGAATTTCCTCACGGCAGGGGCCACACCACGATGCCCAGAAATCAATCAATGCCAGTTTCCCATCAATAATATCCTTTAGTGAACCATCCTTTTCTTCCCATTTGAATTGTTCCTTCTTGTAAAAAGCTACTGTTCCTGGAATATCAATGTAGAGTTTTCCCTCTGAGGTATTCTCTTTCGCACGCAGATAGTTTACTTGGTATCCAAATTTTTCCGACACCATAGGTGCTGCTGTTTTCAAGGTGCTGTCGAGAAAGTCTGCTGTGATATTGTCATATTCCAGCAGTTTTTCCATGGCATAGAGAGCCACAATGTTTTGATCGTTTTGGTGATACAGCTGCCATAAGCGCTGCTGGCGTCTGTCATAGAGAGATTTCAGCAGAGAACTAGACCAATCCTTCAGGGGCTTGGCAATCTCAGGACTCAACTCTATTTCCTTATTCCAGATTTTAACGACTGTATCCCAACGGAGACGCTCCTGAGGGTTAAGAGCCAGGGTGTCGGCATGGTCGGCTAGACGATAGGCGTTTATGGCTTCGTTTCGTGGAGTCCCAGATAAGATAACATCGCGGTCATACTCGTGAAGATGGTCAATGTGGATGGTGCCGGGTTCGAGAACGAACCCGAAAAGGTATGGTGCTTTCTGCTTTCTTATACGAAAAACAACATCTGCAAAGACGGGTTCCGAGACACTTCCCTCGAAAGAGAACTTGCCTTTCCGCACCACGCAGCTGTCATATTCCCAGTCGTCACCGGACGTATGTTTCTGGAGTATTGCCATTTCTCCGTTGAGAGACTCGTCGTCAACAGTACATTTAATGGTGTATTTGCCGCTTTGCCCAAAGGCAGTCGTGGACAAAACCAATCCGATTAAAAAGATAAGTGTTTTTTTCACTAGTGTCTCTTAAAA
>DECD01000032.1:4073-4676 GCA_002349055.1 Bacteroidales bacterium UBA2939 | reverse complement strand
GTTGTCGTAAAAAAAACATATTATGAAGAAACACAGATTAATTGGACTAGCAGCCCTGTTGGCACTGCCCACGGGCTGCGGCAAGGATGTGGCCGACCGCATCAGCCTTTTTGCCAACAGCATGGGCGGCGGCGCCAAGGTGTGGATGGACCCCGCCAATGTGAACAGCACCACCACCTGGGTGGCCGGCGAAGGCATCAACCTCAACGGCACGACCTACGACATCACCGCCAACGGAAACAGCAGCTTCTCCCTCGAGGTGGAGCCACTGGCTGAGGCCATGTACGCCGTCTACCCCGCCACCATGGCCTCCGGCGGCAACGACATCACCGTGGAGAACCATGACGCCTCCGGCGCCACCATCACCATCAAGCGCCTCGCCGTGGACTTCCGCGACGGCGGCCACCGCATCGTCTTCCCCATGGCCGAGAAGGCCGATGCCAACGCGACCAGCCTCTACTTCGACCACCTCACCGCCGGCCTGCGCCTCACGCTGGCCAACAGCTCGGAGGCGGGCATCGCCGTGGACCACCTGAAGGTCGTCGTGCAGGGCACCGCAGCGGCACCGGCCGTGAGGATTGACGGCGTGGACTACACCGTGGC
>DECD01000032.1:0-3825 GCA_002349055.1 Bacteroidales bacterium UBA2939 | reverse complement strand
CTTCGCCAAAAGCAAGGACCTCGTCACTCCGCTCGACCTTACAGTAAATCACATGTACAACATCCCGTCATTCAACATCAATTGAGAATAGGAAAAAAAACAACACAGATATGAAAAGCAAGGAATACATCACCCCGACGCTGACGGTGGTCACCTTCAAGGCGGAGCAGGGCTTTGCCGTTTCCGGCGCCGAAACAAGGATTCTCGACCTGTCCATCTTTGAATCGAAAGAATACAACGAACAGGCCCAGCAGAACTGGGAGGAAAGCGGAAGCCTTTTCAGTTGGTAAAGCAACCGTTGCCACTCAACCTCATCAACAGACAACGGAAAGAATATCTGGAAACCCGGAAAGTTTACTATAGAAACCCGGGCAAGAACACCTTGTCCAATAAAATTGCTAGCCACAGCAAGCATGCGCCTGCTGTGGCTCTTTTTTTGCCATAAGGCCTTCCGCATCAACACCACGTTGCAGGATGCGGGCGGACGACAACAAAAATAAATTTGGCCGGATGCAGGGAAAAGTGTATCTTTGCAGCCGGTTTTTCAGCAAAAGAAAAAAACAAACATGAGCAACTACGAGCAAATCAACCTGGACGACTACTTCCAGACGGGCGAGGGCGGCACAGCCCTGACCTACAACCACAAGGACGGCAGCACCCTGGCCAAGCTCTTCACCCCCGGCGTCGGAGCACAGACGGCCGAGCGCGAGTTCCACGTCAACGAGGTGGTCTTCGCCATGGGGGTGCCCACCCCCAAGCCCATACGTCTCATCACCGACGGCACACGCTTCGGCGCCGAATACGAACTGATAGCCCACAAGCGCTCCTACACCCGCATCATCTCGCAGGAACCCGACCGGCTGGCCCCCCTCTCCCTGCGCTTCGCCACACTGGCCAAGCAGCTCCACACCACCGAGGCCGACACCCGGCGCCTGCTCTCGATGAAGCAACTGGTGCACGACGCCATCACCCACTACGAAGAGCTGCCACAGGACGTGCGCGAGATGTCGCTCCGCGCCCTCGACGCCCTTCCCGACAGCACCACCTGCCTCCACGGCGACCTCCACATCGGCAACATCATCACCGACGGCCGGCGCGACCTCTGGATCGACGTGGGCGACTTCGCCTACGGACGCCCGGAATGGGATCTCTGCATGATGTACTACACCGCAAAGTTCCTCAACGCGGAGCGCGCAGACAGCCTCTTCCACGTCAGCCCCGACGTGCTGCGCGAACACTGGCGCATCTTCTCGCGCGCCTACTACGGCACCGACGACGCCGACACGCTGCAACAGACAGAGCAGGGCCTCTACCCCTACTTCGCCCTGAAGCTGCTCTTCGTCATCCGCAAACTCCACAACGGCGAACAGTCCCCCAGCGACGGAGTGCTCGCCCTGGTACGCAAATACCTGGCATAATGAAACACCACATCATTTTATTCTTTATCCTGACGACAATGCCGATATCCACCCACGCACAGACAGACCGCTTCATACCATTCGAGCGCATAGAGAACGGCCGCGACCT
Organism: Bacteroidales bacterium UBA2939; assembly: GCA_002349055.1. Classification (GTDB taxonomy): domain Bacteria; phylum Bacteroidota; class Bacteroidia; order Bacteroidales; family P3; genus Colimorpha. The sequence goes on along the minus strand of DECD01000032.1, from coordinate 2,298 downwards.
CGGTGGCCTCGTGATGCAGGACGGGAGAAGGATAAAGCCCTACCGCCTGGTACGCTCCGGCAACCTCTCGCGCGCCAGCGACGCCGACGTGGCCATCCTCACGGAACGCTTCGCCCTCAGCAACGTCTACGATTTCCGCTTCGATGCCGAGGTGGGCGGAGCGCAGAACCGCCAGATTGCAGGCGTCAGCTACACCAGACTTTCCACCCTGCCGAAAGCCTTCATCGAGAGCTTCTCCTCGGGCCGCACGGACACAACACAGATAAAGTCGGCCGACGTCGTGGACCTCCTGGCCACCTACGCCTTCCACCCGCAGGCGCAGGAGATGGCCCGCCGCCTCTACCCCACCATCGTCATGGACACCACCTCGCAGCGCCTCTACGGCGAATTCCTGCGCGGCGTGCTGAGGGCCGAGGGCGGTGTGCTGTGGCACTGCTCGCAGGGCAAGGACCGCGCCGGATGGGCCACTGCCTTCCTGCTGGCAGCCCTCGGTGCCGACCGCAAGACAATAGTAGAGGACTTCGACCTCTCCAACCGCTTCTACGCCCCCGTCATCGAGAAGCTCTCGGCACGCATCGCAGAGAAAGGCGGCGGCGAGGCCGAGCAGGACTTCATCGGCGCCATGGTGGGCGTAAGCGTGAAGAACTTCGAGAGCGCCCTCGACCTCATAGACCAGCACTACGGATCCCTCGCCAACTACCTGGCGGAAGCCCTCAACTTCAGTACCGACGAGCAACAGCGACTACGCGACAAATACCTCACCCAATAAAAGACATGAAAGAGATAGACATCACCCAATGGACGCCAGTGGGCGAAGGCGGCAAGACCTACGTCAACCCGGCCGAGCCCGGCGTGTCGGCAAGAAGAATTGACACACAACCACCAACTACTTCTACGAAAAAAGGATTCCCGGCAGAAACGCCAGGAATCCCAACCATAACCAAATAAATATGAAAAACTATTCTTTTCCTTATTTACGCAGGCCAAGCTGTTTGACGATGGCGCGGTAGCGCTCAATGTCTTTTTCCTTTAGGTAGTCGAGCATCTTGCGACGCTTACCGACGAGCATCACGAGCGAACGCTCGGAGACCTGGTCTTTCTTGTGCTGTTTCATCAGCTCGGTGAGGTGCTGGATGCGATAGGTGAACAGGGCAATCTGTCCTTCGGCGCTACCAGTATCCTTGGCATTTTTGCCATACTGAGCAAATATCTCTTCTTTTTTCTCTTTTGTCAGATACATAGTGTGTTATGTTTACTTTTGTCTATTATTTTCGTTCTCAATTCGGCTGCAAAATTACGAACATTCTACAAACTGACAAAATATTTTTTCAAAAAAATCAATATTTAACACTTATTAAGAAAGTTCATCCTCACCAAACCACTACCATCTGTCGCCAAAAGCGTTGTCGTTGGTTTCCCAGGGCTCCTGGTTGTTCGTCATATCGGCATCTACTCCAAGGAAGATATGGCTGATGCTGAAACTACTGGCAGCGAAGCCACGTTCCATTTTGAAGGTGACCACCGTCAGCACGGGGGCAATATACGTAGCCGCTAATCTGAAGGTATTTCACGCTCTTGGCAAGCATGGGCATGCAAAAGACCAGCTCGTCGCCATTGCCCATCTGCTTGTAGCCAAGGCTGTTCACCTCGTCCCTGAGGTAGAGGGTCATCGAGGAGACGAACTCGGCACCCGGGTCGCCGCTGATGTGGCCGATTTCATCCTCGGGGAGGGCGGGCAACATGCCGCCGACCCACTCGGGCTTCAGGTCCTTGTAGATGGCACCCTCTTCCGAGGCATTGGTGACGGTGACCACAAGCTTGGCCACGTTGAGCCCGCTGGATTTCTCGTTCTTTAGCTTGAGCTTCAGGCCACCGGTAAGGTGCTGGAAGATCATCGTTCCGGCATCCTTGGCGGCGGTGGCAGCCATGGGGAAATAGACCTTCTGGCCGTCAGCGGCGAAGTTGACCGTCAGCGAGTGGATGACCACCGAGCCTGCGTCCGTGTTGTTGTTGATTACCAAAGGAAGGTCGGATGTAAAGATTGTGGCGGGGTCGTAGCCATTATGACTCGAATAGCCACTGGTAAACGTGCCAGTGTTGCTTTCCATCCAGGCACCGATGCTGCTGCCTGTAAGACCGCCGGTAACAATGATGTTCGCGCCGTTTGCTATCGCCGAGCGAAACGCGCTGTCCGTAGAAACACTGGTCTGCGCCCATGCTGCCATGGTAACGATGAGGACTGCAATGAGGGCAAAGAATTTTTTCATATTTTTTGACATTAGTGTCCACTAAAAATTT
>DECD01000011.1 GCA_002349055.1 Bacteroidales bacterium UBA2939 | reverse complement strand
AAATATTGTAAGTCATTGCTTTTTAAGGAGTTAAGTTGATACTTGTTGTTGCTTGCAGTCTCAGTCTCAGAGTCTCAGTTGTTTTTTTGAGGTATCTCTCTTTTCCACCTTTTACTTATTCTATATATCTATATATTTAAGTATTAATTAGATACAAGTGTATATAGAAGGAATAATCGAGTTCGTGGGTATCTTTTTTTCAAACTGAGATTTGAGATTTGAGACAGGAATTGAAGCGGTGGAGGATCTTTGGCTGCTATTTATCAATTAATTGTAATCGGGCCGTTTCAATTTCAGTTGTTTCAGTTGTTTTATTTCTCCCGCTGCGCGGTTTCTTCTTTTAACGTGAATTATCGTTAATTAACCGTTAATTATCTTCAATCTCAATCAGATTGGAAAAAATTGTAAAAGAAACGGCGAATTTGACGAATTACGCTAATTGGCTGGCGCAGGTCAATTGGGAGCTAATTACTCGAATGCTGGCGCAGGGCTTTTGTTCTCCCGCTGCGCGAAATCTATAAATCTGGTAGATCTTCCCCTATGGGGATTGTCCGGGTGCGTGGTTGTGGGAATCTGTTAGATTTTTCTAAGGTATCGCTGGCTGCGTGCGATGGATTTTAATCTCAATCAGATTGGAAAAGATTGGAAAAGAAACTGAGAAATGGGCGAAGTGGATTGCTCCAATTTCTTTGTTTTCAGTGTTCTTATGTACGAATTTTAATAATAATGCGGTGGGATTGGATATTTTTTGTATCTTTGCAGTTGTAATTAATAACGAAAAACAACATTATTGAAGGAATAGAATAGAACGATAAATAAATAATTTAGAAGCGTTTTTGCTTTTCTTTGTAGGATGGAAATCGGCAAATTTCTAAACTTACTACGCTAGAAAGCAGAACGCTCACGGGTATCCGTGGGCTTTCTTGTTCGTAGTAAGGGTTTTGCCGAACCTCCATCCAGACAATTAAGTTTCACGGATATTTCTTTTGTGATGCTTTTGAAAGGCAGGGCGTCAAAAATATAAGCATCACACTATGGCGACACAACAAGAACGTGCGGAGCTGCACAAGACGATATGGAAGATAGCCAACGACCTGCGCGGCAGCGTGGACGGATGGGAATTCAAGGCATACGTGCTGGGGTCTATCTTCTACCGCTTCATCTCGGAATATATCTGCGACTATTTCAACAAGCGCATGCACGACTATGGGCAAAAGAATTTCAACTATGCCAATATGCCCGACGAGCAGGCACTGGGCGGCAAGCAGGATGCCGTTCAAGCCAAGGGTTTCTTTATTCTCCCCTCACAGCTGTTTCAAAATGTGGTGAAGAACGCCGACAAGGACGAGAACCTCAACGAGCACCTTACCGCCATCTTCCGCTCCATCGAGGCATCGGCACAAGGTACCGACTCGGAGGACGACCTGCGAGGCTTGTTCAGCGATTTTTCAGTCGACAGTCAGGCACTCGGTTCTACCGTCATCAAGCGCAACCAGCTGCTGGCCAAGGTGCTGAAAACGGTGGCGCAGATGGACCTCGGTTCGAAGTACGACGATACCGACAACGACACCGTGGGCGACACCTACGAGTTCCTGATGCAGATGTATGCCTCGGAGGCTGGCAAGAGCGGCGGCGAGTTCTTTACCCCGCAGCAAGTGTCGGAGCTGCTGGCACGACTGGCTTCGCTGGGCAATCGCAATATCCAGAAGGTTTACGACCCTGCCTGCGGCAGCGGCTCGCTGCTGCTGAAGTTTGCCAAGACGGTGGGCAAGCAAAACCCCAACCTGAAATACTTCGGGCAGGAGGTGAACCCCACCACCTACAACCTCTGCCGCATCAATATGTTCCTCCACAACGTGAACTTCGACAACTTCGACATCCGTTTAGAGGACACCCTTTTGCATCCACAACACATAGAGGATGCGCCTTTTGATGCCATTGTCTCCAATCCGCCCTATTCGCTGAAGTGGGACGGCAAGGAGAATCCCATCCTTATCAACGATGAGCGTTACGCCCCTGCCGGAGTGCTGGCACCGAAGAGTGCCGCCGACCTGGCTTTCACGATGCACATGCTGTGGCACCTGGGCGAGCAAGGAACGGCAGCCATCGTCGAGTTCCCCGGTGTGCTCTATCGCGGCGGTGACGAGAAGAAGATACGACAGTATCTTATCAAAAACAACTATGTGGACACCGTCATCCAGTTGCCCGCCAACCTCTTCTTTGGCGTGGGTATCGCCACCTGCATCATCGTGCTGAAGAAGAGTGCCAAGACGGACAGCAGCGTTCTCTTTATCGATGCCAGCAAGATGTTTGTGAAGAACGGCAACAAGAATCTGCTATTGCCCGAACATCAGGACAAAATCATGGAGCTCTTCGCCAACCGCAAGGACGAGCAATACCTGGCCAAGCTGGTGAAGAACGACGAGATATTGGAGAACGATGCCAACCTCAGCGTTAGCAGCTATGTGGAGCAGGAGGATACGCGGGAGGCGATAGATATCAACGAGGTGAACGCCACATTAGAAAAGCTGATTGCCGAAGGGAATGAGTTGAACGGGAAGATTGACAAGATAATCAAAGAGATGGAGGGTTGAGTATGGTGGAGTGGAAAGAATTAGGTGCCCTTGGAAAGTTCGAAAACATAGGAACTGACAAGAAAACAATTGACGGAGAACAATTAGTAACTTTGCTGAATTACGTTGATGTTTACCATAATAAGCATATTGACGCTACTGTACCACAGATGGTGGTCTCAGCTTCAGACCAAAAGATTATTAATTGTACAGTAGAACAGGGAGATATCTTTGTCACTCCATCTTCAGAGACTGTAGACGATATTGGACACTCCGCTGTAATAGAAGAAACTATTCCCAATGCTGTATACAGCTATCACCTAATGAGATATCGCCTATTTGGGAGGAATATGCTGTTGTCCTACTATATTAATTACGCTTTCGATACTGAAAATGTAAAAAAACAGATTTTGAAGAAAGCACAGGGACTTACACGATTCGGTCTATCCAAAGATAAATTTTCATCTATTCAAATCCCTATACCTTCTATTTCCGTGCAGCAGCAGATAGTTGACATTCTTGACACCTTCACTTCTTCCATTGACAATCTGAAACAGCAAATTGAACAAAGACGGAAGCAGTATGAGTTTTATCGAGACAATTTGCTAGACCTTGAAGGAAAAGGAGGTGTGGAGATGAAGACTTTGAAAGAGGTATTTGATACAAGAAATGGGTATACACCTTCCACTGCTAATAGTTCGTTTTGGGAAGATGGTACCATTCCTTGGTTTAAAATGGAGGATATTCGTGACAACGGCAGATTATTAAATGACTCAAACTTGCATATTACCCCCAATGCCATTAAGGGCAAAGGATTGTTTAAGGCAAATTCTATTATTTTAGCAACTTCAGCAACAATAGGAGAACATGCTCTTATTACAGTTGACCATCTATGCAATCAAAGATTCACAAACTTCTATCCCAAGAAAGAATATCTAGCAAAGATAGAAATGAAGTTCGTCTATTATTATATGTTTCTAATCAACAAATGGTGTAAACAACACATCAATCAAGGAGGTTTCGCTTCTGTAGACATGGGAGGGCTTTATAATCTTACATTTCCAATTCCATCTGTTGAAGAGCAACAACGTATCATCTCTATCCTTGACACCTTTGAAGAAAGCATCCGCAACCTAGAAGAGCAACTCAAACTTCGGGAGAAGCAATATGAATATTACCGCAACAAACTATTGACGTTTGAATAATGGACGACTATAAAATCATAGTAGAGCAGGAACACCAGACGGTGATGGCCCACTACGAAGTGGAGGCAAAGCCGGCGGAGGGCTACCAGAGCGAAGCCAAGCTGGAGGCGGCGCTGATGGCCCAACTGCAAGGGCAAGGCTATGAGCAGGCAGAGGTGAAAGACGAGGCGGGGATGATGCAGAACCTGCGCCGCCAGCTGGAACTGCTCAACGATGTCGCGCTCACCGACGGCGAATGGCACCGCCTGCTGCCTATGATAAGCAACGAGCAGATGACTATCCAGGACAAGACGGAGATGATTCAGGGCAAGGGGTACATCCTGGCGCTGCCGATGGATAGCGGGGTGACGAAGAACATCAAGCTTATAGACAAGAGCAACGTCTTCAACAACCGCTTGCAGGTGACACATCAATACGAAGAGACGGGCGGAGCGCACAAGGCACGCTATGATGTGACTATATTGGTGAACGGCTTGCCGCTGGTGCATATAGAACTCAAACGCCGAGGGGTGCCCATCAAGGAAGCCTTCAACCAGATTAACCGCTACCAGAGAGACTCTTTCTGGGCAGGACGGGCAATGTTTGACTTTGTGCAGGTGTTCGTCATCAGCAACGGCGGCGAGACGAAATACTACAGCAACACCACGCGCTACGCCAAAGAGCAGGAGGCGGCCAGCGGCTTGAAGAAACACAAGACAGATGGCAACACCTTCGAGTTTACCAGCTACTGGACAGACCAAGAAAACACCCTGCTAACCGACCTGCGCGACTTCACCTCCACCTTCTTCGCCAAACACACACTGCTGAACATACTGACAAAATACTGCGTCTTCAACGTCGACAAGCAGTTGCTGGTGATGCGTCCCTACCAGATTGCCGCCACCGAGAAGATACTGCTGCGGATACAGACAGCCCTCTACAATCGCTGGCAGGGAAGCGTGCGCGCCGGTGGCTATATCTGGCACACCACGGGCAGCGGCAAGACCCTCACGTCGTTCAAGACCGCCCAGCTGGCATCGCGGATGGAGGGCATCAAGAAGGTGCTCTTCGTGGTCGACAGGAAAGACCTCGACTACCAGACGATGAAGGAGTACGACCACTTTGAGCCCAACTGCGCCAACAGCAACAGCTCGGCACGCATCCTGCTGCGCCAGATGAAGGACGACAACGCCCACATCATCATCACCACCATACAGAAGCTGTCGAACCTGATGAAACCCAGTATCTACGACAGCGACGAGCAACTGCGCGAACTGCTCAACAACGAGAACATTGTGCTGATTTTCGACGAGTGCCACCGCTCGCAGTTCGGCGATATGCACAAGATTATCAAGAAGCGCGTGAAGAAATACCTGATGTTCGGCTTCACCGGCACACCCATCTTTGCCGTCAACGCCGGAGCCGCTAGCAGATACACCACCACAGAACAATTGTTTGGCACACAGTTGCACACCTACACCATCATCAACGCCATCCGCGACAAGAACGTGCTGCCATTCCATGTGGATTACAATTCGACGATGAGGATGAGGAATGCTGTGGAGAGCAAGCAGGTGTGGGGTATCGACACCGACGAGGCGTTGCACAACCCGCAGCGCATCAGCATTGTGACACGCTACATCATTGACCGATTTGCCGAGAAAACCAAGCAGGGAGCCGACGCCTACACGATGAGCAAGCTGACCAACGTGGGCGAAGTGGTGAAGAAAGGACAGAAAGCAAAGGAAGAGAAGGTTACCATCAAGACCCGCGGATTCAACAGCCTCTTCGCTGTGGATTCGGTCAAAAGCGCAATCTTATACTACAACGAATTCAAACGGCAGCTGGCAGAGAGCAACCTCTTGGGCCTCAAGGTAGCCACCATATTCACCTTCAACGTCAACGAAGAGGAGGTGGATGACTGGGGCTTTGAGAGCGACGAGAATCCCGAGAATGTGGGCACCGCTCCCGACAGGCAGAGTCGCGAGGCATTGGAAACAGCCATCAAGGACTACAACCGGATGTTCGGTTGCAGCTACTCCACCGACGGCGACTCGTTCCAGAGCTACTACAAGGATGTGTCGCAGCGGATGAAGAACAAAGAGATAGACATCCTGATAGTGGTGGGAATGTTCTTGACGGGCTTCGATGCCAAGACGCTGAATACGCTTTGGGTGGACAAGAACCTGAAGCTGCACGGCTTGTTGCAGGCCTACAGTCGCACCAACCGCATACTGAATGCCGTGAAGAACTGCGGCAACATTGTCTGCTTCCGCAACCTGGAAGAAGCCACCAACCAGAGTTTGGCTATCTTTGGCGACGAGAATGCCTCGGGATTAGTGCTGATGAAGACCTTCGAGGAATACTACAGAAGTGGCTATGAGGACGAGCGAGGCAACCGGCGCGCCTCCTATCTGGAGCTGATAAACATGCTGCTGGATACGTTCCCCGTAGAAGGATTGGCCAACATCATGGATGAAGAGGAGAAGAAGAAATTCATCCGACTGATGGGCGAGATATTGCGGCTGAGAAACATATTGGCATCGTTTGACGACTTTACCCCCGAAGCCAAGAAGGTGGGTGAAATGCAGTGGCAGGATTATCTGGGATGGTACAACAACTTCTACGAAGAGTTCCGTCCTGCGAGTCACGACAAAGAGAAAGAAGACATCTCGGACGACCTAGTGTTCGAGATGGAGCTGGTGAAGCAGGTGCAGATCAACATCAACTACATCCTGACGCTGGTACAGAAATACCACGACACCAACTGCGAGGACAAAGAGATTGTTGCCTGCATCAGGAAATTGATTGACGCAAGCCCCGATATGCGCGACAAGCGCGAACTGATTGAGATGTTCATCGGCAGGATAAATCCAGAGAGTGGCGAAGACGTGGGGTCGGAATGGGAGCAGTATATCGAAGAGGAGAAACGCGAGCAGTTGGATGCCATCATCGAGGAAGAACATCTGAAACCTCAAGAGACGCATGCTTTCATGCGGCGCGCTTTTACCGATGGATATGTCACCGAGACGGGTACCGGTATTGTGCAGATACTCCCGCCGAGCAACCCCTTTATGCCTGAAAGTGGCGAGAAGAAACAGACGGTGATAGACAAGCTGAAAGCCTATCTGCAACGCTTCATGGGCACCACGGAAGAGCATCCGGAAATCGTCCCGATGCATCACAATGTGGTTCCTTATGATAATGAAGAAGAAAGAGGAATGCTGATGGCAGCGGAAGATTCTGCGCCTTTGATCACCCTTGGAAATTTCGCTCGGAAACATCTCGAATTCTTTGAGCGGACGGCTGCGGATGACCGAGAAATGTACAGGTTTTTGGACGATATGGCTTTCCCCGATGAATGCTGGTCGCTAGGGTTCGAGATGGATTGCGGACAATCCTTCATCGAGACCTGCGGTGAGGATGCCTGGCGGTCGGTAGGAGGGTTGCTGCGAATAATAGACAGCATCAATGACGTGAAACTGCTGGGGTCGGCCATCTTCTCCCAATGGAGATACTTTAACCACTGGGCGGGTAGCGGCCTCACGGAGGAAGATAGAAAATGGTTCATCGTCATGTTACGCCGCCTGAAACAACTATCGGAAGGAAATTGACGGATAATTAACGTTGAACTGAGATAAAGGTTTTTCATGCCACCCCGAAGGGAGCTGAACACCGCTGAATGAAATAGATGTAGTGAAGTGCTGGAGGCCATGAGCACCTTTGAATCAGATTAAATCCAGCGAATAACCCTATTTTTAATGTGAAGAGGGGCTGCCACGGGTTTGGTGGCCCTGATTTTTTGTATGTATCGCCCCGACTCTAACACACCCCTCCGTCCGCTGCGCGGCCACCACCCCTAACATAGGGGAGGAGTTTAAGGGAGGACGCGCATACCGTGGGTTGCTCGCTCTACTTGATTTATTTCAGCGGTGCTGACTCGCTGCGTAAACTTTTTTCAGCGGTGCTCGCAGGCATACCACAAAGCCTGCAAAGCAGGCAGAATGCGTTAATGCGTTAGTGTGGGAATGCTCTTTAAGAATGCGTGAATGCGGATCCTCCAGCTCTCTGCGCGTTGCCGTGCTTACGTGACTCACTGCATTTTTATGCAAAAAATACGTTATACTGCATAAAATAGACAATATTTTATGCAATAAGTTTTGCCGATTGAAAAAAAAGTTGTATTTTTGCACTCGAAAATATATAAAAAATGAGAACGGTTATTCTAAATCAAAAGAAGGAGCGGGACGAGTTGACAGCTCGTCCATATCTGACACGTCGAAACTCACAAGATACAGAGATTCTGTTACGGAACCATCTCATCAAGTTGATTACCGGCCCCCGGCGAGTGGGCAAATCCACACAGGCTCTATTGATGCTACGAAATAAAAACTTCGCCTATCTCAATTTCGACAGTCAACAGTTGCTTGATAACTGGGATGCCAATCTTGTTATGCGCACACTTGATGATGTCTATCCCGGTTATGAATACCTGCTGCTCGATGAGGTACAGAATCTACCAGATTGGGATTTATGGGTAAGCGAACTCTACAGAATGGGCAAAAACATGGTCATCACCGGCAGCAACGCAAAAATGCTTTCAAGCGAGATGGCTACAGTTCTGACAGGGAAATATCTTCAAGTGGAAATGTTACCATTCAGCCTTGAGGAGTTTTTTGATTGGAACAAACTTGACCTACATGGTCTGACGGAGGAGAATAAGACCGACGCATCGGTTTTAATAGATGATTATTTGCGTAATGGCGGTTATCCCGAGGTCGTGGCTTCCCGCCAGTTGACTCGCAGCTATCTTGATACGCTATTTGACTCTATCGTCTGGAAAGATGTGGCCAAGCGTCATAATGTACGTAACATTACAGACTTGAACGACCTTGCATTGTATCTTGTATCCAATTTCTGCAATCCTCTTAGTGCTAACGAACTTGCAAATGAACTGGGTTTCTCAAGTGTGAATACGACCAAGAAATATATGGATTATCTCCATGAGCCATACCTCTTTTACTATTTGCCTCGTTACAACAACAAATTAAAGTTAATGAAAAAAGCTCCCCGGAAAGTGTATTTAGTGGACAACGGATTTGTTGAAGCAAAGGCATTTTCTTTGAGTGACAATCTTGGGCGGTTGCTGGAAAATCAAGTGTTCGTTGAGTTAATACGCAGAGGATACAACACAGACAAAACAATATTCTATTATCGTTCACGAAATGACAAGGAAGTGGATTTTGTTTTACGTAATGGGCCGCATATTACACGTTTGGTGCAAGTATGCTATGATTTAGGAAGTCCAAAAACAGAAAAACGAGAAGTGGATGCTTTGCTTGAATGCGCAGGAGAACTGAATTGTGACAACCTTTTGATAGTTACTAATGCTGAGCAACGTACAATAGAAAAGAATGGCTATAGGATAGATGTTGTACCTATATCCATGTTATAGTGTGTCTTGCGCTGAAAAAAGTTGACACTTTTGGTATTGCTCCCAAAAGTGTCAACTTTTTTCAGGTTAAGACACGGTGGACGCACTATAGCCTAGCGGAGAGGGGCGTTTGGGTTCGGGACCGCGAAGCGGAGGGCGCGGGGGAGGTTTTCTATCTCGAAGTGGTTGCCGTGGAGGAGTTCGCCGTCGATGCCGATGTAGAAGGGATGGTCGCTTTCGATGAGCAGATGCTTGGCGCGGCGGTAGGAGACGATGTTCTGTAGTTTCTTTCGGTCGAGGTAGGTGCCGTTTTTGTAGCTGCCTATGATGCTGGCGAAGCGCACGATGGAGATGGGGCGTATGGCGGTGGCCTCAATCCATCCGTCGTCGTTCAGCGAGCGGGGGGCGCTGTGGAAGCCGCCGCCTTCGTACCGGCCGTTGGCCAGCGAGGCCAGCATGAGGTCGCCTTTGTGCCACAGCTCGCCGTCGACGGTGATGCGGCAGGGGTTGTGGCGACCGGAGAAGAGGCTCTTCACGATGCCCGAGGGATAGGCCATCCTGCCACCCAGCAGAGGCTTGCGACGCATCTCGTCCATGGCGCGGCACACCTCGGCTTCGAAGCCGAAGTTCAGCGTGTTGAGGGCATAGCGTAGCGCAGGGCCGGAGTCGCTCTGATAGCGGACCTTCATCACGTCGACCTCGACGGAAGAGGCTTTCGTCAGGGCCTGAAGGTCGTTGAAGTCGACACCGTGCCAGTATTTCACATAGTCGTTGCCGCTGCCGCAGGGGTAGCAGCCCACTTCCGCGTTAGAGTGCCCCATCACGCCGGAGGCCACCTCGTTGAGTGTGCCGTCGCCGCCGCAGGCGTAGAAGCGCAGCGCTTCGCCGGGATGCTGGCGGCAGTAGTCGTCCACATAGCGCGTGGCGTCCTTTGCCCCTTGGGTAATATAGACTAAGGCTTCGATGTTCGAAGCCTGTAGTCTTTGGGTGATTGCGTCGGCATGGTCTTCTCCACCCGCGCAGGGGTTGATGATGAAGATATGTCTCATGCGTTATAGGGTGTCACCGGTCTCGCTTGAGCCTTCCTTGGCGTTGCGTTCGAGTTCAAGTTTGCCGAAGCGGAGGGTGATGCCGGCAGAGATGTAGCGGCTGTTGAGCATCTTGTTGGTGCTGCTGGAGAGGTAGTAGGGGTTGGTGTTCTCGGAGCCGAAGCCGTAGCGGGCGCCCCAGTTGAAGAGGTCCTGTATGTTGATGAAGACCGACAGCTTGCGGTTGAAGAAGTCGCTGCGGGCGCCGATGTTGAACCAGTAGCGCGCTTTCTGCTCGCTCATGAGGCTGATGGTGGGCGAGGAGTAGTTGAGCGACATGGTGATTTGGTATTGGTCGAAGACCTTGGCCCAGGCGTTGACGCGCACGCTGTAGGACCACTTGTCGTTCTGGTAGTCCTGGCCGTTGTAGTTGTCGAAGCGGTAGCCGTAGTTGTAGAGGTTGGCGTAGAGGCGCACGTTGAAGAAGCCGCTGGGGCGGTAGGTCATGTTGAGGCTGGTGCCGTAGCGCCACGAGGTGCCCATGTTGTAGGGTATGGAGTAGGAGACGACGCGCTCAAGGAGGTTGTCGTACTCGGCATCGGTGAGCGAGCTAATCTCGTTGGTGCTCCAGCGGCCGTAGGCTTCGACGCCCACGTTGCCGAAGGTCTCGAAGAATTTCTGCCAGCCGGCCTCCATCGAGTGGGTGTAGCCGGGTTTCAATCCGTTGCGGTTGCCGGTGCGGTAGCTGTCGTCGCCGTAGATGCGGAAGCGCGTCAGGTTCTCCTCGCCGGGATGGCTCATGCGCATCGAGTAGTTGAGCTTGAGGTTGTGCATGCTCTCGGTGCGGTAGGTGAGGTGGATGGAGGGGCGGAAGCTGTGGGTGAAGAAGGAACTGTCGTCGGCGAAGGGGGTGCCGTCGGGGTAGAGCTGGTCGGAGGCGTAGTTGTAGTAGGTGTGAGCCAGCTCGTAGCCGAGGCCGCTGCTGAGGGTGAAGCCGCCCCAGCGGTGGGTCCAGTTGACGTCGGCGTTAATGCCCCACTCTTTGCCGTCGAAATGGTAGGTGCGCAGGGTGTCGACGAGGGAGCCGTCGTGGTCGTTATAGCGCTTGTAGTCGTTGTCGGTGTTCTGGAAGTCGGCGCGCAGGCCGTAGCTCAGTTCGCCGTCCTGCGAATAGGGGCGGTTGTAGCGGGCGTCGAAATTGAAGCCGTAGTTGTAGTTGCGGGTCATCAGGTAGCGCTCCTCGTCTGCGGCTGCGGGGGTGAGGGTGTAGGTGGTGTAGTCGCGGCTGTAGTATTCGTCGCTGGCGTTGCGCGAGAAGCGGCCGTTGACGCTCAGGCGCAGGTTGTGGCCCTCGTTGTTGAACTTTTTCGTCCAGTCGGCGCCCAGGTGGCCGAAGCCCGAGGGCGAGGTGGTGGTGTCGCCGGTGCGGTAGGCGATGGTGTCGATGGGCGAGAAGTAGAACTGGTCGGTATTGCGGTCGGAGTAGCTCTTGCTGTAGTTCAGGAAGCCGCCGCCGTCGAAGGAGAGGTCGCTGGTGGAGTCAATCTCGTAGTTGACATTCATGAAGATGTTGCCGCTGTAGCCGCGGTTGCCGTTCTCCGAGGTGTCGGTCTGGTAGAGGGTGGTGTCGTAGCCGTCGCCGGCGGCGTTGTCCTTGCGACGCATCGACCAGCCTTCGCTCTTGTTGTCGCGGTAGGAGTAGCGGCCGCTGGCGAAGACGTTGACGCTCAGTTTCTCCTTGGCCCACATGTAGCTTATCCACGGCGAGATGAAGGGCTGGTTCGAGCCGTTGACGCCGAAGCTCACGAACTGGTTGCTCTTGATGTGTGCCGAAGTGACGATGTTGATGACCGCCTCGGCGTCGGTGGCATACTTGGCCGAGGGGTTGGTGATGGTCTCGATGCGAGCCAGAGCGTTGGCCGGCAGGGTCTGGAGGTAGGTCTTCAGGTTCTCCTCGGTGAGTTTCGAGGGCTTGTCGTTAATCCAAATCTCCACGCTCGAGACGCCGCGCAGCGTCACGTTGCCCTCCACGTCGACCTCCACGCCCGGGGCGTTCTGGAGGGCGTCCTCGGTGGTGCCGGTCTGTATGCTCGGGTCGTCGCTGACGTTGTAAATCATCTTCTCGCCGTCCATGGCGTAGATGGGACGCTCGGCGGTGATCTCCACGGCGTCGAGGGTCGTCGAGCCGGGCATCACCTTGATGGTGCCGAGGGCGGTGTTGTTCTCCACCTTGAAGGGAATCATGCGGTTCTGGTAGCCGATGGCGGTGATGCGCAGCAGGTAGGAACCCAGCGGCACACCGTTGATTTCGAAGAGACCGTCGAAGTTGGTGGCGCCGCCTTTGACGAAGGTCGAGTCGGCCGAGTCGAGCACGGCCACGTTGACGAAGGCCAGGAACTCGCCGCTGACGGAGTCGCGCAGCGAACCCACCACCTTGAAAGTGTCGCCTTCCTTCACTTTCTTTTTCTTCTTCACGGAGTTGGCGTTCTTGTCGTTGCTCTGGCTGTTCCAGTCTTGTCCGGGGAACTTGGGCTTGCCCTTGGAGCGCTCGCCTCTCGGTGGACGGCCGCCGGGGAATCCTCCCGGTCCGCCGGGCTGTGCTTCCAGTGCCGGCATGGCCAGCAAAACCATCATTGCCAAAGCAAAAATCTTCAAAACTCCGTGTTTTCTGTTCATTTATGTGTGTGTGTTTTTATTATCAAAATACTCCTATTAGTACGCCTTGTGGCGGAAAAATTGCAAATAATTAAAAAAAAATCCCCTCTCCGTGCGAAGAGGGGTAGGGGGTGAGGCTTATAGTCCGGCGTTGTGGATGACGATGGCCAGGTTCGAGGCGAAGAGTTTCACCGAGATGGCTATCAGGATGACGCCGAAGAATTTGCGCAGCACGAACACCACCTCGTCGCCCAGCCAGCGTTGCAGCTTCTTCAGCAGGCGGATAACGATGTAGTCGATGATGATGTTGAGAAACAGCGCGATGAGGATATTGACGGTGGCGTATTCGGCGCGCAGCGAGAGCAAGGCCGTGATGGCGCCGGGACCGGCAATGAGGGGGAAGGCTACGGGGACGATGCTCGCGCCCGAGCCCACGCTCTCGTTCTTGATGAGCTCGCGACCCATCACCATTTCCAAAGCCAACAGGAACAGAATGAAAGCGCCGGCTACGGCGAACGACGCGATGTCGATGCCGAAGAGGTTCAACAGGGCTTCGCCGGTGAAGAAGAACACCAGGAAGAGGCCCAGGGCCACGCTCGTGGCGTAGAGCGGCTTGATGTGCTTGCCGCTGTCTTCCATGCTGATGAAGATGGGAATGGAACCCGTGATATCGATGATGGCGAACATCACAATGAACGCACTGAGGATTTCCACGAAGCTAATCTGATTGATAATTTCCAACATAATCAAGGTTTTATATTAAAATGGACGTAAAATTGAAGATGCAAAGATACGATTTTTTTGACCGATTCGAAAAAATATTTGTATATTTGCATTTTAAAATAAATCAATTTAGCGGTATGCAAGGCAATTTTAAATTTCACAATCCCACCAAATTGTATTTCGGCGAAGACGCCATGGGCCATCTCGTCGAGGAGTTGAAGAACTACGGGCCGACGGTGATGTTCAGCTACGGCGGCGGCTCGATTAAGAAAAACGGCATCTACGACGCTGTCGTCGCGGCACTTAAAGCCGCAGGCAAGACCGTCGTTGAAGACCCTGGCGTGATGCCCAACCCCACCTACGAGAAGGTCCTCGAGGGTGGCCGCCTGGTGCGCGACAACCACGTCGACCTCATCCTCGCCGTGGGCGGCGGCTCCACTATCGACTACGCCAAGGGGGTCTCGGCCTCGGCCTACTGTGAGGAAGACCCCTGGCAGAAATACTGGGTGGGCCAGAAGAGCCCCGACTGCAAGACCGTCCCCGTGGGTGCCGTGCTCACCATGGTGGGCACCGGCAGCGAGATGAACGGCGGCAGCGTCATCACCAATCGCAAAGAAGGCTTCAAACGCGGCAAGGTTTTCGGCCCGTCCCTCTTCCCCCGTTTCGCCATCCTCAACCCGCGCTTCACCATGACGGTGCCTCAGTACCAGATGGTGGCGGGCTTCTTCGACATCATGAGCCACCTCATGGAGCAGTACTTCGCCGGCGACCGCGACTGCACCACCGACTATATCAACGAGGGCCTTATGCGCTCGCTCATCCACTCCAGCCGCATCGCCGCCAAGAATCCGCGGGACTACGAGGCTCGCGCCAACATCATGTGGACCGCCACCTGGGCCCTCAACTCGCTGCTCAAATGCGGCAAGGGCGGCGACTGGGAGGTGCACCAGATTGGCCACGCCATCGGTCTGGTCACCGATGCCACCCACGGCATGACACTCGCCTCGGTATCACTGCCTTACTATCGCCATGTGATGCACGACGGATTGCACCAGTTTGTCCGCTTTGCCAAAAACGTCTGGGGTGTTCGCCCCGAGGGCAAGAGCGACGAGCAGGTGGCTACCGAGGGCCTCAAGTGCCTCGAAGAGTGGATGAACGAAATCGGCGTGGTGATGCACAGCCGCGAGCTGGGCGTCAGCGAAGCCAACCTCGAACAGGTGGCCGATGCCGTCCTCATCCTCCCTGTGGGCTATCGCACCCTCACGCGCCCCGAGGTGGTCGACATCCTCCGCGAGAGCCTCTGAACGCGGAATACCGCCATTATGTCGTTTTAACATCTGTTAAGTTAAATTTCAGAACACAAAACCCCAATCCGGCACCTTTCCCCCGAAAGGTGCCTTTTTTCGTGCATAACCCCTAGTATCATAACCGTATAAACTCCCTACCATCTCCCTACCAACTCCTAACCAACTCCTACCACAGAGCGCCGGCGGCTGTGGGCATGATTGGTTGTTTCTTCCTGAAAACATACGAATATTTTAAAATATTTTCCTGTTTTCTGCGTTATATGGGGAAAAAGTTGTATCTTTGCAATCGGAATTCAAAAAAGAAAAGCGTTATGGCAACAATAACAATGAATAAGCTCTGGTCTTTCATCGAAAGTCTTTCCCTCTCACAGAAAGACCGCGACTGGCTGGTGGATAAGCTGCTAGAGCCGACGCGGCGTGTCGACCCCTATCGGTTCAGTCCTTCCGGGGACAGTTTCTTTGCCGACCCGCGCAACGTCAAGGCGGTGGAGAACGACATCGAGGCGGCGCACCGCCCGGATGCTAGATTCACCCGGCTGGAGACCCGTGAGGATGTGATGTCGATGATTGAAGCCCTATAGCCCATGGCCTATACCGTACTTCTTCCCGAATATTCTAGTTTTTAGTATATATGAGCTCGAATAAAAGTTGTTTTGCCCCGACGGACGGCCAACCGTCTCAGAGGGTAGACCTATAGCAAGGATGAAGCAGATGTTTGCCCCCTGTCGTTGCCTTCCAGAAGGGTCTGCTATGTGTCGGTTTTATGTTCTGTTCGGTTCAATTATCTATTCTTTTCCGTTGTGACAGGTACCAGTCTCAATAACGTTCAAATTTTAACGCACCAGTAATAAGGCCATAAATAACCTTTATTCGAATGTTTTTTGTAAAAGCGGTATCATTGCTTTATTGCAATAAACATTCACAATATCAAATAACCTATTGACAATGTCCACTTTCCGGTTAGAGATTACAATTTTTTTCGGTTTATCTCTCTTCATCAAATACAGGTTTGTTAAATTACCATCAATCGTATTACTGGCATATATCGTATCTCGCTTATTCCATAAATCATCAACTATTGAATCAATCTCTTCAATTTCA
Source organism: Bacteroidales bacterium UBA2939 (assembly GCA_002349055.1). GTDB lineage: Bacteria > Bacteroidota > Bacteroidia > Bacteroidales > P3 > Colimorpha. The sequence goes on along the minus strand of DECD01000011.1, from coordinate 2,422 downwards.
TCTTGTGAAAGACGAAATGACTCAACATATAAAGTATCATATATTAGTCGAGATGGTTTTTTGTAAGCCCTGTTTATCTGATATATTGAACAAACAGAATCTTCAATATAAATATCATAACAATAGTATTTTTGATTAAATGCAATAGGAAAAACTAATTGATTAATCTTTATTTTGTACGAAACTGGTGGATTGGAACACTTCTTTGATATCGCACATGACGATACCATCACGGTAGCCAAAATCAGTGGCAGTATAATTTTAATATTTCTGTAAAAAAACTTATTCTTCATTTTTATTTGTTTTGGGATTTGATGCATTATACTGAATGTATTCTGGAATTATATATGGTTTATCTTTATATCCATTCACAAATTCTGTTTTGATACGATTATCATCATAATACTTCTCATGATTGATATAAAACTGATAATTAAACTCTTGACGATATGCATCAAACTCATCTTGGAGATCATAATTAATGAGACCAAAGTGGCCCTCTTCATCAACCGATCCCTTGTCAACCTCCCAATCCCCCGAAACAAATTGACTTGCATGTTTTGTCTCATGAACAAGTGTGCCGTAACAATCTTCAGTAATATCTACAGAAACTCCATCTACACCTTCTTTCCAGTAAGTATGTCCCCCAGATTTTATTGAACCATCATTAGGCAGGGAAGAATAGTAGAATTTCGTCTTTGAATTTTTAATATCATCCATTGATTGCTTTATTTTAGACAATGCAATATATTTCTCCTGTTTCTTTTTACTAAGTCTTTTTTTATTGCGAAATTTTATCAACTTAACACTTATGTCATTATATGTTTTTTCGAACATCTCTTCAGCTTTTTTATCCTTAAAAATAATTGTATCCCCGCTTGGGTCCGTCAATTTCAATGGATTCCAAGCACAATAGGCATAGGGTGAGATGAACGGGTATTTATCAGCATATCTATCTACGCTGAGCCACATGGTCATCAACTCGTGATCCATGTACCTTGCTCCGAAGTAGCCGTAGCCCGTCTCCTCGTCGCGTTCTTTCCCGGTGGAAACAAGGGGGTAAAACCACACGGTTATTGTGCGGTTTACCCCATTGTTTCTATTGTCATGTTGTTTCATCAATCAGTTGTCTTCTCTTTGTGGCGAGTACGCCCCTCGTTCTGCACCGTCAAAAGCATCCAAACCTTCTCGTAAATAGATCTTTCCAACTATGTTCGGCGATGTATAAAAATTCCCATTTGTAGGCATCTGGGCTTCGACGGCCACCTTCTCTCGGGTTCCGACTATAATGGGATAATAAAAATCTCCAGGTAGTCGGTCCACGTAGAAATATGGCTTTATCAGCATCGGATAGACTTGACCGATGGAGAGAACTTCTCCGCTGTCGATATCCTCACGTAATGTGATAATGGTGAAAGACGTGGGGATTTTGATGGGAAAATCCTCGAACAACGTAATTTCATAATACCCAATTGAATCATTCGCTCTCCTTATTTCGATGAGCATAATATTTCCAGCAGAGCATGTGTCTAACACCAGAAAGGTATCACGAATTGGCTGCGCCGGTTTTTCTGTTTGATCTAGCAAATCCAAATCTTTTTGATTTATCCAAGCCAAAAAAGCCTCGGCCTCATCGACTGTGGTGTGACCTTTTATTAACTGACACCAATTTTGGGAATATGCCGGGGATGCCAGCGCACATACAAACATTATGAATATGAACAATTTGCTCATTCGATAAGGTTAAAAAAGTTTATTTTTTAGAATTTTCTATAAGAATCGTCGGATCCAACCATTTTACTGTTCGTCCATTCCATGTAAACTTTAACACATGGCCGCAGAAATATTCATTTGCTTCGGCATGAGCTTGTGGATAAACAATGTTCATTTCTTCTTTATCGTCGTACCTACAACTTTTCTTTCTGTCGTCAAGAGATATTCGGCAGCCAACGAAAGACTCCATTATCTCATGCCAAATATTTGTGCCAGATTGTGGGTCTACATCTCTTGAGTCCACTGCATTTAAGACTTGCATTCCAAAAGCCTTACTATTATCATCATTTAAACGGTTCCCCATAAATGATCCACCGCCTTCGCTTGTTATAATTTTTTTACCATTTGGGTCAATCGCTATAAAGCTATTTTTTTGAATTTTAAGATTTACAATATACTTATCGCTATTAAGAATCTCCACCATTTTTTTCTCTTGAGCTGTAACAGGCTCTCCTTCATATTTTTTCGACTGCAAAGATACGACTTTTTTTCATTCCCCCACAATTTTTTTTATCATAATAAATCATTCCCCACAAAATATATGTGGTTATAATTTACATTTCCCCCTCTTATTTTGTAGGCATCGATTCTAATGTTCATTGTTTCTATGCTTTCCGATAAAAAGGTTGTCTCTTTCCAGATGTAAAGG
>DECD01000041.1:7741-14370 GCA_002349055.1 Bacteroidales bacterium UBA2939 | reverse complement strand
GAACAAAAAAGACCTGCGCCAGCCAATTAGTTAAATTCGTAAAATTCGCCGTTAAAACCAAAATTCACGAACAATTCACGGCAATTCGCGTAAAAAGAAAAACCTGCGCCGACATAAACCGTTTGCGAATTAATTTTTGGCCATTCAAAAAAATTTCGTATTTTTGCATTTTGAAAAACAAAAGAAAAGGTTCAGAATATGACTACTGTACAGTTGCGCGCGGAGCTGTTCCGCGAGATGAATCCGCTGCTCGACAGCGAGTCGGCACTGGAGAAGGTGATTGCTTTCGTGAAAGGATTGGTAAAACTTGAGCAGAAAGAATCACCCCGAGCCGGTTGGGCCGCTGCTGCCAAACAGGCGCATGCCAACGGCAACGACAAACTGCTGGTTGCCGACGTGTTTGCCGACGAACCAACGGAGGACTGGCAATGGTGAGGAAATTCGAGGATTTGCCCTGCAAGACGTTCTCCGTCAGATGTTCTGCGACTAGAAATTCTTCCCTCGACACCCGTCGGGGGATTTTTGTTTTCAGGGCCGAAAAAGTTTTTTCGGGGCAGGACAATAGTATCGAGGGTTCTGCGTTATACAAGATAAATTATGAAGACACCGATAGTGACACTGACCACCGACTGGGGCAACCAGGGCTTCTTCGCCGGAATGGCGAAAGGGGCGCTGATGAGCATGATAGAGGGTGTGCAGGTGGTGGACGTGACACACGGCGTGGAGCCGTTCAACGTGAAGGCGGCGACCTTCGTGGTGAAGCACGCCTGCACGGGCTTCCCTCCAGGGACGATACACATCATCGACGTGGCATCGAACCACACGGAGGAACATCCCTTCGTGGTGGTGAAGGCCAAGGGTCAGTACTACATCTGCTGCGACAACGGCCTGCCGGCAATGGCCTTCGGCGACGACATCGAGGAGGTGGTGCGCATCCCGGTGCAGGAGCACGGGGTGTACAACTTCGCGGCCTACTCGCTGTTTGCCCGTGTGGCGGCGGCGCTGGCTTCGGGCGCGAAGCTCAACGACATCGGCCCTCGCCACGAAGGACTGCTCCGACCACCCTACGTGGGGTGGATGGCACAGGGCGACGCCTACCGCATATACATCCTGTACACAGACAACTACGGCAACGCCTACCTGGGCATGAGCTACAAAGAGTTTACAGAACTGCGCCAGGGACGCCCGTTCATTATGACGGTGCGCGAGCTGGAGGTGACGGAGTTGATGGCCTCGTACTACCAGCAGCATGCGCAGCGCGACCCGAGGAACAAGCTGCGCCTCACGGTGTCGGCCACGGGCATGCTCGAGCTGGCCGTCAAGGAGAGTTCCTTCACCCAGCTCATAGGACTGAAAGCCAACGACTCGGTATTGCTGAGATTCAAATAAAAATAAGGCCGGCATTCGCCGGCCTTATCTGTTTATTTAGCCTCGGGTGTCTTCCAACTGAAGAAGACCTGAAGGCCCGCCATCTGGTAGACCTGGAGGTGTCCCCAGCGACCCATGCCGCTGAAGTCGGTGTCCCATTTGAGGTTGAGGGCGAGGTTGGCCGCGATATGCGACGAGAAGCGGTAGTCGAGTTTCACCTCGAAGTCCATATCGGTCTCGAAAACACGGCGCTGAATCCAGTTGTAGGAGGCCAGGTCACTCCACGTCTCGTCGTCGCCGAGCTTGTACTCGCAGTCGGAGGGAGTGGCGAGGGTGCCGTCGGCAAGCTGGGAGATTTCGTCCCAAGCCATCAGTTTCGGTTTCCTGTAGTCGTAGAAGAGCTCGATGCGGGCGTAGAGGTCGAGGCTGGGGAGAAGGTCCTTCTTCAGGTACTGGGCCTTGACATAGCTACCAAGACCGAAGTAGGCGTGGGTGTGTTTGCGGTCGGGGTCGGCGGGGTTGAAGTTCTTATCCTGCACCACGCCATAGGTGTAGCCGCTGTCGATGAGGTCGTTGTTGAAGACGAAGGTGGTCTTGCCGGTGAGGAAAGAGAGGGCCACCGACCAGTCGGGCTTCTTGTACTCGAAGGAGAGAGCCGTGGTGAGGTAGGCCGGGGCAAAGAACGAGGAGACCATCTTGCCCTCGTTGTCGCCGGCGCCGGCATACTCGTAACCCGGGGCGAACTGGCTCTTGAGGTTGGCCGTGAAGCTGGCGCCCCAGTCCTTATAGGCTTTCCACGAGAGGGCCGAGGTGAGGTCTATCTTGTCGAGGCTCTTGCGCACGCTCTCGAAACGGCCGCCTTGGGCAGAGTTGTCGAGGTCCTGCCAGGCTTGGCCGAAGCCGAGGTCGACGATATTGTCCCACACATAGCGGACGTGGGTGTACTTGTAGTTGCCGAAGAAGGTAAGGTTGAGGTCGAGCTGCGAGGTACCGGTTTTTGACCAGTTGTGGAACATCGACTCGCTGAACTTGAGGGCGGGCGTTGTCGAGGTGGCCCAGGCTCCGGCGGGCTTTTCCTCTTGGGCGAAAGCGGAAGCAGACGCAAGGAGGGTTAGAGCGAGGGCTGTCAGCCGCAGACGGCTGGAGGCCGAATGAATAAAGGAAGTTTTCATGGCTAATTAAAGAACGTTAGTTAATACTTGGTTGATTTCGGAGATGAGGAATCCGCGAGAGACGAGGAAGGCGGTGAGTTTCTGGCGGAGGAGCGAGGGGAGGTCGGAGGGATCGGCCTCGTCGGCCGAGGCTGTCAGCTCCTGGAGCTTCTTCTGCGCCACCTCGGTGAGGACACGGAAGTATGCCTCGTCGCTCACCGCCGCCATGCCGTTGTCGACGGCGGCGCGGGGCAGGTGCTTGAGGCGCAGCTGATAGAGCACCTTCTGGCGACCCCAGTGCTGGTGGAGGATTTTGCTCTCGCAGTAGGCGCGGGCATAGCGTTCGTCGTCGAGGTACTGCTCGCTGTAGAGCGTGGCCACGATGGCATCGGATTCGGTGGGCGAGGCTCCCCAGGTGACGAGCTTCTGGCGCACGGCGTCCTCGCATTGTTCGGCCGCGGCACAGTAGCGCCGTGCACGGTCGAGAAGGGTATTGGATTGTGTCGATTTCATGGTGCAAAAATACAACTTTTTTTTGAAACAACGACAATGATTTTGCTACATCAATTTTTTTTCGTACCTTTGCATTTGGTAAATAATATATAAATAGTATGGCAAAAGGGAGAATTTTATTTGTAAATCAGGAGATTACGCCTTTTTCACCGGAGAATGAGCAAAGTTTGTTTGGGCGCTATTTGCCAGCCAAAACACAGGAAATCGGACGCGAAATCCGCGTCTTTATGCCTAAATTTTGCGAGGTCAACGACCGGAAGCACCAGCTTCACGAGGTAATTCGCCTGTCGGGCATGAACCTTATTGTGAACAATTGCGACCACCAGCTGATTATCAAGGTGGGGTCCATCCCCTCGGCACGCATGCAGGTGTACTTCATCGACAACGAGGAGTACTTCATCAACAGCAAGAGCCTGACCGACGAGAAGAACCACCCCTACCCCAACACCGACGAGCGACTGCTCTTCTTCGGACGCGGGACACTGGAGGCCGTGCGCAAGCTGGCGTGGCAGCCCCACCTCATCCATTTCACGGGGTGGTTCGCCTCGATGATTCCGTTCTATCTGCGCCGCATCAACAAGGAGAACTCCTTCTTCAGCGGCACCAAGATGGTCATCACCCTGACGGGCGACCGCTTCGACGGCCCCATCGGCGGCGACCTGGAGCGCAAGATGAAGACCGACGGCGCCACAGCCAAGGACCTGCGCCTCTACGGACAGACAGACTACCTGGGCTTGATGAAGTCGGCCATCACCTACTCGCAGGGCGTGGTCATCGGGTCGCCCAACGCCGACCCCGAACTGGTGGCTTTCGCCAAGGAGAACAAGCGCAACGTGCTGGATTATATCGAAGACCGCGACGAATTCTTCGCCCGCATCAACAAGTTCTACGACTCCATCGTCGGCTCAAGCCGCATGGAAAGCTAATCGTTAAATAGTCCCTCGCCTGTGGCGGGATTCCTTCGGATTTCCAAGATTTGCCCCGCCACGACGAGAGAGACAAATGAAGAAAAAAAAATTACAGGATTTCGCCGAGGCGAGAGAAACGAGAAATTGAAAACTGAAAAGGGAGAAATGAGAAAACTCAAAACATTACTAACCATTGCAGCCGTCGCGCTGACGGCAACCTTTACCTCGTGCGTGGACGAAGAGTCGGCCCTGGGCATCGGCCTGGAGGACACCACCCTGCTCTACAACGGACAAACCGACACCCTCTATGCCGACCAGGCATGGACGGAATTTGAAGACTCGCTGCTGACGAGCAACTACTCGTATGGTATCATCGGCAACTACTCGGACAATGTGTTTGGGAAGGTGAGCTCGGTGCTCTATACCCAGATTGCCTTGTCGGCCAACTCCACCAACATCTCGTTCGGAGACGAGCTGGTGATTGACTCCGTGGTGCTCTCGCTGACCAAGAGCGCCCTCTTCCCCGACACCGGCGGAGTGTATAACTTCCACTTCGAGGTGAAGCAGCTGGCCGAGGCGCTGGCGAAAGACTCCCTCTACTATGCCAGCAGCACGCTGCCCGTGGACGAGAACGCGGTGTTTTTCGACGACGACGTCAGAGTGAGCATGGGCGACACCATCATCAGCCTCCGCCTCAACCCGAGTTTCTACCCCGTCATCCACCGCACGGCTACCGCCGAGGAGTTTATCGAGCAGACCAAAGGCTTGCGCATCAGGATAACCGACGCGGGCGACGCCGGCATGGTGAGCATCGACTTCTCGTCGGCCACCACCTGCCTGCGCACCTACTACCACTACACCGAGGGCAGCAGCACCAGCACGGGATTCTACACCTTCCTGATGGGGGCCGGAACCTCGCATTTCACCCATTTCGAGCACAACTACAGCGGCACCGTCTTCGCCAGCGGCAACAAGGTGACGGGCTCTTTCCGCCTCTACCTTGAACCTCTGGGCGGCCAGCAGATACGCATGAGCTTCGACCGCGACCTGCAAGCCTTCCATGCCGCTCACCCCTGGGCCGTCATCCACCATGCCGAGATTATCCTCCCGCTGGCTCCCGAGACCCCCACCTTGCTGCCCGACCAGATTATCACCCTCGGCCGTGAGGGCGACAGTACCGACGCCTATATCAACGACCTGATAGACCTCTACACCCTCAGCGGCTACGACGGCAGCTACCATGAAGACGGGAACTACTACCGCATTCGCGCGACACAACACGTGCAGGGATTGCTCCGCCAGGGCAACGACCCAGGCTTCCTGTTCGTTCTCAACTCGCGCCGCCATTCCGCACAGCGTGCCATCTTCAACGGCCTCGGCACCACCAACCGTCCCAGAATAATCCTTGTCTATTCAGAATAACAAGCACACCAAATGAAAAAGATACTTGCCATCACCATTGCCGCCCTTGCCGGCCTCCCCCTGGCCGTCACCGCCCAAACTACCTACCAGAAACACTACTCCAACAGCGACCAACTCTCGGTGCAGGGAACCCTGAACGACGAGAACCGCCGTACCGGCAGCTGGACTTGGTGGTATCCCAACGGAACCATCTCGCAGGAAGGGAGCTATGTCAACGGCGAACGGTCGGGCGTGTGGACCTTCTACTATGAGGACGGCAGCCGCATGTCGGAAGAGTGCTACGGCACCGGTACCTCGCGCAGCTGGCACCGCAACGGCGACCTGAAGAGCGAGGTCACCGTGGAAAACGGCAAGAAGAACGGCCTCTACCGCTCGTGGCACGACAACGGGCAGAAAGAGGAAGAAGTGACCTACGTGAACGGCAGCCGCGAGGGCAAGACCTCGCAATGGCATTCCAACGGCACCCTCCGCTTCAGTGGACAATACAAGAACAACGAGCTTCAGGGCGATGCCGTGTGGTATTATCCCAACGGCAAAGTGGACATGAAAGGCAAACTCGTCGACGGCCAGCAGGACGGCGAATGGCAGTTCTACTGGCGCAGCAACGGCAACCTCGGCATCAAGGGTGTCTATGCCAAAGGCAAAGAGATTGGCCAATGGACCTACTACTACGAGACGGGCGAACGCTGGCGCACCGGCAACTACCGCGACGGCAAACGCGAAGGATTGTGGACCACCTACTACGAGAGCGGCTCGAAGCTGCACGAAGGCAACTACGAGGACGGCAAGGAAGAGGGCACCTGGACGGCTTGGTATGAAGACGGCAAGGTGGACTACACCGGCGAGTTCTCGGATGGTCAGATGGACGGAGAATGGAAAGGTCTCTATGACGACGGCTCCACCCGCTACATAGTCCACTACGACGACGGCGAGAAAGAGGGCGAGGAGGTGCGCTACTATCCCAACGGGAAGGTGGAAATACGCCAGAGCTTCAAGGACGGCGTCCTCGAAGGCAAGTTCGAGCGCTATGACGAGAACGGCGCCCCTGTGGAGAAAGGCCAGTTTGTCGAGGGCGAAAAAGAGGGCCGATGGACGTGGTACCAGCACGGCCGCGAAGTATACAAGGCCAAGTTCAAAGCCGGCAAAGAGGTCAAATGAAACTGATTCTCGCCTCCAAATCGCCTCGTCGCCGACAACTCCTGGGCGAACTGGGCTACCCTGTTGAATTTATCAATCTTGATGTCGACGAGCATGTGCCCGCCGACAC
>DECD01000041.1:0-7635 GCA_002349055.1 Bacteroidales bacterium UBA2939 | reverse complement strand
GCAGAAATCATAAACGACGACACCGTCTTGGTGACCGCCGACACCGTGGTGGTGCTCGGCGACAAAGTGCTGGGCAAACCCGCCGACCGCGACGAGGCCCTGCACATGCTCAAGACTCTTGCTGGCAGAAGCCACCAAGTATACACCGGCGTCTGCCTCCGCACCGCCACCCGCACCCTCTCCTTCACCGAGAAGACCGACGTCTTTTTCCGCCCACTCAGCGACGAAGAGCTGGCCTACTACGTCGACAACTATCGCCCCTACGACAAGGCCGGAGCCTACGGCATACAAGAATGGATTGGGATGGTGGGCATCAGCCATATCGACGGATGCTACTACAACGTCATGGGTCTCCCTGTGGCCAGGGTTTATGAGAGCCTCCAGCAGCTGGCTCCACATTGCCCTTTACAGTGCAAGATGTAACACAGAATCTTCGTCCAACGTCACCTCTCCCCTGTCAAGCATCTCGCGCAGGGTGTCGCCCACATCCTTATAACCTTCGGCGGTGAGCATCTGCACCAGCTGGCGGGCACCCACAGGACTTTTCTGCAACAGATTCTCCACCGCAGCCTCCGCGTCGAGCGTTTGCGGCTTCTTCGTGAGGCATACGTCGCACCCGCCGCAATCGGCCACCGACTGCTCGCCAAAATAGGCCACCAGCTGACGGCTGCGGCAGACCTTGTAGTTCGACACATAGTCGACTATCGATTCTATCCGCTGCCGCGCCGCCGTCTTGAGCATCGCATAGTTCTGCTCCGACGGGTAAATGAGCTGTTCGTTGACGCGCTCGGTGAGGAAATAGATTTGCGGTCCCGAGGGACGCGGGTTGTAATTGATGATATGCATCGACTGTATCTGAGCCAGCATGTTTGACACCTCCTCGGGGGTTGAATAGCACTTGGAGGCAATCTTGCGCTCGTCGACAGGCGTAACACACTCCATCAATCCCGGATACATCCTAATGACCAGTTGCAGCATGTCGCCCAGCCGCTGGTGGTCGACCTGGAAACGGTAGAGCTCATCGCGCGACACAGGGATATGAACCGTCGAATAGGCATCCTCATGCTCGGGAATGGAGATAAGGCCCTCGCGCTCCAGGATGCGGCAGGCGCTATAGAACTCGCGCGGGGCGAAATTATAGGTGAAGCAAATCTTCTCAATGTCGAAATCAAACTGCGTGTCGGCGCCGCCGCCAACGGGCACACGGTAGTAGTTGCACAAGGCGCGGTAGACGTTCCTGATTTTCTTCACCTCGGGAAACTCGGTGTCGAAGTCGCGCTTGAGCCTCTGGATATCGGAAGCGTCGCAGATAAGCACGGCAAAGGACTTTTTCCCGTCGCGTCCGGCACGGCCCGCCTCCTGGAAATAGGCTTCGAGGGAGTTGGGCATATCCATGTGAACCACAAAACGCACATCGGGCTTGTCTATACCCATGCCGAAAGCGTTGGTGGCCACCATCACCTGGCAGCGACCTTCCATCCACGCCTCCTGGCGCTGGTCGCGCTCCATCGACCCAAGCCCTGCATGATAGCACGTTGCCGACACACCCGACGCATTGAGGAACCGCGCCAAATTCTGGGTGCCGCTGCGCGAGCGCATATACACGATGCCCGAACCGCCCACACGGCGGATGATGCGCAGCAGGCGCTGGTTCTTGTCACCCTCGTGCAGCACAAAATAGTTGAGGTTGGGTCTAACGAAAGAGGACTGGAAACGTCGGCAGTCCTTCATCATCAGCCGTTGGCAGATATCGTCGGCCACGGCAGGCGTGGCGGTAGCCGTAAGGGCTATCAGCGGTGCCTCGGGATGGTAGGGACGGATGTCGGCAATCTTCAGGTAGGGCGGGCGGAAGTCATAGCCCCACTGCGAGATGCAATGAGCCTCGTCCACGGCGATCATCCCCACCTTCATTTTCTTGAAATGCTCGATGAATTTGCGCTGACACAAGCGCTCGGGCGAGACATAGAGAAACTTCACCGAACCGCTGATGGCGCTGGTCAGCACTCCCGTAGCCTCGCTGCCCGAGACTCCCGACACAATGCACGCCGCCTTTAGATGGCGGTCATTGAGCTGCTGCACCTGGTCTTTCATCAACGCTATCAGCGGCGAGACCACAAGGCACACACCCTCCCTCATCAATGCCGGCAGCTGGTAGCACAGCGATTTGCCGCCACCAGTAGGAAGCAGGGCCAGCGTGTCGTGGCCCTGCATAACGGATTCGATGATTTCCTCCTGTAACGGACGGAAGGTGTCGTAACCCCAGTATTTCTTCAGCAGCTTGCTCTGTGGGGTCATCAGCGGATAAGCGTAATGGTGCCTTGGAAGGTTCCCAACGTTGTGGTGCCAGGCTTACGGTAGCGGCAGGTGTAGACGTATGCACCCTGCGGAACAGGCTCGCCGTCCTTGGTGCCGTCCCACTGGAAGTGGACATCGTCCGACTCGTAAACCAGTTCACCGCGGCGGTTGTAGATATAGATGTGGAAGTACTGATACTCGTTGATGGTGAAGAGGCTGAACTTGCTGTTTCCATCTGTCGACCCGGGGGTGAACGCCGTGGGGAACCAGACGGTGAAGACATTCACCGGCACGTAGAACGGGTAGATCGTCGGGCACTCCAGCGCGTTGTAGCTCGTCAGCGTCACCGGCACCGAATCCATGCCAATGCAGTTCTCAAACACATGGCTCACCTCACGGCCCGTGGCCGTGGAGCCGTCGTTGAACAGCCACGAAGAGCTGACACCATTGGTGGATTGGTCGCGCAGCACCATGGTAGGATTGTCGGTGTCGACAAAGCCGGGCGTGAGCCCCACCTTGGGCACCGGCAGCGGCACGATGGTCACCTTCTTCGTCAGCGGGGTGGCGTTGCAGTTGTTCGAGCCGTGACCTATCATAGTGTAGGTCGTCGTCACTTGGGGCGAGACATTGATTTGGCTGGCATTCTCCTGCCCTGCCAACGAGGCGTCGGCAGGCGAAGCCGTCCAGCTGAAATGGTGGGCATCGCCACCCGTCAACGTGGCCACGTCGCCGGGACAGATGCGGCCGTCCTCGGGCAGTATCGTCAGCTTAGGACGCACCAGATAGGTATGGATGCTGTCCCAAGCCACGCATCCCTGCGGCTGGCTGGTCACTTTCACATAATAGGTCGCCGTGTCGGCGTAGGGCGTCACTTGCAGCGTGGGTCCTGCGGGCAGCCCTCCGGTAACACGGTCGGGCGTGAGCGACCATTCGTAGGTACAGCTGTCCACGCCCATGGCTCGCACCGTGGCATTCGTCAGGCTTCCTTCGCAGACCACCGTGTCGCCCGTCACCTCCAACTCGGGGTGCAGAAACACCAGCACCGTGTCGCGTACCACCGTGTTGCACCAGGTGGTGTCGTACAGGTTGCTGGGGTTGAGGGAATAGGTGCCGTTCAACACTTTCAACTGAATGGGCTCCACCGAGTGGGTGAACGAACGTCTGACAGCCCGGTTCTCGTCCCCGCTGCCCGAGATGTGCACCCCAAGGGTGGTATCCTCGTCGGGAGCATCGGGCGCACGGAACGACCATTCGCGCGTCAACCTCTCTCCGCTGGTCGTATCCCTGATAAATGTCGAGGCCGTGTCGCACAGCACGGGGTCGTCAATCACAAAGCCTGCGTGCGGGTTCTCTCTCGGCCGTATCGGATAGATAGCATCGGAATAGCAGTTGGGATCGGTAGTGAACGTTCTCACACGGACGCCCTTCAAATCTGTGTCCTCGAAAATCTTCGATGCACTGTCGCCGACAAAGGTCTCAAGCGCCTCGCCTTCGCAATAAGGGTTGTTGTAGAACGACCACCGGGTGGAATCCATCTGAACCAGCGACGGGTCGCCCGGCACATAGCTCTTGTTCCACAGCGTGGCCTTGCCGTCGCAGGCGAACAGCGAATCCACCTCCATTGTCGGCTTCTGGTTCTGCACGTTGACATACATGTAGGAAGTGATGGGCTTGGTGGGGTCGAGGGCCGAAGTCAGTTTGCAGCGGAACGTCTGCCAGTTGCCCACAGAATCGATATATTCCACCGTGCCGTTGGCTCGGTAGCGGCGTGTCACCTGGAAATCCGATGCCTGCACGTTATAGTTGTAGGCGGTGCTCTGGTCGGGCGACAGCTGACGCCACGTGAAGTGGCCGTTTGTCTCGCCGGGGTTGAAAAGAACCGGCGGTTGCGCCACACCCCATTCCGAGGCATACCACACATAGTTCTGCAAGCCCTGAGGGGCCGACAGCGTCGTCACATCGGTCGAAAGTCCCGGAGGGCATCCCGACGAGTTAATCGTCATCGGGCGGCACTCACCGCAGATATAGGCGTAGGCGAAGTGCTGCGAATAACCGCAGTCGCCAATCACCACCTGGATTCTCAGATTCTGGTCAAGATAGTTCGTCAGGTTGAGTGCCACTTTGGTCCACTGTTTCCACCACACAGCATAGCCGGAGTTGGAGTGGTGCCAACCGTTCACATTATTCTGAAGGGTGCCACCCTGGCTGGGCTCCGTAGCCGTCTCCATATAGGCCAGCGTGTCGCTCAACTGTACCCAGTTTCCGGCGTTATTCTGTTTCAGAACACGGATAACAAACGACGGGTCGTTGGCCGCACCGTGTCCGCCTCCGCCCGGGTCTTCCACAACACAGGCGTAATAGATATAGAACATGGCGTTCTGCGGCGTCACCTTCAGGGTGTAGAACAAGCTATTGGTATTATGACCTCCGCAGGCGTCGCCGATGCGGATACTCTTCGTCAGATTGGTATGTGCTATCTCGAGCGGGTCCTGGGTATTGAACTGCGCCGACGGGATATAGGGCAGCTGGTTACCCGTGTTTGCATCGTTGCCCGCCGAGGTATGGATATAGAACGCGTTGTTCTGGCTGGGGATGTTGGCACAGTCGCCATACGTCGAGAAGGTCACATTGGCCATCGCCGAGCGGTTGTACATCTGGCTCGTCAGCTGCATGCCGCCCAGCGAGCCTGTCATCACGTTAGGCGCTCCCGAGGAGCGGTCGCCCGTCTGACCCGAATAATAGAAGTTGGCACTGCCCACATTGAAATTGGCCGGATTGTTCCATCCCGGGCAAGCCGTGGTTTGGCTCCACTCCGTCGATTGTCCATAGGCCACCCCTCCCGTCATCAACATCAAGCCGACAGACATCATCCATGCGAAAACAATCTTCTTTGTCATAACACCAGTAGTTTATTCATTTATCAATCAGCACTCTAAATAAAAAACACACAATTCACTCATCTCGCAAAGATAGTATTTATTATTTATTTGTGCAACTTTTTTTTCTCTTTCACTTATATAGACACAAAAAGGGCCCGTAAATTTCACGGGCCCCAAACTTTTTTTTCAGAAGAGTGTTTTTTTAGTTCTCCTCTTTCAGTTTCTGGAAGATGTCGAGGTCACCGAGAGTGGTCTTCTCCAGGCTCTCGTTGATCTGCTTCACACTCTTCGAGGTGGCGCGACCCTTCTTGTCGTCGCCCTCGGCGCGGACTTCGTCCTTGCCCTCCTGGAAGGTGCGGGTGTGGCTCACGATAATCTTCTTGCTGTCCTTCGAGAACTCGATGACCTTGAAGTCGAGAGTCTCGCCGTTCTTGGCCTTGCTCTTGTCCTCTTTGTCGAGGTGACGCATCGGGGCAAATGCCTCGACGTCGTAAGGCAGGATGACGGTGGCACCCTTGTCATTCATGTTGACAATCTTGCCCTGGTGGACGCTGCCAATGGTGAACAGGCTCTCGTAGACATCCCAAGGATTCTCCTCGAGCTGCTTGTGACCGAGGCTGAGGCGACGGTTCTCGGCATCGACTTCGAGGACCACCACGTCGATCTTCTCACCAATCTTGGTGAACTCGGCGGGGTGTTTGATCTTCTTGCTCCAGCTGAGGTCGCTGATGTGGATCAGGCCGTCGACACCTTCCTCAAGCTCGACAAAGATGCCGAAGTTGGTGAAGTTGCGCACGGTGGCGGTGTGCTTGCTGCCCACAGGATATTTCTCGGCGATGGCCAGCCAGGGATCCGGCATGAGCTGACGGATACCGAGGCTCATCTTGCGGTTCTCGCGGTCGAGGGTCAGGATGACGGCCTCCACCTCGTCGCCCACCTTCAGGAAGTCCTGAGCGCTGCGCAGGTGCTGGCTCCAGCTCATCTCGCTGACGTGGATGAGACCTTCGACACCGGGGATAACCTCGACAAAGGCACCGTAGTCGGCGATGACAACAACTTTACCCTTCACATGGTCGCCTTCCTTCAGATTAGGATCGAGGGCATCCCAGGGGTGAGGAGTGAGCTGCTTGAGACCGAGGGCGATACGACGCTTGGCCTCGTCGAAGTCGAGAATAACGACGTTGATCTTCTGGTCGAGCTGGACAATCTCTTCGGGGTGGTTGATGCGGCCCCAGCTGAGGTCGGTGATGTGGATGAGGCCATCCACGCCGCCGAGGTCGACGAACACACCGTAGCTGGTGATGTTCTTGACCACGCCTTCCAGCACCTGACCCTTCTCGAGGTGGCTGATAATCTCGGCCTTCTGAGCCTCGATCTCGTCCTCGATGAGAGCCTTGTGGCTGACAACGACGTTCTTGTACTCGTGGTTGATTTTGACGACTTTGAACTCCATCTGCTTGTCGACATACACATCGTAGTCGCGGATGGGCTTGACATCAATCTGGCTGCCGGGCAGGAAGGCCTCGATGTTGTCGAACACGGTGACAATGAGACCACCTTTGGTGCGGCTCTTGACGTAACCGGTGATGATTTCCTGGTTGTCGTAAGCCTCGTTCACGCGCTCCCAGCTCTTCAGGATGCGGGCCTTCTTGTGGCTGAGCATCAGCTGGCCGTTGGCATCCTCCTGGCTCTCGACGTAGACCTCGATGGTGTCGCCGGGTTTCAGGTCGGGGTTGTAGCGCACCTCGCTCACGGGAATGACACCGTCGCTCTTGGCGCCCACGTTCACGACCACCTCACGCTCGGTGATGGCCACGATGGTACCCTCGATAACTTCCTGCTCGGTGAACGAGTTGAAGCTCTTGTCATAGGCCTCGTCTTTGTCGTTGGCTTTCTGGACTGCAATCTTGCCGGCTTTCTCGTCTACGGCATCCCAATCGAAATCTGC
This sequence comes from Bacteroidales bacterium UBA2939, assembly GCA_002349055.1. Taxonomy (GTDB): domain Bacteria; phylum Bacteroidota; class Bacteroidia; order Bacteroidales; family P3; genus Colimorpha. The sequence goes on along the minus strand of DECD01000041.1, from coordinate 513 downwards.
CAGGGGTTGTACGTTCTTATAATCCATTCTTTTTCTGCGGAGAAAAAAGAGCTCCGCTACTCTCTTTTTGTGTGCTCCTGCCCAGCACGGGTTCAACTTTTTATCAATCTAACACTTTGAGCAACAATCCGTTGACAGGAAACAGCGCACTCAAAATGCTTTGCAAAGATACGAATTTTTTACAATATACAATAAAAATGGCGAATGTTTTTATTTTTTAACGGCGAATGACTCGAATTTAACGAAGCTACGCAGGTCAATTAGAGGGCGAATTACTTGAATGCTGATGCAGGTTGTTAAAATTTTCTCGGACAAATGTTAATTTCTCGGAGTTGACTCGGAGTAGACTCGGAGTTGACTGGGACAATTGGGACAGTTGGGACAGTTGGGACAGTTTATTTGTCTTTCCCTGATTTTGGATGACAGTTTTCCTGAAAAGGTTGACGGGTGCAGGTCTTTGTTCTCCCGCTGCGCGACATCCCTAAATCTGGTAGATCTTTTCCTATGGGGTTT
>DECD01000027.1:56959-74634 GCA_002349055.1 Bacteroidales bacterium UBA2939 | reverse complement strand
ATTCAAATCGTCGCGCTCTAAAAGCCTCTGCAATTAATTAACTCACAATAATATCAAAGAACTTTCACTGATTTTTAGTGGACAGCAATGATAATGTAAAAAAAAGCAGCCATAAGAAATGGCTGCTTTTTACTATTTTTCTAAGAGCATTACAATTGGTACGGTCCGGTCTCCCCAACGAGAAGAATATCTATATATGCCCACCTGTCGAAAACATTTACCTTTGGGGGCTTTTATAATCTGACTATCGTAATATGGGAAACCTTTTTCGTTGTAAAGAAGTACGATGGGGTCACCATACATATCAAATGGTTCGTTCCCCTTGCAGTTAGCCAGAGCTGTCCCGTCACCGAGGGCTTGGAACACTTTGACACTTGAGGATTCTATAATGTCGCCTGGTTGGTCAAAAAAGGATAATCCAGACAAGTTATTGTTTGCCGTCCCAATAATATATAATGTGATAAAGGTGACAATAACGCCAGTCAGTATACCTAGTAAGTAAACCCAAATCTTTTTCATGTTATTATGTATTAAAGGTCATCGATTGCACTAGATTGAACTTTTGCCTCGTTTTCTGCATCCACATATATAAGTACCACAAAACAACTGATAACACTATTGTGTTCAATTCTTAGTTCAACGACACCATTATCAGTTGTAAAGTCACAAATATATTTACACCTATCCATTTGCACCTCATACATTCGACTATTATCGTCTCGTGGAGTGGTATAACTTTGGAACTCTTCTGTTTCTTCACTTGGCTTACCATATTTTTGAGTCAACATTTCTTTCAACTTACTGTAGTCGTTATACAACAATGACCATGTGTCCTTTTCAGGAAACATGACACCTACACGGTTAACTAAGCCTGATTCATGTTCATAAACAGCAACGGTACATCCTTTAAAAGAAGCGAAGTCTCCTTCCAATATTGCGATACCTTGTTCTTTCTTGATTTGAGTAAATCCCTTTTGTTTGAGTTTGCTTACAAACTCATTCAATGTTCCATCAATAGGAACACCTTTGAAAGTTAAGTGACCAGTTTGTGCTGTGGCGTTCAGCCCTGCCAGCAGTGCCATTACTAATATCAGTTTTTTCATTTTTGTTATGTTTTTATAGTTATATAAAATAATAAGCGTGAACCTTTCTGTTTTGTTCTTATCCTTGATAGCGGTGCTGGTACAACCTATGGAGATGATAAGTTCCGAAATGATTCACGCTGTCGCGTGAACTTTCGCTACTTAAACTATCTCCAAATATTAAGGTACCAGCTTTCTATCAAGAGAAACAAGAGCGTCAGCTCAATTATAATAAAAATGCTTTTCTATTTCTGTTTTCTACATGTTTCTTACTGTCTTTATTTTGGTTGTATAATTTTTTTTTCGTGAAGATTCACCTTAACAATCTTGCAAAATCTTCAAGGCAGAGAACATGGAATTCAGGAAACTCCGATTTGGCAGCATCGTCAAAATGGCTGTCGTTAGTAACAATAGTATCAGCGTTACAAGCAAATGCACAGTCGGTGAATTTATTATCATCGTTATCCTGCTTGATTATTTCTAGTCGGAAATACGGATCTTTGCGGATAACATTGCGGGAACGGGTGATGACTTTCATGAATAAGTCCGCTGCCAAGGGAGAAGCTTTAGCCTTCAATATTTCTTCATATTCCAACAGGATGTCTGATGAAACGCAAAGCGTATACTCTCCTTGCAAAAATTTGTCGAAAAGGAAAGCATACTTGCTTTTCGCCCCAAGGTTTTGAAGCAAGCAATTGGTGTCGAGCACTACTTTCATCACATGGGTCTATATGGAGTCCGCACGTGTTCGTCGGCAAGCTTGTCCAAAGCAGACTGGTCCAGTGTGCCGTTGTCCCAAAGGCGTTGCATCTCTCGTTTGAGCCTTGTGGCATAGAAATTGCGTAGCATATCCATCAGGTCGTTCAGCTCTTCCTCGTCGCGCGAGGCCGCAAAAGATTCGATAATCATGCGTTGCGCTGGGTTAATTGCCCTCGTTTCCATATTCTTCTTTAGTTGTATTTCAAATTGCAAAAATACAATTTTTCTCCGACACGGGCAAATTTATTTTCGTATCTTGCGAAAAGTGTGTATTTTGGCAATAGAAATGAAAAAAAATGTTTAAAGGTTATAGAACAGGCCGATGCAGCCGTAGATGGGGTAGAGTGTCTGTTCGACGGTCTTGAAGTCGCTGTTGAAGATGCCCGAAAGGCCCCAATTGAGGTCGACAGAGAGGCCGAAGTGGTGCACAATCTGCCAGTCCAGTCCGAGGCTGAGGCCCCATTGCAGGCTCCGCATCTCGTCGCTGAAGTCGTAGGTGGCCCACTCGCCCTCCTTGTTGCCGATTTCGATCTTGGGACCCGTGGGGTCTCCCTGGCGCAGGTAGCCGTCGGAGGCTATGCCGCTGAACTCTTTCTTCAGCAGCAGCGAGAAGTAAGGGCCGAACTTGATTTCAAAATTCGAAATTCGGAATTCAAAATTGATAGGCATCGTGAGCATCCACTGCGTCACCTGCTGGGAGACGTGACCAGTGAAGAGACCGCCGATTTGACTGCTGCCCTTCGTCATCTCCATGTGGTAGCTCTTGACGGTGGCCTCGATATCCATGCCTTTGTTCTCGAGATGCAGACCCAACCTCACCCCCATCCGGGCAGGAAGCAGATTGGAGAAAGTGATGTCGGCACCCACCATCGGCGACGCTGTCAGCCGGAAGGCATCGATGCTGCGGATGGTGGCCGGCAGGGGCAGGGGAGAGGTGCCGCCGAGGTTGTATCCCGCGCAGATTCTCACATCCAGGCTGTCGGCCCTGCAAATTGAAAATTGAGAATTGAAAATTGAAAATATCGCGGCTATAAAAAGTATCTTCTTCATAACTATTATCTCTTATCTATTAACTATTCCCCGAATTCCACTGTCACCTCGTCGACACACAGCGTGCTACCGATGGCACCCTCGAAGCTTTCGCCGTCCTTGCTCGACGAGAAGACCACTGTGTAGTTGTACCCCATGGCGGCCAGGATGGCGGGGTCGGCGGTGCCGCCCTCGAAGATTATCTCGAAGTGCGTCCACTCGTCGGTGGCGGCAGGCACCAGCTGCGCCTTGCTGACAATCAGGTCGCTCGTGAGCACATCGTCGCCGTAGAGCACCACTGGCTTGCCCTCGGCATCCTGGTTGCGGTAGAAAACGCCGTAGATGTGGCCCTGGTCCACGCGGCCAGGCACGGGTTGCATGCTGGCGTCCGTGAACTCGTCGCCGGGATGGTATTTGTACCAGCCGCTGATCTTCACCGGCTGTCTGTCGGTGGCGATGCCAAACTCGGTGGCCTTTAGCGCATTGGTGAGCACCGCGTTGACGTTGAACTTGCCCAGGTACAGGTTGCCCGCGGCTATGGGCTTGCCGAAGGCTGCGCCCCACTCGCCGGTCGACTGTGTGGTGAGGCTCGCACCCTTGCCCTGGTAGCCGTTGTCTGTCGATTGGGTGGGAAAATCACCGGGCGTCCAGTCGGCATGCAGAATGCCCACGCCCGCATTGCCCGAGGCCCAGATGTTGCGGCGCTCGCCACCCGCAACCTCGTAGAAGACATGGTAGGTGCAGCCGTTGCTGAAGGTGTCCACCGCCACATGCTCGAAGCTGAAAAGGTAGGTGCTATGGGTGCTGGCCTCCTGGAAGTCGACGCTGTAGGTGCGTGTCCATTGGCCGTCTTCCGACGTCACCGTGTAGGTTACCGGTCCCTGGGAAAAATCCTGCGGCGAGCCGTTGGCGGGCGTGATGGTGGCACCGGGAGTGAGGCTGAACTGCACCGGCATCGGCGGCAGCCCGCTCTTGGTGCGCACCTGAAAGACAATTTCCGTGCTGTTCGACGGGATGTTCTCTATCCGCATCTGCGTATTCTGGTAAAAGAAACTCTCGTATTCCGCGCCTTTCACCCAGGCACTGACGATGTCGCATTCATCGTTCAAAGGTTCATCTTTGATACAAGCCGTGAGAAACAGCGACAGACATAGTAAAAAACATAGTTTAATTGTTCTCATTATTTGAATTTTTAGAATGCAAAAATACGAAAAAAATGAGAAATGGAAATTTTTTCGTATCTTTGCAACTTTGAAAAAAAATGAAAAGAAAATGAAACAACTGACATTTTGTCTGGCAATGGCAGCATTGTTGCTGGCAGGCTGCAAACATGACAACAAAGAATTCAAGACGCACACCCTCAGTGGTGAAAAGTGCTGGCTGCAGATTTTCGACGAACCCTACATCTTCGACCTCGATACTGTCGGTGTGAAGGTGACCTACTCCTTGCAATGGCCCGACAAGGGTGTGATAAGTCCGGCGGCCGAGCGCGAGCTGATGTTCCTCTGCTTTGCCGACAGCAACAAAGTCAATGTGGAGTCCGCTATCCAGGGTTGGATTGTCGAAGATGTCAACGATTTGCAAACCGTAGAGAGCATCAACGAGGAGCCTGGTTACAGCTATCTCGACATCCAGGGCACCTGCCGTAAGGACAGCACGCTCGTGACCTTCATCATCCAAACCGAAGGCTTCCCTTTCGGAGCTGCACATGGTATGTACTCGACCGACTTTCTGACCGTTGACCTCGAGACTGGCAATGCCATCCACCTCACCGACCTCGTCGCCGACACCAATCTCCTCTGCGAGGCCATCGCCCATGCCATCCAGGACCTCGAGGTCAACAAAGAGGTTCGCGAGTGTCTTTTCGACGAGTTCCGCGATGTCGAGCGCATGCCCATGCCCCACGACTTCTTCATCGACTCCACCCGCAGCACCATTGTCGTCAACTACGGCCTCTACCACATCGCCCCCTACGCCTGCGGCATACAGAGCATCGTCCTCCCCATCTTCTGGCTCTCCAAGCACGTCGCCCTCACCCCCTACGCCAAACGCCTCTTCGGCCCAGAATCCTACATTGAATAAACATGGAATCACAGCACGAAAAACGAATCTCCTTCCGTCGCTCCCTCGCCATCATGGTGAAAACACTCGCCTCCATGGTGCTCATCGCCATGTGTGTCACCACCGGCAAAGAAGGGTTTGACTTCTTCTTCGCCCTCACCATTATCCTTTGGCTCCCGCTGTTGCTCGTGAGCCTCATCATCACGCTCTGCAACCTCCGCATGCGCGACACCTACCAGCGCGCCATTGTCCTCTGGGGTGTCGGCAACTTCCTGCTCCTCGGGTTCTCATGGTGGCTCGACAATCGCCTGTCCAACCAGGTGGAAGCCGATAACCTTGTCGCCCACTACTGTGAGCATGAACGCGAGTTGTGGAATTTGGTCGACTATACCCGCGCGGCGATGGACAGCGGCGCCTATCTGGACATCGAGTTCGACGGCCGCAAGGTGGAGCGTTTCCTCACCCATACCGCCAATGGGGAATACAAGGGTGGATGGAGTTCCCAGGGACCCATCAATGCCGTCGAGATAGGTGCCTCCATCGGCCTCACGGCAGACGAAATCGAAGGCATCCGCCAGCGACTAAAGGCGGCCGACTGCATCAGCATTTCGCTGACAAATTATGGTCTCGACAATGGCGTCAGCATTCCTATGACGACCTACGGCATGGCCGACAGCGTGGCAGCCTGCGGCAACCGCCGCGCGGTGCGCGACATTAATATTGTTGAAATCGGTCGCATGCGTTACATGATGAGCGCATACTACTATAATCTCTACCGTTACCCGATGAGCGACAGCACCTGGAACCACCTTCTTCTCGACGACTGCACCCGCATCCCCGTCTGCGACACCATGGCGCTCGAATACGGCAGCCCCGCTTTCGGAAGCGAATGCTACCCCCTCAAGAGTGAAATTGTCCGCCGACTCAATCTGAAAGAGCGAAAAAGTGGTGTCCAATAAAAAATATTTTGTCGTTTTAAGAATTTTTAGTAATTTTGCACCCACGAAACAAAACTTAGAACTTAAAACTTAGAACTCAAAACTTTAATATGAAACAGGACCCTTTGAAGAATTTGAAACCCGCCCGCGTATGGCATTGGTTTGGTGAAATAATGCAGATTCCGCGACCCTCGAAGCACGAGGAACGCATCAGCGCCTACCTCGTCAACTGGGGCAAGGAGCACGGCCTCGAGACCAAAAGCGACAAGCTGGGCAATGTGCTTATCCGCAAGCCCGCCAGCAAGGGCTACGAGAAGAGCGCCGGCGTCTGCCTCCAGGCCCACATGGACATGGTTTGCGAGAAGAACAGCACCAAGAAGTTCGACTTCATGAAAGACCCCATCCAGCCCGTGCTCGATGGTGAGTGGCTCACCGCCGACGGCACCACCCTCGGCGCCGACGACGGCATCGGCGTGGCAGCCATCCTCGCCATCCTCGAGGACAAGAAGATTGCCCATCCTGCTCTCGAAGCCCTCATCACCGTCGACGAGGAGACCGGCCTCACCGGCGCCAACGGCCTCAGCAAGAGCTGGCTCAAGAGCGACATCCTCCTCAACTTCGACGACGAGGACGAGGGTGAATACTGCATCGGCTGCGCTGGCGGCATCGACACCACCGCCGAACTCGACTACAAGCTGGTGCCCGTCGTCAAGGGCCACAAGGCTTTCCTCGTCAAGGTGAGCGGACTGGTGGGCGGACACAGCGGCGACGACATCAACCGCGGCCGCGCCTGCGCCAACAAACTCCTCAACCGCATCCTCTGGGAGGGTACCTATAAATATGGTATGCGTCTCGCCACCATCGACGGCGGCAACCTGCGCAACGCCATTGCCCGCGAGGCCGAGGCCCTCGTCACCGTGCCCGACGACAAGGTGCGCGCCTTCAAGACCATGGTCACCAAGATGGGCAAAGCCATGGTGTTCGAGTTCCGCAGCACCGAGCCCGACATGCAGTTCGAGATTCGCGATATCAAGGAGATGCCCAAGAAACTCATCGACAAGGAGACGCAGGAGAACCTCGTCAACCTCCTCTATGCCTGCGCCCACGGCGTGCTGGCTATGAGCCGCGAGATTGAGAATTTCGTCGAGACCTCCACCAACCTCGCCTCCATCAAGATGAAAGACGGCGTGATACATATCGCCACCAGCCAGCGTTCCTCTGTCGAGAGCGCCAAGATGGCCGCCGCCGCCAAGCTCGAGAGCACTTTCCGCCTGGCAGGTTGCCGCGTGAAGCACTCCGACGGCTACCCCGGCTGGACGCCCAACCCCGACAGCCGCGTGCTGAAGGTGGGTGTCGAGGTCTACAAGAAGATGTACGGCCGCGAGCCCGTCGTCCGCGCCATCCATGCCGGCCTCGAGTGCGGCCTCATCGGCGAGAAATATCCCAATATGGACATGATTTCCTATGGCCCCACCCTGCGCGGCGTCCACAGCCCCGACGAGCGCATCGAAATCAAGACCGTCGAGATGTTCTGGAACCAAACTCTTGAGATTCTCAAGAAATTAAAATAAATATTTATTAACTAACAGTTGCGCCCGACACGTATCAGGGAATGAAAAATGAAGAAAAGAGTATTAGCATTGGTTGCCGTTATCGCAATGGCTTTCTCCATGACCAGCTGCGTCACCGACGCCGCTCTCACCGCTGTTAGCGATGGTACTTCCATCTCCGCCGCCAACTTCAGCTATGTTGGCAACGTTCAGGCTCAGGCCGAGACCTCCGTTGTCCTCTACCTCTTCGGCGGTGCCAACCTCGAGCAGCAGGTGATGGACGAACTTAGGACCAAAGCCAACCTGAAAGATGGCCAGTGCCTCACCAACATTCGCGTCACCACTGAGGAACAATATGTTCTCTGCGGTGTCATCATCAAAAAGATTGTCCGCGGTAGCGCCGATATTGTGCAGTTCAAATAAACTGCTTCCAAGTAGCTGATAAACACCTATCAACTACCTATCAACACCTAACCAACTCCTACCACGGTAGGAGTTGGTTAGTCTTTGATAGGGGGGGTGGGTGGTCGATGATACCATGTTTGTGGCAAGAAAAAGTGAAAAAAAAAGCAGGTTGCCAATTGGAAACCTGCTTTTCTTAGGTAGCGGGGGAAGGATTCGAACCGACGACCTCCGGGTTATGAGCCCGACGAGCTACCACTGCTCTACCCCGCACTCTCTTATTTCTCGAAAGAATTCTTTCTTGAAATCGGGTGCAAAAGTACGAACATTTTTCGAATCCACCAAATTTTTCTTTTCAATATTTTTCTATCGTTTGATTATGCGCTGTTTATAGGTGCCGATGGCGGTCTTCACCTGCACGTTATAGATGCCGTCGGGGAGCCCGGCAAGCGATATTTTGGCATTCCCGCCCATGATGTTCGGATAGTCTTCGCGGAGCACCACACGACCCAAAACATCGGTGACGATGATGCTGCCTGTGTGGAGGGGAATAGAGAGATAAATCTCGCCAGTGGTGGGGTTGGGCCAGAGTTTGAGCCCCTCGCGCTCCAGTTGTTCAATGCCGGATGTGGTGGTGTCGATCCAGAGGGCGAAGTAGGTGCGGTTGGCATTGATGTGAGTCATCTCGCCGGGCATGAAGATTGTGTCGTCGCCGGTCTTGCTGTGGCACCAGCCGTAGAAGACGTTGCCGGGGTTGGTGAAGGAACACTCGGGGAAGGTGAAGCCGACGGAAGGGCAGAAGTTGAAGACATCGGGGTCTTTGTCCTTCATGTTGGGGTTGAGGAAGATGCGCTTCTGAGGGATGACGGTGAGGTGGTAGCGGAAGATGGTGTCGAGGTGGCGCAGGAGGGTGTCCATGTTGGCCACGTGCAGGTGGTATTCGTAGAAGTCGACGGTATTCATCTCGGTGCAGGCCGAGGCGTAGTAGTCGACGGTGTCGAAGGTCTCCTCATGGGCGGGTTTGATGCCGAAGATGGCACCCTGGCCGTGGTTGAAGGTGTAGGTGGCGTTGCCGCCGGCGCCGCCGGAACGCGGTGCGAGGTCGTCGATGGCATAGAATCCGTCGCCGAAGCCGCCCCAGCCCCAGTTGAAGTGGTAGCGGTTCTGGTTGTCGGAGCCGTCGAGCACGAAGGCGTGGCCACCGGTGCTGTCGGAACCGTGGTAGTACATGGGTTGGCCAAGGGCCAGGCAGCTGTCGATGAGGGCGCACCATTCGTCGTCGGAATAGGCGTCGCGGTCGGAATAGAAGAGCGTGGAGTCGTATTTGAAGTAGCGGTGGAATGCGTTGGTGGCGCAGGCGGTAATCGGGCCGCCACAGTCGGTGTAGGCGCCGCTGCCGCCGGCGGCCGAAGGACCGTACATCATCTCGACAGCCACGCCGCAGTGGTACGAGAGGGTGGCCACAGCGTCGCGCTCGTGGGCGAGCGACACGAAGTCGAGCTCGTCGGGCATATACTGCCAGAGGTAGGTGGTGTGTCCGAAGTCGGCGCTGAGGGTGCCGAAGCCATAGCTGCTATGCCAGGTCTGCACTTGGTAGCTGTGGCTGCCTTGTCCGAAGGAGGGATAGTTCCAGTATTTCATAATCTGAGCCATAGCGGTAGCCACGCAACCCACGACGGTGCGGTCGTGGTAGAACGAGTCGTAGGGGCAGTACTGGTTGTAGGGTGAGCTCTGGTTCCACCGCGTGGTGAGCATAGCGGGCACCGTGGTGAGGTCGACGGTGCTGTCGGTCTCGACGGCGGCGAAGAGCTGTGGGTCCCATTGTGCGTGGCGGGGAGCGTCGCCCTTGGCTATGGCGGCAATCTGGGCGTTGTAGCCACGCAGCCAGTAGCCCAGCTCGGGGTTGAGCTCGGTGGGGAAGGGGTTCTCGAAAGAGTAGGCGAGGACCGGCATCACTCGGTCGTCGGCAGGAACGATGACGAAGCCTTTGCCGTCGAAGTCGAAGATGTGGAGTTGCTCGAGACCCTCGATGGCGATGGGCTTGCGGTTCCAAGCGGCGCCTTGGGTCGGCGTACCGTTGTGCCGATGCCAGAAAATGGAGGCCACAAAGTTGGCCTTGTCGACGTCCACGTGGTGGGTTTGTGCGTTTGCCGCAAGGGAGATGAGGGCGGCTATCAGCAGGATGTTTTTTCTCATTGGGTGTTATTTCTTAAAGTTCGTTTTTCCTTCGTTGAGCCAGTCGATGAATTTCTGCACGTCGCGGTTGTACTTGTAGTTCTCTTTCGTCAGCACGTTGCCGTCGGCGTCGATGACCACATAGTAGGGCTGGGCGTTCATGTTGAAGGCGGTCTTCTGGTAGTTGAGGTTCTTCTGCCCGAGCGATTTGAGGGTGCGGCCTTTGTCGGTGGTCACCCATTCGCTTTCCGGTAGCGAGATGGTGTTGGCGTCACAATAGAGCGAAACCATGACATAATCCTCGTTGAGGATGCGCTTCACCTCGGAATCGCTCCACACGTAATGCTCCATTTCGCGGCAGTTGGCGCAGGTCTTGCCGGTGAAGTCGATGAAGACGGGCTTGCCCTGCTCGCGGGCGTAGGCTTTGGCCTCGTCGAGGTCGAAGAAGGCTTCGAAGCCCAGCGGCATGTGCAGCTCAGTAGCGTATTTGCGGTCGGCGGGCAGCTTTCCTGCCTGCGTGGTGGCGAGGCCGGAGCCGGCATGCTCGTAGACAATCTTTTCGATGTTGAAGTCCTGCGTCTCCATCGGGGGGACGAATCCCGAGATACCCTTGAGGGGTGCTCCCCAGAGTCCGGGAATCATATAGACCACAAAGGCCAGGTCGACGATGGCTATCATCAGGCGGCCGGTGCCCAGGTGCTCGATGGGGTCGTCGCCTTTGAAGCGTAGCTTGCCCAGCAGGTAGAAGCCCAGCAAGCCGAAGATGACAATCCAGAGGGCCAGGTATACCTCACGGTCGAGGAGACCCCAGTTGCAGTAGAGGTCGGCCTGCTGGAGGAATTTCAGTCCGAAGGCCAGCTCGAGGAAGGCGAAGACCACCTTCACGGTGTTGAGCCAGCTGCCGCTCTTCATGTTCTGGATGAACTGGGGGAACATGGCCAGCAGGGTGAAGGGGGCGGCAAATCCGATGCCGAAGCCCAGCATGGTCACCAGACTCACCCAGCGGTCGGTGCTCGAGGTGGTGAGGCCCACCAGGGCGGCTCCGAGGATGGGGCCGGTGCAGCTGAAGCTCACCAAGACGGTGGTCAGCGCGATGAAGAAGGGGGCCAGCAGACCACCTTTGTCGGCCTGCTCGTCGCTGCTGTTGATCCACTTCTCGGGCATCTTGATTTCAAACAGACCGAAGAAGCTCAGGGCGAAGATGAAGAAGATGACGAAGAAGATGATGTTGGGAATCCAGTGGGTGCCCATGACGTAGAGCGATTCGGGGCCGAGGATGAGGGCCAGGATAGCGCCCAGCACGGCGAAGAGAAAGACAATGCTGAAACCGAAGAACCAAGCCTGGCGACGGCCTTTGCGCTTGTTATCGGCTCCGCGCATGAAGAAGTTGACGGTCATCGGTATCATGGGGAACACGCAGGGGGTGAACATGGTGAGAATACCGCCGCCCAGGGCGATGAGGAATATCATCAGCAGGCTCTGGCTTTCCTCCTCTTCCTCAGTGGCAGACTCGGCATTTTCAGAATTCTTAGAATATTCCGAGTTTTCGGAGCTCTCAGAGCTCTCAGAGACCTCGGAAGTCTCACCACTTTCCTCTTTCAACTTTCCACTTTCCACTTCTTCCTTCGCTCCTTTCACCTTGAAGCTCATGTCGTGGTCCTCGGGAGCTATGCAGCTGCCGTCGTTGCAGAGCTGGTAGCTGAGGGTGCCGGTCACGGTGAAGTCTTTTTGCGACAGACGTTTGATTTTCTGACGGAAGACCACGGTGCCGCTGAATGACTTGACCACGCAGCCGAACAGCGGGTCCATCTCCTCGTGGGGCTTGGGTTCAACGACCTTGCCCACCAGCTGGTAGTCGCCGCTCTTGGCGAAGTCGAACACCGTGGCCAAGGGACCGTCGGCAGAGGTGTACTGCGAGTACATGTGCCAGCCTTGGTCGAGCTTCACGGTAATGATGAGTTCTGCCTCGGTGGCCGAAATCTCTTTCACCGAATAGGAACGTTTGGCGGGGTCGAGCATCTGGCCATGGGCCACGCTGCCCATCAAACCCATTAAGCCTATTAATCCCAGTAAAAAAAGTTTCTTCATAATCTTTATAATCTTTTATCTGTAAACTGTAAACCTTAAACCGTAAACCTTATTTCAGGTTGAACTTGATTTTCTTCTCGCCGCGCACGGTCTTCACGCCCACAATGTACATGCCCTTGGGCAGACGGCTGATTTTGATGCGCTGGTTGTTGGTGTAGCCCTCCACCGTCTTCACCACCTTGCCGCTCTTGTTGGTGAAGGTGATGGTGGCCGAGGCGCTCTCGATGGAGATGGTGATGTAGCCGTCCTCCAGGTGGGGGTTGATGCGCACGTTCTCGTCGCCGGGGCCGGGGTTGTCACGCTCGCTGCTGCCGCGTTTGTTGTTGTCTTTGCTGGTGGGGGCAGGGGCGGGGGCGTCGTTGCTGGCCACCTCTTTGCCGGGCATCTGGAAGCCGCTGAGTTTGGCCAGGCCTTTGGCGTCGTTGCCGAACCACACGGTGCCGTTGCCGGCAACGGCCACCTTGTAGATGTTGCCCTCGGGAATCTGGCTGTTGCGCGAGGTGAAGGTTACCCAGTTGTCCACGCCGTCAAACACCGCCGCGCCTTTGTTGGTGGCTATCCACAGCAGACCGTTCTCGTCAATGGCTATGTCGTTCACCTGCTCGCTGGGCAACGGGCTGTTGCTCGGGGTCCACACCTTCCACTTCTGGCCGTCGTAGCGGGCCAGGCCGCCCAGGGTGCCGAACCACTTCACATTGTTCTTGTCGATGGCTATGGCGGGCACGATGTTGTCGGGCAGGCCCGAGTTGGCGGTGGTGTAGCCCGTCCAGCGCTGGCCGTTGAAGACGCTCACGCCGGCGTTGGTGGTAATCCACTTGCGGTTGGCGCGGTCGATGGCTATGTCGAGCACGAAGTCGCTCAACAGGCCACAGTCGTCGGGCGTGTATTTCTCCCAGTTGCTGCCGTCGTAGGTCACCAGGCCGCCCAGCGTCACACCAATCCACGTCACGCCGTCCTGGTCGATGACTATCTCCTTGACGAACTTCATCTTCAGCTTGCGCGTGATGTCGGTGTATTCGGTCCAGTTGGTGCCGTCCCACTCGATGACGCCGTAGTCGTCAGTGCCAATCCACAGCACGCCGCGGGCGTCAATCATCAGGCAGTTCACCGATTGGTCTTTCAGCTTCTCGTTGAACATCGCGTAGTCCATCCATGCCGGACCAATGAGGCGGCAGAGACCCTGGTAGGTGCCGGCCCACACGCCCTTGCTGTCGGCGGCAAGGGCCGAGATGTTGTTGCCGCAGATGTCGCTGTTGCGCGTGTCATAGACCGCCCACGTGCCGTTGTCCTGAGCCTGCAAGGTGAAAGGTGAGAGGTGAAAGGTGAAAGGTATGGCTAACGCAATCACAGCTCTCAATATAACAGACATTTTTCTCATATCTGATTTTTTTTAGTTTTCAATGTTGTTACAAGCATTGCTACAAGTTCTCCCAAGTCGTTGTTGATTGAATTGTATTCTTCTTCCGATATAAACTCGGTCATTTTCAGTAGTTCAAACCAATAGGCGGTCTCGTCAGCCTCTTTTAAGGCGATGGATAGTTTGCTTATAAAATCGGCATCGCTTTGGGCATTCCTGCTCTCGGCAATATTTGCTCCGATGCTGGTCCCGCTTCTCATCATTTGTTTGCTTAACACAAACTCTTTCTTTTCGTTTGTCAAATAGCGATACAAATTCACACAACGTACTGCAAACAATAGGCTTTTATCTTGTAATATACTCCTGCTCATATGTAGACTTATTAAGTTATTTTAAACCTTTCACCTCTCACCTTTCACCTTTCACCTTGTCAAGTTTTATGTTTTTCTTTCTTCGCTGCAGGAAAAAGTATGTTGTTCAATATCAGTCTGTATCCTGGCGAGTTGGGGTAGAGCGAGAGGTCCGTCGGCGGGTCGCCGATGAAGTGGCGGTAGTCCTCGGGGTCGTGCCCGCCAAGGAAAGTCCACGTCCCCTTGCCGTAGTCGCCGTGCAGGTAGCGCACCTCGCCCAGCTCCTTGTTGTCGCCCAGAACCACGCAGCTCGTCTTCACCAGCTCGCGGCGGAAAGCCGTCGTCTGCCCCATGAAGCCGTGCACCACCCGCGTGTGGTTTTGCGTCAGCATGGTGGGGATCCAGTCCCACTTGGCCGAGAAGTCGAACAGCACGAAGAAGTCGTTTTTCTCGTTCACCATCCGCTGGCGGCTTCGGTCGTCGATGTCGATGGTCGAGATTTCGTATTCCGAAGGATTGCGGCTGATGCGGAAATCCTTGAAGGCAAAACATTTGCTGTAGTCCAGCAGCTCCTGGGCGTTGGGTTGCATCGGGTCGCCGTCGAACATCACGTCGCAGATGTCCACCCCCTCGGCGGCCAGCGCCACGTCGTAGCTGTCGGGTGCCGAGCACATGGCGAACAAAAAGCCGCCGCCCATCACGAAGTCGCGTATCTTCTTCGCCACCGCCAGCTTCAGCAGGCTCACCTTGCTGAAGCCCAGCTTGTGGGCCATCTCCTCTTGCAGGCGCACATCCTCGATGTACCACTGCTGGCTGCGGTAGTTGGCCCAGAACTTGCCATACTGCCCCGTGAAGTCCTCGTGGTGCAGGTGCAGCCAGTCGTAGGTCGGCAGCACCCCGCCCATCACCTCCTCGTCATACACCACGTCGTAGGGAATCTCGGCGTAGGTCAGCACTAGCGTCACCGCGTCGTCCCACGGCAGCTTGTTCTTGGGCGAGTAGACGGCAATCTTGGGAGCTTTCTGCAATTTCACTGCATCCATGTTCACCCCAGGGTCGGCAATGTGGCTCAGGATGGCGCTGCTCTGCCCGTCGGCAATCACCTCGCATGTCACGCCCCTCAGCTTGCACTCGCGCTCGATGGCGTCGGCATACTTCATCATGAAGCTCCCGCCGCGGTAGTTCAGCAGCCACGTCACCTCCACCTCGCGTTGCAGACTCCAGTACGCCACCCCGTAGGCCTTCAGGTGGTTCTTCTGCACCTCGTCCATCGGCAGCAATATATAACTCGCCTGCGCGTGCGCGATGAAAAAAAGAGAACATAGCACCATTAGTGCGCTTTTCCAGCGCGACCCCAACCAGGTGCTATGATTTTCAATTTTCAATTTTCAGTTTTCAATTCTCGTGCGGATAGGGGGGCTCGAACCCCCACTCCTTTCGGAACAAGATCCTAAGTCTTGCGCGGCTACCAATTACGCCATATCCGCATGGTCGAAAAACGCGTGCAAAGATACGCACTTTTTTTCACATGTCAGAAAAAACTTTCACCTTTTTCCTCTCACCTCTCACCTTTCCTGTTCGCCTTCCTCGCCATTTCAAACAGAGCCTCAGGCAGATGGCAGTAGCCGTCGGGGTGCTTGTCGAGGTAGTCCTGATGGTATGCGTCGGCGGGCTCGAAGGTCTCCAAAGGCTCCACCTCCACGGTCAGAGGACTACTGTAGCCGTGCTGCACCTCGCGAAACACATCCATGATGGTATAGCGGTCGTCGGGGTCGATATAATAAATGCCTGTGCGGTAACGTGTCCCCTCGTCCTCGCCCTGCCGGTTGAGCGACGTGGGTTCGATGCAGAGGAAATACAATTCCACCAGCTTCTTCAGCGGCAACACCTCAGGGTCGAACACCACGCGCACCGTCTCGGCATAGCCCGTGCGGTCGGTGTACACCTGCTCGTAGGTGGGGTGCTCCACGATGTCTGCACCGTTGTTGCTGTGTGTGCGACTGGCTGTGTTGCCATTGGCAAAGCCCGTCTGTGTCTCGAGGACGCCGTTGATTTGTTTCAGATAATGCTGTGTGCCCCAGAAGCATCCGCCAGCAAGGAATATCGTCTTTGTCATACTTACTACGCGTTTCATGATGTATGAATGATTGCGAGATGAACTACAACACCGACAAGAGGGCGGCCTCCATCTCGCCCATCTTGGCGGTAGGCTCAAAGCGCTTGACAACCTTGCCGTCGCGGCCGATGAGGAATTTGGTAAAATTCCACTTGATGTCGGGGTTCTGGTCGTAGAGGCTGTCCTCGGCGCGGAACATCTTGTCGAGGTAGGCTCCTATGCGGTCGGTGGTGTCGAAGCCGCCGAAGGGAGCCTGCTCCTTGAGCCACACATAAAGCGCCAGGGCGCTGTCGCCGTTGACCTCAATCTTGGCCATCTGCGGGAAGGTGATGTAGTAAGTGCCTGTGCAAAAGGCGTGAATCTCGTCGTAGCTGCCGGGTGCCTGTTCGCCAAACTGGTTGCAGGGGAAATCCAGCACCTCGAAGCCGCGGCCGTGATACTTCTCGTAGAGCTGTTGCAACTCCTCATACTGCGGGGTGAAACCGCATTGGGTGGCCGTGTTCACCACCAGCAGCACCTTGCCCTGATAGTCGCCCAGGCTCACAGTGTCGAGATTGCCGTCGAGTACCGAGAACTGGTAAATGTTGTCCGTATCAGCCACCACCGGCTCTGTCTTCTGCTTGCAGCCAACCATCATCATTGCGGCCGCGATAATTATTAAAGTGGTTTTCTTCATGTGGATATTTTTTTCAATTTTCAATTCTTAATTCTCAATTCCCCTGAGGCCAGAACGTATACTGTGCCGTCGGCCGACTCCTCCGGCACACCGCGGAAGGCATCCCTCTCATCAGTACCACTCCCGCTGGCTTGCCCCCAAACGGTCGGTCGGTGAAAGCGTCGACGTTAAAGTATCTCATGATTATGTAGGTGTCCTATTTGTCGATACAGACAAGGGTGTACTTCTTCGTCCCGAGGCCGATCTTCTCGGCGTGGTCGATGGTGTGGGTGCCGTGCTGCTTGTCGATGCGCGAGATAAGGTCAGTGGGGTCGTTCCCGTCAGTCACCTGCATATTGTTGATGATATCGACGCAGGCTTGGTCGAGGGCCACAGGGTCGGTGGAGGCCAGGATGCCGTAGTCGGCGAGCTTCACCGGCTCGGGATGGTCCACGCAGTCGCAGTCGATGCTCATGTTGTTCATCACGCTGATGTAGATGATGCCCTTCTTCTGCTGGAAGTAGTTGACCACACCTTGAGCGGCGGCAGCCATACTCTCGAGGAAGCCGTCCTGGTCGCCGATGAACTCGGGTGTCCACAGCTTGGCCATATCGAGCACCTCCATCTTGCCAGCCGAGTGGATATAGGCCTTGCCGTTGGCGCTAGCGCAGCCGATGCTGAGGTTCTTTAGCGCTCCGCCGTAGCCGCCCATGGGGTGACCCTTGAAGTGGTTGAGGGCAATCATGAAGTCGTAGTTGGCGATATGGCCGCCCACGATGTCGTACTTCAAATGTGTGGTATCGACCACGGGGATGCGTATCTCTCCTTCCTCGTCCATGATGTCGACCTTGAAGAGCGGTGTGAAACCGTGACGCTCGATGACCTTCCAGTGGTTGGCCGTGCGGTTGCGCTCGTCCTGCTCGTTGCCGGAGCCGCTGCCGTAGGCGGTGTTGCACTCCACGATGGTGCCGTCGACGAGCATTACGAGGTCCTTGATGAGCTCGGGCTTCAGGTAGTTGGGGTTGCTCCCCTCGCCGGTGGAGATTTTCACCGCCACCTTGCCTGTGGCCTCCACGCCCAGCGCCTTGTAGATGGCCACCAGCCCTTCGGGCG
>DECD01000027.1:50530-56860 GCA_002349055.1 Bacteroidales bacterium UBA2939 | reverse complement strand
CAGCCAACCATCATCATCGCGGCGGCAAGAGCTAATAATGCTTTTTTCATTGTTTCTCGTTTTAATAAAAGTTTTAAATTTTAAAATGCAAAAGTACGAAGAAAATCCGAATTGGCAAAACAAAACTTGAATGGTTATTTAATACTATCCACGATTGTCTGCAACGAACTAAAGTCCACGAAGTCCACCTGCTCGCCGTAGGTCTCGAGCATCGCCCGCGTCTCGGCGTTCTGTTGCTCTTCGGGCAGTTTGGCCACTTTCTTGGCCAGCAGCGACATCATCAGGCGGTACTTGAGGTTGAGCTTTGTGTAGTCGATGGCACCACGGAGATGGAAAATCCTGCTTTCGTCGTAGAAATGCGCCGGTATCTGGCTCTTGATGGACTGCCTGATGTGGGCGACATTGGTGGCATCCGTGGGGTCGGCCAAGCCGACGGTGGCCACAACAAGTTCCTGCCGCGGGGTCATCTTGCTGACGGTTTGTTTAAGCCCCGTGACGCCACCGGCGTAGAGGCTGCCGATGTAGACAATTCGGTCATACTCGCCGATGTCCTTTGCCTCCTTGTGGTCGACGACATCCAAACCCGTCAGTTCCGCCAGCTGTTTGGCATAGCGTCTCGCCGAGCCGTACCGACTGCCATATATGATAATTTGAGTATTCATCTTAGCACAAAATCTTTAAGTTTCTCATTGAACATCTCCGCTTGCTCCATGTGGATGAAATGGCCGCAGGAGGTCAGCTCGGTGTAGTCGAGATTGGCGTAGAGCGCCTGCATCTTCTCCTTGTTGTCGGGTTCCAAACCGCTATTCTGCGTACAGATGACCATCACTGGGATCGAGAGTTGGCAGTTCCTCACTACATTGTTTTTGTTTTCAGCGGTGTTCGGTTCCCCTTCGGGGTATGGCCACCACTTCCTGTCCACGAGGTTCTGCATGGTGCTGGAGGCGACATGCTGGGGTGTTTCGGGCATTACCGACATCGCATAATCCGTCACCTCCCGGGGAGTCTCCTTGCCGGAGAGCGAGGCGACAAAACCCTCGATAACCTCGCGGCAGTCTGCCCCGTCGAAAGCGTGACCGAACTGCTCGACGGCTTCCACATACTCCGGCGTTTCCGTGCCGTCGTAGAAGCAATAAACTCCGTCGACATCCACCAATGCGCCACTGTGGTCGGTGGTTATCAGCGTATGGCGGCACACGGGTGTTCCAAGGCTGTGGCCGACAAAGACTGCATCCTTTATTTCATTGGCCATCAACACACCGTCGATGGCGCGGGCGAAGAAGTCGAAGGTGTACTCCACCATCGGCTTGTCGCTCTTTCCGTAACCAGGCAGGTCGATGAAAACGAGCTGCACATTCTCGTCGCGGAAAGCCTCAAACTGTTTCTCCCAGGTGTTCATATCGCAGCCGAACCCGTGGACGAAGCAGATGGTCTTTGCCTCCGGCGCGGCGGTCTTATTCCATATCTTGTAGTGTACCTTGACGCTGTCGTCGACAGTGACAAACTCCGATTTCACCTCGCCGAGATTTTCCGGCCGATGGCTGCAACCAATCATCAGCAGGGCGACTAGCAGTATAAAGTGGCAATGTTTCTGTATCATAATCGTCTATTCTAAAAATACTCCCTTACGGCGAACTTGAACTGCTCCATGAAGATTTGCTTGAAAGCATAGAGGTTGTTCTGTTCGTAGAAAATGAGCATGGCTTTCTTGTAGTCAATGGAGTCGACCGAACGGAAACTCAACGGGCAATAGCCATTGGCTATCAGGATAGCGTTGCTTGTGATTCGGGCAGTTCGCTTGTTGCCGTCAGCAAAGGCCTGGATGTATGACAGAAGAACCTCCCTATATATATCCATCGTCGTGTAAAGATGAAAATCGGTGCAAAAATAGCAATTATTTTTCAATTATCGGCTCATTTGCGGATAAAAAACAGGTGGATTTGTGTTTCTTTTGAGCCGATTCACCATGTGGTATGGGGACAGTTCCCTCCTATATGCTATTTCCCGAACACCTCTTTGGCTTTGTCCATCTTGGCGGGGATGTCGACACCGAAGGGGCAGCGGCTCATACAGGCGCCGCAATGGGTGCACTCTCCCGCGTGGTGGGGTAGGGCATCGTACTTGGCTTGCAGCTCGGGTGTCAAACCTTCAGTTTCAGCTTTGTCGAGCAGCTCGTTGACCTTGGCGATGGGGATGCTCTGAGTGCAGGGAGAGCAGTGGTTGCAGTATGTGCAGTCGCCGCCTTTGTCGGCAGCAGCACGTGTGCCGACAGCGGTGTAGTCTTTCTCCGCTTCGGTGGCGTGCATCCAGTGAAGGTCGGCTTTCAACTCATCGAGGTTGTCGATGCCGAGGATGCAGGTCGAGATGCAGGGTTTGGCCAGGCAGTAGGCGATACATTGCTCGGGAGTGTAGGCCACACCGAGGGGCGAGGTCTTCGCGTCGAGCAGACGGCCGCCGCCGCCGAAGGCCTTCATCACCGTCACGCCAATCTTATGCGTGGCGCAGTAGTCGTAGAACTCCACACGCACGGGGTCGATGCCGGCTTGCAGGTTGTCCATCGCGCCCTCCTCCCAGGGGATGGCGCCGCCGCGCAGACGGTCGAAGGCGGGGTTGAGGCTGAACATGATAACCTCCACCCAGCCGCTTTTGGCGGCCATCAGGGCCACCTCGGCGTTGTGGCTGCTGAGACCTATGTGCTTAATTTTGCCCTCTTTCTTCAGCTGGAAGACATAGTCGAGGAAGGGCGAGTTCTGTATCTCCTCCCACTCCTCTCGGCTGTCGGTGATATGTATCATACCCACCTCGATATGGTCGGTTTGCAGACGATCGAGGAGGTCCTGGAAACCGGCTTTGCATTCCTCCACATCACGTGTGCGGCAATGTTGCCCATCCTTGTAGATTGTCCCGATATGCCCCTGGATAATCATCTCGTCACGGCGGCCCTGCAAGGCGTAGCCGATATTAGAGCGTGTCTTGGGTGTGCAATCGTAGATGTCGATATAATTCATGCCGCTGTCGAGCGCCATCGTCATCAGTTCCAGCGATGCCGCGCTGTCGAGTTTCTCAAAGCCTCCGCAGCCGATGCTTATCTCACTCACCATCAGGCCCGTATTTCCCAGAGGTCGGAATTTCATATCTGTCTGTTTCTGCTGCTGCTTGCAGCCGGCAAATATCATTGAGGCCACAGCACAAAGGGTAATAAGTGTTTTCTTCATTGATTTGATGTTTATTTGTTTGATTGCTCAATTCTTAACTCTTAACTCTTTTTAGTGTTGCCACCACATATTCCGACTGGGTGCCGATGCGGAACTTCCCGCCCCAGATGCCCAACCCTGAGGAGACATAGTAGCGTGTCTCGCCGCGGCGGTGCTCTCCCCATGCGCACTCATACAGCGCGTTGGTAATCCACGAGACAGGCCATACTTGTCCGTAATGGGTGTGACCGCTGAACTGGAAGTCCACACCCGCCTCCTTGGAGAGGTTGAGTTCGTAGGGCTGGTGGTCAAGCAGGATTGTATAAGATTGTTTGACTGTCAGCTTGTTTGATTGATTGAGTAAAGTTCCCACCGTCTTGCGATGGGGATTGGTGCGGTCGTCGCGGCCGATGACCAACAACGTGCTGTCGATGAGAATAGAGGTGTCGCAGAGCACCTGGATGCCGGCATCCTCACAAAACTTCTTTGCCAGCGGTGTGTGGCTATAGTACTCGTGATTTCCCAGGCAGGTATACACCGGAGCCTCAATCCGCCGAAACTCCTCTGCCATACCCTCTTCCAGCAGCGGACGGACGCTGATGTCCACAATGTCGCCCGCAAGAAGGACCAAGTCGGGATGCTCGGCGTTGATCATGTCCACCCATCGGGCGAGGTCGCTCCGCGTGTTGTGGTAGCCGAGATGGAGGTCGCTGGCCATCACGATGGTATAGTCCTTTGCCAAAGGCTTACTGGTAGTCAGCTCCAACCCGACACGCACCTTATGGTTGTAATGGATATTCCCGAGAAGGAACAGAATCACTATAGTTCCCGCGATGCATCCTGTCGCCACCCAGTTGCTGCGGAGCCACTCCGCAGGAATCAGATGGACGGCGCGGCCAATGTCGAGCAGGAGGAATAGCATTGCTAGATAGAGCAGGATGAATATCGACGAAGTGCCTATTTGATACAGCACACGCGAGAGGGGCACCGGCAACTTATCCATCGTCCCTCCGAAGACAAGGAACAGCGATAGAAAGCAAAGCACGCCCAGCGCGATGACGAGCCACTTCCAGCCGTCCGGCAGCGGAAGCAACGTCCACATATGCCACAAGACATATGTCATTCCTGCCAGCGGGAGTATCAAAAGTGTTATCAGCAACATATTTACTTAGTCGGTTTTTGAAAAGATAACGTTGAAAAGCGAAAAATATTGTGTCATCTCATAATCCCTTTTTTACCGTGAGCAATTCGACACGTTTAGATAAATCTCGCTCGACATCAACAACTTGGTTGACACTGCAACCCAGGAGCTGATTGCATTTTGATAATACCAGTGCAATATCTTTCATATTAGTTCATCAACCGGCTGTCGCCCCAGGTGTACTGCGGATATGCTTTTTTGAGGTCGTTGTAGGAGCCGTCGACGGTGCTGCCGCCGCTGGTGGCGAAGACGTTGAGCACCTTGCCGCTGAGGTCGTGGGCCTCGATGAAGGTGTTGACGATGGTCGGGGCGGTGTACCACCAGATGGGGAAGCCGATCCACACGGTGTCGTACTGGTCGATGTTCTCGCAGCGGCCCTTGATGGCGGGACGCGAGCTCTTGTCCTTCATCTCGAGCGTCGAGCGCGAGCCCTTGTCGCGCCAGTCGAGGTCGGCAGCGGTATACGCCTGCTCGGGGACAATCTCGTAGAGGTCGGCATTAAATTCTTTCGCTAACTTTTGTGCGGCGGCCTTGGTGGTGCCCGTGGCCGAGAAATAAACGATTAAGGTCTTTCCCATGTTGTTCTCCTTTCCTTGGTTTTCGTTTTGGCTGTTTTGTGCGCAGGCGCCCAGCATCAGGCAGCAAGCGGCGATGATAAATGCAAATTTCTTCATATTATTATATATAATGGTGTTCGTTATCAAAATGCAAAGGTACGAAGAATATCCGAATTGGCAAAACAAAACTTGAAAGGATTTTTTGCAGATTCAGAAAAAGTTTGTACTTCTGCAAATATTGGCTTTCACAAGCGGATTGGGTTGGAAAAGAAAACAGGTAGACAAAATCGTTGATATGTTAAAAGAGATAAAAGAGCCTGTTGCGGATTGGTAGGTGTACTGCGGTCTTAATCAAGACGAGATTTTTGCCATTTTTGCCCATCTGTACCCTGCTGAAAAACAGCATCGTCTAACCTCTATGTCTTACTCTCCTCTTACCGCTCTATTACTCCTCTGTTTATTATTTTTTTCTCGAGTAAGCAATAAATAGGAGAGGAGTACGTTATGGGTAATAAAAAACTATATCTTATGGCAAAGTTCTCTCAAGGCATTATGGGGCCTTTCAGCGGAAAGGTGGGCACTGTGGTGGGGTATATGTGGAATGGAAAGTGCTGTATGCGAGCGTATAACCGCGAGGTTAGGAATCCGCGCACACCGGAGCAGATGTCCCATCGCAACATGTTCAAGCAGGAAGTGCAGCTGGCGGCGGAGATGCAGTGGGCGCTGAACACCACGATGCGCAGCCAGGCGCGCGAGATGGGGCTGACCAACCGTAACCTCTTCGTGAAGGCCAACCAGCACGCTTTCAGCCTCGAAGACGAGGTGCTGAAGGTCGACTACAGCCGCTTGGTGCTGAGTATGGGCGATGTGCCGGGAGTGGAGGCCACAGAGGCTTCGTGGACGGCCGATAACGTGCTGACCGTCAAGTTCGACCGCGGCTTGGGCAATGCCTTCCACCAGGTGTATCTCTTTGTCTATGCGCCCGACCTCCCGGAGCCGTACAAATCCGCCCGAGGGTTTCTGGCGGCCCCCGTCTATCGGCGCGACAAGCGTATCTCGGTGGTGCTGCCCGACCTCTTTGCCGGCCACACGGCGCACCTCTACCTCATGGTGCAAACCGACGACGGCCGCTGGAGCGAGACCGCCTACGCCGGCAGCCTTATGCTAACCGAGACTTCTGAGGATGTGAATATTACGGATGGAGAAATGCCGTCAGTAGAGGACAAAAAAAATACTGCCGCCCCCAATGCTATGGAATCGACAGCAGCGCCAGATTCATTGCCCTCGCCACCCGCAGCTTCCCGCCGCAGGGAGGACAAAGGCTAATGAAAGAAACGCAAAGCCCCGCACAATAAAAACGGAAAGTTGACGTTATAAG
>DECD01000027.1:37906-50490 GCA_002349055.1 Bacteroidales bacterium UBA2939 | reverse complement strand
AAAAACATGAGAGCCTTTATCAAAATACTGACGCTTGCCATCCTCGCAACGGTTGTGTCCTCTTGCGCAATTGTGAGGGGATTGAAGGCCGATGGAAAGGACGGTCCTAATATCTTCAGTTTCGAGCAGCGCGAACTCGACACGATTGCCTGCGGCGAGCAGACTTTCCAGTTTCCATACGGCAAACGGGCGAATTGGATTGACACGCTGCATTTCTCTCAGCCACAATGTGAAAGCAAGCCTTTCGGGGAGGAGATGGAGTCGGCAAGTACCACGCAGGGATGGCTCATCATCCATAACGACAGCATCGTTTACGAAAAATACTGTGGCGATTTCACGGCCGACCGCTTGGCCACTATCTTCTCCGTCTCCAAGTCCATCACATCGCTCCTATGCGGCATCGCGGTCGACGACGGCTACATCCGCAGCATCGACGACCCCGTTACCGACTACTTGCCCGAGTTGAAGAAGAAAGACCCGATGTGGCAGAAACTGACCATCCGCCATCTGCTCGACATGAAGAGCGGATTGGATTTCGACGATGTATATGAATTTAGATGGAAAGAGTTGAAGTACCTTAACGCGATGGCCAAGCTGAATTACGGACACGATATCATGAGGCAGATTAAAGGGCTGAAATTCCGCTGCGAACCTGGCACCCAGCGTCGCTACGAGAGCATGACGGCAGCCATTCTCGGTGTTGTCATCGAGCGCGCCTCAGGCAAGCGTTATGCCGACTATCTCAGCGAGAAAGTGTGGAAACCTCTCGGCATGGAGCATCCGGCACTCATCAACATCGACAGCCGCAAACACGATGTGGCGCACACCTTTGGCGGCATAGCGACCACTCTGAAAGACCTCGCCAAAATAGGCCGTTTATATCTACATGAGGGCGTGTGGGACGGCAAACGCATCGTGAGCGAGGAATGGATACGCCAAACCATCGACTTCGATTCCACCAACATCGGCTACCACTTCAACTGGTATAATATAAATTACGAAAACTACATCCGTCCAGAGCATTCCGGCTATTATGCACTGGGCATCTGCAACCAGATACTATATGTCAATCCCGACAAGAACCTTGTTATGGTAAGAATCGGGAGGCATAACAACTGCTGCGCCATCATTCCGGTGCTCCTTGAGCAGTTGGCCATAATGTGGCAGGAATGACAATCAAAACGAAGATAACTCCGGCTGATTCAGATAAAAGTCGTCTTTTGCAATCGCAAAATGACAAAATAAAACCGAGCATTATGAAGAAGATATTTATTATGCTGGCCGTTGCCTTGCTGATGGCGGGCTGCGGAAACGGTGAGCAGCAACTGAAAGAGCGTGCTGCTGAACTGTGCAAGTACATCCCCGACCACGAACTGCGGGAGGAGTCGCGCGAATACATGACCGAGGACTTCTACAACGTGCTCGACACGATGTTTAACCTCCTGCCGGAATTCGAGGCCATGGATCACGAGTGGCTCTACTATTTCGTCACCGGCAACGGGGGAACGATAGCCGACTTCGAGGTGACTAGCGTTGAACAACAGGACAAGACCCATGCCGTAGCCACCATCTGCGTGCGCCAGAAATGGGAAGACGGTTCGTTCGACCCCTCGTCCGATATCGAGGAACACCGTCTCTACATGGAGAAGGTGGATGGGCGGTGGCTGATATCCGACTTCGACGAGCACAAGGCCGACTGTATCCGCCATATCGCCATCAACCCGCGAGATATTCGGCAAACACTATGACGTTTACCAGAACATGCACTCCAACGAGCGGGTGCGTGAGGCTGTCCGCCAGTCGAACTATGAGATATGGCTGGGTCGCTTGATTAGTTCGTCAAGAGTGGGCGAGGTCGCTGTTCCTTCTCTATTCGTAGTGGCGGATGCGGACGTCGATGCCCGGTAGCTGGGTGGGGAGGGCGCTGATGTCGGTTTCGCCGTAGTGGTAGGGGAAGAGCACTTTGGGATGCACCATCTTGGCTGCATGCACAAGTTGCTCGGGAGTCATGGTGTAGGGCTGGTTGCAGGGGAGGAAGGCGACGTCGATGCCCGAGTCGCGGAGGTCGGCCATCTCGGGAATGTCCTCGGTGTCGCCTGCGATATAGATGCGCAAGCCGTCGAGGATAAGGATGTAGCCGTTGTCGCGCCCCTTGGGGTGGAATTGCTGGCGCCCTTCGGTGGTGTTGTAGGCAGGGACAGCGAAGATGGAATCTTTTCTGCCACGCAACTCCATTTTGTCGCCGTTCTTCATGGCTGTGCCGCCGCCATAGAGTTCCACGCAACGCTGGTTCATGATCAGCTGCGTGTTTTCTTTGGTGAGCAGCGCGATGGCTGCCGAGTCGTAATGGTCGAAATGCTCGTGGGTGACGATGATGATGTCGGCCTTCGGCATCGTGGAGTAATCCACCGTGCGGCCATGCAGATTGCTGCAAGGGTCAACATAGATGTTCATACCGTCATGTTCGATGCGGATGCTGGAGTGCATCAGGGCATGGAATTTGACTGGCTCGCACCCATACACGGGAGGGGTGAGGAAGACATCGGACTCCACTGTGGTTGTCGGCTTCCCGGCCTTCTGCCAGGCGAGGATGCCGCCGTCGAGGTTGTAAACGGTGCACCCTTGTTTTGCAAGCTGTTCGGCAGCCATCATGCTGCGTCTGCCGCTACGGCAGTAGACGGCCACCGTATCTCTGATGTTTGTGATGCGCCGGGCAAAGTCGGAGGCTTTCACATCGATATTGTCGGCCCCTGCGAGGTGCCCTTCGGCATATTCCTTGGCTGTCCGCACGTCGATGAGCCGCATGTTATTCTGTGCAGTAATTTCGGCGAACTCCTCCACGCCGACGGTCTTAATAGACTCATGCTTGTTCTGTGCGTTTCCGCACCCCGCGGCCATCAGCGCGGCCATGAGCGTTGCCATAAACTGTTTTATCATTATTTGTGCTTTTTCTCGGTCTACAGCATCGCCTCGATGTCTTTCTCGAAGTCTTTCGGCTCGGTGGTGGGGGCGTAGCGTTTGACTACGGTGCCGTCCTTGGAGATGAGGAATTTGGTAAAATTCCACTTGATGTCGCTGTCCTTCTCGACGCTCTTGCTGATGGTCTTGAAGAGGGCGGCGGCGCCTTTGGCCTTCAACCCGTGGTACTCCTCGGTGGGGGCTTGCTCCTTGAGGTACTCGAAGATGGGGTGCGCCTCGGGGCCGTTGACGTCGATTTTTTTCATGATTTGGAAGGTCACGCCGTAGTTGAGGCGGCAGAACTCCTCGATTTCGCCGTCGGTGCCGGGGTCCTGCTCCTTGAATTGGTTGCAGGGGAAGCCGATGCAGACGAGGCCGCGGTGGCTGTACTTCTCGTTGAGGGCCTCGAGGCCGTCGAACTGGGGCGTGAAACCGCACTTGCTGGCGGTGTTGATGATGAGCAGCACTTTGCCCTTGAAGTCGGCAAAGTCAATCTCCTTGCCGTTGCTGGCGAGGGCCTTGAAATCATAGATGGTAGCCATAATTGTGTTTAATATTTGGATTATTTATTTTAAAATGCAAAAATATGCAAAAATTTCCACATAGTGATAAAAAACTTTTTTTGAGCATTTTTTGAAATAATATTTTGCCATTTCGGAAAATGTTCGTATCTTTGCAGCACGAAATTAATAAACGAATTATAAACAATCGTCTGACAATCAACGGGTCAGACGGCAAAAATTAAGAAAATGAAAAAAGGAATTCATCCCGAAAACTACCGCCTCGTGGTGTTCAAAGACATGTCGAACGACAATATGATCCTCACCAAGAGCTGTGCCAACACCAAAGAGACCGTCACTTATACCGATGGTAAGGAGTATCCCGTCGTGAAACTCGAAATCTCGAACACTTCGCACCCCTTCTTCACTGGTAAGCTGAAGCTCGTTGACACCGCCGGACGCGTCGACAAGTTCATGAACAAGTACAAAAAGTACGCCAAGAAGGCTGAATANNGAAAAAAGTAATTTGTTTTAGATTTTTTGGATCTAGAAAACCCTGTCCGCCGAGACAGGGTTTTTCGAAACCGGAGAGATGGCAGAGCGGTCGATTGCGGCGGTCTTGAAAACCGTTGACCTGCGAGGGTCCGGGGGTTCGAATCCCTCTCTCTCCGCAAAATAAAGGTTAGGGGTTATAGGTTATGGGTTATGGACGTTTGTGCAGACAACAGCGTCAGCCCTCCATAACCAATAACCCTTAACCAATAACCTTTACTAATATGCTGCAACTGCAATATATCAAGGATCATACTGAGGAAATCATTTCCCGACTGAAGATCAAGAATGTACAGAATGTTGAAGAGCGCATCGCCGAGATTTTGAAGCTCGACGAGCAGCGCCGCGCCCTCCAGGTGAAGGCCGACGGCGTGAAGGCCGAGTCGAACAAGATTGCCAAGGAAATCGGCATGCTGATGAAACAGGGCAAAAAGGATGAGGCCGAGGCCAAGAAAGCGGAAAGTGGAAAGATGAAAGCAGAAAGTGAGGAACTCTCTGCCCAGCAGGCCGCCACCGAGAAGGAACTCAACGAGAAGCTCATCTCGCTGCCCAACGCCCCCCATATCTCCGTGCCCTGCGGCAAGAGCGATGCCGACAACGTGGTGGTGGCCGAGTTCGGCCATAAGCCTGACCTGCCCGCCGACGCGCTGCCCCACTGGGACCTCTGCGCCAAGTACGACATCATTGACTTTGAGCTGGGCAACAAGGTGACTGGCGCCGGCTTTCCCTTCTACAAGGGCAAGGGTGCCCGCCTCCAGCGCGCCCTCATCAACTTCTTCCTCAACGAGGCCGCCGATGCCGGCTTCCTGGAGATTCAGCCGCCGCTGATGGTCAACGAGGCTTCGGGTCTCGGCACCGGCCAGCTGCCCGACAAGGAGGGCCAGATGTATGCCATCCCCCTCGACGGCTTCTATATGATTCCCACCGCCGAGGTGCCCATCACTAATATCTTCCGTGGCGAGGTGGTCGACCCCAAGCAACTGCCCATCAAGCGCGTGGGTTACAGCGAGTGTTTCCGCCGCGAGGCCGGCAGCTACGGCAAGGATGTCCGCGGATTGAACCGCCTGCACGAGTTCTCGAAGGTGGAAATCGTCGTCATCGAGCATCCCGACCGCAGTTACGATATGCTCGAGGAGATGAAGAAACATGTGGGCAGCCTGCTCGACAAGCTGGGCCTGCCTTACCATATCCTCAAGCTCTGTGGCGGCGACATCAGCTTCACCTCCGCTATGACCTTCGACTTCGAGGTGTGGAGTGCCGCGCAGAAACGCTGGCTCGAGGTCAGCTCTGTCTCCAACTTCGAGACCTTCCAGGCCAACCGCATGAAGCTGCGCTTCAAGGACGAGAACGGCAAGATGCAGCTCTGCCACACCCTCAACGGCTCGGCCCTGGCCCTGCCGCGCATCGTGGCCGCCCTGCTGGAGAACAACCAGACGCCCGACGGCATCATCATGCCCGAGTGTCTGCGCCCGTACCTCGGCTTTGATAAAATTAACTAAGAGGTAAGAACTAAGAGCTAAGAAAGAAGGCCGACGCATCATTGATACGTCGGCCTTCTTGGTTTTTACTTCTTAGTTCTTAGCTCTAATTAGAAGTGGAATCCGATGCGGAGCATGACGCTGCCGACAGAACGCTGTTGGCGGCCCATGCCGGCGGCTTCGTTGGCCGTTACCTGGGCGTTGGCGGCCATGTTGTCGTCGAGGGTGCCCTGGGTGTAATCGATGGTGTGTTTGCCGAGGCCATAGTAGTAGAGGCCTACGCTGACATGTTCGCCGAAGTAGGCACCGGCGCCGAGCATCCAGGCAAAGGCGAAGGTGGGCTTGTAGGCAAATTTGAAGTCGTCGGCACCTTCGGAGGTAATCCAGAGGAGGTCGGTGCCGACGCCGAACTCGCCATAGGCGGAGATGTCGTCCCAGGGGAGGTCGTCATAGATGTAGCTGACACCGGCAAGGAGGGGGATGTTGAAGTAGGTCGGCGAGCTGAATTTGGCGTCGAGGTATTTGTCGCTCCATTTGCCGGAGATGGTGTTCCACATGAAGTCGATGTTAGCAAAGGGGGCCACGAGGCCGTATCCGATGTCGAAGCGGTAGCTGGCACGGTAGCCGAGACCGAAGCCGACGGTGGCGTCTTTACCCACTTGCTCGTAGGTCAGAGGCACACCAGAATTGTATGCGGCAATCAGGGTGGGGCCGTTGGAGGCGTCGCTTGCGAAGTCACCGGTGGGAATGTTGCCGTTCAGGAAAACGGACTGGCGGAACTGGGCTTGAGCTGCGGCGCCGAAGCCAATCATCAGGGCCGTCAGGCATAAAACTCTTACTATCTTTTTCATAGGATATAATTATTTATTTGTTTCTACTCAGATTTCTTCTTGCGGCCGCGCTTCTTGGTCTCGGGCTTGGCCATCTCTTCTTCGGGGATGGTGGCGTCGAGGGGTGGAATCTCGGCGTCGAGGTACTCCTCTTCGATGCCGCGCAGGTCCTCGTCGGAAGGCTCGAAGTCGTCGTCGCTGGGTTCGTCGTCGTCGCCGATTTTCTCGTAGCTGTCGAGTTCGTCGACATCGTCGTCGTCACCAAAGGCGGCACGTATCTCCTCTTTGTTGATGCCCAGCGAGAGTTTCTGTTTGCGTTTCTCGTCTTCCTCGAGGTTGGTCTCGAAGTCGCCGTGGCGTAGCACGCGCTCTTTGTGCGAGGGGTCGATCTCCTCCTTCTCCAGCGCCTCGCTCAAGGGGGCGAACTCGTCCTCCTTGCCGCTGTCGTCGTCATCGTCGAAGAGGGCTTTGTCGAGGTCTTCGCCGAGGGTGTCGATAACCACGTCGAATTTCACCATATAGCAGGTGTCCTCGGTCTCGAACGGGACGACAAAAATTGTGTCGCCATTGGGCTTGGTGAAGCGCTGCAAATAGTTGTTATAGCCGTCGGGATAGGCTTCTTTGAACTTCTCCTTCAGGTCTTCGGTCAGGTTTTTGTAGCTGACTATCAGGTTCTTCTTGTGTTTTTTAGTAGTAGCCATAGTAGATTGAATTTGATGCAATATTAGTAATAAAATATAATATAGCCAAATTTTTTTTTTACGCAACCACTATCGACTCATCGTCCTCGACCCTCAGGTTGCGCATGATGAACTCGCGCCTTTCGAGGGTGTTTTCGCCCATGTAGAACGACAGAACACCCTGGGTGTCAAAGTCTTTATGCAGCAGTACGGGGTCGAGCCGCATGTCCTTGCCGATGAAGTTCTTGAACTCGTCGGGGCTGATTTCGCCCAAGCCTTTGAATCGGGTAATCTCGGCTTTGGGGGTGTCGTGGATGGCGGCAATGCGCTCGTCGTCGGTGTAGCAGTAGGTAGTCTTCTGCTTATTGCGCACGCGGAAGAGCGGCGTTTGCAGTATGTAGACGTGGCCCGTCTGTATCAGCTCGGGGTAGAAGCGCAGGAAGAAGGTGAGCAGCAGCAGGCGTATGTGCATGCCGTCGACATCGGCATCGGTGGCGATGACGACGTTGTTGTAACGCAGGTTCTCCATGCCGTCGTCGATGTCGAGAGCGTTGTGCAGCAGGTTCAGTTCCTCGTTCTTGTAGACATCGACTTTGCTGATGCTGTAGGTGTTCTTGGGTTTGCCGCGCAGGGAGAAGACGGCCTGGGTGTCGACGTCGCGACTCTTGGTGATGGAGCCCGAGGCCGAATCGCCCTCGGTGATGAAGATGGTGCTCTCCAGACGGCGAGCGTGGTTGGTGTTGTAGTGCACGTGGCAGTCGCGCAACTTGCGGTTGTTGAGACTGGCCTTCTTGCCGGCCTCGCGTGCCACCTTCTTGATGCCCGCAATCTCCTTGCGCTCCTTCTCGTTGGCGTTGATTTTGGCCAGCAGGGCGTCGGCGGTCTCGTTGTGCATGTGGAGGTAGTCGTCGAGGTTGCGCTTGAGGATGTCGAGCACGTAGGTCTTGAGCAGCGGCGAGTCGTTGGTGCCGTCCACCTTGTTGGGCTCCAGGTGCGTGGAGCCAAGTTTGGTCTTTGTCTGTGCCTCGAAGACGGGCTCCTGGATGCGCACGCAGAGGGCGCACACCAGGCCCTGACGGATGACCTCGGGCGGATAGTCTTTCTTGATGAAGTCCTTCACCACGCGGGCGTAAGCCTCGCGGAAGGCGCTCTGGTGCGTGCCGCCCTCGGTGGTATGCTGGCCGTTGACGAACGAATAGTAGTAGTCGTTGCTCTGGCCGTTGACGTGGGTGAAGGCGGCCTCGAAGTCGCCCTCCTTGATGTGGATGACAGGGTAGAGAGGGTCGCTCTGGAGGTTGTTCTCCAGCAGGTCGAGCAGGCCGTTTTTCGAGTAGTAGCGCTTGTCGTTGTAGTACATCGTCAAGCCGCGGTTCAGGTAGCAGTAGTTCCAGATGCGCTTTTCGACATACTCGCCGATGAAGTGATAGTTGCCGAAGAGCTTGGGGTCGGGGACGAACTCGACGAGGGTGCCTGTATCGTCGCTGGCCAGGGCGGTGAGGCCGCTGTCGTTGGTCAGCTTGCCTTCGCTGAATTCGGCGATGCGTGTTTTGCCGTCGCGTATCGACTGCACCTTGAAGTAGGACGAGAGGGCGTTGACGGCCTTGGTACCCACGCCGTTCAGACCCACCGACTTCTGGAACACCTTGCTGTCGTACTTGGCACCGGTGTTGAGCTTGCTCACGGCCTCCACCAGCTTGCCCAGCGGAATGCCGCGGCCGTAGTCGCGGATGCTCACCCGCCGTTCGGCGAAGTTTATCTTCACCTCAATCTTCTTGCCAAATCCCGACGTGAACTCGTCGATGGCATTGTCTATCACCTCCTTGATGAGCACATAGATGCCGTCGTCGTGGCTCGAGCCGTCGCCCAATTTGCCGATGTACATACCCGGGCGCAGCCGGATATGTTCCATGTCCTCCAGGTGGACGATGGAGTCGTCGTTATAGTCAACGTTAGTCGCTGTCAGTATATCAGTCTGTTCCATTTTTCTGTTTTTCCTGTCTCCCGCCTTCGGCGTAATCCTGTAAATCCTATAATTTTTCTTTCATCATTTGTCTCTCTCGTCATGTCAGAGCAAATCTTGTAAATCCGAAGGAATCTAGATTCTGTCAGATTTCCAGAATTTGGTTGGCCTCAACGTGAATGTACAACATAATTTCCATGATTTCCAAGATTTCCGCCATGGCGGGGAAGTGAAGTTTTATTGTTCAATTTTCAATTCAGAAGTGATGCTGTATCCTGTCGCCTCGCCTTCCTCCACCGGCTCGCCGGTGACGACCTTGATTTGGCCTTCGCTCACGCCCTGCTCCACGAGGTAGCGGCGCACAACCTCGTTGCGGAACTCATAGCCGCGGGCCACCGTGTCGTTCCGTGGCGAGGGCATCTTCTGCTCTAGCGTGATGACCACCAGCGAGTCGCTCTTGGCCACCTTGGCCAGGTCGCCCAGCGTGTGGTAGTTCTCCGACGTCAGGCCGCGCTGCTGCGGCTCGATGGCCATGAAGTCGAGGTTGTCCTTACCCATGCCCAGGGCGTTGCCCAAGGCACGCACCGGCGAGGTCGCCACCTTCACCAGCAGGTTGCCCAGGGTCTTCCACACCAGCTTCATGTAGCTGAACTCGGGACTGTCCACATTGCCTTTGATGGGCATGTCGATGAGTATCTTGTCGTCCTTGTCGCGCAGGATGTAGAGGGCCGTCTTCAGCGGTATCTTCATCTCGGGTTCCACATCCTTGCGGCGGCTGCCCACGCGGGCGTTGTAGATGTCAATCTTGTTCTGGTTGTCGAGCTGGCTGTTGTCGATGCGCAGGCGCGTGGTGAGGCCGAAGACGCCGTCCTCCACGGGCTGTCCGGTGTAGGCCACCGTCCACGGACTCAGCTGTTTCATGTCAAGACCCTTGACCGAGAGGAACAGGTTCTGGTGCTGTTTCCATTGGTCGATGTTGCCCTCCCACTTCACCAGCAGGTGGCCGCCGCCCGGCAGCGTGGCGCGCAGCAGCGCGTTGTTGTCGCCGCCGAGGGTCAGGTTCTCGGCCTCGAGGTTGATGCCCCTCACCGGGAAGTGGAACTCGTCGGGCAGCGTGTGGTCGTCGTAGGTCAGGTCGCAATTAGTTACTCTTAGTTTGCCAATCCTCAATTTCATGCGACTGCCATTCTCGGAATCTTCCGAATTCTCCGAGCATCCAGAGCTCTCCGGTTTTTCGGTTTTTTCCAGCAGGAGGTCGTCAATGTTGCTCTTCTCTTTCCATTGCTCATATTTGGCCGTCAGGCCGTCGAGCGTTACGCTCGCTATGTCGTAGCTGTTGGCATCGAGGTCGATGTTTTTCACCTCGACCACAAGTTTGTTCATGCTGGCCACCGCTCCCAGGTCCACCTGCTTCAGCGCCACCATGCCGCCGATGCGGCTCTTCAGTATCTCGTCGATTAGGCCCTCGGCCTTCAGCCGTGCCTCCAAGGTGCCCCCCAGCTTCTCCAGCTTCACATAGTCGGTCAGCAGCGGCTCGAGGTTCTCCAGCGCGAAGCCCGACAATTGTGCTGTCACATTGTAGGCGTTGCGCTTCGAGTCGTAGTGGCCGTCGATGTTCAGGTGGCCGCCCTCGGCAAAGCCTATGTTCAGTCCGCCCTCGCTCTTCTCTTCGCCCCCCAGCACCAAGCCCGGCACCCGCAGGTTCACATCCGGCAGGTGCCATTGTTTGCCGTTGCCCAGGTCGTGGTAGTGTATCTGCGCGTGGCTCAGGCGTATGTTGTAGAACTTCATCACCCAGTCGCTCGGCGTGGCCTCTTCGTCCTCCTCCTCGTCGCTGGCAAAATGGTCCATGATGCTCTGGAAATTGAAGGCCTCGTCTTTCTGTATCACGTTGACCTTCAGTCCTGCCAGCGTGATGTGCTTCAGCTCGACGGTCTTGCCCAACAGTTTTAGCAGGCTGGCCTTCACGTCGAGGGTGTCGAAGCTCGCAAAGACATCGCTCCCATTCTCCTCATAGAGACGCATGCCGTGTACCGCCACATGGCCCGTGTAGACGTTCACCTTCAACCCCTCCACATGCACCTTGCGGCCCACCAGCTCCTCGCCGTGGTTGTTGATGTAGCTCTTGGCGATGGGTGACACGATAAGCGTTGCCAGAACGATGATTCCCAGCACGATGCCTGCCACCCACAGCACTATTTTCCAAACGCGTTTCATAAATATATTATATATTGAATCAATATTTATTGGTGATAACGCCGACCTGGGACCTTTATTGTGGTCCCGTATGGCAAAAGTTTTCAACACCCTCTGCCGATTACTCGTAGAAGTGCATCTCGGTGAGGTACTGGTACACCGGTTCGGTGAGCAGGTAGCGCACGTCTTTGCGTGCAGCTATCTGGCGACGGATGAAGCTGGACGAGATGTCCATCATTGGCACGTCGACAATGGTGACGTTGGGGTGCGAGGCCAGCGACGGATGCTCGTAGCCCGGTCGGGGATAAACGTAAATCTTGTGGTTCTCGATAATATGTTGGTAGTTGCGCCAGCGGTCGAAGGTGGCCAGGTTGTCGCCGCCCATGATGAGGCTGAACTCGCGGTCGGGGTATTTCTCGCCCAGTGCGGCGAGGGTGACTACGGTGTAGCTGGGTATCGGCAGGTGCATCTCGATGTCGCAGACGCGCAGGCGGTAGTTGTCGTCGATGGCGCGTTGCACCATCTGCAAGCGGTGGTGGTCGGCGAGGAGTGTGGAACGCTCTTTCAGTGGGTTCTGCGGCGAGACGACAATCCACACCTCGTCGATGCCCTCATGCTGCAGCATGGTATTTGCTATGATGAGGTGCCCCACATGTATCGGGTTGAAGGACCCGAAAAAAAGAGCGGTGCGCTTCATTAATAATACTTGTACGCTGTCTCGATTTTGATGTGGCGGAGTTTCTGGCCTTTGAAGGTGTAGATCTCGGCCACCTCGCCGGCGCCGGAAATGACCTTCAGCAC
Organism: Bacteroidales bacterium UBA2939; assembly: GCA_002349055.1. Lineage (GTDB taxonomy): Bacteria > Bacteroidota > Bacteroidia > Bacteroidales > P3 > Colimorpha. The sequence continues at coordinate 38,535 of DECD01000027.1, read as the reverse complement.
CTGCACATCGGCGGTATACGACTTGGGATATTTCTTGAAGAAGACCTTCAGGACGTCGTCTTTGAGCATGCCCACACGAATGCCGTTGGAGAGCACCACCTCGGGGTCGTTGATGCGGCCACCGAGGACTTCCACCTTGCGTGTCCAAATGGAATAGAACATATCGAGGTAGCTGTCGTCGAGGCGTTTCATGCGGTTGACGCTCACCTCCATCGAGTCGAAGAACTTGCGGTAGTCGCTCTCGCGGTACCAGTGGAGCTGGTTGTCGGTGATGTACTGCTCCATCGACTCCCACTCGCCGAGGGGATAGATGACCTGGTTCGACAGCGAGTAGACGGTCATGGTGTCGGTGTAGACCTTGATGTCCTTAATCATGTATTCCTCGCGTCCGAAGTTCATCATGCGCATGGCTTTGGCACGCGACGACACGTTGCCGGTGAAGGAGGTCTGCTGCGAGAATGCCACGGTGCCGCAAAGCATCAGGGCAGCTATGGTAAGTATCTTTTTCATTCTTTTTTACAATAAAAAATATACAAAATAACGCGGGATGCAATTGTTTATTGCATCCCGCGTTGATTTTTTTATAAATAAGTTCTATAAAGTTTTAAGTTCTAAGTTTTAATCGTTAA
>DECD01000027.1:13382-37875 GCA_002349055.1 Bacteroidales bacterium UBA2939 | reverse complement strand
TTAAACCTTAAACCTTATTTAGCGACGGTGAGGCGCTGGGTGGCGACACCGTTGTCGGTGGTGACGCTGATGAAGTAGACACCGGCGCTGAGGCTGTTGACGTTAAGCTCGAGGATGTCGGCGTTGACGTTCTCCTGGCTCATCACCTTGCGGCCCATGGCGTCGACCATCTCGTAGCTGCGGATGGTGCCCTCGGCGGTGACAAAGGCCATCTCGGTGGCGGGGTTGGGATAGGTCACCACGTTGATGCTGGCCTCGACACCGGCGATGCCCGAGGTGGGGTCTTTCTCCTGCATGAGGAAACCGGTCTTGGCACCGTTGGCGATGTTGCAGTTGTTGACGTTGTTGGCGTCATAGTTGCTCACGAAGGCGGCGGCCCAGGTGTGGTCGGCACGCATGTTGGCGGGCAGGGTGTAGGTGAAGGTCTTCTCGTAGGTGCTGCCGGAAGTGGTGTTGGTGATGGCGGTGGCATCGCCCCAGACATTGGTGACACAGGCACGGATGACGTGGTTGTGGATGTAGCTGGAGGAGGCACCCGACTGGTTGGCCACGATGCTGTCCTGCATCAGGTAGACGGTGAGACGGGGAGCGTCGAAGGTCATGTCGTTGGTGAAGCTACCGCTGACCTTCAGGCTCAGTTCGCGGCTCTGGGGGTTGTAGTTCACGTCGCTGATGTTCACGCTGACAAAGGCGGGAGTCGAAATGGCGTTGTCGAACGACTCGGCGGTGTAGTTGCTGCTGGGGAAGAAGACGGGGCCCGGATCCTCGGCGGTGGCATAATCCTGGTTGCGGTCGAGCATGATGGCGGGAGCGTAGGTGTTGCCACCGTCATTGAAGAAGCGCAGCATCTGGTTCGATTCGGTGATAGTCATGTTGTCGGTGTAGTAACCCACGTGGTGGGCAATCCAGATGACATTGTCGTGGCGGGTGCTGTAGAGCTGCTCCAGATAGTCGTGGGCGGGAGGGCAGTTGGGGCAGCGGCCGGTGGTGAAGTGCTCAAGCACGGTGGTGCGCTGGATGGCATTGGCGGGGTCGTAGACCATGGTGGTGCAACTGGCGGTGTTGTTTTCGATGGCCATGTCGGCATTGTTGGGGTTGCTCACGGTGATGTCGACGACATTTTCACCAAGACCTTCAGGAGAGGCTTGGAAGGTGTAGGTGTAAGAAGTGAAGGGTGCCACATTTATATTGGTGACGCTGATGTTCTGCTCGTCTCCGCTGTTCACGGTATAGGCGATGTCGAACGAGGTGAGGGGGGCGGAACCCTCGTTGCGAATGGCTAGGCTCACGGGGATGTAGGCACCTTGGGCGGTCCAGGCAGGAGCGGTAGCGGCCAAGGCTGCCATGTTGTCGGGGGCAACAACCTTCACTTGGACGTCATCGACACCAATGTACAGGCCATCGGCCGTCTGTGCGACGAAAGCAATGTAGATGGTTTGACCAGTGAAGCTGCTCAGATCGAGGAGGCGTGTCGAGGCACCGGCAGTAAGCAACTCGTTATCTATGAGGGTTTGGGTGAAACTGGCTTTTTCGGTATTGGTGGTAGAAACCATCACTGACATGTGTTCATCGTACTGAGAGGCTAATTGATTGAACATTAGTTTGTAATCTCCCTCATCGGGGATGGTGATGGCAGGGGTGATGAGCCAGCGGTCGCAGGCTGTACCCTCCATGGTGTAGGTGATGGAGAAGGCAAGCTTTCCCCATCCATCCATGTCGTAGACTTTCCAACTCTTACCGAAAACAGTGAAACTGCCTTGAGATGAGGAGAAGTTGGTAAGGTTGTCCTCATAGAGTGTCCATCCGGCAGGGAGTTCACCGAGGCCAGTTTCGAGGCCAGCTTGACTGGCGACTGTCACAGACTCGAAGTCCTCGGAGAAGACGGTCTGTGCATTAGCGGCAAAGCCGAAAGTCAGCGCTGCTGCCAAAAATAATAAAGATTTTTTCATGTTTAATGTGTTTTAATTGTTAATTTTTCAAAGTGCAAAAATACATATATTTTTTGATATGGAAATTTTTTTTTTCAACAATTGTTGTTTTTTGTCTCCGGGAATGGACTTTTTTGTGTAAATTTGCAGCATGATTAACTACGCCACTATTATTGCCAACCAGCTGAATGTCAACCAGCGTCAGGTTGAAAAAACGATAGAACTGTTGGAGTCGGGTGCCACGGTGCCCTTCATCGCCCGCTACCGCAAGGAGGCCACCGGCGGCCTCAACGAGGTGCAGATTGCCGCCATCCGCGACCTGCTGCTGCGCCTCAAGGAGCTCGACAAGCGCCGCGAGGCGGTGTTGCAGAGCATCGAAGAGCAGGGCAAACTCACGCCCGAGTTGCGCAAGGCCATCGAGGCAGCGGCCACCATGACCGAGCTCGAAGACCTCTACCTCCCGTACCGCCCCAAGCGTCGCACCCGCGCCACCATCGCCATCGAGAAGGGTCTCGAACCCTTGGCCAACAGCATCATGCGCGGCGTGATGCCTGCCGGTGCCTCGGACGACGACCTACAGGGGGCTCGCGACATCATCGCCGAGCGCATCAGCGAGGACGCCGCCGTCCGCAACCGCGTGCGCAACGTGTTCCGCCGCCGCGCTATGCTCACCTCCTCACTGGCCCGCGGCGTGGACGAAAATGATGAGAAGGTAGGAAAATTTGAGAACTGGATTGACTGGAAGGAACCCATCTCCAAGGCTCCGTCGCACCGCATCCTCGCCCTTTTCCGCGGCGAAGAGGCCGGCGTGCTCAAGGTACATGTGCGCCCCGAGCAGAACGACGACTGCATCGAGGCTTGTCTCCCCGCCTACGGCGGAAATCATGGAAATCGTGGAAATAGATTTAATCAGATTTCAAAAGATTTCCGTGGGATGGACAGGACAAATCTTGGAAATCCAGATAAATCAAGTGATCATTTCCAGGATTTCCCGGATCTCGCGAAGCGGGAAATAGAAAAAGCCACGGAGGATTCGTATAAGCGATTGATAGAACCGAGTATCGAGACGGAGTTTCGCAATATACTGAAGGAGAAGGCCGACCGCGAGGCCATCCGCGTCTTTGCCGAGAACTTGCGGCAGCTGCTACTGGCGGCCCCGATGGGGCAGAAGCGCACCCTGGCCATCGACCCCGGCTTCCGCACTGGCTGCAAGGTGGTGTGCCTCGACGCCCAAGGCCAGCTGCTCCACAACGAAACCATCTACCCCTTCACCTCGATGCGCGAGGAGCGCGCCGCCGTCAGCAAGCTCGAGGCATTGGTCGAGGCGTTCCAGATTGAGGCCATCGCCATAGGCAACGGCACCGCCGGCCGCGAGACCGAGGAGGTGGTGCAGCGTTGCCACTTCAACCGCAAGGTCATCGCCGTCTCCGTCAGCGAGGCAGGAGCCAGCGTCTACAGTGCCAGCGATGTGGCCAGAAAAGAATTCCCCGACTACGACGTCACCGTGCGCGGCGCCGTGAGCATCGGCCGCCGCCTGATGGACCCCCTCAGCGAGCTGGTGAAAATTGACCCCAAGAGCATCGGCGTGGGTCAGTATCAGCACGATGTGGATCAGAAGATGCTCTCCGAGAGCCTGGACGACACGGTGGAGAGCTGCGTCAACAGCGTGGGCGTAGAACTCAACACCGCCAGCCGCGAGTTGCTCTCTTACGTCAGCGGCATCGGTCCCGCCCTGGCCGACAAGATTGTAGCCCATCGCAATAAGAATGGCGCCTTCGCCTCGCGCGAGGCGTTGCACGACGTGAAAGGCCTCGGCGACAAGGCTTTCGAACAGTGCGCCGGTTTTCTGCGCGTGCGCGAGAGTGCGAATCCTCTAGATAGAAGTGCCGTCCACCCCGAACGCTACGCCTTGGTGGAGAAAATGGCGCAGTCGGTGGGTGCCGACGTGAAGTCGCTGATGAAAGACAAGGAGCTGCGTTCGAAGATACGACTCGAGGATTTTGTCAGCGAGAACTGCGGTTTGCCCACCTTGCAGGACATCATGAAAGAACTGGAGAAACCCGGCCTCGACCCGCGCGCCAAGTTCGAGGTGTTCGAGTTCGACAAGAACGTCACCCGTATCGAGGATGTCAAGGAAGGCATGATTTTGCCCGGCATTGTCACCAACATCACTGCCTTTGGTGCCTTTGTCGACATCGGAGTGCATCAAGACGGTTTGGTGCATGTGAGCCAGATGGCTGACAGAAGGGTCAACGACCCCAACGAAGTGGTCCACCTCCATCAGCACTTGCAAGTCAAGGTGCTGGAGGTGGACCTCCGTAGACACAGGATAAGCCTTAGCCTAAAAATATAAATGGCAGGCGAGCCTGCAATCCTTCGCTTTCGCTGACAAAGAGCAGATCTTGCTCGATGCGCGAAAGCGTTTTCATTTTCTTGCTGGCGGATTTCCATTTCCATGCCAGACGGGCCTTGGCGACGAGGTTGAGGTCTTCGTCGCTGTCGCCGTTGAAGAGTTCTGACAGCTGCTCCCAGGTGCTCTTCTCCAACGGATATTCCTTGACGGAATAGTCGGTGATGCCGGCTTTCTCGGCAGCGATGCGCAGGGCGAGGTCGAGGCCGCCGAGGGTGTCGACGAGGCCAATCTCCTTGGCGTCGGCGCCGGTCCACACACGGCCGCGGGCAATCTGGTGCACAGCGTCGTAGGTCATGTGTCGTCCCTCGGCCACGCGGCCCACGAAGACTTTATAGAAGTCCTCGACATTGCGTGTCATCAGGGCCATGGCGGTGGGGGAGAGGGGGCGGAGCACGGTCATGCCGGTGGAGTTGCGGTTGGTGTTGACGGTGTCGGCGTGCAGCCCGAGCTTCTGGTTGAGCATTTTCTGCACATTGGGGATAGTGCCGAAGACACCGATGGAGCCGGTGATGGTCATGGGCTGTGCCACGATGACATCGGCCATGCAGCTCATCTCGTAGCCTGCCGAGGCGGCGAGGTCGCCCATGCTGACGATGACGGGCTTCTTCTCGCGGGCCTGCATCACGGCGTGGGTCATACTCTCGCTGGCCGTGGCCTGGCCGCCGGGCGAGTTGACGCGCAGCACGATGGCCTTCACCTTGTCGTCGTTCATGGCCTTGCGGAGCGAACGGACGATGTCGTCGCCATAGACCCCTTCGTCGAAGCCCTTGGCGCTGCCGTCCATCACGTTGCCCTCGGCATAGATGACGGCGATTGCATGACTGCTCGATTGCTTGATTGCTTGATTGTTCTTGGCGTAGTCTTCAATCGGCAGCAGGTGTTTGCCTTCGTAGCGCTCCTTCAGCAGGTTGCGGATGTCCTCCTCGAAGCAGAGGGTGTCCACCAGGTGCTGTGCGCAGGCGTCGTCGGCCATATAGCCGCTCAGGTCGTCGGCAATCTTGTTCAGCTTGTCGACATCCAGGTGTCGGCTTTCGGCGATGGTGGAAGTGGCGGTGTGCCAGATGGAGGCCACATAGGCGCGTATCTGCTCGCGGTTGGCGGGCGACATGTGGCTCAGGGTGTACACCTCGCCGGCACTCTTGTAGGCGCAGCTTTCGGGGCGTATGAGCTGCATCTCGACACCCAGCTTGTCAAGCAGGTCCTTGTAGTACATCACCTCGGCACCAATGCCGCGGAAGTCTATCATGCCGCTGGGGTGCAGGCTTACCAGGTCGGAGGCGGTGGCCAGGTAGTATCCGCTTTGCGAATAGTCCGTGGCGTAGCTCACCACCGGTTTGCCGCTTTGGCGGAACTCGCAGAGGGCGTCGCGCAGCTCCTCCATCGAGGCCCACGACACGTTGGCACCGCCGTCCTTGACGAAGATGCCTTTGATGTTCTCGTCTTTGGCGGCCTCGCGGATGGCGTTGACGGCAGGGATGAGACCCACGCTCTCGTCGCCACCGAAACGCTGCATCAGGCCGCTGGCGGCACGGTCGCCGGTGATGTGGCCGAGGTCGATGGTGAGGAAGGTGTTGTTCCTCACCATCACCGTCTCGCTGCTGCCCAACGATGCCACCATGCCAATCATCATGATGAGCATGACCAGGCCGCAGACGGCCGAGGCGATCAGCATGCCCAGCGCGCTGGCCCACACCGCCTTGCCAAAGGTAAGGGGCTTCTTTTCCATAGTGTTTCTTTACAGCTTGTCGTTCGAACCCAGCACATTCACAATCTTGTGGATGTACATCTTCTTCATGCTCTCGCGGGCGGGTTTCAGGTACTGGCGCGGGTCGAAGTGGTCGGGATGCTCTGCCATGTGTTTGCGGATGGCGGCGGTCATGGCCAGACGGCTGTCGCTGTCGATGTTAATCTTGCACACGGCGCTCTTGGCGGCCTTGCGCAGCTGCTCCTCGGGGATACCCACGGCGGCCTTCAGGGCGCCACCGTTGGCGTTGATGGTGTCCACCTCGTCCTGCGGCACACTGCTCGAGCCGTGCAGCACGATGGGGAAGCCGGGGAGCTTCTTCTCGACGGCTTCGAGGACGTCGAAGGCCAGGGGAGGAGGCAGCAGACGGCCGGTCTTGGGGTCGACGGTGCACTGCTCGGGTTTGAATTTGTAGGCGCCGTGACTGGTACCAATGCTGATGGCCAGCGAGTCGCAGCCGGTGCGGGTGGCAAAGTCAATCACCTCCTCGGGCTTGGTGTAGTGGCTCACCTCGGAGGCCACCTCGTCCTCGACGCCGGCCAGCACGCCGAGCTCGCACTCGACGGTGACATCGTACTTGTGGGCATATTCCACCACCTGACGGGAGATTTTGATATTCTCCTCATAAGGCAGGGCGCTGCCGTCGTACATCACGCTGCTGAAGCCCATGTCGATGCAGCTCTTGCAGGTCTCGAAGCTGTCGCCGTGGTCGAGGTGCAGCACAATCTGGGGGTTGGGGCAACCCAGCTCCTTGGCATACTCGACGGCACCCTCGGCCATGTAGCGCAGCAGGGTGGGGTTGGCATAGTCGCGGGCACCCTTACTCACCTGCAGAATGACGGGACTCTTGGTCTCGACGGCTGCCTGGATGATGGCCTGCATCTGCTCCATGTTGTTGAAGTTGAAGGCGGGAATGGCATAGCCCCCGTTGACTGCTTTCTTGAACATCTCGCGGGTATTCACGAGACCGATTTTCTTGTAATCTACCATATTGTTAGTGTTTAAATTGTTATTTTAATGTTTGATATTTTTTGATGAAAGAATGCGGTCTACAATTGCGAAATCGCCGTCGATATGGAACACATAAACCCAACGTTTGTTGTGCGAAACCATGCGGCGCGCTTGAGGGTGAATGGTCATTATTTGCTGATAGCTGTATAGTCAATCAGCGCAGCATTACTGAAAATCACCTCGTAGTCGCGCATACTCCTTGTGGATTTCTGCAATAAGTCCATCAAAATACTCATCAACTGTCATGCAGTCGGCAGGTATTCCCCGTTTCGTGGGACGGACTGGGGCATGTGTTACGGGGTCAAGCCGTTTGAATGCGGTCGCAGGTTCGGCTGCAACAGACGCTAACACTTCTTTATTGTTGTTTTTCTTCATTGTGGTCCACACCTAATAATTTTTGCAAAAATACAAATATTATCTGATATGACCAAATTTATTTTTCTTTACAGTTGCTGAAACATTGGTCAATGTCCAGCGACAAGCCTAGCGCCAGAGTTCGGCCAGTGGTGGCGGGAGAGTTATTGTAGTAATAGTTGGGACGGTAGTTGAAGAGATTGTCCACCGTGGCATTGAGATATACCCCTCGGGAGAAACTGTGCCGGAGCGTGAGACGCCACAGAGTGTAGCCTGGGTAGGTGATTTCCTCGAACTGGGAAAGATTGCTGTACGAGGTGTATTCGTCGCAGGTGACCGATGAGAGCAGCCGTCCGTTAAGGGCCAGGGTGGTATGCCCCAGACACCAGTCGCGGCTGTAGTCGATGCACAGGGTGGCGGTATGCGGACGGGTGGCGGAGGCTCGCATGCCGTCCTCTTCGGGACTCTCGTGGGTGAGGATATAGGAGAGTCGTAGCCCGAGGCCATTGCTCCAGTGCATGGCTAGGGAAATGTCGAGACCTGTGATGCTGACGGGACTCATGTTGGAATAGACCATGCCGTTTCTCTCCTGATTCCAGAAAGTGGTGATACGGTTCTTGACATGGTTGTGGAAAGCCATGCAGGTGAGGTTGTATTGATTGTGGCTCCATTCGACGGAGGCGTTGAGGTTGTCGCTCACTTCGGGACGCAGGTCGGGGTTGCCGTAGATGATAAAGATATTGGCCATGTCGAAGTTCATGAACATCTCCTTGAGGGTGGGGGCGCGGAAGCCGTTGGCATAGCCGACGCGGAAATTCACCTGGGGTAGTTTGTACATTAGGTTGACTTTTGGTGAGAGGTGCGACATGGTGGCCTCTGAATAATAGTCGTAGCGCAGCGCGGCAACGATGTTGAGGCGTGAGGTTGGATGCCAGTCCCATTGGGCGAAGGCGTCGGCCGTGTATTGAGTGTGGTTTCCGTCGGTGAACTGGTACGACATGAGGTAGTCGCGCATGAGGTCGCCGCCAAAAGTCAGGGAGCCAAGGATGACGGCGGTGTCCGACGGCGATTTGACGGTATGGTTGCACAGTGTGCGGAACGTGTGCTGGACATTACTGTAGTTGCGGACATCCAGTCGTGAGGCAACGCTGTAGTCGCTCTTGTCGTATTGGTCAAAGGCGTAGGAAATCATGAGGTCAGAGTTTCGGCCCAGCTCGAAGTCTCCTTTGAGTCCCGCGGAAAAGTCGCGGTAGCGGTCGTCGGCTTCCTCCGACTTCTCGCGTTGGCGGAAGAAATAGCCGGCTCGGCCCGTAATGGTCATCTTGTCGCTCATGTTGATATGGAACCTCTCGCTGGCGTTGAACGAGCTATTGGCAAAGAGGGTACGCAAGTCGCCCGTGTCGGACAGATGGACGGCGGCGGCATCGATGTAATGCAGGTCGGTGAGGCTGTTCCATCGTTGGCGCTTGATGCCAAAAGAGCCGTAGTGATGTCTGTCTTTGAGCGATGAGATGCGCGAGCCGAGATGGAGGCTCCACGGCCTGTCGGTGGTGCGGGTGATGAGGTTGACGACACCGCCCACGGCGTTGGAGCCATAGAGCGACGAGGCGGCCCCTTTGATGATTTCGACCCTTTGCACCGCATCAAGGTTGAGACGCGAATAATCGATGTTGTCGAGGGTCTCGCCCGCCAAGCGTTCGCCGTCGACAAGGAAGAGTACCGAGTTGCCGCCGAAGCCCTGCATGTTGAGGCTGACCTGCTGGTTCATGGCATAGGTGAACTCGATGCCGGGCAGCTCGGTTTGCAGCAGGTCCTGTAGGGTCGGCACATCGGCGTTTTTGATGTCCTGCTCGGTGATGATACGCGTAACCACAGGTACCTCCATGAGGAGCCTGGGGGTGCGTGTGGCTGTGACAACAACCATGTTGAGCAGTCGTGGATTGGTTTGAGTGGAATCGGATGGTTCGTTCTGGCCCAACAGAGAGAAGTGTGTGAGTGTGACCAGGAGGAGTGCCAGTGCGTGTTTCATTGCTAGTCGTTGATGATGCGGTAGCGCAGGGTGACGATGCCTTTGACAAAGGACTCGTCCATGTAGGAGGTGAATTGCAGTGCTATGAGTGTGCCGTCGTTGAGACGGAGAAGATAGACTTTGTTGGAAAGAGTGTAGATGGGCGGCATGGTGGAGAGGTCGACGTCGAGCCAGTGTGAGAGTACGGGGTTGACCATCGATGGGGTGTATCCCAGATAGCCGTCCATCATGGTCGACATGTCGATTACCACCTGGCTGTCGGCATCAGCAACGAAGTCCAGCCCATTGAGTTCTATGGCCATGCCGACGTTGTCGAAGGGACTTTCGGCGGCGCTGCCGTTGTTGGTCTTCACATCGTAGTGGTGGATGGCAAAGTCCCACTCAAGGGGAGCCTCCTGCCCAAGGGTGATATTGGCTGTGTCTATGTGATGGTGATGGAGGTCGATGTAGGTCCAGCGGGTGTAGCTTGTGGCATCGATGCAGAGGGTGCCGCCACGATTGTCGTCGTCGCGCTGCACAAAACCGAAAGGATTTTTGGCGGGCTCGTCATAGAGCCCGCCAAAAAGTCCGTCACATGAAACCAACGCCAGCAATGCCGGAAGTAGTATTAACTGTTTCAGTTTCACTGAGAGTGGAGAGGGTTACTTGGTGGTGAAGTTGAGGTCTACAGCCATCGGCATGGCGCCGGGGGTGACGGGGCTGGTGAAGGTAAGCTTGCCGTCCTTCACGGTGCCGTTGATGGAACCTTTATAAGGGACCTCGTTCACGGTGATGGTGAACTGGTCTTTCTTCAGGGTGTAGGTGCTGCCGTCTTTGTCGACATCGACATTGGTGACGGTGAGCTCGGGCATGGCCATGTGGCCTTCGCCGAAAGCGGGAATGGTCATGCTGACCTGGTCGTCGGATGTCGATTTCACATCCACAACCATGTCGAAGGTGCCGTAGTTGGTACCGGAGACAGACATGACAAGGGTTCCGTCATAGCTTCCGGCGACATCTTTTGCGCATTCTTTGCCGTCTTTGCTGCATGAAATGCTGGCGAGGGTGAGAAGAGAAAGCACCGCTGTTAACAGAATTTTATTCTTTTTCATTGTGATTTTTTGTTTTTTTGTTTGATATTAAGTTGATTAACGTTAGTCTTTGGAAGTGAATCCAAAGGCAAAATTACAAAAAAATAAAAAAATATCGATAACTAAAAGTGGTGATTTTCCCTCTGAGGTGTAAATTTTTTTTCTTTACACAGCAAAGATGCCGAAGACGGCGGCGCCGCTGCCGGTCATCGAGGCGTAGATGGCACCACGGCGGTACATCTCTTCCTTGAGGGCGGCGATGGCGGGATGGGCAGGGAAGACCGAGGCTTCGAAGTCGTTGAAGATAAGGTTCCGCCACTCTTCAATGGGGCGGCGTATTGCCTTGCGCAAATCAGGCCTTTCACCTTTCGCCTTTCGCCTTTCGCCTAGGCCCGCGTAAGCCTCTTTGGTGCTCACGTGCTCCCCTTCCGGAATTTCAATATCAATTCTTAGTTCTTCATTCTTCATGCTCAATTCCACCGGTTCCAGCTGGTCGCCGATGCCGGTGGCGTAGGCCGCGCGGTTGCGGATGAAGAAGGCGCAGTCGGCACCCAGCCGCGCGGCGCGGCGTTCCAGGTCGTCGGGGGACAGTCCCTGTGAGAACATCTCGTTGAGCATCTTCAGCGTGAAGGCGGCATCGCTGCTGCCTCCGCCGAGGCCCGCACCGAAGGGGATGTTCTTCTTCAGCTGGATGCTCACCTCGGGGATGCCAAACTCCTCGTGCAGAAGCCTCCAGGCTTTCATGCAGAGGTTGTCTTCCGGCGCATTGTCCAGCGCGATGCCGTCCTGCACTATCGACAGCGGCCCCTCGACAATCTCCAGCTCGTCACACAGGTCGTGTACCGGCACAAAGAGGGTCTCCAGGTCGTGGTAGCCGTCGGGACGCTTACCGACAACGTGTAAACCAAGGTTTATCTTACAATTTGGATAAGTAATCATTTGTCTTACCTCCTTATCTCCTTATCTCCTTACTCCTTATCTCCTAAATGATCATACGCTTTGATGATTTCGGTGACTAATCGGTGTCGTATCACGTCGCTGTTGTCCAACTGGATGATTTCTATGCCCTTTACGTCTTTCAGCAGTTGTGTGGCTTGTAGCAGGCCGCTCTGCTGGTGGCGCGGCAGGTCCACCTGCGTCAAGTCGCCGGTAATCACGAACTTGGCGTTCCTTCCCATGCGTGTGAGGAACATCTTCAGCTGCGCCGAGGTGGCGTTCTGTGCCTCGTCGAGGATGACGAAGGCGTTGTCGAGCGTGCGTCCGCGCATGAAGGCCAGCGGCGCAATCTCAATGGTGTTGTCTTCCAGGTAGGAGAGGAGTTTCTGCTGCGGTATCATGTCGCGCAGGGCGTCGTAGAGGGGTTGCAGGTAGGGGTCGAGCTTGTCGCGCAGGTCGCCCGGCAGGAATCCCAGGTTCTCGCCGGCCTCGACGGCGGGGCGCGTCAGGATGATGCGTCGTATCTCCTTGTTTTTCAGCGCACGCACGGCCATGGCTACGGCGGTGTAGGTTTTGCCGGTACCGGCAGGGCCGATGGCGAAGACCATGTCGTGCTCGTACACCGAGCGTACCAGCCTCTGCTGGTTGGGGGTGCGAGCCTTGATGAGCAGGCCGTTGCGGCCGTGCACCAGCACCTCGTCGCTCACTTCGGCCTCAGGGCTTCCGCCACCGCTCTCCATGATGCCCATGATGGCGTTTTCCGTCAGGCGGCCGAACTTGTCGTAGTAGGTCTTCATGGCCTGCAACTTGCCGTCGAACCACACGATGTCCTCCTCGCTGCCGATGGCTTTCAGCATATCGCCGCGGGCGATGAGTTTCAGCTTCGGGAACAATATTCTTACAAAGTCGAGCAGTCGGTCGTTGGAGCCCCAAAACCGCGCATAATCAATCTCTTCCAGAGAAAAAATCTTCTCGTTGTTTGTTTCTATCATGCTGCAAAGATACGAAACATTTTCCAGCCTCCAAGGAAAAGATATTAACAAGCGTTAACAGTCGAATTTTCACCCTAGGAACGACCTATCAACACCCACCGTGGTAGGAGTTGGTAGGGAGTTGGTAAGGAGTTGGTAGGGCGATGGTAGGGATTTCAAGGCTCTGGTATAGTTGGTTTTATGAATGCGATTTGGTGTTTTGGGCGAAAAGTTGTATTTTTGCAATTCTTTTCCGGACGGAAATGTTAATGATTAATAAGTTTTAACAATTGAATTCATGAACAATCACATCGTTATAATGGCCGGCGGCATCGGGAGCCGTTTCTGGCCGTTGAGCACTCCCGAGTTTCCGAAGCAGTTTATCGACATTCTGGGCTGCGGCCGCACGCTGATACAGCTGACCGTGGACCGTTTCAAGGGGTTGTGTCCGATGGAGAATTTCTGGGTGGTGACGAATGCCGCCTATGTGGACGTTGTGCGCGAGCAGCTGCCGGAGATGCCTGTGAACCATATTCTTGCGGAGCCTGCCGCGCGCAATACCGCTCCCTGCATTGCCTGGGCCTGCTGGCGCATCAAGGCCGAAGACCCCGAGGCCAACGTGGTGGTGACGCCCGCCGATGCTGTGGTGATGAATCCCGAGGAGTTTCGCCGTGTGATTGGCAATGCGCTGAAGTTCACCGAGAAGAGCGATGCTATTGTGACCATCGGCATCAAGCCGTCGCGTCCCGAGACGGGCTACGGATACGTAGAGACGCAGCCTGCTGCGTCTCCCGCCGAAAGAGAAATACTCAAAGTCGCTTCCTTCAAGGAGAAACCTGATTTAGAGACTGCTGAGAAATATCTCAAAGCTGGGAATTATTTGTGGAATGCCGGCATTTTCGTGTGGAATGTGAAGACCATCACGGAGGCTATAAAGACATATAAGCCCAATATTGCCAGCGATATGGAACGAATGAAGACCGAGGCCGACGTGCAGGAGGTGTTCCCGCAGTGCGAGAAGATTAGCATCGACTATGCCGTCATGGAGCCTGCCGCCGCCGACGGCAGGGTGTACACCCATCCGGCCGATTTCGGCTGGAGCGACCTCGGCAACTGGGCCTCGCTTCACGATAAATTAAAAAAAGACAGCGCCAACAATGGCGCTGTCGGTAAGGTGAATCTTTACGAATGCAAAAACTGCGTGGTGCATGCCGAGGAGGCGGAGAAGGTTGTCCTTCAGGGCCTGGACGGCTACATCGTCTCGGCCAAGGGTGGCCGTCTGCTGGTGTGCAAACGCTCGGAAGAGCAGCGCATCAAAGAGTTTTCGCAGCAGTAGGCTTTTTCCCGCAGGTGCAGTGGGCGCAGCGGCCGGTTTTTGGGTCGGCGTTGGCGCAAGGGCGCTTGAACTCCTTTTCTTTGTGGGTCAGCATCTTGATGCCCAACCCCGCCATCATCAACCCGATGACGACCACCGCTATCGCGAGTACTATAAGTATGGTTTTCATATCGTTTTGTTAACAAAAAAGCCGCATTGTCTGCGGCTTCCTTTTTATTTTGCTCCCCCTGAAGGACTTGAACCTTCGACCCCCTGATTAACAGTCAGGTGCTCTAACCAACTGAGCTAAGGAGGAAGTTGGGATTTCAATCAGTTTCTCTCTCGAAATCGGGTGCAAAGATACAACCTTTTTTGATTGTGACCAAATTTTTTTTGAAAAAAGTTTTACTCTTTATCTTAATCCGTTGGAAATTCGACTGATATGTACTTTAATTCTTCCACCATGTCGGAGGCTATGAGGCCCGATTCGGACTGTTTTTGCACCAATCGGTCGCCAATTTTGCCATGAATTTTCACGCCGAGGCACACGGATTGGAATAAGTCGCTGTTTTTCTGTGCAGTAATACCCAAAAGGATGCCTGTCAGCACGTCGCCGCTGCCGGCGGTGGCCATGCCTGCGTTGCCCGTAGTGTTCTCATATTCACGGCCGTCGGGGGCGTAGACGTGGGTGTGGTGGGATTTCGCGACGATGGTGAGGTTGTAACGGCGTGCCACGTCGGCGGGGTTGGCGCTGCTGAAGAGGCGTTGGTATTCGCGGGCGTGGGGCGTGATGATGGCGCCGCTGGCCAGCGACAGCCAGTCAAAGTGCAGGGCGAGGATGTTGAGTGCGTCGGCATCGAGGATGAGCGGCGTGTTGGTATAGTGCCGTCTGTTCATGAGCAGGTCGTGGAGCGCCTGGCAGGTGAGTTCGTCGGTGCCGAGGCCGGGGCCTGCGGCGATGGCGGTGTATTGTTCGAGCTGGGGCGGGGGAGTGGTGAAGATGTCCTCGCTGGGGTCGATGCTCACCATGGCCTCGGGGAAGGCGGCCTGCATGGCGTTGACGCAGCACCAAGGCAGGTGCACGCTCACCAGGCCGCAGCCGCTCCTCAGCGCCGCCCGGGCGGCCAGAATGGCGCATCCCATGCGCCCGTAGGCTCCGGCAATCAACATCCCGTGCCCATAGTCGTGTTTAGTGGTTTCTGGATTTCTCATAATTATTAGGTAAAAAAGTAGAGACGTGGATGCCCACGTCTCTACTATATATAATGTCGTTAATTAGTCGGCAGTGCCGGTGGCGCCGTCCTCGGGACGGAGGGTCACGCAGACGTAGTTGTCGAGCTTGACATACTTGGCGGCGATGGCTTGGATGTCCTTGACGGTGACCTTCTTGACCATTTCGTTGTACTGGTTGACGAAGTCGCGGCTCTCGTTGAAACGGTAGCTGGCGCTGATCTGGCCGAGCCAGAAGCCGTTGTTCTGACGGGCTTTGTCGCGGTTGACAATCATCTGCTCCTGAACTTTGCCGAGGGTCTTCTCGTCGCAGCCTTCTTTCATGTACTGCTTGAGGATGTCGATGCAGTCGCCTTCAATCTTCTTGGCCTTCTCGGGGTCGCAGCCGATGTAGAACTGCCAGCTGACCTCGCCTTCGGGAGTGATCTCGTAGTCGAAACCGGCGCTGGGGCTGTAGGCGTCGCCGTTCTTCTCGCGGATGATTTCGGTGACGGTGATGCTGAGGGCCTCGCCGAGCTCGGTGATGGCGATGCGGGTCTGCGGGTCAAGCTCTTTGGCGTTGCATTTCACCTGGCCGGACATGAGGAGCATGCCCTGCTTCTCGATGCCCTTGACGGCCTCGGCGTGCTGGATGCCTTTGGCAAACTCGGGGTTGCGGTTGATGAATTTGTCGTTTTTCTGCTTGCCGTTGACGGGCAGGTTGTTGATGTACTTGGCGATGAGGTCGATGTCCTTGTCCTCGATGTTGCCCACGAAGAAGAAGGTCTGGTTCGAGGCATCGGCGAAGCGCTCCTGGTAGATTTCGAACATGCGGTCGAGGCTGAGGCTGCGCACTTTCTCCTCGGTGGGGACAATCACCTGGCGTTTGTCCTTCGGGAAGGCGGTCTTGTAGTAGGTCTCGATGAAGGCTACCTGCGGGTTCTCGCTGAGGAACTTAATCTGGTTCACGGTGTTCTCAATGTTGCGCTCGTAGGCTTCCTGGTCCTTGCGGGGGGCGGTGTAGTAGAGGTTGATGAGCTGGAGGGTGGTCTCGAGGTCCTTGGGCGAGCAGTTGCCGCTGAAGCCCTGGGTCTCGTCGCTGATGTAGGGGCTGATGCTGAGGTTCATGCCTTTGAGCTTCTTGCTGAGCTGGGTGGCGCTGAAGTTGGCGATACCACCGGCGTCGACGAAGCCAGCGGCGTTCTGGGCCTGGTAGGACTCCTCGTCGTTGTAGAGCGAGGTGCCGCCGAAACCGAAGGAGCTAATCTGAATCTCGTCGGCCTTGTAGTCGGTCTTCTTGACGATGAAGCGGATGCCGTTGGGGCAGGTGTACTCGGTGTAGTCGAGGGCCTTGTTGGTGTTGGTCACTTTGGCCTTCACGTCCTTGAGGGTCTCGGTGAAGAGGGGCTCGTCCTTGTAGGTGTCAACCCAAGGCTCGGTCTTCACTTTCTTGGCGTCTTTGATAATCTTGATGGCCTCTTTCTCGGTGGTGACCTTGAAGCCGTCCTTCTCGGGGGCGGTGAGGTAGAAAATCATGTTGTTGTCGGTGACCCAGGTCTTGATGAGGGCGTTGCACTCTTCGAGGGTGATTTCGGGGATGAACTCTTTGGCATATTTCCATTCCTGGCGGATGCCGGGGCAGGGGTCGTTGTCGAGGTAGTGGTTGGTGTACTCGTCGGCCAGGCTGTTGGTCTGGGTCTTGTTCTCTTCCTTGGCGAGTTTGGTGTAGGTGCTGAGGAGGTCCTCTTTCTGGCGGTCGAGCTCGGTCTGCAGGAAGCCGTGGTCGGTCATCTGCTTGACGGTCTTGAGGAGCAGCTCGGCAGTCTCGTTGATGCGGTTCTCCTTGGGCGAGGCGCTGACCTCGAAGACGTCAATCTCGCGGCCCAGAAATCCGCCGTAGCCGCCGCCGGCATACATCATGGGGGCGGTGGGTTTCTCGGTGATGTCGCGGAAGCGCTCGTTAATCATCATGCCGATGAGGCTGCGGACGAGCATGGCGCGGTAGGCACCGACGGTGCCGTTGACACCTTTCTTGTGTTTCCAGAAGATTTCGAGGGTGGTGTTGGTGGCCTCCTTGTCGGTGGCGATGCAGATGAGGGGTTCCTTGTTGTCGGGAATCTCGTAGCTCTGGCGAGGCAGTTTCTTGGAGCCGAGGAACTTGTGGCTGCTGAAGGTGTCTTTCACCTTCTGCTCCATGGCCTTGGCACCCTTCATGCCGTTGTACTCGTAGTTGTCCATGTCGCCAACGATGACGATGGCCTGCAGGTCGGGACGGTACCAGTCGTTGAAGAAGTCGACGATGCTCTGGCGTTTGAAGTTCATGATGACTTCCTCTTTGCCGATGGGCAGACGCTCGGCATAGAGCGAGCCTTTGAGCATGATGGGCCAGGTCTTCTTGCGGAGACGGTCGCCGTGGCCGACGCCACCGCGCCACTCCTCGTGGATGACGCCGCGCTCTTCCTCAATCTCCTTCTCGTCGAAGAGGATGTTGCCGGCCCAGCCGTCGAGGATTTCGATACCCATCTTCACCATCTCAGCGTCGTCGGCAGGCATGTTCACATAGTAAACAGTCTGGTCGAACGAGGTGTAGGCGTTGATGTCGCGGCCGAATTCGACGCCGTGCTTCTGCAACTTGTCAATCATCTCGTTGCCGGGATAACCTTTGATGCCGTTGAAGGCCATGTGCTCGCAGAAGTGGGCGAGGCCCTGCTGGTCGTCGCGCTCCATGATGGAACCGGCGTTGCTCACCAGGCGGAACTGAATCATGTTCTCCGGCTTCTTGTTGTTGCGGATGTAGTAGGTGAATCCGTTGTCAAGCTTGCCGTAGGTCACCTTCTTGTCGAGGGCTACCTGGGCCTTGAGGTCGCTTTTCTTCTCTTTGCTCTTGCTCGCGAGGTCGAGCTGGGCGAAAGAGGTGCCACCGAGGACGAGGGTCAGCAGCACAATCCAAATTGATTTCTTCATTGTTTTTTGATGGTTTTTGTTATTAATATAATGTTGATTCTAATTTTAATTAAATAGCGTGCAAAAATACGTAAAAAAAACGTACCGATGCAAATTATTTTATAATGCGTTGTCTTCCAATTGCTAGCAGTCGTATCTCTCCAATGCCTGACGCAGTTCTACAGGGGTGATGTCGTGGTGTATTTCGCCGTCGAGGGCGTAGGAGATGGCTCCCGTCTCCTCGCTGACGATAACACTCAACACATCAAGCTGTTCGGTTACGCCTATGGCCGAGCGGTGGCGCAGGCCGAGGTTGGGGTCGATGTCGAGGCGCGAAGTGACGGGCAGGATGCAGCGCGCGGCCAGTATGTCGTTGTGGTGGGCGATGACAGCGCCGTCGTGCAGGGGCGAGTTCTTGAAAAACAGAGCCTCTATCAACGCACTGGAAGCCATGGCGTTGATGCGCTCGCCGGTGTTGATGATTTCCTCCACCTCGTTGCGGCGTTTGAAGACGATGAGGGCGCCGGTCTTGCTCTGCGACATGTGCATGCAGGCGTTGATGTATGCCTCGTAGTTGACGGCGTTCTGCTGCTTGTTCTGCATGTTGTGTTTCCAGAACTGGAAGCGCTGCACCCACGACTGGTCGAACTGGGTCTTGGTGCCCAGAAAGAGCAGGAAACGGCGAATCTCGGGCTGGAAGATGACTATCAGCGCAATCAGGCCCACGCTGGCAATGGCGCTGAGGATGGCCCCCAGGAGCCTCATTCCCAGCAGGTCGGCGGCGCGCCAGGCCAGCAGGATGACCACCAATGCCCAGAAAATCATCATGGCATTGGTGCCGCGCACCATGCGGTATACGTAGAACACCAGCGCCGCTACGATGACGATGTCGATGATGTCGATGAGATGGAGGGCCGGCAGGCCGAGAATCGCTAACGGTATCATTTGTCAAACAGGAGTTTAATGGTTTCAATGGCGGGTTTGGGGTCGTGGACACGCAGCAGGCGCGAGTCTTTCGCCAAGGCCACGGCGTCGAGGGCTACGGTGCCGTTCAGGGCCTCGTCGGGTGTGATGCCGAGTTTTTTGTAAATCATGCTCTTGCGGCTCAATGCCGTGAGCAGCGGCTCGCGGAAGAGGCTGGTGAGTTCGTCCAGACGGTGCAACAGCTCGAAATTTTCCTCCACGCTCTTGGCGAACCCGAAGCCTGGGTCAATCCATACGTCCTTGACCCCCAGGCGGTAGAGCGTGTCGAGGTGTTTGGAAAAATATTTCGTCAGGTCGTCCACTATGTCGTCATATCCCGTGTGCTGCTGCATCTCGGAGGGCAGCGCGCGGTTGTGCATCAGGATGTAGGGAACTTGCAGGTTGGCAACGGTTTGGAACATAGCCTCATCGAATTGTCCGCCGCTGATATCATTGATGATGTCGGCTCCGGCCTCGACGGCCTTCTGCGCGGGGAGCGAGTAGCAGGTGTCGACCGAGAGGATGGCCTCGGGCAGGGCCTGGCGGACGAGGGTGACCGCCTCGGCAAGTCGCTGGGCCTCAACGTCGGGCGGCAGCAGTTGTGCGCCAGGGCGCGAGGAGACGACACCGATGTCGATGATGTCGGCACCGTCGTCGATAAGTCGCTGGGCATGAGATACAAGGGATTCGGGGTCGTTGTGGCGGCCGCCGTCATAGAACGAGTCGGGGGTCATGTTGAGTATTCCCATCACCGCCGGCCGCTCGAAGGTGACCAGCCGTCCCCGGACGGTGATGCTGAAGGGAATAAAGAGCTGTCTGTTCATAGTCGCTAACCAATAATCTTGTAAATAAAACGCACCATCAAAAAAAATATTGTTCCAATTGTAAAAACAATTCTTCCAGACTGGAAATCGATGCTCCTTGGTAAAATGTTAATAACTCTTAAATACCAACACCCTATCATAACCCTATCAACACCTACTATGGTAGGAGTTGGTTAGGAGTTGGTAAGGAGATGATAGGTAGTTGGTACGGTGTTTATGCCTATAAGATACAAGCAGTTAGTCACAATGACGGCTACATACCCCAAAACAGATACCCATGGATTTTTTTCAGTAGAAAAATTAACTTAATAAGTGTTAAAATAATTTGCTCCTTACATCTTTGCCACTCAGTTAGTATTTGATTTTGAAGTAATTCAGCAACGCCTTATAGTGGTCTTGTGCCGTCAGGCATGTATCTCGCAGATACCCATTGACCTTCCCCCAGTTTTGTATGCCACGATAATAGTAAAGGCGCAGCTCTTCTGTGATGATAAAAGGTACTATGCCTGTTTGCAGGCATTGCCAAAACATCAGCAGACGTCCGATGCGACCGTTGCCGTCCTGAAATGGATGGATGCGCTCGAATTGTACATGAAAATCTAGAATGTCGTCAAACTTAATCTGTTTCAACGTGTTGTATTTGACTGTCAGGCTTTTCATCTTTTTGTGCACATCCTCTGGCTTCGCTGTCTCTTCACCGCCCACCTCGTTTGCCAGTCGTTTGTAGTCGCCTACTGCAAACCAATCCTTTTGGCTGTCTGAGGTATTGGTTTTCAGCAATCCATGCAGGTGTTTGATGTGCGCCTCTGTTATCTTCTCCGAAGCATGGTCGAGGATATAGTCGATGCAGCGGAAGTGGTTGACGGTCTCCAGAATATCGTCGATGCGTGTGTTTTCGGTGGTGATGCCGAGTGTGTTGGTTTCAAAAATATAGCGGGTCTGTTCCTTTGTCAGGCGGCTTCCTTCGATGTGGTTGGAGTTATAGGTGAGGTCAATCTGGGTGCGGTGATATATGCCGCCTTTGAGCTTGCATTCCTTCTCTTCTATCAATCTGGAAAGCAGAGGAGGACGTTTCTGTTTGTTCTTTTTCGGCAACGGAGCGTCGGCAGGGATGTTCCAAGTTTTCCCTGTCAGGAAAGCCCCTTCTATTTTTCCGGAGGCGCAGTAGTTTCTGACGGTACGCTCACTGATGCCATATTTCTCGGCATACTGAATGACAGATAAATACTCCATTTTATCGGCAAGTTTTTGTTAAAAACATGCTGCAAAGATACAACTTTTTGCCGATACCGGCAAATTTTAGTTAAAAAAAACAAACAAGACGGCCCCGCACCTCCGCGGAGCCGTCTTTCTGTTTTTTACGGCCAT
This sequence comes from Bacteroidales bacterium UBA2939, assembly GCA_002349055.1. GTDB lineage: Bacteria > Bacteroidota > Bacteroidia > Bacteroidales > P3 > Colimorpha. The sequence goes on along the minus strand of DECD01000027.1, from coordinate 16,797 downwards.
ATTTAGAAGTCAGATTTTTTTGACTAGCCAACGGACCATATTCAATCTCGAAGTGCACAGGAAAGCTTCGCGTTCCTCTTCAGCAGTCCATTCATCAGCCCCTATTGTTTCCCTCATTGGATTCATTTAATAATCGAAGTATCCAGTAAATACCAATCGGCAAGGCTGACAATACAACAAAAATTGCTATTGTAATTCCTATTTGTTCGTACTGCTCTACAATCTCGATTATGATGAGGACAAAAGTGATGATAAATAGTATTATCTCATATACTAAATAATAGGCTAACATACGTTTCTTGTTTTCTACTTGGGCGAACACAATTGGCTTCTTTTCAACCCCTTTTGTTAGAAACATTGTTGTTCCAGAGCCTTGTACTTCAGTTGGAGGTATGGTTTCTCCAGTAGCACAAGAGGCTTTTTTATATGGAATGTACTTCTCGTTTTTATAGTGTCTTAGTAAAAACCAAATTGCTAATGCAAATATACCATAAGCAGCAAACATTCCGAGTTTATATCCTGGGTTTTCTGGCAAGAAACTCATAATATAAAGCCTCTCCACAGACAAAAGAGCAAAGGCCATATAGCAACTAAAGACCAAAAAATACGCAATACATTTTCTTGTTTTTATCCATCCACTTCTTGGCGATGGATGAAAAAACATTGTATATAAGCCAAGTGCTGCAAATACGAAACCCACCGTCATCTGCATTGCAATACCGCCATAATGGGCAAAAAGCCAGTTCTCTTTTGTATAATCTGAAGCCCGGCTCAATTCATAAGCCATTCGGGAAGAAATTGTGTCATCCGAATTTATCCAATTTACAATAAACATTGTAAAAAATATGGTTGATGCCAAAAGTAATAATATGGCTAAAATAACAGACACTGTTGTTTTGAGAGATGAGGAATACTCCTTCTTCCAATCCTCGGAATCTCTACGTGCTAGAACGTAGGCAAACCATACAACCATAGTGACACCCAATAGGGCTCCATACAGCAGTTGTTCATGAAACAACTCGACATGATTAAAATCTATAGGCATACAGATATGTTTTATTATTATACATTTAGTTTCTTGGCCCTTGCGACAGCACATTTCCTTGTCTGTCAATCTTTATCATATTGTTTCCGAGAATAGCCCAACAATGTCCGTTATTAAATCCAAAGGGTACAACTTCGTCATATTGAAGAGGAATGACAAGTTTTCCTGCACGATTAACAAATCCCCATTTACCATTTTTTGATGCAGGAGCCAAGCCATCGTTATATTCTCTAATCATGTCGTAGGTATCAGAAACGACATTCCCTTTTTTGTCAATAATGAAATATCTGTCATCAAAAGCCACACAGGCATACCCTTTTTTAAAATCTTCAGCATGATCATATATCGCTCCGATAACCACTTTGTTGTTTTGGTCAATATATCCCCATTTCCCTTCAAGAAATGACCCAACCTTGACCGCTGCCACTCCATCAGAGAAATCATGAGCGTTACCATATTGTGGTTGTATAACATATTCGCCCTGCCGGTTAATAAAGCCCACCTTCCAATTTGACCAAACTCGAGCAAGCCCATTCGAAAATTTTGCCCCATCATCCATACCATTGTTTGGAATAACAACGGTTCCAGTCTTGTCTATGTATTGAAATCTTTTTGCTGAGTCAAAAACACCGGCAAGACCCTCTGAAAAATCGTAAATGTCGGTCCATTGCATACTTTTAAATGCACTATGATCTCCAGAGTGATCTATATAGAACCATATACCGCCTACATTCACACCCGCCAGTCCTTCGGAAAATTCTTTTGCCTCATTAAACCTTGGAGTTATTACCCATTGTCCTAAGGTGTCAATGTATCCCCATAATTCTTCTCCGTGATCTATTATCGATGCTGGCGCTATAAACTCGGAGAAGTGACCGACATGTTCGAACTTCAAATCAATGGCAAGCGTTCTTGTCTCGTCATCAATAAATCCCCATTTGCCATTACGACTAACGGGAACAAAGTTTTTATTTCTATCTATAATTTCTTCATCGTTATCTTCCAAAGACAGTATCATTTGTCTTGGAGAGTATTGGCATGAAATGCAAAAACAAAAAGATGCCAGAGCAAAACAAAGGGATAATTTTTTTCTTTTCATCATTTGTCTTTTTGCCTACTCTATATGCAGTTTTCGGCAATCCCTGCTGTCGTTCAGTCCCACAACGGCGAGTATATAAAAAAGCGTGGGCCTGTATGTCTCACATTGTACTTGAAGGTCGTAGCAAAACCTGTATCACTAATGCAAAGGGAACAGCCCACGCTGACACGTGAAGCCGTCATACAACCCTTGCGATACATTGAAAATTTGCTACGTTCTCAAGTACAAGGAAGCATAACGCTTCTAATCAATAACTTTCGGCCATGAGATTTTACCCTCAAAACCGACTGCAAAAGTACAAATTATTTATGATATGGCAAAATAATATTTTTTTAGAGTTTCTTAAAAAAGTGCTACTTGAGTGCTAGTTGGGTGCTAGTTGAAGGCTACTCTATAAGAAAAAGATATCCTATATATCAAAATCGCCCCGCGAAAGGATGGAAAGACAAAAAAATACCGACCTGATAAGGGTCGGCAAAAGGTGATATCTCTATAAGATTATGATTATTCTGCTGTTATTGACTTCAGAATAGCCTCAATCTGTGCTCGGAGTGGCGGAAGGTTTTCTGTCGCCGTCTTCCAAGCAATCATAGCATCAATCTGATAGTAGCCATGAACCAGTACATGACGCATGCTAATAACATCGCGCCAAGCCACCTCAGGGTGTTGTGCCTGCAACTCTTTGGTGACGAAGTTGGCGGCCTCACCAACAATCTCGATATTCTTCACCACAGCGAAGAACAGTATCTTGTCATTCTTCAGGTCATCCATCGTTCTGCCCGCAAGAAACTGCGCCACATTATCGATTGCTGTCAGCATGTGCTCCAATCTTCCGGGATCTCTAACAAGCTCTCTCATATATAAGTTTTTTGTCTTGGTTGGCTGTCTTCTCGGCGAAAGGCAGCAGGGTGCCATTGGCAACAAGGTCGACGGGACGACCCACACGGTCGGACAGCTCGTTCATGATATGGCAGAACTGCAGCAAACCCACCGAAGCATTATCCTGATCGAAATCGACGAGGATATCTACATCGCTCCCTGCATGCTCCTCGCCACGGGCGTAAGAGCCGAACAGCCAGGCGCGCCGCACTGGTTGGGTGGCGAAATAATCGCGGATGGTTTGTAGCATTTGCTCGCTCATAATTGTGCTGTTTTTGTATCAATAACGTGGACTTCTGTATTTTATTGTATATATGACAAATTTTCATTTTTCACCCTTCACTTGTGATCAACTCATCCCTCTTTTCTTCTTCATTTCTCATTTCTCATTT
>DECD01000027.1:13038-13306 GCA_002349055.1 Bacteroidales bacterium UBA2939 | reverse complement strand
TCATTTTTCATTTCTCATTTTTCATTTTTCATTTTTCGTTTTTCATTTCTCATTTCTCATTTCTCATTTTTCATTTTTCATTTCTCATTTCTCATTTCTCATTTCTCATTTCTCATTTCTTCTCTCCCTACCAACTCCGTACCAACTCCGTATCAACTCCGAGTCAACTCTCACTCCGTATCTGTTAATTTTAACTTAAAAATTCGAGTAATTCGCCCCCCCATTGACCTGCGCCAGCCAATTAGTTAAATTAGAAAAATTCGCCGTT
>DECD01000027.1:12323-12926 GCA_002349055.1 Bacteroidales bacterium UBA2939 | reverse complement strand
GTTATAACTAAAAAGGGACTAATGGAACACGATACCAGGAAAGAGATGGAACAGGAAGTGGCGGTGTGCCGGGCGCTGTTCGAGAAGAAGACGCGCGACTACGGCACCTCGTGGCGCATCCTGCGCCTGCCGTCGCTCACCGACCAGATATTCATCAAGGCCAACCGCATACGCAGCATTCAGGAGAGCGGCGAGAACCGCGTGGGCGACGACATCCGCGACGAGTTCGTCGCTATGGTCAACTACGCGGTGATGGCGCTGATACAGGGCACACCCCTCAGTCAGCCGCAAGCGGCTGCCAGCTCCCCTAACTTAGGGGAACAGTCGGATGGCTTTAGCCTGCCACTGGATAAGGCCCTCGAGCTTTACGATGGGCAGGTGAAGAAGATTCTAGACCTGATGATGGACAAGAACCACGACTACGGCGAGGCTTGGCGGCAGATGCGGGTGAGCTCGATGGTCGATCTTATCCTCATGAAACTGCTGCGCATCAAGCAGATAGAGGACAACGAGGGCAAGACGCTCGTCAGCGAGGGAGTGGAAGGCGGATATATGGACATCGTCAACTACTCGCTGTTCTGTTTGGTACGGCTGACGGAGGAG
>DECD01000027.1:372-12226 GCA_002349055.1 Bacteroidales bacterium UBA2939 | reverse complement strand
TTTTAGACCTTTAGACTTATGATAAAAGATACGAAACTGAACTATGCACTGAATGTGGCCGCACGGTGGGTCGTGGGGCTGGTGTTTCTGTTCTCGTCGTTCGTCAAGGGGGTTGATCCCATGGGGACGATGTTCAAGGTGCAGGACTATATGTCGAACTGGGAACTCTTCGGGATGAGCTTCACCTGGGCGCACCCGCTGGCCGGAGTGCTGGCGGTGGCGCTGATTTGTGCCGAGTTTCTGGTAGGCGTGATGTTGATATTCAACTCATTCCGCGTGTTCTCGGCATGGTTGCTGACGCTGATGATGGCCTTCTTCACGGTGACCACCTTTGTCGACGCCACGACGAACCTGGTGGACGACTGCGGCTGCTTCGGCGACGCTATCAAACTCACCAACTGGCAGACTTTCTGGAAGAACATCGCGCTGGATGTGCCCACGGTGTGGATACTGCTGACATGCCGCCTGCGGATGAAACGCCGCTTCGAGCGCGACATCATCGTGGTGATTGCGGGCCTGGTGGCGATGCTGGTGTTCAGCATCTACAACATCAACCACGAGCCGGTCATCGACTTCCGCCCCTGGAAGATTGGCAACAAGATGATTGAGGAGCGCGAGGCCATGAACCACATGCTGATGCAGAACAAGGAGACGGGCGACACGGTGACCATCCACTACCGCAACGGCGAGTGGGAGTCGGTGCCTGCCGAATACAGGGACTTCGACAAATGGGATGTCCTGCAGTCGACCAGCGACGAGCCGGCAGAGATTCTCGCTCCCGGCTTCTCGATGATGGACCTGGAGGGTGCCGACCACGCACTCGAACTTATCAGCGCCGAGGAGGGGCTGGTGATTGTGACCATACACCACCTGGACAAGATTGACGCGCAAGATGCCGACGAGGTGAAGACCGTCGTGACGCTGGCCCGCGAGAACGAGAAGCAGGTGGTGCTGCTCACCTCGGCGCTGCCCGAGGACATCCAGGCGTGGCTCTTCGAGAACCAGTTGGACGATATGGAGTTTTACTTCGCCGACGCTACGGCCATCGAGACCATGATGCGTGGCAACCCGGGGTTCATGTATGTGGAGAACGCCGTGGTGGTGGACAAAGGAAGAGAGGCAAGTAAATTGAAGATTGAGAATTAAATGCAGGCGGGACGCCTGCGTACCCATTGAAAAATGAAATTATTATGATACAGAGAATTCAGACTTTATGGTTGATTTTGGCTGCCGGCTGCATGGTGCTGTGCCTGCTGATGCCGGTGGCGAAGTACAGTTATGAGAACATGCCTACGGAAGGACAGCGCGTGGAGGCCCAGCTGGACCTCATCGCCCAGGACGGGCCCGATATGGCTAAGCAGATGGGCGAGCCGGTGGTGACCTACAGTCAGAAACTGACGGGCATGACCACCTGGCCGATGGTGACCCTCGCTGTGGCCTCGATGGCTTTGGCGCTGGTATGCATCGTGCTCTTCAAACGCCGCCTGCTCCAGATGCGTATGGCTATGGTGGGCTTCCTGATTACGCTGATCTATGTCTTCCTGCTCTTCTTCTGGGCGGTGGACCGCTATGCCGACCTTCTCTCCGCCGGTATGGGCGGAACCCAACCCGAGGTGACCTGGTTTGTGGGTGCCTTCGCTCCGATGGGTGCCTTGGTCTTCTTCTTCTTGGCCCAGAGGGCTATCAAGAAGGACGAAGCACTGGTGAGAGCTGCCGACCGGTTAAGGTGAGAGGTGAAAGGTGAAAGGTATTATTATGGAAATGACAGAAAAAAACAATATAAGCCAGGTGGGGCGAAAGGATTTCACCTTTCACCTTTCACCTTTCACCTTGGCAGAGCTGCCGGAGGTGGCAAAGGAACTGCTGGGGACGTTTCCCGAGGAGCGGTTCTTTGCGTTCTTCGGCAAGATGGGGGTGGGGAAGACCACGCTCATCAAGGAACTGTGTGCCGTCCTCGGAGTGGAGGACAATGTGTGCAGCCCAACGTTCGCCATCGTCAATGAGTACTCGTCGGGCGTGGGTGAGCCGGTGTACCACTTCGATTTTTACCGCCTGAAGAACCTGGGCGAAGCCTACGACTTAGGCTACGAAGAGTATTTTTACAGCGGCTGCTACTGCTTCACCGAATGGACCGAGAAGGTGGAAGAGCTGCTGCCGGAACGCTATGTGCGGGTGGAGATTGTGGAGACCGACGGCCGACGCACGCTCACGGCGGAAGTAATTAAAAACTGAGAACAAAGAATTAATAATAATGAATAATAAGGAAAAAGAATCGGAGGTGTTGGCACGGCTGGCCGCGCAGGCCCTCGACGCGAAGAAAGGAGAAGACATCCGCATCCTCGACCTCAGGAAGGTCCACGGAGCCCCGGCGGAGTATTTTGTGATTGCTACCGGCAATGTGCCGTCGCACGTCAGCGCATTGAGCGACGCGGTGTTTGAGACGGTGAAGAAGGCCACGGGCTTGAATCCCCACAAGATTGAGGGCTACAACAATGCCGAGTGGATACTGATGGATTATTTCGATGTGGTTGTCCACATCTTCCAGAAAGACAAGCGCGCCTTCTTCCGCCTCGACGAGCTGTGGAGCGATGGCGAAGAAGTGAAGGTTTAAGGTTTAAAGTTTAAGGTTAATGGCAAAGCAACAACAGAACCAGAATAAAGTGCCCAACAACGCGCCGAATGGCAACAAACCCAAGGCGGCGAAGTGGCTCTATATCGTTTACGGTGTCATCATGGTGGCGCTGCTGGTCGGCATGTTCGGCAACGGCGGCGAGGCCAAGAAGCCCGTGGAGTGGAACAAGCTCTCGCTCATCCTGGAACGTCACGACTACGAGAGCATCACGGTCATCAACCAGGAGGTGGCGGAAATTCGCATCAAGAGCGAGGCCATCAAGGCCAACCCCGAGCTGTACAAGGATCTGCGCACCAGCAATCTCACCGGTGGCGAGGGCCTCACGGGCTTGTACACCTACAACATCGGCAACTACGAGCATTTCGACAAGGAACTGGCCATCATCGAGGCCAAGACCGGCGAGCATATCAGCTACAAGATTGAGACGCACACCAATGCGTGGCGCGAGTTGCTGGTGTGGTTCGCCCCGCTGCTCATCATGGTGTTCCTCTTCTGGGGCATGAGTGCCTACGCCCGCAAGCAGATGGGCGGTGAAGGCGGCGGCGGTTTCGGCGGCCTGTTCGGCTTCGGCGGCTCGCGTGCCAAGCAGTACGACGCCACCAAGCAGGTGAACGTCACCTTCAAGGATGTGGCCGGCCTGGCTGGCGCCAAGGAGGAGGTGATGGAGGTGGTCGACTTCCTGAAGAATCCCAAACACTATACCGAGCTCGGCGGCAAGATACCCAAGGGTGTGCTGCTTGTAGGTCCTCCGGGCACGGGTAAGACCCTGCTGGCCAAAGCTGTGGCCGGCGAGGCTGGCGTGCCGTTCTTCTCGATGAGCGGTAGCGACTTCGTGGAGATGTTCGTCGGCGTGGGTGCGTCGCGTGTTCGCGGATTGTTCGACGAGGCCAAGAAAAAGAGTCCCTGCATCGTCTTCATCGACGAGATTGACGCCGTGGGTCGTGCCCGCGGACGCAACGGCCTTGCCGGTGGCAACGACGAGCGCGAGAATACGCTCAACCAGCTGCTTACCGAGATGGATGGATTCTCCAGCACCACCAATGTCATTGTGCTGGCGGCCACCAACCGCGCCGACGTGCTGGACAAGGCGCTGATGCGTGCCGGACGTTTCGACCGTCAGATTTATGTCGAGCTGCCTGACATCGAGGAGCGCAAGGCCATCTTCGCCGTCCACATGAAGAACCTGAAACTCAACACCGACATGAACAGCGAGGGTTTTGTGGACAAGGATTTTTTGGCCAAGCAGACACCGGGCTTCAGTGGTGCCGACATTGCCAATGTGTGCAACGAGGCTGCCCTCTGCGCCGCCCGCAAAAATAAGAAACAGATTGAACGTCAGGACTTCCTCGATGCCGTCGACCGCATTGTCGGCGGATTGGAGAAGCGCACCAAGGTGCTCTCCGACCAGGAGAAGCGCACCATCGCTTACCACGAGAGCGGCCACGCCTCGGTGAGCTGGCTGCTGCGCTGGGCCAACCCGCTGGTGAAGGTGACCATCGTGCCGCGCGGCAAAGCTCTCGGCGCCGCCTGGTACCTGCCTGAGGAACGCCAAATTACCACCTACGAGCAGATGTTCGACGAGATGACCAGCCTCATGGCGGGCCGTGCGTCGGAGGAACTGGTGTTCGGTCGCATCAGCACCGGCGCGTTGAACGACATAGAGCGTGCCACCAAGATGGCACAGGCCCTGGTGACCTACTACGGCATGAGTCCCGAGGTGGGCAATATCAGCTTCTACGACTCGACGGGTCAGAGCGATTACGCCCTCACCAAGCCCTTCTCCGAGAAGACCGCCGAGACCATCGACCGCGAGGTGCGCCGCATGGTGGAGGAAGCCTACAGCAAGGCCAAGGAGCTGTTGCTCAGTCATCGCGAGCAACTCGACCAGCTGGCCTCGCAACTCTACGATAAGGAGGTGCTCTTCCGCGAGGACCTCGAACGCATCTACGGTCCCCGTCCGTGGGAAGAAAAGACGGAGACACCCGTGATTGCGGAGAATGAGGAAACTCCTGCATTGCCCGAGAATACTTATAACCCTGAAAATACTACATTGTCATGAAAACATTTTGGATACGCACCGCCAGTGCTACCGTCTATGCACTGCTCTTCATCGGATCGCTCCTCGGCGGCTACTTCCTGCACAATGCCAAAGCAGGTATGATTATCTTTGGCTCGTTTTTGATGTTTGTCAACATCGGCTGCACTTTCGAGTTCTTCCGCATGGTCGACAAGCAGGGTGCCCGTCCCAGCCGCTTGCTGGGTTATGCTTATGCCATTGTCGCTATGCTGGTGGTAATAGTGTCGCCCCTCATGTCCAATGTGTTGAGTGGATTCTTCCTGATGATGACGGCTTTCATGCTGTGGCCCGTCTGCTTTGCCTTGTCGGCCATCGTCCAGCTGTGGAAGAACAGCGAGCAGCCTTTCCGCGATGCGGCCTATACCTTGGTGCCGATGCTCTATATCGCCATTCCGTTAAGCCTGATGCTCGCCTTGATTCCCGAGGTGAGGGCGCGCGTGGTGCTGATGATTGTGCTGATGGTGTGGGTCAACGACTCGGGTGCCTATATCGGCGGTTCGCTCTTCGGCAAGCATAAGATGTGGGTGCGCCATTCGCCCGGAAAGACTTGGGAAGGTACAGCCTTCGGCGTGGTGGCAACCTTGTTGCTGGCGGTATTTGTCGGCACCTGGCTCCAGCCCGCCATCGCCTGGTACCACTGGCTGGTGCTGGGGCTCATCTGCAGTGTTGTCGACACCCTCGGCGACCTCGTCGAGAGCATGCTCAAACGCTCTGTAGGCGTCAAGGACAGCGGCAGCATCATGCCCGGTCACGGCGGCTTCCTCGACCGCTTCGACAGCCTACTCATCATCATGCCTTTTGTTTTTGCATACATAACCCTCATAATCAAATAGCCTTATGAAAATCCATCGTGAAGGAAAGAAAATTATCATGCTCACCGGCGCAGGTATCTTCGTCATTGTGCTGTTGATGTTGTTGCTGGTCAACGAATGGAACTTTCTCCACTACCTGTTTGTCCTGGCCCTGTTGGTCTTCGGCTTCATGGTGACGGCCTTCTTCCGCATCCCGCGCCGTATCTTCACCGACAGTCCCAAGGAACTCATCTCACCCGCCGACGGCACCATCGTCACCATCGAGCAGGTTTACGAAAAGACCTATATCAAAGACGAGTGCATGCAGGTCTCCATCTTCATGAGCGGCACCGACGTTCATGTCAACCGCTACCCTTGCGATGGCCTGGTGGAGTATGTCAAGTTCCGCCGCGGCAACTATTTCGTGGCCTCCTATCCCAAGAGCAGCGACCTCAACGAGCGCACCGAGATAGGCATGTTGCTCGACAACGGCAAGCGCATCCTCATCCGCCAGGTGGCGGGAGTCATGGCACGCCGCATCGTGTGCTATTCCAAGGAAGGTGAGCGCGTCAAACAAAACCAGGAACTCGGCTTCATACGCTTCGGCTCGCGTGTCGACCTCTTCCTGCCCCTTGACTTCCCCATCAATGTCGACTTGCAGGACAAGGTGAAGAACGCCATCAGCCCCATCGCAGAGATTGTATGATTAAGGACCAGATACTCTACGAGGACAACCACCTGCTGGCCATCAACAAGTTGCCTGGGCAAATCACCCAAGGCGACAAGACTGGCGACCCCTGTCTGGCCGACCTGGTGAAGGAGTTCATCAAGGAGCGCGACCACAAGCCCGGCCAGGTCTACTGCGGTGTTATCCACCGTTTGGACCGTCCCGTCTCGGGTGTGGTGTTGCTGGCCAAGACCTCCAAGGCCCTGAGCCGCATGGTGGAAAAGGTGCGCACCCGCGAGTTCGAGAAGCACTACTGGGCAGTGGTCAAGAACGCACCGCCCCAGTCGGCCGGCATCCTCGAGAACTGGCTCGTCAAGAACGAGGAGCGCAACAAGAGCTATGTCTTCGCCTCGGCGCGTCCCAACGCCAAGCTGGCCCGCTTAGAATACCACGAAATAGCGGTCTCCGACGGCGGCTACCACCTGCTCGACATCAACCTCCACACCGGCCGTCACCACCAGATACGCTGCCAGCTGGCCAACATTGGCTGCCCCATCAAGGGCGACCTCAAATACGGCGCTCCCCGCAGCAACGACGACGGCTCCATCTCGCTCCATGCCCACATTGTCTCGTTCGAGCATCCGGTGACCCACCTGCCCGTTACCATCACCGCCCCGTGCCCCTCCATCGAAAAAATGTTTCACATCGATTGAAAGTTTTTATATAATAAAAGTTTTTATATAATAATTGTACATAATATTATATAGCAAACAAAAAAAATAGCATAAACTCATGAAAAAGACGCTAATCTTGTTCTCGCTGTGCCTGGCCTCCGTCACGGCCATGCACGCCCAGCGGGTGATGAACGACGGTTTCGACCGCCTCGAGGTCCACTATCAGACTCCGACCCTTGGCGTGGAGAGCCTGCCTTTTGCCGACGGCAAGGCCGATGTGCTCAACCTCGCAGGCTACCTCTCCGGAGGCGAGGTGGGTTCGCCCGCGCTGCCCGTCCGCACCGATGTCATTGTGATTCCCTTCTGCGACAACGTCGCCGTCGAGGTCTCCAATGCCGTCTACGACACTCTCGACCTCTCCGCCACTCTCTTCTTGCCCTTGCAGCCCAGCCGCTCCAAGAGCGACACCAGCCGCATGGTCCCCGTAATCAACGCCGACCGTTATGCCACCGATGCCTTCTGGGGCATGCCTCTGGCTTCAGTCGAAGTGATTGGCGTGGCCCGCGACCGCCGTCTGGCCAACCTCACCTTCAGCCCCGTGCAGGTCAACCCTGTCACCGGCCAGGTCATCGTTTGCAAGAGCGCCGACATCACCGTGCGCTACAATGGCTCCGACGAGGAGGCCACCCGCGAGCACTTCCGCCGCTACTACACGCCGGCCTTCTCCGTGGGCACCACCCTCAACGAGCTTGTCAACACCAAGGATGTGGCACGTGTCAGTCCCGTCCGCATGGTCATCTTCGCCCCCAACACGCTCTATTCCGGAAGCCTCCAGCGCTTTGCCAACTGGAAACGTTCGCAGGGCATGATTGTCGACCTCGTCAATGTCACCGACGCGCAGCTCTCCAGCAGCGAGGCCATCGCCGAATATCTCCAGAATCTCTACAACAATGCCACCGCCGAGAATCCCGCCCCGACCTATATCCTGTTGGTTGGCGACCTCGGACAAATCCGTGCCTTCAACTCCAAGATTGACGACTCATGGGTGGACAACAACCATGTGTCCGACCTCTATTACGTCACTTGGACCAATGACGACAACATCCCCGATGCCTATCAGGGCCGCTTCTCCGTCACCGATACCAATACGCTCACCCACATCGTCAACAAGACCATCCTCTACGAGAGCTATGCTTTCGAAGACGACTCCTACCTGGGCCGCGCCGCTCTCATCTCCGGTGAGGACAACGGTACCCACCAGACCTCCGGCTGGTCGGCCGACAATGCTTGGATTTACTGCGACCCCACCATGGATTACATCTCCAAGACCTATATCAATCACGAGAACGGCTTCGACACCGTCTACTACTATAAGAACAATGTCGACTTCGCTCCCGACGGTGTCTTTGTCACCGGCTACTGCAGCGACGCTACCTCCGCCCGTGTTCTGCGCGACCTCTACAGCGAGGGCCTCGGCTGGATTAACTATTCCGCCCACGGCGACTGGGACCGCTGGCACAAACCCAACTTCACCACCACTCACGTCTCCTCCATGAACAACAACGGCAAACCCTCCTTCATGATTGGCAACTGCTGCCTGACCAACAAGTTCGACAAGGGTGTTTGCTTCGGCGAGTCGCTGCTGCGCCGCAAGAACAACGCCGGTGCCGTGGCCTACATCGGCGGCACCAACTCCACCCTCTGGTCCGAGGATTTCTATTGGAGTGTCGGTGTGCGCACCAACATCAACAACACCATGAACACCAGCCACCAGGCTTTCCGCCTCGGCATGTACGACCGCCTCTTCCACACCCACGACGAGGAATACAGCAAGTATGCCATCACCGCCGGTGCTATGGTTGTGGCTGGCAACATGGCTGTCAACTCCTCCAGCAGCAGTTATAAACTTTATTATTGGGAAATCTACGAGCTTATGGGCGACCCCTCGCTCCTTCCTTGGCTGGGCCGTGCTTCCGACCTCACCCCCACCGTCGAGCTCGAGGATAACACCATGCGTGTCAAGGCTGCACCCTATGCATATGTGGCTGTCGTCGACTCGGCCGACATGCAGGTGCGTGCCGCCGCCTTTGCCAATGCCCGCGGCGTGGTCGACTTCGACTTCGGCCGCAGCGCTGGTCTCGACCACTCCTTCCTCTCCATCACCGCCCAGGGCTACAAGCCCTTCCAGTATGGCTTCAACGACGAGCATGTGGGCATCGACAACGTATCAACGTATCAACGTATCAACGTCTACCCCAATCCCGCCACCGACTATGTCGCCGTCGAGGGTCTGCCCCAGGGTGGCCGCATCGAAATCTACGATGCCGCTGGCCGTCTCCAGCTCTCCACCACCGAGACCCGCTTCTCGGTCGCCAGCCTCGCTGCCGGCCTTTACCTGATGCGCCTCTCCGGCGAGAACGGTGTCGTGGTCAAGAAACTTGTTGTCAACAAATAATATCCTAGAAACTGATGAAAAGAAACCTTTTCCGTATCTCCTGCTGCCTCTCGGCTGTTTTGCTCTTCGTCGCTTGTGGCAGAACCCCTAAGGCTCCCGAACTCAAAGACCGGACCGACAGCCTCTCGTGGGCCTACGGCCAGAATATCGCCGACGCCCTCCACCAGGGCTACTTCAACGAGCTCGACCCCGACCTCATCCTCCAGTCGGCCCAGTATACACTTGCCGGAGGCAAGGAACAGCCCATGAGCCCTGAGGCCATCAAGGAGGCCCTCGACTACATCCTGATGCAGTACAGCATCAGCATGCGCGAGTCGGCCCACGAGACCCAAAACGCCGTCGACGCCCAGCAGGAAGCCTACTTTGCAAAACTCGTGAAGGAGAATCCCAACGTGAAGCGCCATCCCCAGGGCTTCTACTACGAGGTGCTGCGCGAGGGCAAGGGTCCCAAGGCCATCTATGCCCAGCGCATCCGCTTCGACTACCGCTCCTTCCTCATGCTCACCGGCGAGCCTTTCGACCAGACCTACGGCCAGCGCGACCCCATCATCCACGTGGTGGGCCAGCCCATGTTCCCCGGCCTTATCGAGGCCTTCCAGCTCATGAACGCCGGCAGCATCTACCGCTTCTACTTCCCCTACCAGCTGGCTTTCGGCGCCAGCGGCTCGGGCGACATCCCCGGCTACACCCCCTTCATCTACGAAATCGAGCTCCACGAGCTTTACAACAACTAAGCAAAAGAGAGCGGGCCGCCGAATGGCGGCCCGCTCTCTTTTTTTTGTCTAGTATCCTAGTATCTTTAGCATCGACTTGTAGCTCTGCTCCTTGGCGAAGAGTTTCGTTGTGTATTCGCCGTTCTCGTCCTTGTCTATGATGACGTGCTTCGGCGCGGGGATGAGGCAGTGCTGGATGCCGCCGAAGCCACCTATGCTTTCCTGGTAGGCCCCCGTGTGGAAGAAACCGATGTACAGCGGATCGTCCTTCTGCAACTTGGGCAGGAAGATGGCGTTGGCATGCGAGTCGGCGTTGTAGTAGTCCTCCGAGTCGCACGTCAGGCCGCCGAGGAACACACGCTGGTATTCGCAGTCCCAGTGGTTGATGGGCAGCATGATGAAGCGCTGGTTGATGCCCCAGGTGTCGGGCAGCGTGGTGATGAAGCTCGAGTCAATCATATACCACAGTTCGCGGTCGTTCTGCTGCTTCTGGTCAAGGATGCTGTAGAGGGTGGCGCCGCTCTCGCCCACGGTGAACGAACCGAACTCGGTGAAGATGTTCGGCTCCTCCACACCGCGTAGCGTGCAGATGTTCTTTATCTGTGCCAGAATCTCCTCGGCCATGTACTCGTAGTCGTAGTTGGCCGCCAGGCTCACCTTGCAGGGGAATCCGCCGCCGATGTTCAGCGAGTCCAGTTCGGGGCAGATGCGTTTCAGGTCGCAGTAGACGTTGACGCACTTGGCCAGCTCGTTCCAGTAGTAGGCCGTGTCGCGGATGCCTGTGTTGATGAAGAAATGCAGCATCTTGAAGCAGAACTTACGGTTGGGCTTTATCTGTTCCTCGTAGAAGCTCACGATGTCGTTGTATCTGATTCCCAGTCGCGAAGTGTAGAAGTCGAACTTCGGCTCCTCCTCCGAGGCAATCCTGATGCCCAGGTTCATCCGTCCGTCTCCCTCGGTGGTGAGGCAGCTGTCCAGCAGATAGTATTCGTTCTTGTTGTCCAGCACGGGGATGACATTTCTGAAACCCTCGTTGAACAAATCCACGATGTTCTCTATGTACTGTTCCTTCTTGAATCCATTGCACACGATTACTTTCTCCTTGTCCACCAGGCCCTGGTTGTGCAGCTCCTGGATGAGGTTGATGTCGAAAGCCGACGAGGTTTCGAGGTTGATGTCGTTCTTCAATGCCTCCTCGAGCACGAATGCAAAGTGGCTGCTCTTGGTGCAGTAGCAGTAGTTGTAGGTGCCGCGGTAGTCGGTCTTGGCGATGGCCACGTTGAACAAACGTTTGGCCCTCTGAATCTGGCTGCTGATCTTGGGCAGGTAGGTGATTTTGAGAGGCGTGCCGTATTGTTTGATGATTTCCATCAAAGGAATGTCGTGGAAAATCAGCTCGCCGTCTTCCGTGCGGAATTCATCCTGCGGAAAATCAAACGTCTGGTCGATGAGGTCGTAATACTTGTTCTTCATTTTAACCGATGTAATTAAAATTCAACCATATCTACCAATCCAACTCACGCGGATTGTTTTGCAAAGATACAACTAAATTACTTACATTGTGCAAAAAATTTCAAAAAAGTTATATTGGGTTTTCTTATAATGTCATTTTGATTGTGTTCAAAATAATTGAACAAGAACAAAAAATTGAACAATATTGATGCAAATATACACATTTTCTTTAACATAGCAAAAATATTTTATCGTTTCCTTTTGAAGAAGGTGTCGTGTTTCTTGATTCTGTTTGCCATTTCCAATTCCGTTTTTTGTTAAACTTTCTACCCATAAAGTATGGATATTCCGGAAATGTTACATTGGTTATAGCCTTTCTGGGGTAAAAATCAG
>DECD01000027.1:0-254 GCA_002349055.1 Bacteroidales bacterium UBA2939 | reverse complement strand
TTCTTCTTTGCAACGTTTAAGGGCGTGCTGTGGGGGAAGGCTTCGGTGTAGGCGCGGTCGAGGGCTTTCAGGTTCACTTTTCTCATGCCGATGTTGAGGCGCACGGCCACCACGGCGCGGAGGAACTCGCGGCTTGCTCGGGGGTGGAGTGAGGGGGCGGGAAGTTCGTCCAAGCCGTAGTATTGCCGGTCGTCGACGATGGTGTTGAAGCAGACTTCCCAGATGAAGTCGTCGGTGGCCTCGGCGCCGAACCA
>DECD01000045.1:22680-29783 GCA_002349055.1 Bacteroidales bacterium UBA2939 | reverse complement strand
TACACCCAATCGGGTGTTGACACCGTGACCGTCATCGCCACCAATGCCTACGGCAGCGACACCGCCTCGGTGATTGTCAACTCGACGATTATCACCCAACCCCAGGTTATGTTGCAGCACACCGAGGCCAATGTGGGCGAACCTACGGTGTTTACCGCCGTGCTCAACCGCTGCGTCACCGAAGGGCTGACCTACACCTGGCACTCCACTCTCCTCGATACTACAATAACTCTTAACTATAATCTCTTATTTATAAACTACCCCTCCACGGGTGTTGACACTGTGACCGTCGTTGCCACCAACATCTACGGCAGCGACACCGCTGTCGCGGTGGTCTCCGTGCAGAACTGCTCGCCCCGTGCGTTGCCCTACTACGAGAACTTTGGGAACATCGTCGCTACCGCTGCCGAAACCGCCGGCAGCCTGCCCGACTGCTGGAACTACTACTGGAACGGCAGCAACGCCGCCTACGCCCCCCATGTCATCACCACTGGCGGCTACCAGTACATGAACGACATCCCCGACAATGCCCTCTTCTTCGTGGCGGGCGGTTCTACGGGCTATGGCAGCACTTCCATCGTGTATTTGCCCCGCTTTGCCGACAGCCTGCAACACCTGGCCATGACCCTCGACTACCGTTTTGAGAGCAGCAGCCGAGGACTCCTCACCGTGGGTTGGTTCGACGGCAACGATGTGTTCCACAGCGTGAAGAGCCTCACCGGTCATCAGGGCAGCTATCTGCATGACACCGTTCTCTTTACCGACCAAGAGGCCGCCAACTACCGCATCGCCCTGTGGTGGGAATTCGGTAGCACATGGTACGGCGCCGCGGTGGACAACATCGAGGTCTTTGTCGACAACACCATCTATCCTCCGCTCGGCCTCACGGTCGACAGCATCGGTGCGCATTGCGCCAGCCTGAGCTGGCAGCCCGTTGAGGGTGCTTCGGCCTACCAGGTGTCTGTCCCCGGTGTAACCGACATCACGGTCGACACCACCGCTGTCACCCTCTGCGGATTGTCCATCAACAGCCAGTACACGGCATACGTCGCCGCCATCGTGGACAGCGATACGGGCCGTAATGCCACTGTTACCTTCAACACTCCGAGCCTCAATCCCGCCACGCTGGCCGTCGACACCATCGGCATCCATTGTGCCAGCCTTTCGTGGAACGCTTGTTCGGCCGCCTTGGCCTACCATGTGGTGATTGACGGTGTGGTCGACACCCTTGTTGCCGACACCGCCGTTTCCTTCTGCGGCCTCGAGGCCAGTACGCAGTATACCGCCCGCGTCACGGGCATCAACGGTGCCGACACCGGCCTTTATGCCACCGTGCAGTTCTCCACCCCCTGCGCCATTGCCGACCTGCCGTGGTTCGAGAACTTCGAAGGCACCAGCCCCTTGACCTGCTGGAGCTCCAAAGGCACGGGCTACTACGGCATCCTGGTTTGCGACGAATCCTATTGGGCTGAATATTGCCATAGTGGCAGCCGTGGTTTGCAGATGTATAACTTTACAGCCGGCAACACCCTTGTGGTCTCCTCGCCCTTCATAGATGTTCCCATTAACGAGATGTTGGTCAGCTTCTGGGTGAGCGATGCCAACGAGGACTACACCAACGGTGCACTGCTGGAGGCTGGCATCATCACCGACCCGACCGACAGCACTACCTTCGTGCCCCTCATGCAGTGTACGGTGACCGGTACCCCCACCCGTTATGAGTTCGATACCCGCAACGTGTCTGTGTCTGGTTCCGCTGCTCTTGCCTTCCGCACCTCCGCCTACTGTGATGCTATCATTATCGACGACATCACCATCGAACAGATTACCCCCTGCGCCCGTCTGCGCAGCGTGGGCAGCTATGCCCTCGATGCCCGCAGAGCCGTCGTCGAGTGGCAGTACGATGGTGCTTCCGCCGAGCCTAACACCGGTGCGCTCATCACCCTCACCGACCTTACCGACGCCGCTGCCACCCCCGTGACGGTCACCGCAACAGGCAACAGCTACATCTTTAGCAATCTCGCCCTCGGCCACCGCTACCAAGCTGCGGTTCAGGCCCTCTGTGCCAACGACACCACCGTCGCCCTCGTTACCGAGGTCGTCCCGTCGGGCAACGCCTGCGACGAGCGTCGCGGCAATATCAGCTCCGGTTGGCAGCTTGACAACTGCGATCGTCCCTACTGCTACTCCCAGACTCTCTATCCTGCCACCTTGGCCGCCAGCGTCGACACCCTCTTCGGTATAGCCTACCGCCTCATCTCTGCCAGTGTCGAGCAGTACCCCTGGGGTTCCAACACCTACTCCGACGGACCTCGCATTGTGGACGTTTACATTGGCCAGACCACCCTTGACAGCCTCGCCGCGCCCGTCAGCGCCTCAAGCATGACCCTCGCGGTGCAGAACTTCGAGTTCCCGCTCACCGACACCGGCTGGGTGCACATCAACTTCACTAATCCCGTGCCCCTCGACGGCGTGAGCAACCTCATCGTGGTCTTAGACGACAACACCGGTGCCATTTATGGCGACGTCAATTTCGGTCACCACAACGAAAACTTCGGCGTCTGCTTCCGCACCAGCACTTCCAGTTACAACTACACCCAGACCTTCGACCCCTACAACCCCACCTCCTTCTCTTCCTATCCGTCCTACAACCAGATTCCCGACATCCAGCTCCTCGGCGGTTGCTCCTCCGACCGTTGCCTGCAACCTATTGCCACCGTCACCTCGGAGGACACCCACAGTATCACGCTGTCGTGGTACCAGCGTGGCTCCGAGACCCAATGGCAGGTTGAATACATGATTGAGGGCGACAGCCTCTGGCATACCGCCGCCGTCACTTCCAACACTACGTATACCCTCAGCGGCCTCAACGCCTCTACCGCCTACGTCCTCCGCGTCAGCACTCTCTGCAATGGCGAGACGATTCCCAGTGCCACCCTCCGCGCCCACACCCTCTGCAGCACCGTCAGTGTGCCCTACTACCAGACCTTCCGCGCCAGCTGGCTGGGTTCCGATGTTGGAGGTGTCACAGGAGAAATACCTTGCTGGGAAACTGGCAACATCACGCTCCTCTCCATGAGTCGCGGCTTGTGGAATACCCATGATAACGGTGATTTTATTATCTCTCCCGAGATAGGCACCTATGTCAGCAACCTCCAGGTGCGACTCTCTGCCAGCGGCAGCACCTTCTTCCTTGCCGGCCTCAAAGTGGGTGTATGCGCCGCCGACGGCTCCAACCTCGTCTGGCTCGATACCATCACCCTTGCCAACGATCCTCAAGAGTACATCGTCTATTGTAACAATTACAACGGCAGCGAGCGTCACATCGCCATCGGTGGCAGCTACGAGTCGTGGACACTCTACGATGTGGCCATTGAAAGCTACGCTTCCTGTCTGCCCGTGCACCATGTTGCTGTCAGCCAGCTCACCGACACTTCCGCCGTCCTCTCCTGGCCTCCCGTGTTCTGGCCGAGCCAGTGGGCCGTCTATCTGGGCGAGAACCTTGTGGGTGTCACCTCCGATACCACCTGGCAGCTGAATGGCCTCTCCTCGGGCGAGAGCTATGTCGCCTCGGTTCGCGAAATCTGCGGCGTTGGCGATACCGCCGTGGCCACCAGTGTCGGATTCTCCACCCTCTGCGCTGCGCAGACTCTCCCCTGGAGCGAGAACTTCGATGCCCTCACCGTTCCCGAGTACACCACTCCCGCCTGCTGGCCCCATCTCTATCGCCCCACCGTGGGCTCCAGAGAAGATCTGGCCTACATCCTCGGCGGTGCCAACCAGTACCTCTATCTCTACAATTACACTTCTCCCTACAACGACCGCGACACCGCCCGTGCCAATGTGGTGTGCACTCCGCTGCTTGCCCCCGAAGGTCACCATCTCTCGGTCGACTTCGATGCAAACCTCACGCGTGGCAATGTCGTTGTTGGCCTCATGACTGATGTTACCGACACCAACAGCTTCATTCCGATAATGCCGATTACTCACTCTTCGGACTATGCCCACTACCACTTCTCGACCGATACCATCCCTCTCACCTCTCACCTCTCAATCGCCTTCCTCTTCCGCGGATACACCGTTTGCCGCATCGACAATATCGCTGTCACCGCCATCCCGTTCCCGATGCATGACCTGACCCTCTCGGTCAACGACACCACCATGGGTTCGGTCGCCGGCGCAGGCACCTATGAGGAGGGCTCCAACATTACCGTCAGCGCCATTCCCAACGAAGGTTACCACTTCGTCATGTGGAACGACAGCGTCACTATTGCCACCCGCACCGTCAAGCTGGAAACCGATACCGCTTTCACCGCCTTCTTCGCTCCCGACAGCACGCCCGTCATCCCCGACACCGTTTGGCGCACCGTCAGCGTGACGACCGACGCCCCCGAGGCCTGCGAAGTTTACGGCAGCGGCGTCTATGCCGACAGTAGCACGGTGGAGATTGGATTCCTGCTTGCCGACACCGCCATCGAGGGCGGTCATTGGCAGTTCCTCGGCTGGAGCGACGGCGTCAGTGGCAACCCGCGCGACATCCTCGTCACCTCCGACACCTCCATCGTCGCCCTCTTCGAATGGATAGAGGATAGCGTCGGCATCGACAACGTATCAACGTATCAACGTATCAACGTCTATCCCAACCCGGCCAGTACCGATGTCACTGTCAGCGTCAGCCAGCCCTCGGTCCTCACGGTTATCGACCTTCAGGGACGTGTGGCAATTCCTCCCACCTCTATCAATTCACAATTCACGATTCTCCATTCACAATTGGCCCCCGGCACCTATTTCCTCCGCGTCGCCACCGAAGAGGGTGTCACTGTCAAAAAATTGATAATGCAATGAGAATGAAAAGCCTGTTTCTTGCTACGGCGCTGCTGTTTGTCAGCAGCGCCGTAGCTGCTCAGGTCGACGGCGTTGGTGCTGATGGCTAAAAGAAACGTTAGTAATGAATGAAAAAAATAAAAATTTGTAATGACTAATCAAAAGATGAAAAAGCTTGTATTGATGTGTCTGATTGCCCTGATGGGGTTGTGGAACCAAGGGGTCAGAGCCCAGGATTGTGACACTGTGACGACGCCGTGGTGGGCGGATTTGAGCTATGAGAGCTACAATGCCGGCACGGGTTTTCTTTGTTGGACGCAGGGGGGTGATCTGACGTGGGGATTTACTGAAACCTACGGTGGTGGCGCTGTGCGTGCTTATGCCAACGGGGCAGAGGATCATCGCGAGGGATGGTTGCTGTCACAGCCCATTACGCTGGATGTCGACAGTACGGGAATGAAACTTTTCTGGTGTGAGCAAAACGGTGGTGTGACGCTCCCCGATTCGGTGAAGATGTGGCTGATGGTGCTGGTGACGACAGAGGATAGTCTCGACCTGGCCAACTGTGACACGATTTACAGCGCTTTCTGCAGCCAAGTCAGTTACACGCCTCGCAGCGTGAGTCTGGCAGCATACGCAGGGCAGACCATTCGTTTGGCTTTTCATGTAAGGAACCTTTCGTTGCGCTATCGGTCTGAATATTTCTCGGATATCTCTGTCCGCAGTGAGTGGATGCCGCTGGGAAACATGAGCCAGACGGATACCGTTATTGCCACTGGCGACACGGTGACTTTCAGCCTCAACCTTTCGCAGGGCGATATTGCGGCAACGACCTATACCTGGCACAGCACGCTGTTGGATAGCACGTGGGTAAATAATGGACAGAATGAGCCGAGTGGGTTGGTGTATGGGGCTCCGGGAGTTGACACCGTGAGTGTGACGGCAGCCAACCCGTGGGGAACACTGGCATTGAGTACAACGGTGAAAGTTCGCGTTTGCAATGATACCGTCTTCCCATTTCTTGAAACTTTCGATGATGGCGGCCTCATCTGCTGGCAGCCGCTGGAGGGTAGCAACTGGCAGCTCATCCAACCCGGCACAGGCAGTGGCAACGGTCCGAACAAGAGCATGGTCTCGTCATCGGAATATGCGAATGTCGACAGTTGGATTGTCTCGAAGGCCATTGCTTTGCCGGCCGACATGACGATGCCTATGGTGCTCTCGTGGGATGTCAGCGGCACGCACTATTTAACCTACTACTACCGCTATTTCGTGCTCGTCAGTACCGGCGACTGGACCGACCGCACCACCTACGATACCGTCTATGCCGACAGCTCGACGCAAGTCTACTGCGGCTACGAGAACACCATTTTTACGAGTCGTATGGTGAGCCTCGATGCCTATAGGGGACAGACCATCCATGTAGCTTTCTGCAACCATCCCCTCTATGCCGACCCCTACGAAGGACATTGGATGCGGCTCAATATCGACAATGTGGAGGTGCGCGACGCCAATAAGCCTAAGGTGGCCCTGGAGCTGCCCGACTATGTCTATAGCGGCGACAGCATCACCTATGCCGCCACGCTGATTGAGGGCAACACCACGGGATTGACCTACACGTGGCATTCCACGCTCCTTGATACTACCATAACTCTTAACTATAATCTCTTATCTATAAACTATTCCTCCATGGGTGTCGACACGGTGACCGTTATCGCCGCCAACGCTTATGGCGTCGACACGGCGACGGCAGTGGTGGAGGTGCTGACGCATCCGCTGCCGCAGGTGACCTTGATTGTCCCGCAGCATGTGTGGGTGGACGACACCGTGGTCTACACCGCCGTCGTCAACGAATGCTCGCCCTACGGTCTTGCCTTCCATTGGCACTCCTCGCTGACGGGGATAAACACGACAACTACGATACCGGCGATGGATGTGGTTTACTCGGCAGCGGGAATCGACACGGTGACGGTGGTGGTGAGCAACATCGACGGTGCCGACACGGCGACGGCGGTGATGGAGGTGCTGAACTGCAATGGGACGATGATTCCTTATGTGGAGGACTTCGATGCCGTTCCTGCCACAAGTGCTCAAACGCCCGGCGAGTTGCCTGGCTGCTGGGATGGAATGACGACGGGCACCAACGCTGCCAATGCCCCCCATGTGATTCTTCCCAACGGCTACCAATTTTTAGGCACTCTGCCCAGCAATGCCCTCTTTATGGTGGCGGGCAGCGAAGCGGGCTACGGCAGCTGGGAACAGGTAGTGCTGCCGCGCTT
>DECD01000045.1:22319-22584 GCA_002349055.1 Bacteroidales bacterium UBA2939 | reverse complement strand
CCCTCGCTGTGGGCTATATCGACAGCACGGATGACTTTGTCATCGTGGCCATTATGACACACCATGCCGGAAGTTACCGACGCGACACCGTCTCTTTGGCCTCGGTCACCGACAACAATGCACGCCTGGCGTTGCGCTGGGGCTACAACACCTCCTATTATGCTGTGGCCATCGACAACATTGAGGTCTTCAACCCTGATACCGCCATAATGCAGCCCGTGGTGGCCCTCGAGGTCCCCGACGAGGTGAACATCTACGACACCGT
>DECD01000045.1:13894-22199 GCA_002349055.1 Bacteroidales bacterium UBA2939 | reverse complement strand
TGGCACTCCTCGCTCCTCGATACTACAATAACTCTTAACTATAATCTCTTATCTATAAACTACCCCTCCATTGGTGTCGACACGGTGACGGTGACCGCCACCAATGGCTACGGCAGCTATACTGCCACCGCCATCGTCTCCGTCGGCAACTGCAACTACCGGAGTGTGCCCTATGTCGATGACTTCGAAGGTGTGCCACAGGGGCAGATGCCCGAGTGCTGGACGAGCCGCTGGACCGGTTCTGCCTCCAATAAACCGAAGGCCACTGAGTATGCCTATTCGTGGGAAGAAGACATGACGATAAGGATGATAGCGGGCAATGGCTCCAGCTATGGTGATGGTCGGTCCACGGTGGTGTTGCCGGGTTTTGACCAACCCCTGAACCAGCTGTCGCTGGCATTAGACTATTATAATGGCGCTTATTACGGCACGTTGACGGTGGGCTATCTGGTCGATACCGTCTATACACCGTTGCGCACCTTGCCGTACAACTTCTCGGTTGATTATGAAATGATGCGCGATACCATTGACTTCAGCAGTGTGATGGTTCCCGAGGCTCGGATGGCCATCCGCTTAATCAATCCGTCGATGTGGGAGGCAATATATCTCGACAATATCGAGGTCTTCCTCACCAGTCAGACAGGCGTGCCTCCCGTGGTGTCCCTCAACGGACCTTCCAACGCAGTGGCTTTAAATAATATCACCTATACGGCTACCCTTACCAGCGGAGACACAACGGGTGTGGTCTACATGTGGCATTCGACATTGCAGGACAGTATGATGACTGGCCCCTCGGTCCGGTTGCTCTACGATACGGTGGGGGTGGACACTCTCAGCGTTATAGCCACCACGCCCTTCGGTTCCGACACGGCTATGCGTATCGTTACGGTTTCATGGCCCGACTACCTGCTGCCGTCGGTGACCCTTGAGGGCGATCCTCTTTGCTATACCTGCGACCCCGCGACGTACGTCGTCAACTCGTTGCAGAGCGACAGTGCAACGGTACACAGCACATTGCTCGATACCACCTTCGCGATGACTGGCTCCCAGTTTGCCTTGCTTTATACTGCTGGAGGGGTTGACACTGTCACAGTGGTGGTGACCAACGACTACGGCAGCGACACCGCCCGATGGGTGGTCGTGGTTCGTGACTGTCAGGTTGTCGTTACCTTCCCCTATGTGTCGGTTCCGGCAGCCAATGACGACAGCCTTTATTGCTGGAAGATATGGCAGCTTGATTCCATCCGTGCCACCAGCAGCGATACTCACGGCCGATGGTTCCGCCATCTTGACTATTACAACGACAATCGTCCCTGCATGACGAGCAACGAGATAAACCGCAACGCGGGCGGCAACCCCAGGGTGATGTTGGACGACTGGCTCGTTTCCCCACTGATTGCCCTGCCTGATGGCGGTGCCGACACGGTGATTGCCAACATCACCCTCGAATGGAACAGTTTCTGTGAAAACACCACCTTCCAAATACTCCTTTCCACCACAGGTCGCACCGCGCCTGCCAACTTTAGCGACACGCTCTATGTCCAAACCCACAATGGCGGTTACCCCTATGGACAATGGGAAAGTCATAGTGTTGACCTCTCAGCCTACGCTGGACAAACTGTCAGCATCGCCTTCCATCATTCAGGTCCGATAGCCAGTTACGGATGGGGGAAAGTTTCGATGGACAGCATCAAGGTGAGCTGTACCTACGATACTGTGGACGCTCCAGACACCGTTTGGCGCACCGTCAGCGTGACGACCGACGCCCCCGAGGCCTGCGAAGTTTACGGCAGCGGCGTCTATGCCGACAGCAGCACCGTGGAGATAGGCTACATGATGATTGATACAGCCACCACTGGCGGACATTGGCAGTTCCTCGGCTGGAGCGACGGCGGCAGCGGCAACCCGCGCGACATCCTCGTCACCTCCGACACCTCCCTTGTCGCCCTCTTCGAATGGATAGAGGATAGCGTCGGCATCGACAACGTATCAACAACTCAATGTATCAACGTCTATCCCAACCCGGCCAGTACCGATGTGACCGTCAGCGTCAGCCAGCCCTCAGTTCTCACGGTCATCGACCTCCAAGGACGTGTGGCAATTCCTCCCACCGCTATTAATTCTCAATTCTTAATTCTCCATTCACAATTGGCCCCCGGCACCTACTTCCTCCGCATCGTCACCGAAGAGGGTGTGGCTGTCAAAAAATTGATAATGCAATGAAAATGAAAAGCCTGTTTTTCGCTACGGTGCTGCTGTTTGTCAGCAGCGCCGTAGCTGCTCAGGTCGACAGCGTTGGCTCCGATGGCGATAAGGAAACTGTCTGTTTCGGTCCCGAGGTTGACCCCGAATTCCCCGGCGGAATGGATTCGCTCTATGCCTACCTCTGCCGCAATGTGAGCTATCCCGCCGAAGCGCGCGACAGCAATATCACCGGCAAGGTCTTTGTCTCGTTTACCATCGAACGCGACGGCTCTGTGACTGATGTGAAGATTCTGCGCGACATCGGTGGCGGCTGCGGTGCCGCCGTGGTCGAGGCGGTGAAGAACATGCCGCGCTGGAAGCCAGCAACGCAGTACGGGAAACCCATCAGAATGCAGTTCAACCTGCCGGTCAACTTCAGCCTCGAGGACGAGGAAGACCCCGAAACAGCAGGGATGACAAGAGAGCAGAAATGCCTCTACCGCTTCCTCCACCCTCGAAAGCGGTAAAAAAGGATTGAGGACTTAAAGTTCCAGTTTGATGCCGATGCCGGTGCGCATGCTGGCGACAGCGGTCTCGGTGAAGTGAGCGTCGAGAATTTCCTTGCCGTTGTACCAGCCGCCGAAGTCGATGTTGAGCTGGAAGGAGAGGTGGTTGGTGGCGTTCCAAGCCACGCCGAAGCCGCCCCAGAGGCCGTTCTCTTCGTACCCCTTGCCTACACCGAGGCGCAGAAAGACGTCGGCCCAGGCATAGTTGCGTTTGTTGAAAGGCATGAGGTGGAGCTGCACCTGGAAGCCGTAGTTGACAAAGAAGCCGTTCTTGTAGTAGATGCTGCCCACCGCGGCATCGCCGATGTCCTGATGGCTGTAGTCGTCGAGGTGGCATCCTTGGAATCCGAGGTAGAAGCCTACCTCCCAGTGCTGTAGCAGGCGGTAGTTGATGCCTGTGTGCAGCGTTCGTTCGGGGTGGCTGGCGAAGAGGCCGGTGCCCAGCTCGAGTTCAGTGGGACGGTTGTGATACTCCACTTCGAGGTTGAACCGCTTGAGGTCCCACGCCCCCTGTGCCTGACAAGGAGAAAGATGAAAGGCAAAAGGTGAAAGCAACACTATAAACAATATCTTTTTCATGGCATTTTTCTTTAAGACTTTAAGACTTTAAGACCTTTAGACTTTTAGACTTTTTAGATGGTGAAACTGAAGCCGACAGACATGGGATAGAAGTCGCGGTCGAAGGCTTTCTCGCCTTTGGAGCGGAAGAACGATAGCGGAGAGCCTTGGAGGAAAAGGCCGAAGTGGTTCCAGGCGATGTCGAAACGGATGCCGCAGTGCAGTATGCGGCAATATTTGGCTAGCGATTTGTCGGCAATGAGGTCGCTGCGGCTGCCGTCGGAGTAGATGCCATTGTTGTAGATGATGGCACCGAAAGAGACACCGGGTTGCAGCTCGGCACCGATGCGCAGGCCCCGCCAGTCGTCGCGCTGTCGCCATTCGATGCGCAACGGGATATAGACGGTTGTGGTGCTGAATTTGCTGTTCCAGGTGCGCTGGCCACCGCCGAGGGCGGCAGGTTCGGCCACAGGACCTAGGTGGGCAGGCTCACCGTCGGTGGCGTTGGGGGTGATGCCCAGCAGGCAGTTGTTGGCGCGAAAACGGTTGGTGGCTGTGCCAAAGCCTACGCCCAGCGACCAATGGTTGCTCAGGCAGAAGGCATAATGGAAGCTGTAGTTGAAATGGTAGCCGACGCTCATGCTGTAGTCGCCCATCCAGCCCATCATCCCGCCGAAAGGACGCTGTGAGGCACCGGTCAGGCCAAAGGAGTAGGTCAAGAAGAGGGGATTCTCACGGTGGTTGCGGCCATATTTGGAGAAGAGGTCCATAAAGCCGAAAGGCAGTTGCGAATAACGTTCCTCACGGTAGGTGTCGCTGCTGCCGTCGGCATTGCGGAGGATGACAATCCCTTTGTCGTCGAACGATACCTCGCTTTTGGGGGCGCTGGCATTGTCGTAGTAGACGATGGAGCCTTCGCCCTTGGCTGTCAGCGAGACATATTCTTCGCATTTCACGGCCACGTCGACGAATATCAGCGACTGACTGTAGGCCGTTGCCTCGAAGCCCTTCAGCTGCGCCGTTTGTCCGTCGTGGCTGCGGACGGTGACGCGCGAAAGGTGGCGGGCCTCGACCTTCACCTCGGGTGCTGCGGTGTGTACCTCGATGCCGGAACGGTAGGGGAAGAGGCTGTCGACGATGAGCTGACTGCCGCTCATGCGCAGTTTTCCTTCGGGGAATCGCAACGACTCCAGCTCGTCAACGCGGCCGGTGGTGCGGACATAGACGCAGTTCACGGTGTCGAGCACCACGGTCACATCGTGGCGGTGGCTCACCTGGATGCTCTCCGGCGCGGAGTAAAGCTGTTGTGTCAGCAGGACGGGCATGACGGGGCTCTCCTGGGCCGTGGCCCACGAGGCGACCGCCAGCATCAATAAAAGCATGGTATGTTTCATGGCGTTCATTGTTTATTCGGGTCTCATAAAGAATTCTTGTATCTTCTCGAGTGTAGAAGGTGCGTCGGCCAGCTGGGCTTCTTGCTGCACCAGGCCGTCGGTCTCCACCACTAGCATGCCGCCGCGGATATGGGGCAGGGTAGGAGTGGGGATTGTGGCAGTGTCGCCCCTACGGGGCTCGTCGATTTCATCGCTGTCGCACTGTGGGCTCACCTCCACGGCTACTTCCTGACACTCCTGACGAACCTCGGGAGTCCCCATAAGGGGACGGCCTTCTTTAGCTGTGGGCGTATGCACACGGTCAGGAGACGAGGCGGCTTTGGGTTCTTGTAAGGACGACACCTTAATGATTGTATCTATATGTTCCTGGCGGGGCTTCTCCACCTTGGCCACCAACGGCTTCTCCTCGCTGCGGTTGTTTAGCAGCATCGTTATGCCGCCAGCCACCATCAACAGCGCCACCGCTGCTGCGGCGCGCCAGACAGGTGACAAATAGAAGCCTTCTTTGTGCAGCAGCGCCTCCTTGCCGGGAAGGGCGGACACAGGTGCCGTCACCTTCACCGAGCACACCTCCTCGAGCTCCTCTTGCAACTCGGGGTGCCCTTGCAGGAAACGCTCCACCTCGGCACGCTCCGCGTCGTTCAGTTCGCCGTCGGCATAGCGCATCAGCCATCCTTCGTAATTGTCCATCGTAATCATCGGTAATCCTCCATCAGTTTTTTCATTGTTCTGCGTGCACGGAAGAGGTAGACACCCACTTGGTCGACCGAGATGCCTGTCTGCGAGGCCATCTCGGCGTAGTCGTAGCCTTCGAGGTCGCGCATCAGCAGCAGTATGCGTTGCTGCTCGGGCAGCTGATTGAGGGCCTGCTGGAGGGCGTCGTGCAGCTCGAAGCCCTCGTGCTGCCGCCAGCTCTCCTCTTTCCGCATCTCTTCTTTCTCATTTCTCATTTTCACCGTTTCGTGCCGGTGTTCATCAATCAGCCGCCGGTAGAGTATGCGTATCAGCCACCCTTTCACCTTGTCGGCATTCACCTCCCGGTGCTGTTCCCAGAGAAGTACGAAAGTGTCCTGCACCGCGTCCTCGGCCGCCATCGTCTCGCCGGCATAGCGCAACGCGAAACGGTAGAGGTCGTCGCCGTACCGGCGCACACAATCGTTGTATTCCCTGGTCGTCATATACCCAATATACGTTTCAACTCTCCGCTTTATTACAGAGGGTTGAAATTTTTTTTCTCAATCGCTGGTGTAGTAGGCCATCCTTTTTTGTTCCTTATACTTAATAGACGCTTAATTGTGCCCAAATCTTACACCCGTAGTGAACTTTTTTTTGCTATTCCGCAAAAAGTTCGTAATTTTGCAGCCGTATTTATAGATTATGGGTTATAGGTTATGGATTAGGAAGTTCGGAATTTTCAATTTTCAATCTCACCGACTTGCCTTCCGGCACCTACTTCCTCCGAGTCACCACCGAAGAGGGAACGGCTGTCAAGAGGCTGATAGTTAAATAAACTGCAAGAAAAATGACTATTTTGGCGACATACAAGGCTCACGTAACCCCGAAGTACGACACCTTTCTGCCCTTCCGCATGGCCGTTGTGTGCATCTGCGCGTTGGTGTTTGTCGCAGGATCGGTGGTGGTGACATATTTCAACTATCGAATCGAGGTGCTTTTGCTTTACCTCTCCTCGCTGTGCTTCGTCATCGGTGCGGTCGTGTATATCGACGTGTACATGAAATGGCATTGCACGGAGGAGACCGTGTCGGTGCAGCACGAGATGCTTGTCGTCGAGCGTCGCAAATGCCTCTTTGGCCGGAGGAAAGAGATCCCTCTGTCGGCCATCAAAAAAGTTGAGACCTACGACGACGACAGCGGCCAGCGCTCGGCGACGCTGCGCGTGGTCTATTCCAACACCGCCTACCGCTTCGGACTCTGCCTCTCCGACGCCGACCGCCAGGCCCTGGGAAGAAAGATTATGGAACTGGCCGGGCGGTATGTGTGATTTCGTCCGGTGGCTGCTGCCGTCAAGGTAATAAAAGGAGAAGAGTCTGTATGGAAAACGCTATGAAACAGATATTGATGGTTGTCGCAGTGGTGCTTGCTGTGTCGTGTGCCCATCATGGCGGCGGCGTGCAGGCCGATGTGGCGCCGGAAGACTGCGAGGCGGACACCATTTGGGCCAAAGACAGTTCGTGGTGCGACATACAGCGACCTTTCGTCGAGAACGGTCGACGGGTGCTCTATCGTCACACGACGTTCTACGATGGGGACACGCAGGTGATGGACTATGTCTACATCCCCCGAGGCAGTGCCGAGCATGCCCGACGGGTGAAGGAGCTCTTCGGCGATACCGGACGGGAACCCCGCTATTTCGACGACCTCTTTGTCAGTCACGGTTCGCCATACACGCATGTAGACCTTGGTGACCTTCCACGCGACTGGTTCACGGTGCTGCGCTACAAGGATACGCCCGTTCTCACGGCCGACTACCCGTATTATCTGCATATCACCGACAGTACGCTTGTGCATCACGGCATGGAAGACTGGGTGGAACAACTGCGGGGTGTGGAGAAACAGGCCGATGGCAGTTATGTCCTCAGCCTCATACGCTTCGCCTACGGGGAGGACCGTATCGTCGCCTATCGCGACACCCTGCCGCCCCTCGACAGTGAGCATCTGGTCTACTACAGCGGCTGGCGGCTAACCACGCGTGAGCATCTACCTGATTTTGACCTGATTGATATCGATGGGGAGTTCGAGTTGGTCGACCCCCTGGCCTCCGATTACCGAATTTGACAATTTTCCGTTCTCTTACTCCTCTCTTACTCCTCCCTTACCCCTCCCTTTTCCGGGTAAGAGTTCAATAGGAGAGGGGAGAAGGGAGTTATGAGTTAAGAGTGGTGGGTTAATTGGTTGGGTAGTAGGACATCTGTAGTGGCTCTTTCCGTTCGACGATTTCGGGCGCCATATTAAGTTTTTTTAGCTTGGGTCGGAACCCGATGCCGAAGCCGCCGGTAAGGTGGCTTGCAGCCAGGCCGTTCTGCGTCTGCGGACTTGGGAGTTTCTTGACATTGGTGAGGTTGACGGCCGACAACCCGGCGCTGACGAAGAAATAGGCTTCGCTGCTGAAGTAGTAGCGCAGCCCTGCCTCGAGGCCGGCGCTATAGCCGTAACGGTTGGCAGAGAGGTTGTCGCCGTTATAAACCAGGCTGTTGTGCAGGATGGCGAAGCCTAGTGTGGCGCTGCCGTAGAGTTCCACTTGTTGCGACAGCATCGCCGAGCGGCGCACCACCAGCGAGAAGTCGTGGAGGGTGGCATGCTCTTGCATCGCCACGTTGGAAGTGTTGACGGCGGTGTTGCTGTAGCGTAGGCCGAAAGAGAAGCCGTCGTCTCGTCGAAGACCGAAGGTGAAAGAGGCCGTGGGTGCCGTGTAGGAGGCTGTGTTGTCCTCCTGTAGCGAGAGCGCCGAATAGTTGAAGAACTTGGTCATTCCGAGCCCCACTTCGTAGTCGAGGCTCCATTTCTTTTCCTGCCCCTGCATCGAGGCTGCTACCGCCAGTGCGGCAATGATGAATGTGATACGTTTCATAAGTATTCTTTTTT
>DECD01000045.1:1919-13805 GCA_002349055.1 Bacteroidales bacterium UBA2939 | reverse complement strand
GTGAACTTTTTTTTGCCATTCCGCAAAAAGTTCGTATCTTTGCACCTCAAAAACGTATCAACGTATCAACGTATCAACCTGCAATATGGACAAATACAATCAGCGCGGGGTTTCCGCATCGAAGGAGGACGTTCACAACGCCATCAAGAATATCGACAAGGGGCTCTACCCCAATGCTTTCTGCAAGATTATCCCCGACCTGCTGGGCGGCGATAAAGACTATTGCAATATCATGCACGCCGACGGAGCTGGCACCAAGAGCAGCCTCGCCTATATGTATTGGAAAGAGACTGGCGACCTCAGCGTGTGGAAAGGCATCGCCATCGATGCCATCGTGATGAACACCGACGACCTGCTGTGCGTCGGCGCCCTCGACCACATCCTGCTCTCTTCCACCATCGGCCGCAACAAGCAGCTGGTACCCGGCGAGGTCATCTCGGCCGTCATCAACGGCACCGAGGAGTTCTGCCAGACGATGCGCGACATGGGCATCGACATCGTCCTCACCGGCGGCGAGACGGCCGACGTGGGCGACCTCGTGCGCACCATCATCGTCGACAGCACCGTCACTGCCCGCATGCGCCGCGCTGATGTGATAGACAATGCCAACATCAAGGCTGGCAACGTGATAGTGGCCCTCGCCAGCTACGGCCAGGCCTCCTACGAGACCGCCTACAACGGCGGTATGGGCAGCAACGGCCTCACCTCGGCCCGCCACGATGTCTTCTCGCACGTCTACGCCGAGAAATACCCCATGTGCTACGATCGCAACCTGCCCGACAGCGTGGTCTTCTGCGGCTCCAAGCTGCTCACCGACCCCACCGAGGTACCGGGCGTCGACGCCGGCCACATGGTGCTCTCGCCCACAAGAACCTACGCCCCCATCATCCGCAAGGTGCTTGATGAATACCGTCCCCAGATTGACGGCATGATCCACTGCTCCGGCGGTGCCCAGACAAAGGTGCTCCACTTCATCGGCGGGCGTCCGCTGCACGTGGTGAAAGACAACCTCTTCCCCGTGCCGCCGCTCTTCAAGATGATTCACGAGGAGAGTCACACCGACTGGCAGGAGATGTACAAGGTCTTCAATATGGGTCACCGCATGGAACTCTACACCGACGAGGCAACCGCTCGTGGCATCATTGACATCGCCCGCAGCTTCAACGTCGACGCCCGCATCATAGGCCGCGTCGAGGCCGCCGACAAAGCCCAGGTCACTGTTCAGAGCGAGAACGGGCAGTATGAGTATTTCAACTAGAATATTTCAGGGGCTATTGTCTGCCTGTGTTGTCCTGTTGGTCGTAACCCTTTCCGGTTGCGGTATTTCACAACATGTCGTGTATCATGATGCAAAGCTGCCGCAACAGGCGGTGAGGTATCTGGAACGGGTGGGATTGCAGGATGAAATGGCATCGTTCTCATACGGTGAGGATGTGCAATGGGAACACCCTGTTTACGCCATGGGTTTAAATAGGCCGGATTGTTGTTGGACTGTCAAGATGAAGGACGGCGCCACCCTCTGCTTTTTCCCAAAGGGCGAATGGGTCTACACCGTCGCGAGTTTCGACGAGAACGCCATGAGCAGTCTGGATGTGAAATATCTCGCCGAAGTCTCCAATCTGGAAACCGTATTAGTTACAATGAAAAATATGGTTGGGGAGGATGTTCGCATTGTCGGCGTGGCGAAAGAAGGGGAAATATGGGTTATTTCAGCATATAAAAAACGCGGAATCAGTTATATGGGAGCTCCTACGCGTTATTATTTCGACGACGGTGTGTTTCTCGGCAGCGCAATAAGCATTTAACCATGCAGAAATTTTTTTCAAGGCGACACAATAAAAGAAATAATGCCTCGTTATCCTTTGGTTCTTTTAGACTTTTAGACCCTTTGGACTTTTAGTCTTTTAGACCAAACAAAAGCGACTTTGTGGCTAGTTTACTCCACGTTGGTCGCACACTAAGCGACAATAGCTCAGTTGGTAGAGCGGCGGCTTCCCAAGCCGCAGGTCGCGGGTTCGAGCCCCGTTTGTCGCTCAAAGTTAGCGGAATTCACATTCCGCTTTTCTTTATTTCGAACTGTCCCAATTGTCCCAACTGTCCCACCGCTTTCCCTATTCCCCTTCGTATCAACTCCGTGTCAACTCCGAGTCAAGTCCGAGAAATTAACATTTAATTTATTTTGCCGTTTCTGGATTTTTTCATATTTTTGCAAATTAGCATTCGTGCTGGTTTTTTGTATTGTATATTAATATTAAAGTATTTATGACAAATATCGACAAAAAAAGCAAGTTCAAACAAGAGGTTTTGGCCTATGTGTTGCTCATTGTGGGCAGCGCGTTGTTCGCCGTGGGCGATGTGATGTTCGTTAACCCCTACCTGATGGCCCCTGGCGGCACCTATGGTCTCTCCAACGTCTTCAACACCCTGTGGCCCTGGAAGATTTCGCTCTACGCCATCTGCATGGATGTGCCTCTGCTGCTCATCGGCACCTGGATTCTCGGTCCCAAGTTCGGCTTCAAGACCATCCTCTCCACCGCCCTCATCTTCCTCTTCACCTTTATCCTTGAGAGTGTGTGGGGTTACAACCCTGTGATTTTCGACGGCAAGATTGTAGATGCTCCCATCGAGGGCATCTCCATGGTGCAGATTCCCCATAACGGCGGCTGGTTCGTGCCCGACTACTTTCTCAACACCGTTGTCGCCGGCCTCATCTACGGCGTGGCCATCGGCATGATTTTCCGCAGCGGCGCCACCAGCGGCGGCTCGGACATCATCTCCATGATTCTCCACAAGTACACCAAGATTTCTCTCGGCACCCTCGTCATGATTGTCGACGGCATCATCACCCTCAGCACCCTCGTGGCTTTCGGCGACATCCGCCTGCCCATCTACTCCATCATCATCATCTTCATCGAGGGCAAGGTCATCGATCTGGTGGTCGACGGCATGAAGAGCTACAAGACCATGTTCATCGTCACCGACGAGCTGGAGGCCGTGCGCAACTACATTCTCAACGACCTCAAGCGCGGCGGAACCTGCATCACCGGCACCGGTCTCTATCAGGGCAACGAGCGCAAGATGATCTATGTGACCCTCGACCGCGCCGATATGGTGAAACTCAAGAGCAGCCTCCACCTCATCGACCCCAAGGCTTTTGTCAACATCATGGACAGCTCCGAGATTCTCGGCACTGGCTTCAAAGCTCTTCCGAAGGATTAAAAATCCCGCCCTGCGGGCGTAATCTATAAATCCATTGTATTTCTGGATTACCGCGAAGCGGGGAGAAAAGAGAAAAAAGAAATGAAAGTACTCCAGCTCTGCAACAAGCCTCCGTATCCGCCGGTCGACGGCGGCACGATGGCCATGAACAGCATCACTCAGGGTTTGCTGTCGCGGGGCTGTGAGGTGAAGGTGCTCACCGTCGAGACCGACAAGCACCCCGTGCGCAAGGAGCGCATCACCGACGACTACCGCGCCAAGACCGCTATGGAGTCCGTTTTTGTCGACCTCTCGGTAAGGCCGCTGCCGGCATTGTCCGCCATGCTCTGCGGCGAGTCGTACCACGTGAAACGCTATGTCAACGAGGAGTTCGCTGCCAAGCTGCGCACCATCCTCGAGGGCGAGGAATTCGACGTGGTGCATGTGGAGAGCATCTTCCTGACGCCCTACGTGCCGCTCATCCGCAAGTATTCGAAAGCCAAGGTGATGCTGCGTGCCCACAATGTGGAACACCTCATCTGGAAGCGCGTGGCGCAGAGCTGCACCAACCCCCTGAAGCGCTGGTACCTGAAGCATCTCTCGCTGACGCTCCGCGTCTACGAGCTGGAGCACATCAACGATTACGACGGCATCGTCTGCATCACCAAGAACGACGCCGACTACTTCCGCGAGAACGGTTGCCGCAAGCCGGTGACGGTCATTCCCTTCGGCGTGGAACCCGAGGATGTGCCGCAGGTGGAGGCCGAACCCGATTCGCTGTTCCACATCGGCGCTATGGATTGGCTTCCCAACCAGGAGAGCATCCGCTGGCTGCTCGAGGAGGTGTGGCCCGTGGTGCACCGCGAAGTGCCGCGTGCCAAGCTCTACTTGGCGGGTCGCAAAATGCCCGAATGCTGGATGAAAGCCCATATCGAGGGTGTGTCGGTGGTGGGCGAGGTGCCCGACGCCATGTACTTCATCGGCAGCAAGAAAATCAATGTGGTGCCCCTGCTCAGTGGCAGCGGCATCAGAGTGAAAATCATCGAGGCGATGTCGGTGGGCAAGACTGTCATCACCACCACCGTGGGTGCCCAGGGCATCGACTATACCGACGGCGAGAACCTGCTCATCGCCAACACCCCGCAGGAATTCGCGCAGCAAATCAAGCACTGCCTGGACGACGACGACTTCTGCCACCGTGTGGGAGCGGCCGCCGAGCGGCTCATTGCCGAGCAATACAACGAAGGCAGGCTTGCCGATAAACTATTGAAATTCTATAACGAAAGGATAGAGTTATGAAAAAGATTTTTTTGATAGGTCTTATGACTTTAATGGGAATGATGGGCAACTGGACTTCAGCACAGCTGACCATCCCCGGCACCAATGTCACCTACCGTCTCAACAACGAGGATTGGCGCTACATACGCACCTTTGAACTTCCCGAAGGCGGCGACATCTACCTCTACTGCTATACCGGCCATGTGCTGATGGACACAGAGGGCGACACGGTGTTGCCGTTCCTGCGCATCTATGTCAACAAGAAGTACGACGGCGACCTCTTCGAGCTGGCTTACGACCGCTACGAGAAGCAGCCCTACCAGGCCCTTCGTGAGTTCTCCAAGGGCGAAGGCCTGCCGGCTTCGGGCGGAATAGGCTACATCGGCGCCTATACCAACCCCGCCGACCAAAAGGACTATCAGTTCTATATGACCTATTTCACCGACCGCGGGACCTCGGTGGAGTTCCGCCTCGAAACCACGAAGGACACCTTCGAGGAAATGGATTTTGAATTTAAAGATATCTTGAGCTCTATAAAGTAGTCAAACTATGAAGAAACTCTTTCTGATTTTGTCATGCTGCATGATGGCCTCGGTTTCGATGGGCCAGAATGTGTTGCTGGATTCACTCAGTGACTATCAGGCACGATTCACCAAACTCAACAAAGCCTATGCCAAGGCTCCCGACAATGTGGAGGCTCTCTACAATCTGGCACAGTTCTATTTCGACAACTCGCACCCGATGCGCAACCTGCCGATGGCCATGAAGTATATCCAGCGGGCCGAAGAATGCCATATCAAGCTCATCGAGACCAACCATACCGGCGAGCTGGGCCGTCTGGTGCGCAATAATATCACGCTCACTACCATCCGTCAGACCAAGCAGGCTATCATCGATGCCGCCTACAACACCATCGAGGTGCGCACCGATATGTCGGGCGTGGAACTCGACACCTACCTCGACGCCTTCGGCATCGACATGGAGTTGGTGCGTCTGCTCCGCCAGCGCCGCATCAAGCAAGTCTTTACCGACTGCGAGAAGAAGGGCACCGCCGAGTCGTACTACCATTTCATGGAGGTCTATCCCGGCACTTCCGAAGCCGAGAAGATGGAAGAAAACCTCTCTCGACTGGCCCCTTGCCTCTTCGAGGGTGTCACCACCGAGGCTCAGGCCGACGAGATTGCCTCCCGCTTCCCCGAGAGTCCCTCGGTGCAGCGCGCCGCCGACAAGCAGAAGAGCCGCATGGCCTTTGCCATCGCCAGCAAAACCAACACCGTGGCCGCCTATATGAGCTTCCTTGAGCGCTATCCCACCAGCGACGAGAGCCAGCAGGCCCGCGACCGCCTCGACAAGATGCTCGAAGTGAACTATTCCAAGTGCAAGACTGCTATGGATTATGCCGTCTTTGCCAGCACCTACTCTGACATCCCGCTGGCCGACAAGGCTCTGGGCGAGATGCGCACCCTCCTCTACAAGAATCAAGACGTGGCCGCCGCCCGTTACTACCTGGAGCACTTCAAGCTCGACCCCGCCTACGACGAAATCTTCAACCTATACTATTCCTGGCATGCCGCCGAGGGCAACGGCGACCCCATCAAGCGTTTCGACAGGGAGAACCCCAACTTCCCCTACCACCGTGCCGTGGAGAACGACCTCGAGTCGGCCAAGATTATCGACCGTATCAACCTCATGGAGGATTTCCTCGAGGTGGAGTACAACCGCTATGCCGGCTATGTGCGCCAGATGACAGGCAAGAAGATTGCCATAGTGCCCTTGCAGCGCATGATTCAGGTGATGGTCGCCTCGAACAACTATGGTGCCGCCCTGAACCGTATCCGTCAGTTCGACATCTGCTTCGAGAATGTGTCGAGCAACGAGTATAAGGAGCTTCAGCGTGTGCTCTCCGCTCCCTCCACGGGACGCAGGCTCACCAAGGAATTCTCCGCCACCTATCATGTCAAGAATCCTTGCATCAACGAGGCCGATGGCCGACTCTACTTCACCCGTGCCGGTGCCAGCAGCCGCATCTGCTACGCCGTCAAGGAAGGTGGGC
Organism: Bacteroidales bacterium UBA2939; assembly: GCA_002349055.1. Taxonomy (GTDB): domain Bacteria; phylum Bacteroidota; class Bacteroidia; order Bacteroidales; family P3; genus Colimorpha. Next base: position 7,276 of record DECD01000045.1, on the reverse strand, counting down.
AGTGGCGTCCTGCCGGCGAGGTGCCCTTCGCCACCCTTGCCAACACCGAAGGTTTCACGCTCTATGGCTTCTATGCCGGTGGCACCCGCATGCTCCTCGGCTCTGACGGCAACATCATGATGGCCGAGAAGGACGGCGACAGCTGGCGCATCACCGACATCCCGCCCTATCCGGTCAATACCGATTACATTGAGACTGATGCCTATATGCTGCCCGACGGCAGCGGCCTCCTGCTGGCCTCCGACCGTCCCAACGGCTACAACCTGCAAAATTCTGGCGCCTATTTCCATGGCGACACCGCCCTGGCTACCGATATATATTATATTCCTTATATTAATAATGGCTGGGGCACTCCGGTCAATCTGGGCAGCACCATCAACACACCCTACTCGGAGCGCAGCCCCATCATGAGCCGCAACCTGAAGACCCTCTATTTCGTCACCGACGGCCGTGGTGGCTTGGGTTACAGTGATGTATATATGGTTACTCGCACCAATGTTCAGGATTGGACTTCCTGGTCGACACCGCAGAATGTCGGCAAGGAAATCAACTCTGGCTATACCGAGACCGACCTCAGCTTCACCCCCGACGAGAAGCGCATCCTCCTGTCTGTCAATTCCAGCCTCGGCACCTTCTCGTGCTATAGCTTCCCCACCTCGCACGACGCCTCCAACTCCTACGAGCCTTATGTCCTCGACATCCTCGGCATGGAGAACGCCCTGCTCCGCGTGCGTGTCGCCGACCTGGCACAGCAGTCGGTGGTTCAGGTGGTTGACTGCTCCGGCGTGAGCAACACCCTCACCGTCAATGTGCATAAAGACAAGAACTATGCCATCATAGGCGATGCCGGTCTTTATTTTGTCCCGGCGGTGATTGTCGACCCCAATGCCAAAGGCAAGCAGCGCCTGCGGGGCTACACCTTCCCCGTGCTGGTGTCGATGGACAAGCCCGTGCAGCTGTTCGCCGTGGGATTCAATCCTTCGGGAACCGAGCTCCTGCCTGTAGCCAAGTTGCAGCTCGAGCAGCTGGCTCAGTTCCAGAACCACAACCCTAAGGGTGTCGTTGAATTCTGCATCGACGTTGCCGGTAGCGACGACAAGCTCTGCTACAATCTCTCCCTCGAGCGTGGCCGCCTGATTCGCGAATACATGAATGAACAAGGTATCGACAACTCTCGCATCATCATCTCCGCCTATGGCAACGTGAACGTGAAGAAACATGGCGCTTCGGGGGTGTCTGTACGATTCAGAGAACAACAATAGTAACCTATATACCACAGCATTATGGAACAACACCGTATTCTTATGGTCGACGGCCGCGCGGTACACTACCGCGACGAAGGCCGCAGCAACGGCAAGGCAGTGGTCCTGCTCCATGGCTTCCTGCAAAGTCTCGATGTCTGGAGCTCCTATGTGCTTACCTATCTGCACGACATGCGGGTCATTACCATCGACCTCCCTGGTCATGGTCAGACCGAGTCTTTCAGCGAGGTCCACTCGATGGATTTCATGGCGCGTATCGTGAAGCGCGTCCTCGAGGAAGTTGGTGTCGACCAATGTGTTATGGTGGGTCATTCCATGGGTGGCTACGTGGCATTGGCCTTCGCCGAGAAATACCCCTATACGCTTCGCGGCTTGGGCCTCGTCAATTCCCATGCCCTCTCCGACAGCGAGCAACACCATGCCAGCCGTCAGGCTGTCTGCGAACAGGTGAAGGAGAACCGCGCCTCCTATATCGTCAATTTCGTTCCTTCGCTCTTCGACGACAGCAACCGCGCCGCCCTCTCGCAGGACATCAAGGACCTCCAGGAACAGTGCCTCGAGACCCGCACCGAGGCCATCATCGCCGCCCAGAAAGGCATGATGGCACGTCCCTCGCGCATCCCTGTTCTTCAGCAACTTGAGATTCCCGTGCTCTTCATCTACGGCAAGAACGACAACCGCATCCCGCTCGAGATTGCCATCTCGCAGGCCATGCTACCCCACCACTCCGAGATACTGCTTCTCGACCATGTGGGACACATGGCGTTCATGGAGGACCGCGATTATGTCAAACCGCGAATCAAGAATTTTGTCGACACTTGTTACTATTGATTTTTGTTAAATTTTAAAATTTATTTTTCTAATTTAAAAAATAAGTGTACATTTGCTGAACTGAAAAACAATTAAAGTTTAACCCAATTTATTAAATATCATGAAAGTAAACGAAATTATGGCCAACCTGGAGGCCAAACATCCCGGTGAAAACGAGTACTTGCAGGCCGTCCGCGAGGTTCTTGAGACCATTGAGGAAGAATACAACAAACACCCCGAGTTCGAGAAGAACAAAATCGTTGAGCGTATTGTTGAGCCCGACCGTATCTTCACCTTCCGCGTGACCTGGGTCAACGATAAGGGTGAGGTCTGCACCAACCTCGGCTACCGCGTGCAGTTCAACGCCGCCCTCGGCGCCTACAAGGGTGGTCTCCGCTTCCACAAGGCCGTCAACGTCTCCATGCTGAAATTCCTCGGCTTCGAGCAGATCTTCAAGAACAGCCTCACCATGCTGCCCCTCGGCGGTGGTAAGGGTGGTTCCGACTTCGACCCCGTTGGAAAGAGCGACGCTGAAATCATGCGTTTCTGCCAGGCCTTCATGTATGAGCTGTGGCGCAACATCGGTCCCGACCAGGATAGCCCTGCCGGCGACGTCGGAGTTGGTGGCCGCGAGATCGGTTACATGTACGGTGCCTACAAGAAACTCGCCCGCGAGCACTCCACTGGTGCTCTGACCGGCAAGAGCTACGGCTGGGGTGGTTCCCTCATCCGTCCCGAGGCCACCGGTTTCGGTGCCATCTACTATGTCGAGCGCATGGTGAAGCAGCAGGGTGACAAGATGGAAGGCAAGCGTATCGCCCTCTCCGGCTTCGGTAACGTTGCTTGGGGTGCTGCCACCAAGGCTGTCGAACTCGGTGCCAAGGTTGTCGCTATCAGCGGCCCCGACGGTGTCTGCGAGATCGCCGACGGTATCACCAAAGAGATGATCGACTACATGCTCGAGATGCGTGCCAGCAACCGCAACAAGGTTGAGGATATGGCCACCAAGTTCCCCGGCAAGGCCAAGTTCACCGCCGGCAAGAAGGCTTGGACCGTGAAGTGCGACATCGCTATGCCCTGCGCCTTCCAGAACGAGCTCGCCGAGGAAGATGCCAAGATGCTCCTCGCCAATGGCGTGAAGTATGTTGCTGAGGTCTCCAACATGGGTTGCCAGCCCGCCGCTATCGCCGCCATCCAGGCCGCCAAGGTGCCCTTCGGCCCCGGTAAGGCTGTCAACGCTGGTGGTGTTGCCACCTCTGGCCTCGAAATCTGCCAGAACGCTGAGCACCGCAACTGGACCGCTGAAGAGGTCGACAAGAACCTCCACACCATCATGAACAACATCTATGACATGTGCGTCGAGCACGGTAAGATGGCCGACGGTACCATCAACTATGTGAAGGGTGCCAACATCGCCGGCTTCATGCGCGTCGCCAACGCCATGGTTGCTCAGGGTATCATCTAATATCTGTATTAAAAATATTGGATATATCCATGATAAAAAAGGGACTGTCCTATGGACAGCCCCTTTTTTTATACAATAAAATATGCACTTCTGCGTTATAGAAAAAAAATTTAACCTTAACGTTAACTTATCCTTAAACCGTAAACCTCTATGCTGAATACCATATTGCTGCAGGCCACCGCTGCCCCTGTGTCGGGCTCCACCCTCATGTGGGTCCTCTTCATCGCCCTTACGCTCATCTCCATGCTGGTGAGCAAGAATGTGGAGCGCAAGTTCAAGAAATACAAGAGCATCCGCACCGAAGGCGGCCTCACGGGTCGCGAGGTGGCCGAGATGATGCTGCGCGACCACGACATCAGCAACGTCCAGGTCTGCATGGTCAAGGGCACCCTCACCGACCACTACAACCCCGCCAACCGCACTCTGAACCTCAGCCCCGACGTCTACAACGGCACCTCTGTCGCCGCCGCCGCCGTGGCTGCCCACGAATGCGGCCATGCCGTCCAGCATGCCGTGAGCTATGGGCCCCTGAGTCTCCGCTCCGCATTGGTGCCCGTCGTCAACTTCACCGGCCGCTGGGTCTCCTGGGTCATCCTCGCTGGACTGTTGCTCGTCAAGACCGCTCCCGCGCTCCTCTTGGTGGGCATCGCCCTGTTCGCCATGAGCACCCTCTTCTCGCTGGTCACGCTGCCCGTCGAAATCAATGCCTCGGCCCGCGCCCTCAAGTGGATTCAGCGCCGCGACATCACCTCTCCGTCGACCCATCAGTATGCCGAGAGCGCCCTCCGTTCGGCCGCCTATACATACGTAATGGCCGCCATCACCTCGCTGGCCACCCTGGCCTATTACCTGATGATTTACCTCGACCGCAAGTAGCATGAAACATATCGAAATCATCAATGGCCCCAACCTCAACCTCACGGGCCGCCGCGAGCCGGAGGTCTACGGTACCACCACCATGGAGGAGGTCATCGACGGCCTGCGGAAAATGTTTCCCGATGTGGAAATCAGTTATTATCAGAGCAATGTCGAGGGCGAGCTTATCGACCGCATCCAGCAGGCGGGCTTCGGTGCCGACGCCCTCGTCGTCAACCTCGGTGGCTATAGCCATACCTCCGTGGCTCTCCGCGACGCCCTCCTCGCCGTTCCGGCTCCCAAGGTCGAGGTCCACATCTCCAATATCTTCGCTCGCGAGGAATATCGTCACAATTCTCTGATTACCAGTGCCTGCCGTGGGATGATTTGTGGCCTCGGCCTCCAAGGTTACGAACTTGCGATAAGGTCGCTTCTTTCATAAAAATACGATTTTTCTAACTATTTGATAGTTAGTATTCTGTAGGTATCATCTCCTTATCAACTCCTACCATGGGGCGCCGGCGGCTGTGGGCATGGTTGGTTGGTGATTGATCTATAATACTTGTATTTCAAAAAAAGGGGGCAAAAATTTCAATCCACCACACATACCCACCTCTACGGAGGCTCACGCTTTTTCTTGTTGACATTCAAGGGCGTGCTATGTGGAAACGCTTCACTGTAGGCGCGGTCGAGGGCTTTCAGGTTCACCTTCCTCATGCCGATGTTGAGGCGCACGGCTACCACGGCGCGGAGGAATTCGCGGCTTGCCCGGGGGTGGAGCGAGGGGGCTGGGAGCTCATCCAAGCCGTAGTATTGCCTGTCGTCGACTATCGTGTTGAAGCACACCTCCCAGATAAAATCATCCGTCGCCTCGGCGCCGAACCACGACACCAACACGCGGCGTATGCAGAAGCGGCGGTATTGCATTCCTAGCATCTGTCTGGTGCGCTCCAGGCGTTGCCAGA
>DECD01000045.1:314-1695 GCA_002349055.1 Bacteroidales bacterium UBA2939 | reverse complement strand
TGTCCGTTAATGTTTTTTTATCACTAGTGTCTCTTAAAAAATTTAACAATTAAAATTCAATTTCAAGTTGACCGTCATCAGTTCCATCATCAGTTCCTCGTCCGAAGAGTTCCGGCAGGTCGTCTTTGACCAACAAGGAGCTTCCGAGTATGCGCAGTACCTGAGCCACAGGCCTGCCAAGTTGGAGGTCGTGCTCGATAATTGCAATGAGGCAGTATGTGATGATGGCGACGTGAATCTGTATCCTGACAGCATTCTCGGTATCACCCCAGAAAGACTTGACTTGGAGATGCTGCTTGATCCATTTGAAGAAAAGTTCCACCTGCCAGCGGTAGCGGTAAAGCAGGGCAATGTCCTTGCCTGCGAGATAGAAGTTGTTGGTGTAGTAGACGAAAGACTGCCCAAGGTCGGAAGCGTAGTAGACAATTCTTCTGATTTCAGTTGGGTAATTCCCTCTATTTCTGTTACCGGTGAAACGAATTGTCTGGTCAAGCAAGACGTTGTCTTCTCCATTGACAGCCTCGTCTCCGTCGACAATCTCGAAATTTGGATGCCGTTTCTCGCGGATGACGAAGAAAGCCCCACAGAGATGTATGGCGGAAAGTCTTGCGAGGTCGAAATATCCCCAGTCAAAAATGTATACAGCATTGGATTCATACCCAATACTGTCCATGAATTTGGTGTCATGCACGTTGGCATTGGTGATGCGATAGAATACAGGTATCTCTGTTGCGATGTCAATCTGAGTGTGGACTTTGATGCCGGACTTGGTACTGCGGAAGCGTGCCCAACGAAAGACGGACATGCAGAGGTCGATTGTGGTGGAATCGACAGCGTAGAAGCGTCCGTGAAGTTCAAACTCCTTGGTGATTCGTCTTCGCTGAGCAAGAGACACCATATAGAAAGCGAATTCCTCGAAGATTCGAGGCTCACGGAGCATATTGGCTTTCGAGAGGGTGTTCCTGACAACGGTTGCCGCACCAAATCCGAGATAGAAAGACCTTTTAGCATGAGCAGTTGTTATATCTGTAAGTTCCCTGAGGCTTCTGCAGCCTATGAGTTGCCCGAACATGAGCACAAGCAGGTGGTTCCAATGGGAGAAACCCCATCCATGGGTCCTGTCCGGGTACTTCGCGACAATCCTCCTGAATTGCCGTTGTGGCAAGTACATTGTGATTTGAGCAAAAACATAACTTCCTGTATGCATAACCGGTCTGATTTCGATTCAGACCATAATATACGCATTTCAAAAGTCGGACACAAGTTTTGTTGCTCAAAACACTATGCATAAGAATATTATAAATTAATTTAACAATAATTAAGAGACACTAGTGTTTTTTTATCAAGAATTAGAGAATTTTTAAGTTGTGAGTTTTGACAC
>DECD01000045.1:0-166 GCA_002349055.1 Bacteroidales bacterium UBA2939 | reverse complement strand
CGGAGTTGATACGGAGGAGGTGAAAGGTGAGAGGTGAAAGGTGAGAGGTGAAAGACCCCCTTCCCCTTCGGGGACTCCCCCTAAGTTAGGGGGAGAGCTGCTGGCGCGGTCGGCGGGCACGGCAGGTAGGTTCTTGAGGTAGCGGTCGCTGAAGTCTTTGCAGGTG
>DECD01000048.1:19539-22948 GCA_002349055.1 Bacteroidales bacterium UBA2939 | reverse complement strand
TTATGAATATATAATATATAATAAAAATGAGATATAACGAGTATAAGCAGCTTAATTTGACCCAGATCGGGCAGGATGTGCGCCGCTACTGGGAGGAGAACGAGACTTTTGAGAAAGGACAGAAACTCAGCGAGGGGCATCCGTCATTTGTGTTCTATGATGGTCCTCCGTCGGCCAACGGCAAGCCTGGCATCCACCACGTGATGGCCCGCACCATCAAGGATGTTTTCTGCCGCTATAAAGCGCAAAAGGGCTACTTCGTCGACCGCAAGGCCGGTTGGGACACTCACGGTCTGCCCGTGGAACTCGGCGTGGAGAAGAACCTCGGCATCACCAAGGAGGACATTGGCAAAAAGATTTCCGTCGACGACTACAACCGCGCCTGCCGCGAGGAGGTTATGAAGTACAAGGAACTGTGGGACGAGCTGACGCGTGTGATGGGCTACTGGGTTGACCTCAAGAACCCCTACATCACATTCAACAACGAGTATATCGAGACCCTGTGGTTCCTGCTGAAGAAACTCTATGACAAGGGCCTCCTCTACAAGGGCTATACCATCCAGCCCTACAGTCCTGCCGCCGGCACTGGTCTCTCGAGCCACGAGTTGAATATGCCCGGCTGCTACCGCGATGTGAAAGACACCACCTGCGTCGCCATGTTCAAGCTTTGCGACCAGGTCGACACCTACGCCATCGCTTGGACCACCACGCCTTGGACCCTGCCGTCGAACACCGCCCTTTGCGTGGGACCCAATATCGACTATGTGACCCTCGAGACCACACACCCCTATAAGGAGACACCCTGCCGCATCATCATGGCCAAGGCTCTGGTGAACAGCATGTTCCTCGAGGGAAAGTCGCCTGAATACAAGATTGTCAGCGAGTGCAAGGGTACCGCTTTGGAGGGTCTGCGTTACGAACAGCTGATTCCTTGGGTGAAACCCACCGAGGTCTCCGACAAGGGCAGCTTCCGCATCATCCTTGGCGACTACGTTACCACCGAGGACGGTACCGGTATCGTGCACATCGCACCTACCTTCGGCGCCGACGACGCCCGCGTGGCCAAAAAGGCCGGCATTGGCGACTTGTTGTTCTTCGACCGCGACGGCAAGCAACTGCCCATGGTCGACAAGCAGGGCCGTTTCGCCCCTGTCGAGGACCTCGACCCCCAATGGGTGAAGGCCAACGTCGATGTGGAGGAATACAGTAAGTATGCCGGCAAGTTCGTCAAGAACGCCTACGACCCCACCAAGGGCGAGAAGGACATGAGCCTCGACGTGGAGTTGGTCATTATGCTCAAGGAGCAGGGCAAGCTCTTCAAGAGCGAGAAGCACACGCACAGCTACCCCCACTGCTGGCGTACCGACAAGCCCGTGCTCTACTATCCGCTCGACAGCTGGTTCATCCGCACCACGGCCCTCAAAGACCGCATGATAGAACTCAACAAAACCATCAACTGGAAGCCTGAGGCCACCGGCAGCGGTCGCTTCGGCAACTGGCTGGAGAATATCGTCGACTGGAACCTCAGCCGCAGCCGCTACTGGGGCACCCCGCTGCCCATCTGGCGAACCGAGGACGGAAAAGAGGAGAAGTGCATTGGCAGCGTGAAGGAATTGAGCGCCGAGATTGAGAAGGCTGTCAAAGCCGGTCTCATGGACTCGAATCCCTATTCCGGCGACTACAAGGACTTTGACCTGCACCGTCCCTATATTGACAACGTCATCCTTGTAAGCGACAGTGGCAAGCCTATGCGCCGTGAGCCGGACCTCATCGACGTATGGTTCGACAGCGGTGCCATGCCTTACGCTCAGATTCATTACATGGGTGGCGAGCTGAAGCCCACCGAGTTCCCGGCCGACTTCATCGCCGAGGGCGTCGACCAGACCCGCGGCTGGTTCTACACTCTCCACGCCATCGGCACCATGTGCTTCGACAACGTTGCTTTCAAGAACGTCATCTCCAACGGCCTCGTGCTCGACAAGAACGGCAACAAGATGTCGAAGCGCCTCGGCAACGCCGTCGACCCCTTCGAGACCCTCGGCAAGTACGGTCCCGACGCCACCCGCTGGTATATGATTACCAACAGCCAGCCGTGGGACAATCTGAAGTTCGACGTCGAGGGCGTCGACGAGGTGCGCCGCAAACTTTTCGGCACCCTCTACAACACCTACAGCTTCTTTGCCCTCTATGCCAACCTCGACGGCTTCGACTACAGCCAGAAAGACCTCGACATCAAGGAACGTCCCGAGATTGACCGCTGGATACTCTCCGAACTCAACACGCTGGTCAAGACCGTCGGCGACGCCATGGAGGACTATGAGCCTACCCGCGCCGGCCGCGCCATCGGCACCTTCGTCGATGCCTACCTCAGCAACTGGTATGTGCGTCTCTGCCGTCGCCGCTTCTGGCGTGGAGAGATCACCGATGATAAGAAGAGTGCCTACCAGACCCTCTACACCTGCCTCGAGACCCTCAGCCGCCTCATGGCACCCATCGCTCCCTTCTTCAGCGAGCGCATGTTCCTCGACCTCAATGCCGTCACCAAGCGTTACGCCGTGGAGAGCGTGCATCACCTTGGCTTCCCCGAGTACCACGCCGAGATGGTCGACAAGGCCCTCGAAGAGCGCATGCAGATGGCCCAGAAGGTCTGCTCGATGGTCCTCGGCCTCCGCAAGAAGAGCAACCTCCGCGTGCGTCAGCCGCTGCAGAAGATTGTCATCCCGGTGCGCGACGAGAATATGCGTGCCCAGATTGAGAAGGTGCAGCACCTCATCTGCTCCGAGCTCAACGTCAAGGAGATTGAGTTCCTTGCCGCCGACAACGACCTGCTTGTCAAGAAAATCAAGCCCAACTTCAAGACCCTCGGCCCGCGCTACGGCAAGGTGATGAAAGCCCTCGGTGCCGCCATCATGGCCTTCAGCCAGCAGCAAATCAACGCCCTCGAGGCCGACGGTCGCTGCGTGGTCAGCGTCGAAGGTCAGGACTGCGAAGTGCTTGTCAGCGACGTCGAGATTGCCACGCAGGACATCCCCGGCTGGGTGGTGGCCAACGACGGCAACCTCACTGTGGCCCTCGACATCCAGCTCACTCCCGAGCTTGTCGACGAAGGCATAGCCCGCGAGCTGGTGAACCGCATCCAGAACATCCGTAAGGAACAGTTCGACGTCACCGACCGCATCGTCGTCGAGTTGCAGAGCGGCGAGTGGGACAGCGCCATCAATACCCACCGCGACTACATCTGCACCGAGACCCTCTGCACCAGCCTCACCCTCGTCCCTGAGGTGAAGGACGGCACCCCCATCGAACTTCTCGACGGTCAGAACACAATGATTAAGATTGCCAAAGCACAATAAAAACAGATTGGCTATTGTCATTAACCACCCTACAGCCCGTTATGGACGACAGGGTG
>DECD01000048.1:7674-19448 GCA_002349055.1 Bacteroidales bacterium UBA2939 | reverse complement strand
AAAAGAAGAGGGTGAGTTTTTCTAAGTGGTTGAAATATGATACTAAAACATATACTACAATGATAAAAACAAGACTGAAATGGGGTGCCGTCTCCCTCTTGGCGGTGATTTTGGCCGCGGGCTGCGGCAAAGAAGACAAGGCGCCCGGTGTCCGCATCGTGGAGGAGAGCATGGATGGAATGAAATCGCTGATTGACCCCTCCGACATCACCCGCAACAGCTGGGTTGAAGGCGAGAGAGTTAAACTCGAGCCGGGTGGCGAGTATGAGATTGTAAAGTGGGGAGAGGAGAATGAGGATAGCTACTTCTATATAGCAGATTTCCAGCCCAACTGTGACTTTACGGCAGCATATCCCGCTAGTGCTGAAGTTGAGATGAATCTCAACAATGTTTTTTTCAAAAACGGTAGTTTTGGACAACACACTTTCTATGACGACGGGACGGTGAATGTAAAATTCCCGATGGTGGCATACGGCGTAATTGAAGCCCAAAATCTTGTGTTCAGGCACGTCACAGGTGCACTGGTTGTCACAATGGAGAATACCAGTGACTCGAATTTTGTTCTCTACTCGGTGGAACTTCAGGCCTTCAAGAACGGCGGAGAGTATGCCCTCTATCCCGATGAACCAGAGGAGAGTCTGAGTTGCAGGCCGTGTGATGGGGAAAATCTTATTGTCGAGTGCGATGGTACGTCGAACTCATGGACCTATTATCTGGAAGATTATGAAGGGAACAGTCCGGCTTATGGAATCCCCGTGATAGCGCCGGGCGGCACCCTGCGGGTCTACCTGCCGGTGCCTCCCACGGAGCACACCGACTTCAAGCTGGTGCTCCATCGTGCAACAAAGCGTCATCCGACGGATGCTAACTATAATGATTGGGGCCGTAACTACTGCTCCAGGCGCATCTCCGATGTCACGGTTCAGCGCAACCACATGCTGTACCTCCCAACGGTGCAGGTTCAGTAAACTTAATACAACTATTTTAAACTCAATACAACGATGAAGAAGAAAGAATACATTGCTCCCGAAATGACGGAGTTCACTGTCAATGCAGAACTTGGTTATGCCGCCAGCGGCGATTTTCTCGGCCTGTGTTTGGGCGAGGAAGATGGTGACGACGATGGTCAGGAGACCTGGCAGGTAGACAACTACAGCGGTGCTGGCTGGACTAACGACTAGGTACAATAAAAGTGGAGTTTCCGCGTTAAGGAGATAGAAAACGATAGACGATGGAAAACCTGATAGACAGAATCAAGCAGCTGGCGCATGCGCAGCGCGAGGAGGTGATAGAGTGGCGGCGGTGGATGCACCGTCACCCCGACCTCTCGCAGGAGGAGTACGGCACCATGGAGTTCGTGGCCGAGAGGCTTCGTGCCATGGGTCTGAAACCCAAGACCGGAATTGGTAAGACGGGAACCATGGCTTTGCTTCGCGGCAAAGACCCCGACAGCTACTGTGTCGCCCTTCGCTCCGACTACGACGCACTGCCTATCACCGAGTGCACGGGCTTGCCGTTTGCCAGTGAAAAGCCTGGCGTGATGCATGCCTGCGGGCACGATATGCATACCTGCTCGCTCCTTGGCGCCATCAAGATATTGATGCAGCTGAAAGACCAGTTCAGCGGCACGCTGATGTTCATCTTTGAACCCAGCGAGGAGAAATACCCCGGCGGCGCCCGCATGATGATGGAGGACGGCCTCTTCGACGAGGTAATGCCCAACGAAATCTATTCCTTCCACTGCCTGCCGGAGATGGACTGCGGCAAGGTGGGTATGCGCAAGGGCAAGTACATGGCCTCGACCGACGAGCTGTACTGGACCGTCAAGGGCCTTGGTGGCCACGGTGCCACGCCGCACCTCAGTGTCGATCCCATCGTGGTGGCCAGCCATATCGTCATCGCCCTGCAACAGGTGGTCTCCCGCAACGCCGCCCCCATGATGCCCACGGTGCTCACCATCGGCAAGATTCAGGAGGTGGGTGGCCGCACCAACATCATCCCCGATACGGTGAAGATGGAGGGCATCATCCGCACCTTCGACGAGAAGTGGCGCCTCGAGGCCCACGAGAAGATTCGCAAGATAAGCACCGGCGTGGCCGAGGCCATGGGTGCCGAATGCGACCTCTTCATCGACTATGGATACCCCTACGTCTTCAACGACGACGCCTGCACGCAGCAGGTACACGACAACGCCTGCGCCTATGTTGGCGAGGGGAACGTCGAGTGGCTCGACCTTCGCATGACGGCCGAGGACTTCGCCTTCTTCGCACAAAAGATACCGGCCTGCTATTTCCGCATCGGCATCCACGAGCCCGGCACCCCCTTCAGCAACCTCCACCGCCCCAACCTCATCGTCGACGAGCGCAGTCTCGAGCTGGCCAACGGGTTGATAGCCTACAACGCCCTCATGGCGCTGAAAAACAGAATCAAACAGTAAAAAAAGCGGCACCCATTCGGGTGCCGCTTTTTTTTATGTCCTAGAACGTGTAACTGTAGCTGGCGCCCACCCAGCCGTTAAATCCTTTCGCGATGCTGTAGGATTTGAGCTTGGTGCCTTTGGCGTTGGCATCCAACTCCTTCTCCATAGTGTAGTCGGCAATGAGGTAGACCTCAAGGGTACTGCTGCGGTCGAGACGGTAGCTGACACCCAGCATACCGCGCAGACGGTTGACATACACACCGTTGAACCCTTCGATGAACCATCCGGCCTCGCCGGTGGTCGAGCCTGAAGGGGTGAGCCATGTGTCGGTGGCCTCGTTGTAGGTGGCATTGATGACCGGCGCGTTGAGGGTGTTGCGCAACTCGAAGCTGCCGTAGGGCTCCCAGCGTCGGAACCCCTTGTAGGTCAGCTTCAGGCGGCTCTTCAGCATCCATGTGTTCTGCGGGTTCTGCCATTCGTTGAACGAGTCGGTGCGGTGGGTCGTTTGCAGGCGTTCGCGCAACGAGAGGGACCAGTCGCCGAAGCGGTAGCTGCCCATGACGTCGACAAACAGGCGGTGGCGCGGCGTGTTGAACTTGGCATCGGTGGCGTCGTAGCTGTTAATCAGCGCGTAGCCCAGTCCCACCTTGAGGTAGGGGAGGACCTTGTAGTGTACCGCCAGGGTGGTATGGAAGCGGTCGAAAGAGGCGAAGTTGTTGTCGAAACGAACCTCCTCTTCGAGGCTGACATGCAGCCCTTTGACAATCTTTTTGTTTATGCCGAGCGACAGGCGGCCGCCAACCTCGGCGTCTTCCGTCACCGAGGTCTGGGCCATCGCGCTGCCCATCAGGCATATCAATCCTATGATGACAATCTTCTTCATCTCTACCATCCTCCGCTGCTGTAGTTGCTGAGTGTGACCTCGGTACCGCCGCTCACCTCGGGTTCTTCGAGCAGCATGCCGTTGAAGCGCGAGGTGCCGCCCTCGGCGGTGACGCTCTTCTTCACGGTGGGCCGCTCGGCACCCGACACCACCAGCTTTGTACCGCCGCTGGCGGGGGTCTTGAAGGCGTAGGTGTTGCCGTCCACGGTTATTGAGTACCAGGCGTTTTTGGTCCACGACGAGGCTTGGTAGCAAGCTTGCGACAGCTGTGCGCCGTTCTCCAGGCTGCCGATGGCGATGATGGTGCCGCCCTGGACGTAGAGTTTATACCCACCCTCGGTGTTAGCGTCGATGGCCACCTCGGGGTTGCTGGCGCCTATGGCGTAGACCATGCCGCCCTGGATGTAGATGTTGCCGTTGGCGTCAAGGCCGTCGTTGCCAGTGGAATAGGCGCAGACCATGCCGCCGCTGATGGTCATGGTGGATGCCGAGTTGATGGCGTCGTCAGACGATTGGCTGTAGACCTCGCCGCCCGTGACGGTCAGCGTGCCTTTGGTTTCGATGCCCTCGTGTTTGCTGGCCTTGACGGAGATGATGCCGCCCGAAATCTCGATGTCAACGTCGCACTTGATGCCCTTGGCACCCACGCTGTTGTCGCTGCTGCTGCCACCGCCGGGACCGTGACCGCCGCCACCGGGACCATGGCCGCCGCCGCTCGTGGAGCCGAAGTTGTTGCCCGTGACGGTGATGTCGACGATGCCGCCGCGGAAGTAGCCCTTGCCGTCGCAGCTGATGCCCTTGCCGCCGGTGCCGCTGTTGGTGATGGTCAGGCTGCCGGCGTTCATCTCAAACAGCTGGTCGGCCTTGACACCGTTGCTGCGGTTGGTGTCGCCGCTCTCCACCACGGTGTTGCCCGTCATCTTGATGGTGGTCTGGCCACCGTCGAAGCGCACCAGCGAGTCGCTGCTCATGCCTTTCTTGCCGTTGGCCGAGACGCTGATATCCAGTGTTCCGCCGCTGACAATGATGTAGTCTTTGCCGCGCACGCCGTTGCCCGCCGAGGCGGAGACCTTCACCGTCGGGCCTGCGAGGAATTGCAGCCAGTCGTCGCTCGTGATGCCGGCCTTGCCGGTGGCGTTGACGGTCAGCGTGCCGTTGCCGCTCACAACAATCTGGCCCTCACTGAACACGACGGCCTTCTCGTCCTCGCTGTCGGGCGTGAGGCTGTAGGTGGTGCCGTCGGCCAGGGTGCTGCTGCCGTTCACAACGAGGTCGACGCGCTTGCCCTTGTTGGGAGTCTCTTCGAGGCCCTGCACATTGATGGCGGCTCCGCGCGAGTTGGTGATACTCACGCTGTTGAGAGTGATGCCCTGCTTCCTGCCACTGTATATCTTCAGGAATCCGTCGGTGGTCGAGCCCGAGAGGTTGTACATCACCTTCTCGTCGCCGCTGTTGCGGATGGTGACGTCGTTGCCGCTGATGGTGGCACTGAGGTTGTCGCCTGTGCCACTGACTGTTGCCGCTCCCGAGGAGGAAAAGACTATGGCCACCGTGCGGTCGTAGTCGGCGGTGACGTTGGTGTCGGGTTCGCTCGAGCCACCGCTGGTGGCACCGCTTGTGGTGTCGCTGACGGTGGTGATGTCGTCTTTGCTGCATGCCGCAAACACCAGCGCCAGCGACAAGAGACTGAGAATGATTCGTTTCATGTATCGTCTATTATTATTTGTATACAACATTAAGTACGGCAAGGGTGCCAAAACTTTCGCTGCTGTCGAAAAAATATTTTCGACCTACAAAACTCCTATCAACCCCCTACCAACACCCTACCAACTCCTACCATGGTAGGAGTTGGTTAGGAGTTGATAAGGCGTTGGTAGGTGGTTATTAGGTAGTTAGCGTTAAGCGGATTTTTTGCCGTTCCGGGGCAATATTTAACCTTTTTGTACGTTAATTTTAACATTATGGACAATATCACCGAATTCGAGACCAAGCCCATGGGCAAGCTCCTCTGGCAGTATGCGCTGCCGGCGGTGGCAAGCCAGGTGGTGACGTCGATATACAACATTGTGGACCGTATCTTCTTGGGTAACAGCATAGGCGACGGCAAGATGCTGCTGGCAGCGTTGACCATTACGTTCCCGCTGATGAATATCATCCACGCCTTCGGCTCGCTGGTGGGTGCCGGTTCGAGCGCCCGCATGAGCATCGTGCTGGGACGCAAGGACGTGCGCTGGGCCGAGAAGATATTGGGCAACAGTATGTTGCTGACGTTCTTCTTCGGTTTCATCTTCGTAACGGGAGGCTACTTGTGGATGCACCCCATCATCAACCTTTTTGCCGACGGCGCGTCGTCGTCGGTACTCGAGGCCGCCTGCGAGTACATGTACATTGTGTTGCCGGGAATGTTTCTTTTGACGTTGACATTCAACCTGGTAGGTCTCATCCGTTCGTCGGGCTACCCCATGAAAGCCATGTGGATTATGGTGGGTGGCGCGGCCATGAATATCTTCCTCGACTTTCTGTTTATCAATGAGTTTGGCTGGGGTATGGCGGGCGCGGCATGGGCCACGACCCTTTCGATGGGTGCGTCGGCCGCCG
This sequence comes from Bacteroidales bacterium UBA2939, assembly GCA_002349055.1. Taxonomy (GTDB): domain Bacteria; phylum Bacteroidota; class Bacteroidia; order Bacteroidales; family P3; genus Colimorpha. The sequence goes on along the minus strand of DECD01000048.1, from coordinate 13,548 downwards.
TGGCAGTGCTTCATTTCGTGCAGCACAAATCCTTCATCCGCTTCAAACGTCACGCCTGGGCTCCCAAGTTGTACATTTTCAGGAATATCCTCGCTATCGGCATCAGTCCTTTCTCGATGAATTTCGCAGCCTTTGCCGTGGTGGCGGTGTTGAACCGCCAGTTGATAGCCTATGGCGGCGACGATACTATGACGGTATATGGTGCCGCCAACTCGTTCATGGGGTTGATATTCATGCTGTTGCTTGGCTTGTGCCAGGCCATGCAGCCCATTGCGGGCTACAACTACGGAGCGCGGCGCAACGACCGCCTGCGGCAGGTCTACCTGCTGACCATGAATGTCTGTCTGATGGTGGGCGCAGTGGGCACGGCGCTGGCGCTCATCTTCCCGCGCACCATCATCGGATGCTTCAATTCCGAGCCCGAAATTCTTGACATGGGTGCTCCGGCGCTGCGCTACCTGATGGTTTTCTGTCCGTTGATAGCATTCACGGTGACCAACTCGCAGCTGTTCCAGAGCATCGACATGCCGTGGATTTCCATCGTCACCAGTCTCTCGCGCCAGGTCATCTTCCTCATTCCGCTGTCGCTCATCCTGCCTGGAATTGTGTATAATATCACTGGCGACGGCGTGACAGGCGTGTGGCAGGCTTGCGCCATCTGCGACGTGCTGGGTGCCGCGCTTTCGGCCGTGCTTCTGCTGACGCACCGCAAGGTGTTCCGCATGGACTATGTGCCGCCCATCCGCAAACCCAAGAAAGAACTTGGCCCTAAAGAAATTGAGAATTGAAAACATTTGAGAACATATCACTAAAGGAATACAACACCTTCGGCATCGATGTGAAGGCGCGGAGGATGGTTGTGCTGGAACCTGGCGACGATTTAAGTGGAAAGTGGAAAGAGGAAAGAGGAAAGTTGCTGGTGATTGGTGCGGGTAGTAATATGGTGTTTACCAAGGACTATGATGGGACGGTGTTGATATTAAATGGCGAAGAGGTGCGGATGGATGGTTTGTTCGTAAGAGCGTGGGGAGGAATGATGATGGATGATTTGGTGCAGTGGACGCTCGACAATGGCCTCTACGGCATGGAGAACCTCTCGGCCATCCCCGGCACGGTGGGTGCCTCGGCGGTGCAGAATGTGGGTGCCTACGGTGCTGAGGCCAAGGATTTTATCGAGAGAGTAGAGGTGTACGACTTGCAGGAGCGCTGCCATTGCACCTTCAGCAATGCCGACTGCCAGTTTGCCTACCGCGACTCGTATTTCAAGCACCACCCCAACCGATACCTGATACTCCGCGTCACCTACCGCTTGAGCCGCGAGTTTGTCCCCAACCTCGGCTACAAAGCCCTCGAAGGACTGCCCCACGACACCGCACAGCAGCTCCGCGAGGCCATCACTGAGGTGCGCTGGCAGAAGCTTCCGCGTCCCGAGGAACACGGCTCCGCCGGCAGCTTCTTTAAAAACCCCGTGGTTGACGAGGCAACCTACCGCCGCCTCCGCGAGCAGTATCCAGACATGCCCGAGGCCCACTCAGTTACTCAGCCACTCAGTTACACTGTTACTTATAAACTTTCGGCCGGATGGCTCATTGACCGTGCTGGATGGAAAGGACGAGTGCAGGGCAGGGCAGGGGTATGGCCCAAGAATGCCTTGGTGCTGTATAATGCCGACGGCTGCACGGGCGACGACGTCCGCGCCCTCGCCAAGGCCATCCAACAAGATGTGAAACAGAAATTCGGCGTCGCCCTCGACCCCGAAGCAATTATTATATAAACATCCCGCCTTCGGCGTAATCTATAAATCTAAAATTGGATTTATGGATTTCCGCGAAGCGGGGAGAAAGAAACAGATATGGAAAAAGTAGAGAAAGATAATGTGGTTGTCGGCCGAGCCGGCACCACCAAATTTTGGCAGTGGTTTCAGGACCACAACGAGGAACTGGTGGCCATGGGCGACCTGGAAGATAAAGAGCGTGAGCAACTGGAGAACGCTCTCCAGTACCAGCTGACGAAATACTGCGATGGCCTCACCTACGAGATAGGCGATGCCACCGCCAACGGCCGCACCCTCACCTTCACCGCCGAGGGCGACACCGACCTCTTCCGCTATGTGGTGGAACTTGTCGACAACGCCCCCGACCTCGACTGGTGGGAGTTTGTGGCCTTCAAGCAGCCCATGGGTACCGAACTCAAGGTGCGCTTCGACAAACTCCTCTTCGACACGCGAAAGATGTACTTCCAGCAGCTGGAATGCGAAGAGGAACCTGAGATGCTGGGCCTGCGCATCGCCGTCGAGGACGGCCAGCGGCAGGATGAGGACTTCCAGGTGGGTGTCTATGTTACTCTCGAGTCGCTGATGGGCGAGTTCGACTGCGCCACCCTTATCGGATACATGGAGACCGTCCCCGTCCCCGCCGAACCCTTCAAGGCCGGCTTCCAACCCCTCGACGACCTCCCCAAGTTCGTCGAATGGTTCAAAGCAAAACGCGACGAGTAAATTTTTCTTCTTTGACTTTTTTTATTTCATATCTCCTGACCAGCCGTGGCCTAGGTCCCAGTGCTCATCGTAGCGAAATTCGAAATAGGGGAGCGAAAACTCCTCTTCCAGTAGGGCTGAGAATTGGTCGAGGATAGGCTCGGCCCAATGCCCGACGAGGACGATGAATTTGTCGATGGTCCATGTGACGCGGCCGCGGGGAATCTTGGTGTAATCACCCTTGAACTTGGTCTCCTCATGGGTGGCCTGGGCTTTGAAGAATTCCTTGGCCAACACCTGTCGGTGCAGGTGGGGGTAGTTGATAAACGGCAGACCTTTCTCAGCAGCCTCTTCCGCCATCTTAGGAGTCACCTCCTGCTTGCGGACACCGAAAAGCGTGTTGTCGTTGGGGTCGTACCAGAAGATACCCACACAGGGCATCTGCTCGTCAAACGCCTTCATGCTGGCCATTTGTTCGTCGTGCTGTTCTGTCGACAAGTGTGTCATTTCACTGTTTTTTACGATGCAAAGATACGGATTTTTCCTGACGTGGAGAAAATATTTTTTGCAGAATGAAATATTTGTCGTATCTTTGCAGTCGATTTCACAAGGAAATCAAACGAAGCGTTGTATCTTCGTCTTGCTAATGGAAACTTGAGAACCTTTCATGTAACGCAAGAGAGTATGACGGCTTCGCGCGTGTTTGCGTGGGCTGTTCTCTATTTCTCCGTTACAGGGTATTCTCAAGACCTCCATTAGAAGAAGTGGTACGCGGCACCACGCTTCTTTTAAGGTAAAACAATCCGCTTAATTCGGTGCCGTATGAGCAAAATCCTGATGAGCCGACAGGATAAAACGGCACTAAAAGATGAAAAAGTTAATGAAGTTTTTCGCTGTGTTCAGTTGCATTGCAGCAATGGGATTTTTGTTTTCCTGCTCCAAAGATGACAGTGGGTATGACAAAGAATTAATTGAGGGGAAGTGGTATGTGACATTGGCAAAATACGGGAATATCACGTTAACGCAAAGCATGATGGATGCATATTATGTTGGTGATATATATGAATTTGATTCAGAAGGAAAGTTTACGATGTCATTCTCTTCGGGGAGGCACACGGCCAAACATGGTTCATACACATTTAATGGAAAGGTCGTGAGCTTGGCTTTTGGAAATGACAATTACACAGCTACTATCACGAAACTCACAAGTAACTCAGCATCAGCTACGACAACAGTGGATGGCAAAGTAATTAATGCTGAATTCCAAAAGATGAATTAGGCAGTTGGTGGAGACAATCAGTACACATACAAAGCCCCGTATTCTTATTAAAGATACGGGGCTTTGTTTTGTTTTTGGCATTGTGCCTGTAGGCTTACGCCCACGGCTAATAACTGTCGCCCCGATAGGGGCTTATGTTGACTATTCCTCAGGCGCGAACATCGGGTCCCAGGCGGGGAGCATGATGGGCTGCTGGTCCATCATCTTGAGGATGTTGGCGGGGATGTATTTTTCCTCGAGGACCACGCGGAACATGTACTCGTTGAACCAGTCGTTGGTCATGATGAGGTTGCCCTGCCAGCCGTAGTTGGGTCCCCAGCTGTTCTCGACCATCCACTTGAGGGGCTTGCCGTCCTTGTCGAGGTCGACGGCGCAGAGGGTCATGGCGTGGCTCGAACCGCTGGCGAAGGTGGCCACGCGCTGCTTCTTGTCCATGCCGAAGGTGGTGCCCATGAGGCTCTCATAGTCGTAGTTGTTCATGTCCATCAGGCCGTTGTCGCGGTTGAGGAATTTTCCCACGTCACAGCTGAAGTACATCATGGTGCTGTCCTTGATGGAGGCGATGCACATGGGGGCGATGTCCTCCATGGGAAGGTTGAGGTAGCGCCAGTTCTGTCCGTCGTAGACGTGGCGGTCGTACCGGATTTCATACACCTTGTAGTATTCGCGGGTGGGGTCGTTCATCACCATGTAATACTTCGAGAAGTCGGTCTTGGCGAACTTCTCGTAGAACTCCATGGGGGTGTAGGTGGCGGTCTCCACTATCTCGCCCTTGGCGTCTTTCTGCTGCCAAGTGAACTGTGCGGGCGGCTCGCCCATGGTGAGGGCCAGCATGCGGTAGATGGTGGCGAGCATCTCGGTCTTCTTGGTCTGCAGCTTGGTGGGAGTCATGCCCTTCTGGGCGGCCATCTCGCGGAGGGCGAGACCGTCCTCGCGCAGCTTGAGGGCGATGAGGTTGCTGATGCTCGAGGTGTTGTTGGTGTTGTAGGTCTCGGGCATCACATCGCTGGGCACGAGGCCGTATTTGCTGATGAGGTTGGCCACGCCGGTGAACTGGCCGCCGTCGCCGATGGGGTTCTTGAAGAGCCATTCGACCTCCTGGTCGTTCATGGGCTTCTTGTAGGTGTCAATCATGGCCTGCAGGAAGAGGTTGCTCTTTTCCAGCTGGTCGTAGAAGAAGAGGTAGGCCTGCGAGAACTGGAAGTCGGCGGGCAGGTTGTGGTGGCGGATGGCCTGGTTGCGCAGCACGTTCATGCCGGTGAACATCCAGCAGCGACCGCTCGACTTCTGGTCGGTAACGGCCTTGCTGACCACGCGGTTGCTGAAGTGCGAATCGAACTTTGTGGCGTTCTCATAGTTCATAGCCAGCTTGTTGGGTGCGTTGTTGACCATGATGTTGCGCAGCGCCTTGTCGCTGGCGCTACCGCCGAAGCCGCGCTTCATCTGCTGCATCATCTCGGGGCTGATGCCGCCGTTGTCCTGTTGTTTCTTTTGGGCCATGGCACCGCCCGAAATCAGCAAGGCGGCGATGGCTAAAGCAATGTATTTTACTTTCATATTGTATATTATTTATTTTTTCGCGGTGCAAAGATACACATTTTTTCCGATATGTTGGAAATATTCCGTACTTTTGCAGCCGAAAAATAATATACTCACAGATGAACCAGATTAAATTTTTAGCATTGGCATTGGCGGCAACCCTGATGTTCGCCGCTTGCGGAAAGTCGGATGAGATGTCTGAAAACAAGGACAACATCTACCAGTTCAAGGTCCTCGACGGACAGGGCGACAGCGTCTCGCTGTCCATCTACAAAGGACAGGTGCTGCTGGTGGTGAATACCGCTACGCAGTGCGGCTACACCCCTCAGTATGAAGACCTCGAGCGCATCTATGAAACCTATCGCGAGCAGGGCTTCACCATCCTCGACTTCCCTTGCAACCAGTTCGGCGGACAGGCTCCGGGCAGTTTCGAAGAGATTCATGAATTCTGCACCGGCAACTATAACATCACTTTCCCCCAGTTCGCCAAAATCGACGTGAAAGGACCCAACGCATCGCCCCTCTACGTGTGGCTCAAGGAGAAGAAACCCGGCGAGATTCCCTGGAATTTCACCAAGTT
>DECD01000048.1:856-7586 GCA_002349055.1 Bacteroidales bacterium UBA2939 | reverse complement strand
ATGGTGTCCATGGAAAATGCCATCAAGGCCCAGCTGTAGTATTCCAACCTTTTAACAGGCGGTGGAAAAATTCTTTTTTATAATCGCGAAAAAAAGCGTACTTTTGCAGCCGATATGAAACGGATTTGGATTGCAATCACGAAGCTCGGCGGATGGAAGTTCATTCTGCCTGAGAAAGGGTCGAGACCCGAAATAGAACGCTGTATTTTTGCCACGGCACCCCATACGTCAGTGGCTGACTATCTGGTAGGTACGGCCTATCTGTGGAGCTTGGGTGTCAACGGCAAGATATTCATCAAGAAGGAGTTTTTCCGCTGGCCGCTGGGTGGTCTGCTGCGCCGTTTGGGCTGCATAGCCATCGACCGTGGCAACCGTCATAACGACATGATTGGCACCGCGGTACGCGAATTCGCCAAGGGCGGCCCGTTGGCTATTGCCATCACTCCCGAGGGTACTCGTAAGCCCACAAAACGCTGGAAGCGTGGCTTCTGGGAGATTGCCCATCAGGCCAATGTGCCCATCGTGCCGTCGTTCCTCGATTTCAAAAAACGCAAAGTGTATCTCGGCGAGGCCATCTGGACCACCGACGATGCCGAGGCCGACATCCTGAAAATACGCCGTCTCTACAAAAAGGAGATGGCCAAGATGCCGGAGAACTTTATTGAAGTTGAAAATTGAGAATTGATAATTGAAAAATAGAAATATGGTTAGAAGAATCTTTGTTGAGAAGAAGGCTCCTTTTGCCGTCAAGGCCAAGGAGTTGAAGGACGAAATGAGCGAATACCTCGGCATTGAGGCCGAGGAGGTTCGTGTGCTGATACGCTACGACGTGGAGAACGTCAGCGACGCCACCTTTGCACAGGCCAAGCAGACTGTCTTTTCCGAACCTCCGGTGGACGACATCTACGACGAGGAGTTTCCGCATAAAGCCGACGACTTCTACTTCACGGTGGAGTATCTCCCCGGCCAGTTCGACCAGCGCGCCGATAGCGCCGAGCAGTGCGTCAAGCTGCTCAACGACAGCGAGGAACCCATTATAAAAAGTGCCACCACCTATGTGATTTCTAGTAAGACTAGTTTGACTAGTGAAGCTAGAAATATGATCATCAAGCACTGCGTAAACCCCGTCGACAGCCGCGTCACCGACGAGCCCAAGCCCGCCACCCTCGAGGACCACTTCGACGAGCCCGCTGACGTCATCATTTTCGACGGCTTTAAGGATATGGCCGAAGCCAAGCTCAAGGAACTCTACGACGGCCTCGGCCTCGCAATGACCTTCGCCGACTTCAAACACATCCAGCGCTACTTCCACGACGAGGAGCACCGCGACCCCACGATGACCGAAATCCGCGTGCTCGACACCTACTGGAGCGACCACTGCCGCCACACCACCTTCGCCACCGAGCTGAAGGATGTGAAGTTCGACGACGGCTTCTATAAGCCCCTCATCGAGGGCGCCTTCCAGCAGTACCTCGCCGACCACAGGGAGCAGTATGCCGGCCGTACCGACAAGTTCGTCTGCCTGATGGATATCGGAACCCTTGCCGCCAAGCGCCTCAAAAAGGCCGGTATCCTCGACGACCAGGAGCCCTCCGACGAAATCAACGCCTGCTCCATCGTGGTGCCCGTCACCATCGACGGCAACCGCGAGGAGTGGCTCATCAACTTCAAGAACGAGACCCACAACCACCCCACCGAAATTGAACCCTTCGGCGGTGCCGCCACCTGCCTTGGCGGTTGCATCCGCGACCCATTGAGCGGCCGCACCTATGTCTATCAGGCCATGCGTGTTACCGGCGCTGCCGACCCCACCAAGCCTCTCAGCGAGACCCTGCCTGGCAAGCTGCCGCAGCGCAAGATTGTCACCACCGCCGCCCACGGCTACAGCTCCTACGGCAACCAGATTGGCCTCGCCACCGGCTTGGTCAACGAGGTGTACCACCCCAACTATGTGGCCAAGCGCATGGAGATTGGCGCCGTCATCGCCGCCGCTCCGCGTCGCGCCGTGAAACGTCTCACCTCCGACCCCGGCGACATCATCATCCTTCTCGGCGGCCGCACCGGCCGCGACGGCATCGGCGGTGCCACGGGTGCCTCCAAAAGCCACACCACCAAGAGCCTCACCACTTGCGGTGCCGAGGTGCAGAAGGGTAACGCCCCCACCGAGCGCAAGATTCAGCGTCTGTTCCGCCGCGAGGAGGTCTCCTCCATCATCAAGAAGTGCAATGACTTCGGTGCTGGCGGCGTGAGCGTGGCCATCGGCGAGCTGGCCGACGGACTGCAGATTAATCTCGATAAAGTCCCCAAGAAATATGCCGGTCTCGACGGTACCGAGCTGGCCATCAGCGAGAGCCAGGAGCGTATGGCCGTCGTCGTCGACCCCAAGGATGTCGACCTCATGCTGAAGTATGCCGACGAGGAAAACCTCGAAGCCACCGTCGTGGCCACCGTCACCAAGGAGCCCCGCATGGTCATCAACTGGCGCGGCAAGGAGATTGTCAACCTCAGCCGCCGCTTCATCGACACCAACGGTGCCCACCAGGAAACCACCGTCAGCGTCAGCATGCCTGTTCAGAATGCTCAGAGTAATCAGAATACTCCAAATAATCTGAAAGACATTTGGTTCTCCACCCTCGCCGACCTCAACGTCTGCTCGCAGAAAGGTCTTGTGGAGATGTTCGACAGCTCCATCGGTGCCCGTAGCGTCTTCATGCCTTATGGTGGCAAATACCAGCTGTCGCCCACCCAGGTGATGGCCGCCACGCTGCCGCTGCTCGATGGCCACTGCGACCTCGTCACCTTCATGTCCTACGGCCTCGACCCCTACCTCATGTCGTGGAGCCCCTTCCACGGCGCCGCCTGGAACATCGTCAACAGCGTGGCCAAGATTGCCGCTGCCGGTGGCGACGCCAGCCGTGTACGTCTCACCTTCCAGGAATACTTCAAGAAGCTGGGCAACGACCCCTACCGCTGGGGTGAGCCTTTCGCAGCCCTCCTCGGTGCCTACCACGCCCAGATGGGCCTCCGTCTGCCCGCCATCGGCGGCAAGGACTCCATGTCCGGCACCTTCAACGACATCGACGTGCCGCCCACCCTCTGCTCCTTCGCCGTGGGTACTGGCGACGTGCACCATGTGGTCAGCACCGAGCTCAAGAAGGCTGGCAACAAGCTGGTGCTCCTCGATGTCAAGGAGGACCAGTATGGCATGCCCGTCTACGACGACGTGCAGGCCCAGTATGCCGCCCTGCGCCGTGCCATCTTCGACGGCAAGGTGAAGAGCACCTTCGTCGTGGGCTACGGCGGAATCATCGAGGCCGTCAGCAAGATGGCCTTCGGCAACAAGCTCGGCGTCCGCCTTGCTGTTGAAAGCGACCTCACCGCCCGCCACTACGGCAACATCGTTGTCGAGGTGGAAAATGCCGAGGGCTTGCCCTTCCGTTGCAAGGAAATCGGCTGTGTTATTGATGAGGCTGCCTTCTATGTCGGCAACGAGAAGATTGTCCTCGAGGAAGCCCTCGCCGCCTGGCAGGGAACCCTCGAAAGCGTCTTCCCCACACGCTCCGCGCAAGTGGAAAGCGGAAAGTGCAAAGTGGAAAGCCCTCTTTTCAAAGCTTCTGCACCCAAAAAACTTTCAACTTTCAACTTTCAACTTTCAACTTCGGCGAAGCCGCATGTCTTCATTCCCGCCTTCCCCGGCACCAACTGCGAGTACGACTCCGCCCGCGCCTTCAACCGCGCCGGCGCCGAGAGCGAGATTATCGTCTTCCGCAACCAGAACGGCCAGCAGATTCGCGAGAGCGTCGACGCCTACGTCCGCGCCATCAACAATAGCCAGATTGTCATGATTCCCGGCGGATTCAGCGCCGGCGACGAGCCCGAGGGCAGCGCCAAGTTCATCACCTCCGTCTTCCGCAACCCCCGCATCGCCGAGGCCGTGATGGAGCTCCTCAACAAGCGCGACGGCCTCATGCTCGGCATCTGCAACGGCTTCCAGGCCCTGGTCAAGCTGGGCCTTGTGCCCTACGGCGAGATTCGTCCGCAGGCCGACGATGCACCCACCTTGACCTTCAACACCATCGGCCGCCACCAGAGCAAGATTGCCTACACCCGCGTCAGCTCCAACCTCAGCCCCTGGCTGCAGGGTGCCGAGCTGGGCGGCGTCTATGCCATCCCCATCTCGCACGGCGAGGGTCGCTTCGTGGCTCCGCAGCAGTGGCTCGACCGCCTCTTCCAGAACGGCCAGGTGGCCACCCAGTACTGCGACCTCAACGGCAACCCCACCATGGACGAGGAATACAACATGAACGGCAGCTATATGGCTATTGAGGGCATCACCAGCCCCGACGGCCGTGTGCTCGGCAAGATGGGCCACAGCGAGCGCCGCACCGAGTGGAGCGCCCGGAATATCGACTTCCGCGACGACCAGCGCATCTTCGAGTCCGGTGTCGAGTACTTCAAGTAGTCTTATCGCATCATCACGGGGCATGGATAGTCTTATCTGTGCCCCGTATTTTATAAAACAGCAATCCGTATGGCCTCCAATCCAGATTTTGTACAGTACATCCTCGACCAGTGCTCCGGCGCGGGCGAGATAACCGCCCGTAAGATGTTCGGCGACTATTGCGTCTACTGCAACGACAAGCCTTTCGCCCTCGTTTGCGACAACGGCTTCTATGTCAAATCCACCGAGGCGGGACGCCGGCTGCTGCGCGTCGAGGACCTCCGTCCGCCCTACGACGGCGCCAAACCCCACTTCTACATCGAGGATGTCGACGACCGCCACTACCTCTCGGCCCTCACAAAAGCCACCTGCGACGAACTCCCAGCCCCCAAACCCAAAGCCAGGAAGAAATCTCACACTATAGAAAAAAATGTAATTTAACAATTTTTAAGACACTAAAACCTCCTTCTTCCACCTCCCGAAATGGCCCAATCCGCCTTTTGGAATGAAAACCAGCCATCAAAGTCAATAACAACTTGTACCCCAATAGCATGAACCCCGTACCATCTACCTACCATCTCCTTACCAACTCCCTACCAACTCCTACCATGGTAGGTGTTGATAGGTCTATGATAGGGTGATGATAGGCAGAAAGTATTTAACAATTGTTAAGTTAAATTTTCGACAAAATATGAGAAAGATTTTTGCAATAGTATTTGTGCTGCTGACGGCAGCCGTCACCGCCCGAGCCAATTCGCCAATCACCCTGAAGCCGTTGACAAGTCCCGACGGACGGTTGGAACTGTGCTTCGAGCTGAAAGATAGCGTGCCTTATTACAGTCTCTACCGCGACGGCAAGGCCGTGGTGCTTCCGTCGAAGATGGGCTTCACGCTGGAATGGCGCGACGACCTCGCCCATGCCTTCGTCCTCAAGGATGTGGAATTCAGCTCTTTCGACGAGACTTGGCAGCCCGTGTGGGGCGAGGAGGCCAACATCCGCAACCATTACAACGAGATGCTGGTGACGCTCGAGCAGCCGGCAGGTGCCGTAGAGAGCGCCGACGGACGCTCCAAGACCCTGCCCACCATCATGCAGATTCGCTTCCGCCTCTACGACGACGGCCTCGGCTTCCGCTACGAGTTTCCCGCTCCCAACGCTCTCGTCTGCTTCTGGTTCAAGGAGGAACTGACCGAGTTTGTGATGGCGGGCGACCACATGGCGTGGTGGATACCAGGCGACTACGACACGCAGGAGTACAACTACACCCAGAGCCGCCTCTCGCAAATCGACAGTCTCTGGGAGAAAAGCCACGAGCACGGTGGCTGGCCGTGGACGGCTTTCTCGCGCACCGGCGTGCAGACAGCCCTGCAGATGAAGACCGACGACGGACTCTATATCAACATCCACGAGGCCGCCACGCTCGACTATCCCACCATGCACCTCAATCTTGACCCCATGACGCTTACTTTCCGCACGTGGCTCTGCCCTGATGCCGCAGGCTATAAAGGGCGTATGCAGGCCCCCTGTCACACCCCTTGGCGCACCGTGATGGTCTGCGACAAGGCCACCGACGTGCTGCGGTCGAGGCTGATACTCAACCTCAACGAGCCCTGCGCGCTGGAGGATGTCAGTTGGATTCACCCCGTGAAATACATGGGCGTGTGGTGGGAGATGATCAGCGGCAAGAGCACCTGGAACTACACCAATGAATTCCCCTCCGTGAAGCTCGGCGAGACCGATTTCGAGCATGCCCTCCCCAACGGCACCCACGGTGCCAACAACGCCAACGTGCGCCGCTACATCGACTTCGCCGCCAAGCACGGCTTCGACGCCCTCCTCATCGAGGGCTGGAACATCGGCTGGGAGGACTGGTACGGCAAGCAAAAAGACTTTGTCTTCGACTTCCTCACCCCCTATCCTGACTTCGACCTGCCGGCGCTGAACAAATACGCCCATGAGAAAGGCATCCGCCTTATCATGCACCACGAGAGCAGCGCCTCGACTATCAACTACGAGCGCTGGATGGAGAAGGCATACAACCTGATGAACCAGTACGGCTACGACGCCGTGAAGAGCGGCTATGTCGGCACCATCATCCCCTTCGCCGAGGGCCACTACTCCCAGCCCATCAACAACCACTACCATTACGCCATCGTTGAGGCCGCCAAGCACCACATCATGGTCAACGCCCACGAGGCGGTGCGCCCCACGGGCCTCTGTCGCACCTGGCCCAATATGATTGGCAACGAGAGCGCTATGGGCACCGAGTTCCGCGAGCGCATCCATCC
>DECD01000048.1:0-738 GCA_002349055.1 Bacteroidales bacterium UBA2939 | reverse complement strand
GACATGGGCAAGATTGTCCCCTGGGGCGGCAAGATGCAGCACACCATCTGCAACCAGCTCGGCCTCTACGTCACCTTCTACTCGCCCCTCCAGATGGCCGCCGACTTCCCCGAACATTATGAGCCTTATATGGATGCCTTCCAGTTCATCAAGGACGTGGCCGTCGACTGGGACACCAGCATCTACCTCTACACCGAGCCGGGCGACTATATTGTTACCGCCCGCAAGCCCAAGGTCTCTTCCCTCAACAAAGCCGCCGAAAGCCTCGCCTCCCTGCCTGACGGAAAGAAAGGTGTGATAAGCAATGCCGCCCGCTACGTCTATGGTCTAGAAAAACTAGATACACTAGTTAATCTAGAGAAACTAAAACCGCTTGACACCTGGTATCTCGGCGGCATCACCGACGAGAACCCTCGCGAGTTCAGCGTCAAGCTCGACTTCCTCCAGCCCGGCAAAACCTACGACGCCATCATCTACGCCGACGGCAAGGAGGCTAGTGGTCTTCCCGACGACAACTACAACCCCTACTCCTACACCATCACCAAAAAGAAAGTCACCTCCAAGACCACCCTAAAACTAAAGATGGCCCCCTGTGGCGGCTTCGCCGTCAGCATCAGGGAACCGTAAAAAGAGATAATGTCATTAGTGTCCACTAAAAATTTAACATTCACCTGCCATCGGGTCTTGGAGGGTTCCGCCTGTAATCCGATTGGTCAATTACCCGAACAACATCACCAG
>DECD01000036.1:59347-69148 GCA_002349055.1 Bacteroidales bacterium UBA2939 | reverse complement strand
ATTCAAATCGTCGCGCTCTAAAAACCTCTGCAATTGATTAACTCACAATAATATCAAAGAACTTTCACTGATTTTTAGTGGGCAGCAATGAAGTGAATAATATTATGTGTTTCAAAAAAAGGCGTTAAGCAAGGAAATAATGAATGGCATAAAAGGACACCCGATGGGGCCGTCCTTTGCCGATAATGCTGCGGGGCTTAACCGTTGGCTGTAGGCCTACGCGGAAGCCGCCGCAGAGGAAGAGTAAACGCGTGCTCGCGGAGAGCAATATTGCTACGCAGGCTTTATTGTCTGCATATACACAAGAGAATCCCCACCTGTGAGATGCCTAAATTCCAGTTACAAGTGCAACACTAAGTAGAAAAAAAGAGCACCAAAATTTGGTACTCTCAGGTAAAGTGACTACTTTTGGGAGCCTCTTTACAATATTTCGGCTTTTTTTGTGTTATTAGGGATAATTATTGTAATAACACAACGTGTACGAATACCACACCTTGCCTAACGGCATCAAGATAATACTGAGCCACACGCTGTCGAGGGTGACCTATAGCGGTGTATATATCAACATGGGCTCGCGCGATGAGGTGGGCATCGACGAGGGCATGGCGCACTTCATCGAGCACTCGCTTTTCAAGGGCACCGAGCACCGCAAGGCATACCACATACTGAACCGCATCGACGGCGTAGGTGGCGAACTCAACGCCTTCACCACCAAGGAGGAAACCTGTGTCTATGCTTCGTCTTTGAGCGAGCATCTGGAACGCTGTCTGGAACTGTTTGCCGACATTCTGTTCCACAGCACGTTTCCGTTGAACGAAATTGAAAGGGAAAAAGATGTTGTGCTGGAAGAAATCAACAGCTACAACGACAGTCCTTCGGAACTCATCTACGACCAGTACGAAGAACTGGCCTACGAGGGGCATCCGCTGGCGCACAATATCCTGGGCACCAAGCGCAATGTAAAGAAATTTACGTCCGAGCGACTGCGCCGCCACATGGAGCGGAATTACACGCCGGAACGGATGGTGGTCACCGTGAGCGGTAACGTGAAGATGGAGCGACTGGTGAGGATTTGCGAGAAGCATTTCGGCGGTTTCCAGAATACTCCGAGCATTCAGAATACTCGGAACTCCAAGCCGGAGTTTCATGTCTTCGACCGCCATATCAACCGTCACACGCATCAGGCGCACCTGCTCATCGGCTGCGAGGCCCCCGACATCTACCATGCCGACAAAACGGCTTTCACCTTGCTGAACAATATCCTCGGCGGCCCTGCAATGAACTCGCGCCTCAACGTGGCCATCCGCGAGCGTTACGGATTCTGCTACAATATCGAGTCTCAGTTTGTACCGTTCTCCGACACAGGCTTGTTCTATATCTATGCTGGCGTGGATCTCGATGCCGAGGAGAAGGCGCGCCGCCTGATTACCGACGAGCTGTTGCGCATGGCCGAGACTCCACTGACAGAACGCCAGCTGAGGTCAGCACAACGTCAGATGATTGGCCAGATGGCCATCAACGACGACTTCGGTATGAACGAGATGCAGAGCATCGGCAAAGCATACCTAAGCTACGACCACGTGAACACCCTCGAAGAGATGAACGCCGACCTGCTGTCGGTGACGCCTGCTGACCTGCTGCGTGTGGCACAGGAACGTTTCCATCCCGAAAAATTTAGCACACTGGTATATGGTAATTGACTATCCTTGGTATTTCGTCCTGCTCTGCCTGCTGGCGGGCGCCGCCTATGCCGCGGGTCTCTACTATATGGGGCACCGCCGTTTCGGCAAGGGTGTTAACGCATTGCTGGCTGGGCTGCGGTTCGTGGCGGTGACAATCATTGCCCTACTGCTGCTGGCACCGGTGGCCAAGCGCACGGTGCACGAGAGGCAGAAGCCGCGGGTGGTGCTGGAGGAGGACTGCTCGTTGTCGGTGCAGATGAGTGCCGACTCGGCCTTCACGCTGATGGACCTCTGGGACGACCTGGAGGCAGCAGGATGCCAGTTGATGCTCAATGCCGATGCCTCCCACGCGGAACAGACCGACCTGGGTGAGTTGCTCGACAGGATTTCGCCCGATGTGATGGCTGTCGTGCTGTCGTCGGACGGTATCAATAACCGCGGTCAGAATCCCACCACAGTAGCCGAACGGCTGGGAATACCCGTCTACACTGTGGCCTTGGGTGACACCACGCCGCGTCGCGATGCCGCTCTGCGCAACATACGCCACAACCGTATCGCCTACCTCGGCAACTCGTTCCCGGTGGAAATCACCATCGGTGTCCACCGCTTGAAAGGGCGCACAGCCCGGCTCACCATCGCCGATGGCCGCGGCAAGAATGTGGCGCAGCAGCAGGTTGCATACGATGACGATGATTTCAGCTCCACGATGACCTTCAGCATCCCGGCCGAGGCCAAGGGCTTGCAGAAATATGTGGTCAGTTTGTCGCTGGTGGAGGGCGAGGTGGAGCCTACCAACAACGTGCAAACCCTTTATGTGGATGTCATCGATGGCCGTCGCAAGGTGGTCATTGTAGGCAACGCCCCGCATCCCGACCTCGCGGCACTGAAGCAAGCCGTGGAAAGCAACCCCAACTACGAAGCAGAGGTGATGCTGGCGGATAATGGAAAGCTGAAAGTGGAAAATGATGTAAGCCTTGCAATTCTTCACAATCTGCCATCGGCAACGCACCAAATACCCAAGGAACTGGAGAACCTGCCGCAGGTGTTCGTTATTGGCTGCCAGACCGACCTGCCGCGCTTCAATGCCCTGCATACAGGACTGGAAATTGTCTCGAAAGTGAAGAAAAGCAGCGAGGTGACTGCTGTCTACAACGACCGCTTCTCGCACTTCAACTTCGATGTCACCGACGGCGAGGCCATCGAGCAGCTGCCGCCGTTGGATGCACCTTTCGGCGAGGGCAAGGCTTCGGTCTCGTTGCAGTCGCTCCTCACCGCCCGCCTAGGCAGCATCGACACCCGCCAGCCACTGGTGGCCGCCATGGCGCAGGGACGACAGCACAAGGTCTTTGTATGGGGTGAGGGACTATGGAAATGGCGTCTGGCAGACTACCTCAACAATAGCTCACATGAGCATTTCGATCGTCTGGTGAGCCAGATAGTGAACTTCACCGCCGTCACCGACCAGCGCGAACGATTCATCGTAGAGACCGAGCGCCACTATTCCGATAACGACAATATCGTGGTGGGCGCGCAACTCTACAACGATGCCTACGAGCCTTTCAATACACCCGACGCCACATTCTCGCTTATGGGCGATTCCGTCAAGGGCGACTTCAACTTCAGCCGCGACGGTGACGGCTACAGCCTCGCGCTGGGACGTCTGCCCGAAGGTCTTTACCGCTATACCGCCAAGACGCAATACAATGGCGAGACGCTCACCACCGAAGGCTCCTTCGCCGTCGAAGCACTGCACCTGGAGCAGGCCAACCTCACGGCCGACCACGCCCTGCTACGCTCCATCAGCGCCATCACCGGAGGAAAGATGTATTACCCCGACCAACTGGATGAGCTACGTGACGAACTAACCTCACTCAAGCCCGTCATCTATACCCACACACGCTTCTCCGAGCTGCTGAACCTGCCATGGGTGCTGATATTGATAGTCCTGCTGCTCGGCGCCGAGTGGGTGCTGCGCAAATATCACGGTGAGATATGAAAATAAAGGGCATAGTTGGCGAAACGGCAACGCTAGTGAGCGGCAATGTGCTGGCGCAGGTCATCACGCTGCTGGCCTATTTCGTGCTCACCCGCATCTACACGCCCGACGATTATGGCCTCTTCAATATCTTCTATTCCTACATCGAGGTGCTTATCATCTTCAGCACCTGCAAGTACGAGCTGGCTATCGTGGTGGCCGACGACGAGCGCGAGGCTTCGGCGGTGGCACGTTTTGCCCTGCGGCTCAACGCGTTTGTCTCGGTGGGATTGCTTACGGTGGCGGTACTGCTGTGGCTCACGGGTGCCCTTCCAGGCAACTTCGCCCTGCTAGGGTGGATGGTGCTTCTCATCCCGCCGATGGTCTTCTTCTGTGGCACCTCGCGCATCTACAGTTTCCTCTACAACCGTTTCCACCGCTATGCCATGATTGCTGTCTCTGACAATGTCAATGCCGGCACCGGTGCCGTGATGAAGGTAGTGCTGGGACTGCTGGGGTTCTCCCAAAGCGGATTGCCAGTGGGCACAGTGATAGGACAGGCAGCCTCGAACATCAACTACCGTCTGCGGCTGCGCTCACTTGCGTTGCCCAAGGCTACGACTGCCGAGGGCAAAGCTGCTGCCCGAAAGCACCGCAATTTCCCCTTCTATGTGGCCACGAAGGACCTCGTCAACACCTTCTCCTCCAACCTGCCGTTCCTTTGGGCGGCTCTCTATTTCGACCGTGCCGAGATAGGTCTCTATGGCTTGGCTCTGACCTTCACACTGCAACCTGTCAATATCCTCAGTGCCGCCTTCGAGCGTGTGCTCTATGCCCGCACTGCCGAGGCAGTGCGCAACCATCAGCCCGCCATGCATTTACTACGACGTTTCCTTGTGCTGCTGCTGGCGGTGGCGATGCCGGTATGTGTGCTGGCATGGTTCCTCGCCGAGCCGCTATTTGTCTTCTGCTTTGGCGACCGCTGGCAGGGCTGCGGCATCTATGTTCAGGTGCTGTTGCCGTTGGCCTTGCTGGGGTTGTGCTCCACCTCCCTGATGTTCATCCCCAATGTCTTCTCCACCCAGCGCACCGAGTTTGGCTTCTTCCTGGTGCTGGTGGTCTTGCGAGTGACGGCCATCGCCGTGGGCATCGGCGCAGGCAATTTTCTGTTGGCGATAGTCCTGTATGCAACAGCAGGGACGCTTATCCATGCGTCCCTGCTGCTGTGGTACCTGTGGCAGGTGCGTCGCTACGAGTGCACGCTTACCAGTTGAATTTCAAGAAGAATACTTGCGGGTCTTCAAGATTGGCACCCTTGCCCACGGTGACTTTATAAGTACCTGTGTGAGCACCCTCATGGAATGAGGGATAGAGGTGAATCTGGATGGCCTTCTCGTCGGTCCCGGGAGCCAGGTCAATGGCATTGGAGGTGTAAGGCAGGTTGTGCGGCTCGCAGACTCCGTAGCAGATGGGAGCGTCGACACCCATGGAGGCGGGACCCTCGGTAAGCTCCACCTTGAACACACGCTGCACGGTGGCATTGCTCTTGTTCTTCACAAAGAATTCTGCATCGCTGTCGTCGTTGTCAATTTCCTCTTGTGTGAGGGTGTAATCAACGGTGGTACCGGCAGCCACAGCTCGTCCATTGTAGAGAATTTCGAACGTAGTCGACTCCTCATAAGTCTGCTGCTCAGGCTCGTCCGTTTTCTTGTCGTCATCCTTCTTGCAGGCGACAAAACCAACCATGGCCATCGTCATGACAGCGGCCATCATCATTTTGAAAGTCTTTTTCATTTTTCTTTAAGTTATAATATGTTTAATCCAATTTCAGTACTGCGAGGAAGGCGCTCTGTGGCACCTCCACATTGCCCACCTGGCGCATGCGTTTCTTGCCTTCCTTCTGTTTCTCCAAAAGTTTTCTTTTACGTGTAATGTCGCCGCCATAGCATTTGGCAGTCACATCCTTGCGCACCTGACGCACCGTCTCGCGGGCGATAATTTTGCTGCCAATGGCGGCCTGGATGGCCACGTCGAACTGCTGACGCGGGATGAGGTCTTTCAGCTTCTCGCACATCTTGCGGCCGATGGGGTAGGCATTGTCGACATAGGTGAGGGTGGAGAGGGCGTCGACGGGGTCGCCGTTGAGCAGTATCTCCAGCTTGACGAGCTTCGAGGGCTGGTAGCCGTTGATGTAGTAGTCGAACGAGGCGTAGCCTTTCGAGATAGACTTCAGCTTGTCGTAGAAGTCGAACACTACCTCGCCGAGCGGCAGGTCGAATGTAATCTCGATGCGGTCAGTGGTGAGGTAGTTCTGGTTTTTCAGGATGCCACGTTTGTCCATGCAAAGTTTTATCACTGGCCCTATGAAGTCGGCCTTGGTGATAATTTGTGCGTGGATGTAAGGCTCGTACACCTCCGCGATATTGTTCGGTTCGGGCATGCCCGAGGGATTGTAGACGTCGATTTCCGTGCCGTTAGTGAGCTTCACCTTGTACTGTACGTTGGGTACCGTTGTGATGACGTCCATGTTGAATTCGCGGGTCAGACGCTCCTGCACAATCTCCATGTGCAGCAGACCGAGGAAACCGCAGCGGAAGCCGAAGCCCAGAGCCAGCGAACTCTCGGGTTCGAAAGTGAGGCTGGCGTCGTTCAATTGCAGTTTCTCTATGCTGGCACGCAGCTCCTCATAGTCATCTGTATCAACGGGATAGACACCCGCGAAGACCATCGGCTTCACAGCCTCGAAACCTTCGATGGGCTTCTCGCAGGGAGCATCAACATGGGTGATGGTGTCACCTACGCGCACCTCCTTCGATGTCTTGATGCCGGAGATGATATAACCTACATTGCCGGCACTCAGCTGTTTGCACGGCTCCATGTTCAGGCGCAGCACGCCCACCTCGTCGGCGTCGTACTCCTTGCCTGTGGAGAAGAACTTCACGTGGTCGCCCGTCTTCAGGGTGCCGTTCATGATGCGAAAGTAGCTGATGATGCCGCGGAATGGGTTGAACACCGAGTCGAACACCAAGGCCTGCAACGGTGCGTTGGGGTCGCCCGTGGGAGCGGGGATGCGCTCCACAATGGCGTCGAGTATCTCGGGTACGCCCATGCCGGTCTTGGCCGAGCAACGCAGAATCTCTTCCGGCTTGCAGCCCAGCAGGTCGACAATCTCGTCGGCCACCTCTTCGGGCATGGCGCTGTCGAGGTCAATCTTGTTCATCACTGGGATGATTTCCAAGTCGTTCTCCAATGCCAGATATAGGTTGCTTATCGTCTGTGCCTGAATACCCTGCGTGGCATCGACCACCAGCAATGCGCCCTCGCAGGCGGCGATGGCACGCGAGACCTCGTAGCTGAAGTCCACATGACCCGGAGTGTCGATAAGGTTGAGAACAAAAGTCTGGCCTGCGTAAGCATTATTCCCCTCCGCGGGGACGCGGTAGTTCATCTGGATAGCGTGGCTCTTGATGGTGATGCCGCGCTCCTTCTCCAGATCCATATCGTCGAGTACCTGATCCTGCATGTCGCGCTGGCTGACGGTATTGGTTACCTCCAGCAGTCGGTCGGCCAACGTACTCTTGCCGTGGTCGATATGCGCTATGATGCAGAAGTTTCGTATATTTTTCATCCGTTGTGATTCCAGTGATTCAAAAATGCAAAAATACAACTTTTTTCCGACCCGAGAAAATAAATTTCACACCCTTTGATAATCAAGTCCTTCGTGCTGCCAACTCTTTGCCTGGTCGTTCACACGCTCTCCTCGGCAGCCATGGGCAGTGTGGACTCTTCGTCGTAGGAATAAGGTAATGGAGTGTGCTTTTTGTAAAGTGCGAGCATGTTTTCTTCGAGCAGTACCTCGACCTCGTGCATAGTGTGCTCGATTTTCGATACTGTCAGCTGGCACTCCCAGATGACTATCACGTGCCATCCGTTTTTGTATAAGATGTTGTAATTTTGCTGGTCGCGTTCCTGATTGCGGCGTATTTTGTTGACCCAGAACTCGCGGTTGGTGCTCGGAATCTTGCAACACGCCGAATTCTCCACACACTCACGCATTAACGCATTCCCACATTCACGCATTCTCACGTTATGTCCATGCCAGAAGCACCCGTTGACGAATATCGCCGTCCGATACGCCCGCAACACGATGTCCGGCTTTCCCGGCACACTCCTTACGTTCAGCCGATATCGATACCCATGATTCCACAGCCAGCGCCGCACCTTCATCTCCGGCTTCGTCCCCGAACCCTTGATATGCGACATGCACCTATGCCGCTGCTCCGCTGTCATGGTGTCGGTCATGAGTCACTTATTGTTTGCTGTCCGTTTATGAGAGTCAAGCATTTGCTGGAAATCGTAGTCGGCGCGGATTTTGTCGAGGATTCTCTGAACAGTGATATGTATCTCTTTCCCTTCAGAGTAGTCAGCCTTGCATACGAAATTCACACGGTCTTCGTGGATGAGTTTCATTGCCGTTGCTTTCTTGCGTGGGGTTCCGTAGACGGCGATGGAGTGACCTCCGTGTTCTTTCACAACCTTCATGCTTGGGATATCCGTTTCCCCGTCACCAAAATATATCATTCTCTCAAATGGGATTGGACGTTCCTCCTTGGCCAGATATTCGTTGATTTTCTTGTTGTCTCGGATTTCTTTGATGCCCTTGTTTATTTTGAAAAGGAACTGGGTCTTGGTGGTATAGTCGACAGCGACGGCGGGCCAGTAGGCGATACCGTCCACATCGTATAGGTAAGAGCAGGCGTAGATATTCTCGAACCTTTTGGCAATCTTCGTGCCTTCTATCATCTCCCTCAATCCGGAGGAATTGATATAGTGTTTGAGGTTCAAGCCTATCGATTTTCCATACTCGTTGATTAGCGAAAACCATTCCTCAACGCCTTTGAATAGCGCTATCTGATCGCCAAACTTTTTAAATGATTTCCGTTTCAGGGAGATGTTGTTGGCCTTAGCCTCTTGCAACATTAGATACATATAGCACAGAATCTCGTTGGCGTCGTTTTGCTCGGCCAGCTCTCGGTTCTTCTGCCAAAACTCTTTGGAATCCTTACCGATGGCCTGCACGAATCCAAACTCTTGCATGTTGCCAGGCGACAGTGTCCCGTCGAAATCGTATACCAGCGCCACATCGATAGTTTTCTTTCTTACCATATGTCTCAAATTGTTATTGTTAGATTTTGTATTCATCTTGAGTGCCTTTGGCTACGCAAGCCGCTGCTCCGCTGTCATCGTGTCGGTCATAGATTACTCCTTGTTTCCGATTTGTTTCCGAACGGCTTTGTCGAAGTCGGAATCTATCTTTTGTGTACGGTTGAAAATATCGTACTCGGCGGAAGCTTTTTCTTCGGCCATGGTCTTAGAAATAGAGCCTTTGTTGGGGAGTATTTTGAAGCGACGGAAATTCAGGAATTCGTTGACGCTGGCGGCGAACTGCTCCATGGTGAAAGTGTTCTCGGTTTCCACCAGGTCTTCAATGTAATCGAAGAAACCTGTTATGGCACGCTCCAAACGGCGTATCTGCTGTTCGTTGAGGTAGTTCTTGGCTATGGTGACATCCGATTTCAAGATGCGTCCGTCGGGTGAGTTTTTCCAAGTCGTCAGGCCCATATGTTCCTTGGTGTGATCGGCAGAGGTATAGATGATTTCCGCTGCTGTCTTGCCGGTGATAGCGTAGTGGAACTTGTTCTGCACCATAGCGTAAAAGTCCTGAGTTACAGGTGACGACTTGTCGTAGTCGATACTACATTCGGCAAAGATATCGGTGATTTGCTGCCAGATGCGTCGTTCGCTGGCGCGGATGGAGCGAATACGTTCCAGCAACTCGCGGAAGTAGTCCTTGCCAAACACCGCCTCTCCTTGTTTCAGCCTATTGTCGTCCAAGACAAACCCCTTACGGATATACTCATTTAATACCTTCGTCGCCCACTGTCGGAAGTGTGTGGCTTTGGCAGAGTTGACACGATAGCCGACAGAGATGATTGCGTCGAGGTTGTAGAAATCCACATTTTCTTTCACCTCTCCGCGGAAACCCCTATTCACGACTGTTTCCATTTTGGAAATAGTCGCATTTTTATTGAGTTCTCCGCTGTCGTAGATGTTTTGCAGGTGCTTGCTGATGGCAGGCACATT
>DECD01000036.1:9019-59225 GCA_002349055.1 Bacteroidales bacterium UBA2939 | reverse complement strand
AATTGTATTTCGTTGGTCATTTCTAAAATAAATTTGTGATTTGTTTAATATGTACCCAAAATCGACTTTTCGGTACATGTTGGATATCATATGCTCCCATTTTTGCATTTTCGGGTACATATTCTATCCCTCGCGCCAGTTTCCGCGAGTTCCACCACTCGCGATCTTCCCCGTCCGTCTCTTTGATGGCATCGAACGGCGACAGCATCTCCTGTGGCTTGAAATGGAATGGGGCGTTTTGAGTGTTATCCATAGTGATTGTTTTTTAGAATCCTTGCCGATAATTTATGAGATTTTCTGCAGAGGAGAATAAAGGCTCTCCTAAAGTATATGAGCCGAATTCTTTTTTGTGGTTTTTGCGAAGGTCATTGAGTAAACGTAAAATGTCTAATCGGCCAATATTTACCTCTTCATCGAAACGGAAAAAGAAATAATTTCCTTTCACATCTAATGGATACCAGGTGTTACGCATCCTTTCTTCTGTAACTTTACCTGCAGTATCTTTTACATGAAACACACGATACCCTTTTGTATTCTCAACGTCATCAGTATATAGGATAACGAATTGGATGTTTCGTTTCTTATAGAAACCTTCGGTATGGGCTCCAATTCTAACTTCTGTATCCGTCTGAAGTCTTAATCGGACATTATACACCAACGAACCCCTGTCATTGTTGCCCAATATCCACTGCAATTGTTCCTTCGACTTGTAGTAACCCACCAGCACGCCCTCATTCTGATAGCGCTCTAGATAATGCATTGTGAGCCATTGCGACGAAACTATCGGTTGCTGCAGTTCCTGCTCGATGTCTGCCTTCAGCACCTCGTGGGGATCTTTGCCCATTACGCATTCCTCGATGACAAAATATTTCTTCAACTCTTCGTACTGTTCCTGCGTCTCCACCAGTTTCTTCTGTGGACGGGCATAGGCATAATACATCGCACGGTCTTCGCCGTAAGGTTGAAATATACGGCCGTTCAGTTCATAGAAGTGCTGCTGCAGGTAGAGTGTCCCGTCAACACCCAGACGGGCCCGCATAGCGTAGATCTGGAATTCTTTCTGTATCACCTGGCGTATCTCCTCGCGGAATATGTCGCGCACCTGCCGTTTCCATTGGGCTTTCTCATTCGACTTGTCGCGTGCGTAGAGATAGAGCACATACAGGAAGTTCACGTCATACTGCGACAAGAAGAGCGTGTCGCGGTCGAACAGCCTGTCTGGGAACTGGTACGACACCTTGGTGCAGTGGAGGCCTTTTCCGTCGCAATGTTTGACGATATTCTCCTGTGCGATGTATTTATGGTCGTCGTACACGAAAGCGCTGATGAAGAAGTTGGGTATCACGTCATAGCCTTCCGTCATCGAGGCGTCCTGCAGGCGTATGTCGCTGAACCGCTTGCGGTCTTCCTTCCGCTGCGCCCTGTCCTTGTCGTCATACGCTGTATCGTCAGCCAAAAACAGGTTGATGTTCCATTGTATCACGTTGCGGGCGTAGGTGTACTGCTTGTAGATAGATTCAGATGTCAGCGGGTGTCCGCTCTTGTAGTATTTCGAGTCACCGATGTAATACACTTCGCGGTCGGTCTGCTGGTCGGACGAGGTCAGCGCCTGGTCGGTGTACAGATGGTCCACCCGCTTCCCGTCGGGTTGGTCGGCCAATCCTTTAGGTATGCTGTTGTGCGGAGTACCTATCAGTTCGTCAATCATAGCCTCGAACACCACGTTGAAGCTCTTGGCCAGGATATACTCCTGCGCGTGGGTGTTGATGGCTATGCGGTACGAGTTCTCGAAGAAAGCATAGCAGAGGTCCCACAACTGGAGGGCTTTGTCGGAGAAATACTTGTACTTGATTTGCATTAGGCGCATCTTTCCCATCCCCCGCAGATACTGCTTGAACTGCTTGCCCTGTATCAGCTCGTACTGTATGTTGATGGGTGTGTTGAACCCGTATTCCTGATTCAGGTAGTTCAGTATGCTGAAGAAGATGACGAAGAGTTCCTCTTCGTAGTTCACCACCCTTTTCTTGTTGACTGGGTTCAGGTACACCACATCGTTGTCCTGGATGAATCCCTGCGTGTGGCTGATGGTGCGCGTCCAGTTGATCTTGTTGTTCCCGCGGTGCAGGTTCTTGATGGTGAAGAGCACAAAGTCGCGGTTGTCGCGATTGAATTCGATAAGCGAGAGGACTATATCCAGATAGGTCTCGGTCCTGTGGCGGCGTCCTTTGCCTGCCTGCGGGAGGTGCTTATAGAGGATAGCCTTGCTCTTGGGGTTGGCCGTATAGAACACATTCAGCGCACGGTATACCCATACCGAAAATTCGTAGATGAACTTGCGGTACTCCTTGCTCAGGCGCTCCTGCCCATCCGGAGTGAGCACCATTTCGGGTGTCACCTCTGTCTCGCCATCGCCCGTCGCCTGTTTGATGCCCACCAGGGTCTCCTGTTCAGTCAGCAGCACCTTGGGCAGTATGAACACACAGTCGTGCAGGTGCGGGTTGTAGAAATAACCCACATACTGCACGCTCACCTTCTTGTCGACATCCTGCAGGACATAGATGTCCTTCAAGATTTTCTCCACAAGGTGGCTGTCGTACTGGTGTTCTTCAAACAGGATGTACATCAGTTGCTGTTTTTGTTTTGCAACAAGAAAAACTCTTTCTGCTGCTCAATTTCTCGGCGGAGTTCTTCTTGAGTGGGCATATATGTCAAATACTTTGCGGCAAATAGCTGGTCGCTTCCATTCAGTACGGAGTAATGGGCCACATCCTCGTCAGTGTCAGCACAGAGCAACAAACCAATGGTGGGGTTATGTCCTTGGGGGAGCATCATCTCATCGTACATTCTGACGTACATATCCATCTGTCCTACATCTTGATGGCGAAGTTTCGTGGTCTTCAGGTCGACCAACACAAAACATCGCAGGTTATAGTTGTAGAACACAAGGTCGATATAGTAGTCCTCTTTCTCGGTGTGGATGCGCTTCTGACGGTCGGCCAAAGTAAAGCCTTTGCCCATCTCCATCAAGAATGGTATCAGGTGGTCGATAATACTTTGCTCAAGATCGTTCTCTGTATAATCTGTGTTATTCTTGAATCCCAAGAACTCGGCCACAACAGGGTTTTTCAGATACTCCAGTTTATCCTGCAACGGAGCTGTCAGTTGTTTCATCTCGCCACGAACAGCGTCTTTGTTTTGCGACTGGAGCAGGCGATGATAATACTGGCTGCTGACATTACGCTGGAGTGTTCGAGTGCTCCACATTTCGCGTGCCGATTCCTGTTCATACCAATCGCGAGCCTCCTTGCTAGATTCCTGAAGAATAATACTATAATGCGACCATGTAAGCCTTATCGGAGATTTTGCAGTCAGTGTCTGCAAAATGCTTGGATGTTGTGATGAATTACTCAGAGATTTTGCAGTCAATGACTGCAAAATGTTTGCGACTTCTGATTGTGCACACACTGCGTTCACAATCGTAGATTCTCTACTCACTGCGTGGAAAATGTCAGGATGACTTTGATAGAAATCCACAAAGTTATATAGGTTTCTCATAGAGAATCCACTTCCATATCTTTCAAGGAGTGACTGCGCCAAGTTTTTCACTACTTGCTGACCATATTCAGCACGCTTTTCTTTCAACACCTCATGCTGGATGCGCATACCTAGTAGCCAGTTCCTCTTTATCAAAGTCTCGTTTATTTGACGATAAGCTACAGCCTGCGCCTGTTCAATGATGTTGCAGGCATCCTGCAACAGTCCTTCTGTTTCTGGTTTTGAGGCTTGATGGGGTTGTATACTGCTCTTGGCCATATTTCCATACATTAATTGTTCTGCTCTTCTTTGTCCTTTTTCCAGTTCAGCACTTTATCGAGGAAGTCTTTCAGGCGTGTCTCGTTCACCTTTTCGCCAGCTTCGTCGTAGAAGTCCGGGAAGGTGAGGTCTTTCATTTCATCCTTGTCATTCTTGTAGCGGAACAGGGAAGCGTCCTCGAATCCATAGTCTTTGAACACATCGTTCCAGAGGTAGAAGATCACCTTGCTCACAAATGTCTCAGGGCTGATGGTACCGTCACCTGCGGCCTTGCAGAAGAAGTATCCCAACTGTTTGTCGGCGCTGGAGGTCATCGAAGCAATGATCTCGTTGATTCGCTGTATGAACTCCCACCAATCGTATTCTTTGTCAGAGAGTTTTATCTTGTAGTTCTCTTCGGGGTGGTTCTTGATTTTCATATATGTCCAATCCCAGCGGCGTTTGAAGGCGCTGTCTATGGGGAAGAGGCTCTGGTCGCTAGTGTTCATCGTCGCCCAGATGTAGAGGTTTGAGGGAAGTTTCAGTTTCTTTCCTTCTCTAATTTCATCCGTGATGTCCTTGTGAGTGCTGCCGGCCAGTTTTTTGCTCAAGTAATTTGCGAGGTCTGCATCTGCATCAATCGGGTATTCCGAAACACCGTTCTTACGGTCAAGCAATTGGAAAAGGTCACCGAATATCTGGGCACAATTACCTCGATTTATCTCTTCGATAATCAAATAGACATTCTCCTCGGTGTTCCATGCTTTCACATACGCATTGGTAAAGGCCTGCGGGGTGAAGGTATAGATAATCTTGCCGTCCTCATCTTTGTTAAGGTATTCTTGACCGATAGCAACACCTTTTGAGATTTCCACATTCATGGATTCTGTAAACCCACAAGCCACCAATATCTGTTTTATGGTATCTGCAGATAGGTCTTTAAGCGACCTCCAATATTGAGCTGCGAACTTATGGCAGGGGTAAGTAACTCCTGAGTTTTTAATCTCTTTTAGTTTTATAGCCAATTCTTCTGCCGAATAAATCCGGTCAGCGGACTTCATTCCAGGCTTATAACAACCCACAAATGTCGAATAGTCACTGTCGGGGTGGAATGTTGTTCGGAAGACTCGACCTTCTTTTTCTGCTTGTTCAGTACTGTTTTTAATGGCGTTTGACTTACCGGTGCCAGGAGCGCCAAAGAATATTTGTTGGAGAGATTGGCGACTTACATCAATTTGCTCACGCCCTTCTTCTTTCCGATCGTTATATGGTTCGAGTACATTTGTTATCCATACATCAAAAATCCCATCATTGGCTTTTTTTATATGCAAATCCGAGTATCCCCCAGCCACATAATTTCTAATGGTGAATTTCGCATTCTTTATTTCGCCACTATGGCTTTTATATGAAACATCTTCTAAAAGGCCATTAAAATAAAATCGACGATCTATTTCTCCGTTCTTTTGAGGTACATCTTTTCTTGCATTCCATACTTGAGTTCGAGTTTCCACCTGTATATCATCCTGTGTAAAAAAGCCATCAAGGAAAGCTAACTGGTCCAATACAAATACTTCAGAAAAAGGAATGGTTTTATGAACGGAAGAATTATCGTATTTCCTAGGAAGAATAGACGCAATGAACAGGATTGCTTTTTGAAGATTTTCTTTGCTAAATCTTACTGTAATCTGTTCACCCGCATCCTTGAACATCTCATAATGTTCATTATCAAGGAACAGGTCTGTGTTTTTTGCGTCACCTGCGTTCAATGCTCTATAACTGGCATTGGTGTCGTTGATGTGTTTGATGATTTCTTCCATATCATTCTCGAATTATTCTGTTATTAATCAAATAATAAAGTACGGCATAAATGGTATTCACGCTTACAGCGTTACCAGCCTGCTTGTACATTGCGCCATCAGCAACCTTCTCCTTACCTGCTTTTGTGGCAAAATCATTTGGGAATCCCTGTAGCAAAAATGCTTCTTTCGGGGTGAGTTTTCGTATTGGTATTCTTGAGAGTTGTGCTTTTGTCATTCTTTCTGAAGGTCTATCTGCACCTCTTGATTGAATAAACAAGTCGCTATAATAATTGTCTTGACAGGCCCTATGCATCTTATGCATGGTGGCAGTTAATGGGCGAGCAATAATCTGATCAATTTCTGATTTTGATTTGAACCCTGCACTTCCATCGCTTAATATTGTGGGTTTAATTCTCTCTGAAAGGTAATATTTCTCATCTACGTGCTTCTCTAAAACCTCAATGACAGAATCGTAAATCAATAAAGAACATTCTTTCCGTTTTATTCTATCGAACTCTCTCTTTACAAGTTCGGACGAGAACTCAAATTTACCTAAATTTTTTCTCCTTGCGAAAATGATGGCTCTGTTGCGTTTTTGAGGAAGCCCAAAATCATTGGAGTTGAATACATCCATCTTAACGGTGTATCCCGCATTCTCAAGCTCACTTTTGATAACGGAGATGGTGTTCCCATTATCATGGTTCATTAAGTTCTTCACGTTTTCTAATAGGACAAAACGAGGGTGTCTTTCGTTAATCATGTCCATAATACGGAAAAACATTTGTCCTCTTTCTTCATCAAATCCCTCTTGGTTTCCCATCATACTAAATGTTTGACAGGGGAAACCGCCTGATAGCAGGTCGTATTTGGGGAGTTTTTTCATCGCGTATTTGTCTTTCACAAACGATACAATGTCTCCCATTGCCAACTCGCCTTCTGTGTTGTAATTGGCATTGTATGTATCGATGGCTTTCTGCTCAATTTCCGAATAGGCCACAGTTTGAATGTGTAGACCTAAATCTTTTGAGATAAGATCCATTGCTCGCCTAAAGCCCCCAACCCCAGCAAATAGTTCCACATGATTCATAAAAACTTCATTATGCCGTCTCCTATGGCTTTAGCAAGTTTTACTGGTACTGCATTGCCGATCTGTGCATACCACATATTTTGGGCACCCGTGAAATAATAATCATCAGGGAATGTCTGAATACGAGCAGCTTCTCTTGGGCTTAAACCACGAGCTTCCCATGGATGAATATACATGTTGCAATCAAATTTCATATGGGAAGTAATGGTCTTACATATTTGGGCTTCATCCAACTTGAAGTATTTGTCTTTGAAAATGTCATTACGACGTTTATAGGGCATTATGTCAGCTATAGATTCGTGAAGCGAGTTGGCCCCTTGGGGAAGTCTTCTATATATCTCTATGTCACGAGGATTGTTGTATCTGTTTTTATGATTATAAAGCTTGTGTATTTCTCGTCCGTCATTTATGAAATCGTAGAAACTATTCTTTACATATTCAAAATCCCTTTCTGTAAAACCAGATTCAACGTTCTCGATATCCTTAGCTCCCTTTTGTTTTCTAGGTTCTAAATGTGGTAACCCTAATAATGCATCTCGTAAAACATAAGGTTGTCTTTTGCGCTTTTCTATTTCTGCAAATATTTTCTTTGGAGAAATACCTATTCGATTACCTATCATAATAAAGCGTTCTCGATTCTGTGGAACTCCATAATCTTGAGCTTTTAATATCGCATAGTCATACTGATATTCATCACCAAGGTAATCGTTAAAATTCTGAATAATCTCATCGAACTTATTCATCATGCCTTTTACGTTCTCCATAATGAAGAATCTGGGACGAACATGATTGAGAAAAATCAGATACTGTTTGTATAAACTGTTTCGTGGGTCATCTATAAGTCTTTGGCGATTCGCCATTGAAAAGCCTTGACAGGGAGGACCGCCACAAACAAGTGTAACATCTTTAAAGAATCTGCAATACTTTCCGATATCCTTATTGAGCATTGCAATGTCTCCAACGTAATAATGGTCATCGCTAAGATTATGATTTACCTTATGTGTATGTGCAAATTGTTCCACTATCTCATTTACAAAGCAAAGGCTAAACCCTGCTTGTTCCAATCCCAAGCTAAGTCCCCCGCACCCCGCAAACAAGTCAATGAATGTATACTTCTTTTTCGGCATAATCACCTCCCTTCCATCAAAATACCGACAATCCTCTTCCATTCTTCACCTGACAGTTTTGAATGTGCCGGAGTTAATGCATCCCAGTCACGCAAGGGCAAGTCACTGATGGTCTTGCGAAGCCTAACAAAAGAGTAGTTCGACACTTCATCTGTGATGGCTTGCGATAGACTCGGAGATAGGCTGCGAGGAATGCCTACCATGCGAAGAGCCAAGGCTTTCTTGTCGTCCACACCATAGTAAACGTACGACGGCACGTAACTGTCTTTTACCTCGGTATTAACACCTTTGACAATGCCTTCCAATGCACTCAACCCCCACGATGCCTTGAACCGTGCACTGTTCATATAATTCACAAAACTTGTAATTTGGCTTGTGATGTCGTCATTCTGAAAACTGGGGTGTAGCGATGATATGCTGTTCAATTTGTCTCCATGCACCCAAGCAATCAACACCTTCGCAACTATCTCGGGGTTAAATTCAGACACTTTGGAATCCGTACCCAATCCAGTCTCGGGAAGTGCGGCAACCACACGAATCTTCTCGGTCAAGTTGGACGAGTCTCTCCTGTTGAAAAGATTCTCCGGTTTCCAACTGTCAAGGTCGGATATTAACATGTTCTGTGATTTTTCCTTCATAATCTTCAGTACCGAAGGCACTGAGAATCCCGTCTTGTCGGCAAAGCTCAACAGACCTGTTTGCGAAGAATACTTGGCTTCAATAGTCTGATAAATCTTCTTGCACAAGTCAATGAAGTCAGCCTGCTCGGTGAGGCTCAGCTTGCTGTATATAAAGGTGTCCTTGAACAAATCTTCCACATCTTGAACATACTCGTTCTTCGACACATGCAACAGATGAATAAAATATTGGAACAGCGGGGCAAAGGAATCTGCATACTCATACGACAATTGATTTAGAGCATGGTCGTCGGTTTCCAGAGTGGTGATAATCCTTTGTCTGTCATCAAACAGCCGGGCCAAAACACTAGCAATCTCCTCGGTGCTTTTGTTGACAATGCCCAACCCCAACTCCTTGTTCTGTTTTGTGTTGAAAGGCAAGATGATTTTTCCGAAATCATCCACCATGGTTCTTCCTGCACGACCCGCAATGTTCCAGAAGTCATTTGACGACAGAAGATTTTCTTTTCTGGATTGTCCACGGTAATAGGAATCGAAATAGACTGAAGAAACAGGGAAATTAACGCCCTCGGCAACGGTGGTGGTAGCACATACGTACTGGATTTGCCTCTCACGGATAAGATGCTCAATCAGCAGCTTGGTTTCATCGGAAAGGCCTGCATGATGCACGGCAATCCTCTTTGAGAGCAATTGGGAGAAAAGGGTTGCACATCCCATTTCCTCCTCCAAATATTTTTGGACCAACTGAATATCAGCATCAAGGCTATTTGGTGCATCAACCCAATTGAAGATGTCTTTAGCCGTATTATTGGCGGAAGGCCTTCCTTGGCAGAGTATCAGTTGGGTTTTGCCTCTTTCCACAAAACGCTTACAGGTGTATTCAAGTATCCTTTCTTTGTCGGCAGTGGTTTGAAGAGGAATATCTAT
Source organism: Bacteroidales bacterium UBA2939 (assembly GCA_002349055.1). GTDB lineage: Bacteria > Bacteroidota > Bacteroidia > Bacteroidales > P3 > Colimorpha. Next base: position 49,855 of record DECD01000036.1, on the reverse strand, counting down.
GGGTTCTTCTGAAGAGTATTCTTGTTGATAAGGAGCGGCGTATGGCGAGGGAACCATTTGCGTTTTCACCTTTTTTTCTGTAACCTTTACGCCAAACACAACTTTTTCGGAAGGTTTCCACTGGACTTCGATGGTGTTTCCTCCACCCAACCATTCCTGAATGGAAGTTTTGTCACCGGGGAGGAAGGGGGAAAGGAGCATGTACTTCGCATTGGGGCGTTCTCTCCTCAAGATGGCAATCAACAATTCCAATCGTGCTCCTCTTGCACCATTGCGAATGGTATGTGCCTCGTCCACGATGAACATCGAGACATCGCGTACCGACGGGTGATCTCTTCTGACAAGCAAATCCAGCTTCTCGGGAGTTGAAATCAACACATCTATTTCGTCAGCTTGCAGGAAAGCGTCTTCAGAGGGGTCCACTTCGTTCACTGAGGATGTTTTTTCAACAGAGAGACCCAACGATGACAAATCCGTCCTCAAATCGTGATATACCTGGTTGACCAAAGCCCTCGACGGTACAACATAGACCACCTTTGACTGCGGCAATAGGGATTTGGTGACAACGATATTGAATTCGGCCAACAAGGTTTTTCCGGCACTGGTAGGCATTTGGAGAACGATGGCATTGGCCGCAACGTCGAAAAGGTTCTTGCTCATAGCATCCCGTTGCGACGGAAGCAGTTCCAACATTCCTAACCCACTTTTTTGCTTGCATAACAATTTCACTTTCTCTTGGAATGTGGTTCCCGTCCAGATGGAATTGGCTATCAAGCTATATAGGTCAGACTCGATAATGTTCAGGATGCTTTTGAAGCGCTCGGCTTTGGTTAGTTTTCGGGCAATGTCGATGTGTTGACGGACAATGGTGTCGATTTTTCGACCTGGATAGCTGTACCCGTGCAGAATATACTGTGCTGTTTCTACAACCGCCTTGGAAGTATGATATAGGGCAACCAGCCATAATGCCTCCTCTGTTTGTCGACTGGCATTAAAGGCATTCAGATGGTTGGACTCGAACAAGGATTGTTCTTGTTGGAGCCTGTCTATCTGATTTATGGCCTTTCGGATATCGTTGAAACCTTCTTGTTTCCTGATTAGATAGAGCAATGAACGAATAGTCCCTGCAATCACTCGTTTCTCCCAATCGGATTCCTCGATTTGCGGCTCCACATAGTTGGACAAGGACAGTCGAGCCGATATGGTTTTGTTGGACAGCAAAGCAACGCTTGCAAGTAGGAAATGGTAAGGCAGATACTCATCGCTTACCTGTAGATTTACCAAATCGTTCCATTCTATCCGTTGGGATATGTCTTCTATAGGGAAGGTTTTCAGTAATTTATATGCCAATTCAACGACATCTTGTTCCTCTGGATTCTCTAAGGAAAACATGGTAAACAAGAAAGTTATTTTAGGCAAAGACATTGATTCGGTAACGTTCCTGCCATCAGTTATGCCAATAGTAGATTCCCAATAAGTTCTTTCTTGCTTATCAAGTAGCGCCTGAATTTTTTCATCAGACAACAGACTTGCTATAATAGGATTGCTCGATTTCATTTTGTAAGCTCCTGAACTTTTTTGTAAAACAAGTCTATCGTACTATCTATAGTCTCTTCAGTAAAAGACAAGATAGCAAAATGAATATTACCTGGGTCAAATTCATTCGCGTTGGATTGCATCTTGCCATAATCTTTTGTCTCATCAACACATGTATAGTCGCGTACTAGACCACAGCCATAGGTAATTTCACAATTGTTGGTTTTGTTTTCCAAACTAATTACAAAAAACATTATTGCAATTACATCTTTTGTGTCCAATTTTTTGGAAAACTCAACTAATCGTTGCTTCAATGTGTCGGGATTATCATGGTATTTTTTGTGGGTTTTGTATATGGAATCACCTGTTTGGTCAACAACAGCAGGAGGGTTCTGTTTTTGGCCAGAAACCTTAGCTTCAGCAATGAGTAATTCATACGTTCCATCTTCTTTGATGCGGTATCCAATGGCATCAATACCTCTCCCTGGCATATCATAACGTTCTCGGGTGCTAATGTTCTTTGCCGGGATGATATAACGTTGGCCATCGTCAAGCTTTTCTTCGAAATAATATGTTGTCAGTAATTCTCCTAAATCGCTACGATATATATCGTTGACGGGATCGGGTGTATCGCCTTTTTCTCTTATTGGGTCAATATATACAGCGTTTTGTTTAACAATTGATTTTATTTGAGATAAATCAAACCCAGTTCCAAGTCCTTCCGATACTTTTAACGCCTCTTCGATAACTGACGAAGATAATGCTGTGCGTTGCTCGATGTATTTTTCAGCAAATTTGTCTAGGAATTTGTCAAAAACCCTTACATCTATTTTCTTGAAGACATTATTCATAATCGCACATCCACTTTCTGTTAATACAATATTTGTTTCGCTACTTTCCCTGCCAACTCTGCAAAGAGTGGCGGTATGGCATTGCCGACTTGAGAGTAGCGTGGCACCTCAAGCTTGCGCATATCTCCCCCCGTGGTATATTTTGCTCTTATCTCGTACCAATCGGGGAACGACTGGATGCGGGCGCACTCCCGGACGGTCATGATGCGAGGTTCGGCATAATGCAGGTAGTCGTCGGGCTGTCCTGTTATGGTTGGCGAAACGGCATTAGGGTCTAACACCGTTATTCCACGCTGCTTGATGCCCCAAGCCTCGCGGGCTTTCCCATCAATACGCTTGCCTCTAGGTTGATATTCGGACAGAAGGCGTTGGAATATTGCAGCCTTTTCAGATGTATGGTGGGCAAAGCTGTGGCTGTCAGGAATAGTATGTGTCTTCGGATAATCCCCACGCATCATCTTTGCGTAATTGCTTATTCTTCCTTTTCCATATACTCCCGAATTAAATCCCTTTCGGTCTGGCGTAGGAAGCTCCCCATTACTGCGAAGCAAGTCGGATATAGCCTCCTGCAGAGTTGCTGTTGGTTTCAACCCTTTGCTTTTCAAGAAAGCATCACGATGAGACAATAACTGTTGCTCGAAGCTGTCGGGGTTGCCCAATCCATCCTGAACGCCTACTAAAATGAAGCGTTTGCGACGTTGGGGAACGCCATAGTTGGAGAAGTCAAAGACATGGGGCTTTACTTTATACCCCAACTTCTGCAATCCACGAATCACCTTATGCGAGTAAGGCTCAGCATCGTTGTCCTTCTTTTTATCGAATGCATAGGTGAATCCCTTTACATTCTCGAAAAGGAGCATACGGGGACGCACCAAATCGATGAAATTGATGTAGGAAAAGACCAGTTGGTTGCGCACATCGTCTTCAACACGTTTCCCCGCCATAGAAAATCCCTGACAGGGTGGGCCGCCAGCCACCAGATCGACTTTGCCTCGCAGGGCTTTCAGTTGGTCTTGGTATTTTTCAAGTATCTCGTTTATATCGTGATTGGTTTGAGGAAGCCAGTCGGGCCAGTCGAAGTGTTTTTTGTTGTCGATAAGGTTGTGTTTCAGCGTCTCGAAAGGGAACGCATTCTTTTCAATGGCAAAAAGTCCCTGCCAACCAGCAAGGTACAGGCCGAGGGAAAGACCTCCACAGCCCGCAAACAGATCTATACACGTCGGTTTTGCCATTTTTACCTTATTTAACATAAGGTAAACGAAAAGGTCGACAATTTATTGTACCATAGTAAAAAAATGTGTCGGTTTCTAGTAGATTCTTTTTTTAGTTCGTTTTTCCCTGTCTGCGATTTGGGCTAGACTTATAGATGCTTCTACGGCAAGATAATCCGCAATTACAAACTTGACTTTATTGCTGTCGGGTGACACACAATAAGCGTATCGGCCCTCTTGAACAATGACCCAGGGGGCTGCAAACTGCATCACGATCTTGGCGTTGTCGAAAAGTAGAATGTGCTCTAGGCCATGACTATTGACCTCCGGTAAAAAATCTCCGGTATATGGTTTAAAGAATGTTGTCCGCTGAGATTCTCTCATCTCAGGAATCAACCATATGGAGAAACGTAATTTGCTTCCCCAAATAAGGTGGTTATTCTCAAAGGCCAGGTGGCCAAATGCCAATTTACGAACAACGTTCATAAAACGATCTTTCTCGTAACCGAGAAGGTTGTACCCACCGAAATTTCTTATTTGAGCAGCAATTCTTTCCTGTAGTTTAGGAGAGTGCAGAAGGGTTTCACGGGTCTTGTCCCGTTGTATTTGAGATGGATTTGCGGTTTTGACTTTCGCACAGTCAATGAAGCATGAGACATACTCTTCGTCTATGGAGAAGTCGTGATTACACTTGTGGCAGCAAGGTATTACGGGCATATTGGGCGGATAAGGTTTGTCAAGAAAACACCGAGACGGAACGTGATCCTCGGTATCTGCCGGTCCACCGCAAAATGCACAGAAATAATCTAGTCGCCTATCACCGTAATATTGCTTATTTGGGTTCATCTCCTTAAGATCTAAAATGTTTGGAATCGACTATGTGGGTGCACAATTAGGCAGGCAACGGGATGTGGATGGTGTCGGAGGTGCGGCCGCGGGTGGAGCGGAGGAAGGCGTAGAGGTGGAGTGGGAATGCGTTAGAGTGGGAATGCGTTAATGTGTTAGTATCTGCCTGTGTGAGTTCGGTGGGTTGGAGCCATTCGGAAGGGAGGACAGCGGTGACGAGGCCGGCTGAGCGGAGGACGGGGGTGGCGAGACGACCGGTGCAAAAGGCGGGACAATATATAAAGAGGTAGAACTCGTCGGTGGCACGGCCGCCGTAGGCACGGCTGTCGAAAGTGACAGTAATTACATTGTCGTCGATGGAGGCCGAAGTGATTTCTACTCGCTCCACCGAGCCGCGACTGACGATGACGCGGGGAAGGTCGATCTCGCCGTCGGGGGTGAAGCAGTCTTTGTTGAGGTTGCGAAAGATGGCGTAGGTGCTGTTGTGCTCCCTGATGGCGTGCCAGTGGAGTCCGACGAGGTGGGCCTCCTTCATATATGAAGAGAGCTTGGATATCATCGCGAAGTTGCTGCGGTGGGCCTGCTGTGCTTCGGTTCGCGGATTGGCCACAGAGGTAGGCATGGAGCGCTCGCATTTGCGCCCGTGCCAGGTGTAGTATATTTTATTGCCGAGTTTGCCGCTCTCGGCATCGCCTTGTTTCCTTGCCATAAGTGTTTGTCTTTGGGATTATAACGTCGGAAGGCTGGTTTTATTGCCCCGCCGCTATACTGCAGACAGGCTGTACCCAAGGTTCAGCCATACCCTTGGCACATCCGGCGGATAAGGGTAGAGCGTGGGAAGGATAGGCCTAGGGTATAGGATGGTCGAAGGAACACCGGAGGTACATAGGCGGTACACTGGGGGCACCCACCTGTCACCATAGAGTTGGTATAGAGATGGTATAGGGTTGATATAGGGATGGTATGGTGATGGAGAGACGAGGTGTTTGGGTATGATAGAAGGTGTTATTATACCTACGGTATAATAATATATGGGAGGTAGAGACTACGCTGGCATGAAAAAAAACACCGCTACTTGCGGTGCTTTTGTACCCCCTGGGGGAATCGAACCCTCATCTAAAGTTTAGGAAACTTCCGTTCTATCCGTTGAACTAAGGAGGCAGTCGCAAACTCAAAGTTTGCGTTTGATTTCGATGACTTCGTAGGCTTCGACAATGTCGCCGACCTTGATGTCGTTGTAGTTTTCGATGTTCAAGCCGCAGTCCTGGCCGCTGACGACCTCTTTGACGTCGTCCTTGAAACGCTTGAGGGAGGCGAGCTTGCCGGTGTAGACCACGATACCGTCGCGGATGATGCGGACGTTGCTCTGGCGGTTGATTTTGCCGTCGAGGCACATACAGCCGGCGATGGTGCCGACCTTGCTGATTTTGAAGGTTTCGCGGATTTCGAGGTTGGCCACAATCTTCTCTTGCGTCTCGGGGGCAAGCATGCCTTCGATGGCGTCCTTAAGCTCGTTGATGGCGTCGTAGATGATGCTGTAGAGGCGGATGTCGATGTGCTCGGTCTCGGCCATCTTGCGGGCACCCACGCTGGGACGCACCTGGAAGCCGACGATGATGGCGTCGGAGGCCATGGCCAGCGTGACGTCGTTCTCCGAAATCTGGCCCACGCCTTTGTGGATGACGTTGACCTGCACTTCTTCGTTGCTGAGTTTGAGCAGCGAGTCGCTGAGGGCCTCGACGGAGCCGTCCACATCGCCTTTGACGATGATGTTGAGCTCCTTGAAGTTGCCGAGGGCGCGGCGGCGGCCGATTTCCTCGAGGGTGAGGTGGGTCTGGGTGCGGATGCCCTGCTCGCGCTGGAGCTGGGTGCGCTTGGCGGCGATGTCCTTGGCTTCCTTCTCGTTCTCCATGATGTTGAAGGTGTCGCCAGCCTGGCAGGCACCGGTGAGGCCGAGGAGCAGCACGGGCTGCGAGGGGCCGGCAGAGGTGACCTCCTGGTTGCGCTCGTTGTACATAGCACGCACGCGGCCTGCAATGGCACCGGCCACGATGGGGTCGCCCTTGCGCATGGTGCCTTCCTGCACGAGCAGTTTGGCCACATAGCCGCGGCCTTTATCGAGGGCGCTCTCGATGACGACGCCCTTGGCGCGCTTGTTGGGATTGCCCTTCAGTTCCATGATGTCGGCCTGAAGGATTACTTTCTCGAGCAGTTCCTCAACGCCGATACCCTTCTTGGCGCTGATGTCCTGACTCTGGTATTTACCGCCCCATTCCTCGACGAGGAGGTTCATGTTGGCCAGCTCGGTCTTGATGCGGTCGGGGTCGGCACCGGGTTTATCAATCTTGTTGATGGCGAAGACGATGGGCACACCAGCCGACTGGGCGTGGTTGATGGCCTCGACCGTCTGCGGCATGATTTTGTCGTCGGCGGCGATGACGATGATGGCGATGTCGGTCATCTTGGCACCGCGGGCACGCATGGCGGTGAAGGCTTCGTGACCGGGGGTATCCAAGAACGTAATCTTGCGTCCGTCGGCCGTCTGCACCTCGTAGGCACCGATGTGCTGGGTGATGCCGCCCGCCTCGCCGGCGATGACGTTGGTCTTGCGGATATAGTCGAGCAGCGAGGTCTTACCGTGGTCGACGTGACCCATGACGGTGATGATGGGGTTGCGCGGCACGAGGTCCTCGGGGCGGTCCTCTTCTTCAATCTTTTGGATGGTGTTGACCACATCCTCGGAGGCGAAGTTGACCTCAAAGCCGAACTCGTCGGCAATAAGCTTGATGGTCTCGGCATCGAGACGCTGGTTGATGCTGACGAAGATGCCCACGCTCATGCAGGTGGCGATAATCTTGGTCACCGGCACGTTCATCATGGTGGCCAGCTCGTTGGCGGTGACGAATTCGGTCACCTGCAACACGTTCTGGTTCTCCATCTCGTGCATCAGTTCCTCCTCCATCTGTGCGTGCACCTTCTGGCGTTTCTCGCGGTTGTGCTTGGAGGTCTTACTCTTGCCCATGGGCGAGAGGCGGGCGAGGGTGTCGCGTATCTGCTTCTCGATTTCGTTGTCGTCAATCTCGATGGGTTTCTTCTCCTCTTTCTTCTTCTTTTTCTTGCCACCGGCGGCCAGCTGCTGCTGGGAGGCATTCTTCTGACTCTCCTTCTTGGCTTTCTCTTTCTCCTTGTTCTCTTTCTTAGCCACCTCGGCACCAATCTTTTTCACCTCCTGGGCGCTGACGGCCTCCTTCTTGGTGTGCTTGCGCTTGCGCTTGCTGCCAGGAGTGTCGGCACCGTCCTTGGAGAACTGGCTGAGGTCAATCTTGTCGAGCACCTTGGGACCCTCAAGCTTGGTGTATTGGGTTTGGATGAACTCGGGTTCGGGCTTAGCGGGTTCGACAGGCTTAGGCTCGACGGGAGCGGGCTTGGCTTCCACGACGGGAGCGGGCTGCGGTGCGGGCTTGGGTGCCTCGCTTTTGGCCTTGGGTTTGGCGGCAGCGGCAGGCGACACGGCAGGCTCTTTCTTCTCGCCTTTCTTGCGTTTCTTCTTGTCGGGACGCATGCGCTGGTTGAGGGCACTGAGGTCCACGGTCCCCACCACCTTGAACGGGCTGTTGCTCTCGGGGGCATCTTCGGTGTCCGGCTCGTCGTCTTCGGCTTCGTCGTCCTGTTCTGTCGGCTGGGCTCCGTCGTATTGCGGTTCCTCGCTGGCAGGAGTCTCCTCGGGTTCCTCAAGAGGTTCCTCGGGCTGCTGCTCAACGGCAGGCTCCGGCTCGGGTTCGCTCGGCACGGTGGTCTCAGGCTCGGGCTCGGGGGTGGGCTCCGGTTTGGCCTCGGCCTGATTCTTCGTCGAGGTGTAGTTCTTGATTATCACCTCTTCATTTTCGGACTCGGGTTCTTCCTTGGCGGTGGACACCTCCACCACCCGGTTGCTGTTGTTGACAACCAGTTCGATTTTGTCGGCCTCCTCTTTCACTTTGCGTTCGCCCTGGAATGCCGTGGCCAGCAGTTCATACTGCTCCTCGCTAATCTTCGTGTTGGGGCTGGCCTCCACCTGGTGTCCCTTCTTGGCCAGGTAGTCAACGAGGGTCTGGATGCCCACGTTGAAGTCCTTGGCTACCTTATTCAGTCTGAAACTTGCCATAATCTTCGAGTCCTTTCTTTAATGATTTATTCAAATTCTGCTCTCAGCACATCGAGTACGTGGTCGATGGTCTCTTCCTCGAGGTCGGTGCGGGTGATAAGTTCCTGCTTGGGCAGGGCGAGTACGCTCTTGGCGGTGTCGCAGCCAATCTTGATGAGCTCGTCGATAATCCACTGGTCGATTTCGTCGTTGAATTCCACCAGTGCCACATCGTCGTAATCCTCGTCGGTGTCGCGGTAGACCTCGATTTCGTAGCCCACAAGTTTGCTGGCCAGCTTGATGTTGTAGCCGCCCTTGCCGATGGCCAGGCTCACCTGGTCGGGCTGCATAAACACCTCGGCCTTCTTCTCTTCTTCGTTGATCTTGATGTTGCTGACCTTGGCGGGCGAGAGGGCGCGCTGAATCATCACGTCGACACGCGGCGTGTAGTTGATGACGTCGATGTTCTCGTTTCTCAGCTCGCGGACGATGCCATGAATACGGCCACCCTTGACACCCACGCAGCTTCCCACGGGGTCGATGCGGTCGTCGTAGCTCTCCACGGCCACCTTGGCGCGCTCGCCAGGCTGGCGGACGATGTTCTTGATGGTGATGAGGCCGTCGTAAATCTCGGGCACTTCGGCTTCGAGCAGGCGCTCAAGGAAGATGGGGCTGGTGCGGCTGAGGATGATGCTGGGGTTGTTGTTTTTCATCTCCACCTTCAGCACCACGGCGCGCACGGTGTCGCCCTTGCGGAAGTGGTCGGCCGGAATCTGCTCGCTCTTGGGCAGCACGAGCTCAATCTTCTCGTCGTCGAGGATGAGCACCTCTTTGTTCCACGGCTGGTAGACCTCGCCCACGATGATTTCGCCCACCTTCTCCTTGTATTTCTGGAAGATGAGGCTCTTCTCGTAGTCCTGGATTTTGCTCACCAGGTTCTGACGGATGCTGAGGATTTCGCGGCGGCCGAAATCGGTCATCAGGATGGGCTCGGAGCATTCCTCGCCGACCTCGAAGTCCGACTCAATCTTCTGGGCATCGCTCAACGCAATCTCGCGGCTGGCATCCTTCACCTCGCCGTCTTCCACAATCATGCGGTTGCGGAAAATCTCCAAGTCGCCCTTGTCGATGTTGACGATGATGTCGAAGTTGTCTTCCGAGCCGTAGCGTTTGGCCAGGGCTGTGCGGAAAACCTCCTCCAGGATGCGCATCAAAGTCTCGCGGTCGATGTTCTTAAATTCCTTGAATTCCTGAAAGGAACCACTCAAGTCTAACGTCTTCATTGTATTGTTGTTTATTCTTTGTTTCTAAAACTTGATTGCCACCCGGGCGCTCTTGATGTCGCGGTAGGCCAGGTGCAGGGTCTCGGGGGCCTGCTTCTTGGTGCCCTTGGTGCGGAGCACGATGCCTTCGTCCGAGGCATCCTCGAGGGTGCCCTCGGCCTTCTCGCCGTCCATCATCACCACCTCCAGCTCGCGGCCCACGTTCTTACGGTATTGACGCGTGAGCTTCAGCGGCATATCGGCACCGGCGGAACTCACGTTGAGTTCGAAATCCTCCTCTTCGCGGTCCAGCTGGCCCTCGATGGCGCGGGTCAACTCGATGCAGTCGTCGATAGTGACGCCGTTGTCGCCGTCGATGTCGACAAAAATGCGGTTGTCGGGCGTGATTTTGAGGTTCACAAGGAACTTTTCGCTGCCCTCCAAGGCATTGTTTACCAGTTCTAATATCTTGATTTTCTCTATCATAACTAACAAAAAGAGAGGTTCTCGACCTCTCTCATTCCGTTGCAAAGATACAACCTTTTTTCGAACTGGCAAAATTTGTCGTCAAAAAAATTTTTACTTCTTTTTCGCCCGTTTTCTAACAACCTGATACCAAGCATCAACTCCGTATCAAGTCCGACTCAACTCCGAGTCAACTCCGAGTCAACTCCGATCACCGTCGGAGATGTCTCGGAGATGATGTGGTGAAGATATGTATTTTTTATTTTGTACATTTAAAGGAATGTTGTATATTTGCAATTTCAAATATTGATTTATTAACAATTAAAAAATTAACAATAAGATGATTACGAAACTTGACGACCTGCTGGAACTGGTCAAATCTAAAGGTAAGAAACGTTTGGTGGCTGCCTATGCCAACGATAGCCACACCATCGCCGCTGTTAGCGCCGCTATCGACCGCGGTATCGTGGATGCTACCCTCGTGGGCGACATCGACACCATGAAGAAAGTCTGCGCCGAAGAAGGCATTGACCCCAACAAGTTCGAGATGGTCCAGGAAGCCAACGACAACAAGGCCGGTGCCCTGGCTGTGAAGCTCATCAACGAGGGCAAGGGCGACTTCCTGATGAAGGGTCTGCTCTCCACCGACAAGTACATGCGCGCCATCCTCAACAAGGAGAACGGCCTCATGCCCGGCAAGAAGAACGACATGCTGACCCACATGGCCGTCATGGAGGTTCCCGCCTACCACAAGCTGCTCTGCTGCTCCGACATGGCCATCATCCCCGCCCCCGACTTCAAGCAGAAGACCGCCATCATGAACTTCCTCATCCAGGTCTCCAAGAGCCTCGAGAACCCCAAACCCAAAGTGGCCGTTCTCGCCGCCACCGAGCAGGTCTCCATCGGAATGCCCGCTTGCGCCGAAGCCGCTTGGCTCGGCATGCAGAGCCTCCGTGGCCAGATTCCCGGCGCCGTGGTCGACGGCCCCCTCAGCCTCGACTGCGCCATCGACAAAGAGAGCGCTCAGACCAAGAAGCTCACCAGCGAGGTCGCCGGTGACGCCGACTGCCTCCTCTTCCCCAACATCGAGAGCGGCAACATCTTCTACAAAGCCTGCACCAAGTTCGCCCACGCCGAACTCGCCTGCATGGTCATGGGCGCCCGCGTCCCCTGCGTCCTCACCAGCCGCGGCGACAGCGCCAAGACCAAACTCTACAGCATCGCCCTCGCTGCTCTGCAGTGCAAATAATGCCTTGGTTTAAGGTTTAAAGTTTAAGGTTTAAGGGACTACGCAGACCGTTGACTTTAATCTTTAAACCTTAAACCCTAAACCTTAAACTAATGGAACAATATTTTGAAAACCTGAAGAATATTGCCATCACCGTCTGTGACCCTGATGGCAATATTCTTGATATGAACCAGCATTCGGCCGACGTCAACAGCCACGGCCAGAAGATTGTGGGCTACAACCTCATGAACTGCCACCCCGAGCCCGCCAAGACCAAGCTCCGCGGCCTCCTCGAGCACCAGCAGCTCAACGCCTACACCATCGAGAAGACCCTCGCCGACGGCTCCAAGGTCAAAAAGCTCATCTACCAGACCCCCTGGTACAAGGAAAACGGCTCTTTCGGCGGCCTCATCGAGTACTCGATTGAGATTCCCTTCGAGATGCCGCACTTCGTCCGCCAACCGAAACAGTAAAAGAAGTCAAGGAGACAGGAGTTAAGACAAATGAGAAGGTTTCTGAAAGCCGTTTTTTGCGCTTGCATAATTTTCAATTTTCAACTTTCAATTTTCAATTCCCTACAGGCGCAACAAGGAACGGTGCGTGGTCGTGTGGTTGACGCACGGACGGGTGAGAACATTGAGTATGCCACCGTGGCGCTGCTCAAGGTTGCCGACTCTTCGTTGGCCAACGGCACCGTGAGCGAGGGCAACGGCAGTTTCTCGCTGACGGCACCCTATGGGCGCTATATCTTGCGTGTCACCTTCATCGGCTACGATGCATGGTACTATAAAGAGCCGGTGACCCTCGGTGACAAGCACCGCGAGGTGAATGTCGGCAAGGTGCAGCTGAAGATGACAGGCACCATGATGGAGGCCGTCGAGATTACCGCCGAGCGCAGCATGGTAGAATACCAACTCGACAAGCGCGTGGTGAATGTCGACAAGAACATCGTGGCCGGCGGCGGCACCGCCACCGACGTGCTCGAACAGGTGCCCAGTGTGGCTGTGGACAACGACGGCAACGTGACGCTGCGCGGCTCCACCAATGTCAAGGTGTTGGTCAACGGTCGTCCCAGCGAGTTGCTCTCCAGCGACCTGGCCTCTCTGCTCGAGCAGATTCCCGCTTCAACGGTGGAGAATGTCGAAGTCATCACCAACCCCTCGGCCAAGTACGACCCTGAGGGCATGAGTGGAATCATCAATATCAAACTCAAGGACAAGACCGCTGGTGCGCTGGGTCTCAACGGCGTGGTGAGCACCAACGTTGGTGCCCCGGTGCCCTTCATGGTGCCCGACGAACTGCCGCGGATGATTCCGACAGCCATGACCAATGTCAGCCTCAACTACACCACCGAAAAGTACAACCTCTTCTTCAATGCCGACGGCGGCGTGCGCCAGCGCGGCAACCACTCCAACTCCGACATTGAGTACCTGAACCTTGGCGGCTCTACGCGGTCGCACTACGACATCGACCAATACAGCCTCAACCCCAACTATATGGGAAGTTTCAAAATCGGCGGTGAATACTATTTCGACGACCACAACAGTCTGCTGCTTTCCTACCAGCTGCGTGGCGGCAACCGTCAGCGCCACAGCGACATCTACGCCGAGGACGTGTTCAATCCCAACGACTCGCTGCACTACAACCAGACCACCGGTAGCGACAATGTGAACCAAAACCACTCGTTCAACCTCCTCTACACGAAGAAATTCGACCGCAAGGACGAGGAGTTAACCTTTGATGCCACCTTCAGCACCCGCAAGGTAACGGGCGAGGGCGAGCAGGAACAGGTCTATAACGATGTCGCTGCCCAATACGACCACTACTACCTTCGCGAAAGCGAGACCGAGAACCACCACCAGGCGCTGAACTTGAAGTTGAACTGGCTGCGTCCCTTCGACAACGGCTGGCGGCTGGAGACCGGCTACGAGGGTCGCATGGACTGGCCCAACCAAAAGGCTGACTACTACCGCACCACCAGCACCACAACGCATGTCTTCGATGCCACCTCGTCGACCCATTTTGACTACAACCAGCAGGTGCACGGCATCTATGGCACCTTGGGTGGCAACCTCACCGAGAACCTCTCGTTACAAGCGGGCCTGCGTGGCGAATATTCGTTCATCGATGGCAAGGACCTCAACCATCCCGCCACCACCGTCAACAAGACCTACTGGCAGCTCTATCCAACGCTGCATCTGTCTTATAAGTTCAGTGACTTGCAAAGCATGCAGGTGAGCTACAGCCGCCGCGTGCATCGTCCCCATTTCTGGGACCTCAATCCCTATATGGATGTTCGCGAGGGCGACCAGATAAGCTTCGGCAACCCCAACCTCGACCCCGAGTACACCAATGCCTTAGAGCTCTCCTATAACCTCGGCATCGACAAGGTGAACATCTTCACATCGCTCTACTACCGCCAGACCAACAACATGATTACCCGCTATGGCTTTATGTGGTGTGCCGACAGTGCCGACAAGTACGCCTGGTGGGAGCCCTACAATGCGCTCTACGACGGCTACCGCGCCTCGACCTCCTTTAACCTCAGCACCGGATATAACTATGGCATGGAGTTCATCGTCGACTGGCAGATTCTCCAGTGGTGGAAGATCAACGTCAGCGTGAACCTTTACCAGAACCATATCGAGGGCACCGCCTTGCTCAACAACCAGGACAAGTCATCGTTCCAAGCCAGCGGCAAGTTCAGTTCCTACATGAACCTGCCTCACGACTGGACCATCCAGATTAGCGGCCAGTACTGGGCACCGTGGCTCGACTTGCAGACCGAGATGGATGCCAACTACTGGGTCGACCTCGCAGTGAAAAAAGATGTGTTGCAGCGTCGCGGCACCGTCAGCCTGCGCGTCAGCGATGTCCTCTGCACCGGCGGCTGGGGCCATCGCACCTACGACAACCAGATGAACCGCGTGGTCAAGGCCAAACGCCTCTCCCCCACCATCACCCTCGGCTTCAGTTGGAAAATCAACAACGGCCTCAAACAGAAACCCCAACAGCAGGAAGAAGAAGGTGGCGACGAAAGCACCATATACTAGTATCCTCACTCGTGAATGCGAAGGCCGTAGGGAGGTGTTCGACCCTGTGCGGCGGCGGTGGGTGGCGCTGACGCCGGAGGAGTGGGTGCGGCAGTGTACCATACAGCGGCTGCACGGCGAGGGCGGCTACCCGTTGGAAGTGATGCAGGTCGAAGGAGCCATCACGCTCAACGGCATGACGCGCCGCTGCGACATCGTGGTCTTCCGGGACAGCCAGCCGTGGATGATAGTGGAATGCAAAAAATGTGAAATTCCACTCACCCAGAAGGTCTGCGACCAAGCCTGCCGCTACAATACCGTCTTGAGGGTGCCGTACCTGATGCTAACCAATGGTAAACAAGAGGTTATCATATCTGTAGACTTTAAAAAAGGATGCCTGAAACAACTACAAGAACTACCCCGTTTAGAAAAAAAATGTTAAAAGTGTGAGCCAAAAACGGCACTTTTGACTCTATATAGTATGAAAAGGGCGGAGAAGCGACAATTGCTGGTAGACCACTACCTGGACTTCTATAGCGTGGCGATGGCCATCCTCAGGGACGACGACAACGCCCGCGAGGCGGTACAGGAGGCGTTGGTGAAGACGATGTTGCAGTTGGGGGTGAAGGATGTCTGCCGCTATTGTACGAGTGTGGTGAAGAATAACAGCCTGGCTATCCTCAAACGGAGGAACAAACTGATGAGTCTGGACGAGGTGACGTTGGTGACCGACTATGAGCACGAAGAGTTGTTGAACATAGTGGCCGAGAAAAAGGCAGAGCTGTCGGAGGTGGCCCGGTCCATCGTCGAGTTGCACGACGAAGACGGATACACACTGAGCGAGGTAGCAGGCATGATGCAGATGAGCGTGTCGACGGTGAAGCGCATCCTCGCCAAAGCCCATTATGAACTGAGAAAAAAAATAGAGCAAGAGATATGAAACAGAATTCCATGCAGTACCTTCTGGAGAAGTTCCGCGAGGGTACGTTGAACGAAGAGGAGCGGGCCGAACTTGAACGCCTGACGCATAAAGACGAAGTCTTCGCCGCTGCTGGCCGCAAGGTTAGGGGCATCATTTGGCGCCGGGTGTCGTTGGCTGTGGCGGCCATGATGGTCGTAGGTGCCGGCACACTGACCATGCTGCCGCGCGAGCAAGAGCCCCTCATGGCCGAGGCGATAGAAATTCCTGTCCCGACCGTAGAGACGCAGCCCGCTGCGCCTCCCGCGATAGAGACTGTAGCTCCCCAGCAGACGACAGCGAAGACGCAGCGGGCTGCGTCTCTACAGAAGAGGCCGAAAGCCAGGCTCGCCATCCAGGAGGAGACAGAACCCGTGGTGGTCTGCAACAATCAGTGCGAGGCCGACTCGGTCATCAGCGACATTCGTAAATTCCTCTCTGTATGAGAAAGGTTGTCGTTTATGGGTTATGGGTTATGCTGCTGCTCGCTCCGCTCGCAGCCCACTGCCAGACAGACCTCTACAAGCGTTATGCCTCGCAGCGGGGCGTCAAGGTGGCGTCGGTGAGCAATTTCGCCATCGACAGCACCGCCCATGTCGATGTCACTGTCATTGAGGCTGCGGACGACGAGGGGTGGGAATGGATGAAGAAAGAATTCTTTATCGGCGATCTCTCGCCCGAGCAGCAGGCGGGTCTTGGCGAGGGCTACGATGCCGTGCTCTTCGCCCGCCGCAGCCGCGCCAACCCGCGCGAGAATGCCCCTGTCAAGAACGAGGATATTGACATTGCCGGCAGCTGCTACATTGGCATCTCCTACCTCAACCAGGCCGTCTACATCTTCTGTGCCGACAGCGAGGAAGAGTACGACGCTGTGGTCTCCCTTCTGGTGAAGAAAATCATGCACCAGTCACGTTAGCAGGCTGATTTCCTTCATGCCGCAGCAAAGATGGCGGCCATCGGAGGTGGTTAGCAACAGGTGGCCATAGGGGTCGATACCGGTGATGGTAGCCACGATTTTCTCTCCCTTATATATATAATGTATAGGAACGCCCAAGTTCATTAGGCGGTCTAGATATTCCGGCTCATGGTCTTGGCCGGATTTCAATTCCATGTATCTTTTCTTTATGCAGTCGAGCAGCTGCGTCAACAAAGGCTCAAGCTCAAATTCCTCACCTGTAAGTAGACCGAGCGAAGTGGGGTTGGGTACCCAGTCGGGAAATTCCAGCTGGTTGACATTGATACCGATACCACAAATTGCAACGGCTATTTGCGAGCCTTGTAGGCGGGTGCTAACGAGGGTACCGCAGATTTTCTTCCCGTCGACATATATATCATTTGGCCACTTGATGTGAATTGAAAATTGAAAATTGAAAAATGAAAGGAAGTCGACCAGTGCCAGCGAGAGGGCTTGGGTGAGGTGAAACTGGTGGTCAGCGGAAAGGAAGGTGGGGTGGAGCACAAGGCTGAAGGTGAGGTTTTTGCCAGGTTGTGCCTCCCAGTGGTTGCCTCGCTGACCGATGCCTGAGGTCTGCTCCAAGGCCCAATAGCAAGTGAAGTCCTCCACCTGCGCGAGGTCGAGGGCTTCACAATACTTGTTGGTTGAGGACACAGAGGCCAGTTTGACAATTGTCATAGGATATTCCAGATTTGCCTAGGAGAACCTAGGATTGCCTAGATGCTCATTATCTCTTTCTCCTTGGCGGCATAAATCTTGTCGCACTCGGTGATGTTCTTGTCGGTGATGTCCTGGAGCTCTTTCTCCACCAGCTTCACCTCGTCCTCGGGCACGGACTTGTCTTTCAGTTTCTTGACCTTGTCCATAACGTTGCGGCGCACGTTGCGGACGTTCACTTTGGCGTTTTCCACCTCACCTTTGGCAGCCTTGCAGAGCTCCTTGCGGCGCTCCTCGGTCAGCGGGGGAACGGTGATGCGCAGGATGTCGCCTTCGTGGCGCGGCGTGAAGCCGAGGTTGGCATCGAGGATGGCTTTGTTAATGGCACCTACAAGGGTCTTCTCCCAGGGCTGGATGACGATGCTGCGGGCATCAGGGGTGTTAATGTTGGCCACCTGGCTAATTTCGGTCATGGTGCCATAGTAGTCCACCTTCACGCCGTCGAGCATACCGGGGTTGGCCTTGCCGGCGCGGATTTTGGTCAGCTCCTTTTCGAGGAAGCTGATGGAACTCTTCATGCTGTTTTTAGCCTCGTCGAGGCAGGCTTTCGATAAGTCGTTCATATTGTTATTGTTTTATTATTATTTGCTAATCAGGGTGCCAATCTCTTCGCCCTCAACCACTTTGAGCAGGTTGCCGGGGCAGTTCATGTCGAAGACGTAGATGGGCAGGTTGTTGTCCTCGGCCAGAGCAAAGGCGGTGAGATCCATGATTTTCAGCTTCTTCTCCAGCGCCTCGCTGTAGGTGAGGGTCTGGTACTTGGTGGCAGTGGGGTCTTTCTCGGGGTCGGCGGTGTAGACGCCGTCCACGCGCGTACCTTTCAGTATGACGTCGGCCATGATTTCGATGGCTCGGAGGGTCGAGGCAGTGTCGGTGGTGAAGAAAGGGTTGCCCGTGCCGCCGCCAATGATGACCACACGTCCGGCTTGCATAGCCTCGATGGCACGCCGACGGCTCATTTCCTTGCAGATAGGCTCAATGGCGAGGCCGCTGAGGAGCTCGGTCTTGATGCCTTGCTTCTCCAACTCAGCCTGGAGGGCCATGCTGTTGATGAGCGTGGCCATCATGCCCATGTAGTCGCCCTGCACGCGGTCCATGCCCTTGGCAGCACCGCTGAGGCCACGGAAGATGTTGCCGCCGCCGATAACGATGGCTACCTCGCAACCTTTTTCCACCGCGCCCTTGATGTCGGCGGCATATTGGGTAAGCATGTCGGGGCTGATGCCATAGCTCTGGCTCCCCATCAACGATTCTCCGCTCAGTTTGAGCAATATTCTTCTGTATTTCATATTCCTAAAATGTTGCTGTTTAGAGTCTTGTTTGATTATTCAGTCTGAATTGAAACAACAAAAATAGGTATTTTCATCCTATTTTGCAAATAAAAAATAAATATTTTCGCATTATCACCACCCTATCAACTCCTACCATGGTAGGAGTTGATAGGGAGATGGGTAGGAGATGATTAGGAGTTGATTAAGAGATGGTGGCTATTTGGTGCTGATTTACAAGCAGATATAATAGAGGGGTTCGGGAGCGTTTTTACTGTCCAGCGACGGAAAGTGTGGCAACACTGATTTTCAGACTGTTGACCTCAGAAAGGGCCTCGCCGCAGCTGACGAGGGTGGCGCCGGTGGTGAGAACGTCGTCGACCAGCAGGATGTGTTTCCCGCGGAGGTCGTCGGGGTGGCGGAGGCGGAAAGCATCCTTGACGTTCTCCTCGCGGTCGGCGGCGGCCTGGCGGCTCTGTTCATGGGTATAACGGTGGCGCACCAGGGCGCTGGTGTTGACGGGACGGCTCATTATCTGCGATATACCGCGGCAGAGAAGTTCGCTTTGATTGTAGCCTCGTTGCAGGCGACGTCGCCAGTGCAAAGGGACAGGTACTAGAAGGTCGATGTCGTCGAACCTGCCTGATTGAAGCAATTCGAGACCCATCTGGCGGCCCATTAGGATACACAACTCGCTGTTGCCGTGGAATTTCATTGCGTGGATGAGTTGTTGCACGGTGTTGCCCTTGCGAAAAACGAAGAGCGAGGTGGCGTTCGCGAGGGGCATGCGGCCAGTGAGCAGGCGCTCGGTGTGGTTGTCGTCGTGTGC
Source organism: Bacteroidales bacterium UBA2939 (assembly GCA_002349055.1). Classification (GTDB taxonomy): domain Bacteria; phylum Bacteroidota; class Bacteroidia; order Bacteroidales; family P3; genus Colimorpha. The sequence continues at coordinate 30,574 of DECD01000036.1, read as the reverse complement.
GGTGTAGAGGGTGGCGGTGAGTTTGCTCAAGCAGTTGATACAGACTTGGTTCTCGCCAGCCATCAGCACATCGCCGCAGCAGGCGCAGGTGCTGGGAAAAAGGGTTTGGAGAAGGCTTTGGAAAAAGGCGTTCATGGCTGCTCAAGGTAGAAAGAGGCAGCTGTCGCCATAGCTGAGGAAACGGAACTGGTGGTCGAGGGCATAGCGGTAGCACTCGTGCCAACGGTCGCCGATGAGGGCGGAGACCAGGAGCAAAAGCGTGCTCTTGGGCTGGTGGAAGTTGGTAACCAGTCCGTTGATGACTCGATACTGATAGCCAGGAGCTATCATGAGTTGTGTGGCACCGTCGAGACGGTCGGTGTCACGTCGTTCCATCCACTGGAGGATGTTGCTGTAGGCATCGGCATAGCCAAGGCCATGGGTGTCAATCTCGTAGGGGTCCCACTGGCGGATGTGCATGTGGTCGAGGTCGGGGTTGGCTTGGAGCTGGACACCAAACCAATAGAGGCTCTCGAGGGTGCGCACGGTGGTGGTGCCCACGGCGATGAGCGGACGCTCCTGGTGGGCGATAAGGCGGTGCAGGTTGTCGGCGGTGACATGCACTGGCTCGACATGCATCTCGTGCTCGCCGATGGTGGGGGTGTTGACGGGTTTGAAGGTGCCAGCGCCGACATGCAGAGTGATGTATTCGGTGCCGATGCCACGCTCTTTCAGCGCCTTGAACACCTCGGGTGTGAAGTGGAGACCTGCTGTGGGGGCGGCCACTGAGCCGTCGTGGTGGGCGTAGACGGTCTGGTAGCGGGTGGCATCGCTGGCCTCGGCTTCGCGGTGGAGGTAGGGCGGCAGCGGGATGACACCGGCGGCCTCGATGACCTCGGCGAAGCTCTGTCCGCCGGTCCATTCGAAGTCGACAATCCAGGCGTTGCCTACGGCCTCGCGGCGAGTGGCCGTGAGCGTGGACTCGGCAGCACCGAGACTTGTGGTCAACGACAGGGAACCGCTTTTCCACTTCTTGTTGTTGCCGATGAAGCAGGTCCAGGTGCAACGCTCACGCTGCTCAAAAGCCTGAACGACAGGCATGTTGTGGGGCTCGAGGCAGAAGACCTCTATCACGGCGCCGGTCTCTTTATGGAAGAAGAGGCGTGCATGGATGACCTTGGTGTCGTTGAAGCAGAGCAGGGTGTCGCTCGGCAGCAGCGAGGGAAGGTCGTAGAAATGATGTTCAGAGATGTTATTCTCTTTGAGGCAAAGCAGCTTGGAGTGGTCGCGCTGTTCCATGGGGAACTTGGCGATACGCTCGTCGGGCAGAGGGTAGTCGTAGTCGTCGATACGGATGTTCTTCAGCTCACTCAGCATGTTTCTTTTGCGTGATGGCGGAAAGGATGATATACCACAAAATGATGAGCGAGATGGCGTACCACTGGCGGCTTGCTGCGATGATGACTGCACAACCGATAAGGAAGATGTATTGCACGGCGTTGGTCTTCCACCCCAGCTCTTTAAAATTGATTTTCAGTGAGAACATAGGCATCTCGGAGACCATCAGGATATTGGTGGTGAGGGAAATGATGACCAAGGCGATAAGGAAGGGCGTATTGTCAAAGGGACCATTCCACTCGAGGAAGCAGCAGGTGCCGAGGGGGCAGGCGTAGAGTGCCAGTCCGGCCCAGATGAGGGCATTGGCGGGGACGGGAAGACCGAGGAAGGAATGGCTCTGGCGTGTATCAATGTTGAATTTTGCCAGACGGTAGGCAGCAAAAAGAGGAATGAGGAATGCGGAGAAAGCAAGGATATCCATCACGGGGTCCTTCATATAGCCGTTGTGCGCGTCGAGGAGGTGGAAAACGATGAATCCGGGAGCCACGCCGCTGGTGACCACATCGGCCAGCGAATCGAGCTCCTTCCCCAGCGAAGAGGCCACTCCCAACAGACGTGCCGCCAGGCCGTCGAAGAAGTCAAGGAAGATGCCTCCGCAGATAAAGAGTGCGGCGACGCCCACCTCTCCAGTAACAGCGAAGGCGGTTGCCAATACGCCGCACAGTAGGTTGCCGAGGGTGATGAGGTTGGGAATCTGGCGTTTGATCATCGCTTACCAAAGCTTGATGATGAGACGGAACTCTTCGTCGTCCCAGTACTCGCGGAATTCAGTGTCGACGGCGGCTTTGCGCTTGTAGTCGTACTTGTCGTCGATGGCGGCCTTGAGATTCTTCAGGCAGTTGGTGCGGTCGCCGAGACGGGCGTAGCAGATGGCGCGAAGGTAGTTGACATCGGCATTCTGGTCGAGGCAGCAGTTGAGAGTGCGGATGGCGGTGCCGGTCTCATCGTTCATCAGCTGGGCGAAAGCCAGATTGTAGGTGCAGGTGTTACCCTTGAGACTCTTCTGGGCCTCGGCGTAGTTGCCTCGTTTGAGGTTGAGGATGGGAATGTTGGCATCGGCATCGGAGCTGCCCTGACGCTTGGCCTCCTCGAAATAATATTTGGCCAGCGCATAGTCTTTCTTGGCCAGGAAGAGCAGACCGGTGTTGTTGAGCACGTCGGGGTTGTGGGGGTTGAGGTCGCGGGCCACGTTGAGGTAACGCTCGGCCTCGTCGATGGAGTCAAGATAGAAGGCCACGGCACCGGCGTTGTTCCAGGCGGCCCACTCCTGCGGGTGGTTCTCGGTGGCCCACTTGTAGTATTTCAGTTTGGTGTCGTAGTTGTAGTTGATATAGGCGGCATACATCAGCTCGTCGAACGAGAGCTTGGCGGGAGTGAGGGAGGCAAGTTTGGCCAGCTCGGGGTCGGTCTTGCGAGCCTCACTGTAGTAGAGGGCAATCTGGGCACGGCGCAGGTTGGGGAAGATTTCATCCTTCAGCTCGTCGTAGGTCTCGGCCATGTTGCGAATCATCTGCTCGCGTTTGAGGACGTTCTGCTGGGTCTCGACGATGTTGATGATGGCGTGTTTGTCCTGAATCTCGGAACCCTCGACCATCACCACGAAGTGCACCCAGTCCTCGCCGGCGGCGCGGCTGGTGATGATGAGTTTCTTGAGCTGCTGGTATTTGTAGTACTCCACATCCTGGGGCTTCACCTTGGCACGGCGGGCCATGAGGGTGAGCACCTCGTCGAGAAGCTTGTTGAGCTGGGCGGTGGCCACGTCGGCGCGGTTCTTCGACACGCCCACGTTGTTGGTCTCCTCGCCTTCGGGCGATGCCCAGCCGGTGATGCTGATTTGCTTGGGCAGACCCTGCTCGAGCATGATACGCTTGAGGTTGAGGTAGGTGTTATAGCAGTCGAACTTGCGGTTCATGTAGAAGTTCCAGTCGAGGTCGGAGGTGCCGTTGAGGAAGTAGATGTCGGCGGTCTCGACGATGCCTTGGGTTTTGTTGTAGTTGATGGGGGCAATGGAGATGTTGCCCTTGATGTCGACCCACGAGGAGGAGTTGTTCACGCCGTCGGAGAGGAGGACGGTGGAGAAGGCCTCGCCCTGATTGGTGTGGATGACATCTTCCATGAAGCGGGCATCCTCGTTGGTGTGACCTGCTTTGTAGCCCACAGGGGTCAGGGTGACGCGGCCGGTCTCCATGCCGGGCTTGAAGTCGAACATGTCGCTATAGGTGAAACGGCCACCCTTGGAGTAGTTGATGATGGTGCCGTCGCCGTCCACTTTCTCACCTTTGAGGGTGATGGGCTCCAGCGGAATGTCGCCGCCTTCCCACGAGAACACGGGCTGGATGAATACTGCGCAGCCTTTGTCGAAGTATTTCTCGGGAATCTGACCCGTGAACTTCACCACGACTTTGTCGTCCATGGTCTCCACCGGATTGGGGTTGGCCTGGTAGCGCACTTTGTTGCTCTTGGATTTCATTTTCGACAGTCCGCCACAACCGGTGAGCAGCACCGATGCCAGCATCAAGACAAAAAATGTTTTTCTCATTTTTATATTTATATTCTGTTTATATACATATCTACTCGACACATAGACAACGTTTTCCCTGTGGTCTGTGCCTGTTGTTTAACTTGCAAATATATGCTTTTTTTTTTGATTGGCGAAAAAAAACTGCGAAATAAGGTATTTTGTTACGTGGCGGAAGGGCAGAATGCTTTCACGGGACAGTAGCGGCAGGCATCTTTCGTGGGGGTGGGGAGGAAGGGAATGTCGGGGTTCATCAGCTCCTCGACGTGCTCGCGCAGCAACTCCTCAAACCGGTCGAGTTTGTCGGTGGTGACGGCCTCGGGGTCGTTGCCGTCGCCACGGTCCCAAGTGGCCAGCTTGACATCCGAACGCAGGTTGCGCAAGGGGTAGATACCCGACTGGACAGATCCTGCGGGATGAGCCTCGCGGCAGTAGAGCAGAGCATACCACATCAGCTGCAGCCACTTGCCAGGCATGGTCTCACTGTCGTCGCTGTAGGTAATTTCTTTCTTGTCGAGGCGGCCTGTCTTGTAGTCAATGATGCGCAGGCAACCGTTGAGTTCGTCCACGCGGTCGATGGTGCCTTTCAGGTTGACCGTTGGCGTGATGGGATAAAGCCCGGTCTCTTTCTCCACAGCTTTGACTGTCAGTTTCTCTCCTTTCTCTAGGCGAGCTTTCTCCTGTTCGAGGATATGCCGCAGCTGCGACTCTGCCACGGCGTAAAGGAACCGGTTGCGGCCCTCGGTGTTGCGGCCGCCGGAATAGAGCTTTTCGAAGGCGTCGGCCATCAGCGTCGGCAACTCTTCCAATGCTTTGATAAGCACCTCGGCCTTCAACGGCTGGTTCAGGTGTTCGCCATAGACTTTTTCCAGCACCTTGTGGATGCAGCTGCCCAGCTGTGAAGCATCGAGGTCTTCGTCCACGCTCTCAGCTTCGTCGACCTTCAGCACGCGGGCGTAATAATACTTTAATGGACATTCGATGAAATGGCAGAAGCTGGTAGGCGACAGGCCGCGCTCCCCCATCTCGGCAAGGCGTTGCATGATGGCAGGAGTTTTGGCAACCTCCTGGCGTGGCGTGCTGTCGACGAGGCTGGTGTCGGCCTTGACGGCGATGTGGTGTACCGGGATGTTGAACATCGGTGCCAGCTCGTACTCCACCTGGCTGACGAAACGGCTGACTTCGCCCTTCCCCATGGCCTCGCTTTCCGAGCTATAGAGCAGGTAGACCTCTTCGGCACGCTGTAGCAGGCGGTAGAAGTTGTAGGCGTAGACGCTGTCTTTCTCCACGTAGGTCGGCAGTCCTTTCTGTGTCTTGAGGAAGAGGGGGATAAGCGTGTTGCCGGTCTGTCCGGCGGGCAGGATGCCCTCGTTGGTCGAGAGCAGAATGACGCGCTTGAAATCAAGGTTGCGGGTCTCCAGCACGCCGAGGACCTGCAAGCCCATCAACGGCTCGCCGATGAGTGAGATGCTGTGCCGCGAGGCGATGCGGGTGTATATCTTCTCCAGCGTGTTGGCGTTTTCCACAGTGTCGGGATAGGTGCCTAGCAGTTCATCCAGGTTGTCTAGGATTTCGGCTAGGCTGCCCATCGACTGTTTCTCCTTGGGGTTGTTTGTCAGGATGTCGCTGCCCACGATGGCCTTGGCCAGCTGCTGCAACAGGTTCAGACAGCGGTCGGGCGTGGGTGTTTCGTCAGGGAACAGAAAGGCAATTCTCTCGGGTTCGACGACTTTCGCTTTCTCCAGCAGCGAATTGATTTCCTCGGCATTGCAGCGGATGAGACTGTCGGCGCGCATCACACGCTCCAGGTTTCGTCGCAGATTGGGAGCATCGAGCAACTGGCAGACGAAACGGTCGGACAGCACCTCCACGAGGTCGCTGTGGTAGTAGCCGCGGTGGGTGTGCTGCCGGTAGAGTGAGAAGAGTTTCTCCATCAGCGCATGAACCAGGCTGTCGGCGTAGGCGTAGCCCATGGTGACGTTGACGTTGTATTTCTGTCCGATGTCGGGGAGGGCGTTGAGGGTGGGGATGAGCAGTTTTTCGTCGGCCAACACCAGCGCGGTGCTCTCGGCCTCCTTGGGGGTGAGCCATTCGGGGTGTTTCGCCAGCAGCTGTCCGGCAAACTTGCATTGCAGTATGTTCTCCGGGCAATCCACGATGGTGATTTCTTTCTTGCATGTGGCGAAATACGACGGTCCCTCGGGCTTCAGCTCGGGGAAGGTCTCCATGTGCTTTTTCAGGAAACGGCCCGACTCCTCTTCCTGGCTAGGTTCCAAGTAGTAGATGTCGCTGTCGGTCAGCAGGTGGCCGATGCCGCGGCGCACATACTCGCCGATGATTCTCTCCTCGCACTTCGACAGGGCGTTGAAGCCAATGAAATAGATGGCCGTGTAAGGGCAGCCGTCGGCCTTCTCTCCGATGTTCTCGGCCACCAGACGGTAAGCCATGCCGCCGTAAGCCTGCCCCTTGCTGATAAGTCTCTCGCGCAGGCGCACATAATATTGATAGAGCGAGCGATAGAACTCCAGATACCTCTTTTGGAAATCAGTGAGTTGCGTTCCCTCGATGTTCCACTCGCCGATTTCCTTCAGCGAGTGCAGGTTGTCGAAAATCTCTTCGGCGTTGACCATGTATTGGTCAATCTCCGAGAAGTCGCCAATCATCAGGTCGCCAAACGAGATAAAATCCTCAAAAGTCTGGTATTTACGTTCCGTACCACCCAATGCCACATGAATCTGGTACAATTCGAACAGCAGAAACTCCTTTGATACAATCTCCAGTCCTCCCAGCTGCGATATCAGCTCGTCGATGGTCGCTATCTGCGGCAGGAAGGTGGCCTGTCCGAGTGTGTCGAACTGCTTGATGAAGAATCGTTTCGAGCGGTTGTTGTTGAACACCACCAGCACCTGGTCAGTGTCCTTGGGGTGCTCGCTGACGATGCGTCGGGCTATCTGTTTGAGGAAAGTGTCCATTGTCTTGCTATTTCGAGGGTTTCCGGCTTTCCAACATCGAGCCAGCGCTCGGCAGGATGAACGAAAGCGCCGATGCGATGACCCTGGGCGGCGAGCCGTATGTATTCGTCAATGATGGGATAGGGTTGGTCGGCCTCGGGCAGCAGCGCGAACAGCTCAGGCGAAACAACGGAGATACCACTGAAAGCCAGCCCTTTCTCTGCACGGCCCACCAACAAGCCCTCTTCGTTGAACTCCAGTAGTCGTTTGGTGTTGCGCTTGCTTACGCACAAGGTCACCAAGTTGCCCTGTTTTTTGTGAAAATCTTCCACCCCCTTTAAGTCGACATTGGAAAGAATGTCCACGTTGTGAATCAGCACGTTTTCCTTGCCAGAGAACAGCGGTGCGGCTTTCTTCAGCCCGCCGCCGGTATCGAGCAGCAGGTCGCGCTCGTCGCTGATGTCTATCCAAATGTCTTTTTGACTTTTCGACTTTTCGACTTTTCGACTTTCAACAAAATCAATCACCTTGTCGGCAAAGTGGTGCACGTTCACCACAATATGTTCGATGCCTGCCTCCCGCAGCGTGAGGAGGGTGCGTTCCAGCAGCGTCATGCCGCCCACCTCCACCAGTGCCTTGGGCCTGTCGTCGGTCAGCGGCCGTAGCCGCGTCCCCAATCCAGCAGCTAAAATAAATCCTTCCATACTACCGATAACGCAGTATGGAAGGATTTATTGTGTGGAGCTGGGCGGGCTCGAACCGCCGTCCAGACAGGTGACAAACCTGCTTTCTACATGCTTATCCGGTGGTTGGTTGTCGGGGTGGCTCCGGACATCGGCACCCAAGGCCACCCGTAGTCTCTAAAGTTTCGCCCGCAGGTAGAGACATCGTGCGAGCTATCCCGTCTTTATGAGCACCTCCTGGTCAGCAGCCGACGGTCGGGGCGGCTGGGAGATGTCCCGTTCCCGCGCCTTGCACGGGAATTAAGCCGAACTTACTGTTCTTCGGTTAGGCAGCGAGAGCGTAGTTGTTTTCGCCAATTATTGTTTTGCGTCTGTGGTCAAGGCTTCTGGCGCGTCAGCCTGCATGCTTACAAACCCATCATCCCTGCTGTCAAAACCAAGCAGCCCCGGATAACAAAACAGCGCTCATTGTGAGTGCTGTTTCTGAATTTGTTTGGCGGTCCGGACGAGACTCGAACTCGCGACCCCATGCGTGACAGGCATGTATTCTAACCAAACTGAACTACCGGACCAATCCTTGTTTTCAACTTGTGCTTTTTTTCTCGAAAGCGGATGCAAAAGTACGAACATTTTCCAAACTGGCAAAATATTTTTTCGCTTTTTCTTTCAATTTTATTATAATCGTTTGTTTATCAGTGCCGATTCTTTTGAAAAATTTTTCTGTTGCCGACAGAATCTGCTCTACAAAACGCCCGTCATGAACCCATTTTTCGTCATTTTTGGGGTCAAATTTTTCGTCGTTTGTAAAAGGTTGATACTTAACATCAACTCCGTATCAAGTCCGACTGAAGTCCGTATCAACTCCGTACCAACTCCTACCACAGTAGGAGATGATACGGTGAAAATACGTCGAAGGGTCGCTCCAGGACCTTGGAGTGAGGGATGGGGGGAACAAAAAAAACGGAGCCAAATTTCTTTGACTCCGTTTCCTTCCTCGGGTGGGAGGTGGGGCTCGAACCCACGACCTCCAGATCCACAATCTGGCGCTCTAACCAGCTGAACTACGCCCACCATGTAGGATGATTTTTCTCTCAAAATCGGGTGCAAAAGTACGAACATTTTCCGATATGGCAAAATGTTTTTTGAATATTATTTTTAACTGCTTGATTACTAGTTTTATTTATTGCTGTTTGGTATGCAGATGCACATTGTTTTTTGCTAATAAAAATAATTGATACAATAAAAAATAAGAGTTTCCGTTACGATAGCACAATTAATAAGTAATAAAAGTATCGATACTAGTAATAACAGTTAACTTCAATGCTGAAAAAGATTCTCCTGGTGCTACTGGCTATGAGTATGGCAGGTGTAATAGTGGCACAACCTAGATTTAACCGACATAGTTCGTCGAGAGCCTCAAAGCGTGGCGATAACATTTCTCTCTATTCTATCGACGGTGGGAAGATGCTCTACAACGTGAGCGAAGACATAGGCGTGCAGACTGGCAGTGCCATCGATGCCCTCCGGAACGCTCCGGGTGTGGAAGTGGATGCCGAAGGCAACATTAGCTACCGCGGCGGTGCAGCGGTGGACATCTGGATTAATGACAAGCCTTTGCACCTCAAAGCCGAAGCTCTGAAGCAGTACCTCAAGTCGTTCCCAGCCGCCATGTTGCAGCGCATCGAAGTCATCGCTCGCCCCACGGCAAAATACCACACGCAGAACAGCGTTATTAACATCGTCACCAACGCCAAAGTGATGAACGACCAGTTGCTGTGTCTGGGTCTGAATGCCAACAGCCGTCCACAGATAGGACCGTGGGTGGACTATATGTTGGCCAACGATAATATGAGGTTCAACATCTTCCTAAGTGGTGTCTACGTGCGCTACAATAGCGAAGCCAACAGCAACAGCCGCCTGCTGGCACCCGACAACACGCTCTCGTCCATCATCTCGACAGAGGATCGTATCAGAAATCACACATGGAGTGGCAACTTCGGTGTGGACTTCGACTATTATCTCAATTCGACAACCACCCTCAGTTTCTGGCTTTGGGCCGCTGCTTCGCACGACAGCTGCGCCACAAGCTCCCTCACCGAGCGCGCGGAGTCTATCAGCAGCCCCGGAAGTTATTTATACAAAGACAACTTCCGCAACGGCAATAGCTTGACGGATGCCGCTTTCGGCGTGAGACTGGAGAAGAAGTTCGACAATCTCGGTGGAATGTTTTCCATCGACTACTCCGGCACTCTGATGCGCAACTACTTGTACGACACCGACCGGCGTAAGTACGACAGTCTGACGTCATTGAATTTTAACCGTAACATCGTCACGCGCAATCCATCGCAGTGGCACGGCATTACCGCCGATCTCGCGCTGCCCTATGGCGATTATGGCGAGATTAACTTCGGCCTCAGGGGTAGCCTCGCGCCAGAGCAAAAGGATGTCGAAGCAACCCGCAAGAACAAGATCGACAGCCTGCGGAGCTATTCCTTCACCAACGGCACCCGCGAACTCTCGCTCTACGCCGGTACCGTGTACCGCGTCGACGACTTCACTCTCAGTGCCTCGCTCTCGATGGATAATGCGTGGTACAACCTAGATTACGCCGATGCCGACAGCGGCGACGTAAAGAAGCACTACCTCACCTTCTGCCCCACCATCCATGTCTCCTACAATTCTTCTTCGACGGACATCTTCACCTTCAGCTACACCCACTACGTCGTGCCTCCCACTGCTGCGCAGCTCACGCGCTTCACTGTCTATGGTTACGACGGCTACACCACTGGCAACCCCTCCCTGAGCAACGGACACGCCAACAACTTCGAGCTGGGCTGGAATCGTAACCTTGACGAATTCGGCAACATCGGCTTCAACGCATGGTTCAACTCCGACCTCGATAGGACGGGGACCCTCACCGACGTAGCCTACTGCGACCGCTTCGGGCGCATAGTTGCTTTCGACCAGTCCGCCAACATCGGCACCGCACGGCAGGGCGGTATCGCCCTCAACGCCACTTTGCGGCCGTTGGATTTCATGAGAATTCGCTTCTACGCCAACCTATATGATGATTTTTATAGCGTACAGTATCGTCCCGGATCGTGGCAGGAGAGCGAGAGAATCTGCTATTCGCTACAGTTTAACTTCTGGATGAAGGTGCTGGAAAACACGCCGATAAGCTGGTTCGATGGACTGCAATTCTTCGTCAACGCCGTCTATCGCAGTCGCACCCAGACACCGCTGGCCGAGGCCGACCCCTATTTTGCTTTCGATTGTGGCTTCAGCACCGACCTCTACGAGCGTCGCCTGTCGCTGTTCCTCAACGTCAACGACCTCTTTGGCACCGTCCACACCAAAATCAACGGCATCAACCCCTACAATCCCTTTGTCAGTGAGAACACCACCGAAAGCCGCTACATCGGCCTCGGCCTCACCCTTCGCCTCGGAGATACCGGGACGGATTCTCGGCGGTCCCACGGCAGGAAAAGGACTCGCAGGAGAAGATAGTAAACAAGAAAGGCCTCGATGCAACAGCATCGGGGCCTTTCTTTTGTTTAAGCCAATGGTTTATTTTGCATCGCGGCCGGCGCGGATGGCTTTGATGTTGGTCTCAACCACGGCGTCGCCCTTGCGGCCGAAGATGGCCTTGATGGCCTTCTCCAACTCCTCGAACGGCAGCTCGAGGTAGGGGGCGGCAGCACCCAGCAGCACCATGTTGCCGCGGGCGTTGAGTTCCTTGGCGATGGCGTTGGCGTTGAAGCTGACGCATTTCTTCAGCTTGCCCAGCTCGGCGTTGACCTTCTCAATCGCGGGATAGTTGGTAATGTTGATGAAGGGGTCGCTGTTGGTGATGACGGCGCCGTCGGGAGCCAGGAAAGGCAGATAGCGCAGGGCCTCCATGGGCTCGGAGCTGAGGATGATGTCGGCCTTGCCTTCGGGAATGACGTCGGCGAAGATGGGGTCGGAGCTGATGCGGAGGTGGCTGAACACCGAGCCGCCGCGCTGGCTCATACCGTGAATCTCGCTCTGCTTGACGTTCATGCCCAGGTTGAGGGCGGCGTCGCTGATGATTTTGGCCACGGAGACGATACCGTCGCCGCCTACGCCACAAAGTATGATGTCTTTCTTCATGTTGTTATCGATTTATTTGTTAGCGGCAATACGTTTCTTGTTCTCGACGATGCAGACGCGCTGCGGGATGATGACGCTCACGCCGTTGTAAGCGATTTCCTCTTCGAGAATCTTCATGAATTCGTCGTGGTTCTTGGGCAGCGGCACGATGGTGCGAATGTGGTCGGGGTCGACACCGAGGCCCTTGCAGATGTTGAAGAGCTTCTGGTTGGCGCTCGAGGGCTGACCGCCGGTCATGGCCGTGATGTCGTTGTCGAGAATCATGATGATGACGTTGGCCTTCTCGTTGACGCAGTCGAGCAGACCGGTCATGCCGCTGTGGCCGAATGTACCGTCGCCGATGACGCCGATGGCGGGGAAAATGCCCATCTCGGCAGCACCCTTGGCCATGGTGACCGAAGCACCCATGCAGACGGTGGTGTCGATGGCACCCATGTTGAAGCCGAGGGTGTAGCATCCGATGTCACCGAAGACGCGGCCGTTGGGGTATTTCTTCATCACGTCGACAACAGCCTGGTAGCTGTCGATATGGGGGCAGCCGACGCAGAGGGCGGGAGGACGGTTGGTGACCACCTCGGGCACTGCGGGACCCTTGGGCATGGGGTTACCGAGGGCATTGGCCACCTTCTCGGCGTTGAGCTCGCCGTCGCGGCGGATGGTCTCGTCCAAGCGGCCGTGCACAGGCTTGCCTTTACCCAGGAAGCCTTTGATGTGCTCCTCGACGAAGGGCTGGCCGTCTTCGAGCACGAGGATTTCCTCGACCTCGTCATACAGCTTGTTGAGCATGTCGAAGGGCAGAGGATACTGGGCGATTTTCACCACGGGATAGGGGCATTTGCCACCGGGGAAGTTCTCCTGGAGGTAGTTGATGGCGATGCCGGTGGTGATGATGCCGCGCTTCTTGTCGGTGCCGGGGATATACTGGTTATAGCCACTCTCCTGGCTGGCCTTGGTGAAGGCGGGCTGCTTGTCGATAAGGTCGCGGTAGAGGCGCTTGGCGTTGGCCGGGAGCAGCACGTAGCTCTTGGGGTCGCTGGGGCTGCTGAGGGGGTTCTGGGCGCGGACGGGCTTGCGCTCAACACCGGCGCGGCTGTGGGCCAGACGGGTGGGGATACGCATCAGGATGGGGGTGCCCATCTGCTCGCTGAGTTCATAGCCGTAGAAGACCATGTCGTAGGCTTCCTGCTGGTTCGAGGGCTCAAGCATGGGAATCATGGCCCAGTGTCCGTAGTAGCGGCTGTCCTGCTCGTCCTGGCTGGAGAACATGCTGGGGTCGTCGGCCACCACGATGATGACACCCTTGGTGCCGATGATGGAGGCATTCATGAAGGGGTCGCCGCAGACGTTGAGGCCGACGTGCTTCATGCAGGTCATGGCGCGCTTGCCACTGTAGGCCACACCGATGGAGGCCTCGAGGGCGGTCTTCTCGTTGGCGCACCAGTTGGCGACAACACCCTGCTCTTTGGCCTGTTTGGACTTCATCACATATTCGGTAATCTGGGTCGACGGGGTGCCGGGATAGCTGTTGATGGCGCTACCGCCAGCATCAATGAATGCTTGTGCAATAGCCTCGTCGCCTAAAAGAAGGAGTTTTGACATAATGGTTATTTTTAATTAATAATTTATTGACTTTTTGAGATTGCAAAAATATGAAAAAAAAATGACATACAGAAAGTTTTTTTGGGAATGAAAAAAAAATCATATATTTGCACCCGTGTAAACGAGAGTGCATGTGGGCAGAATGGTATTGTGAACCAATGCTTTTGCCCGATACGACGGAATGAGATAATAATAAAAGATAATAATATAAAAAGTTATATGATGAAAAAACTACAGTTTTTGACACTTTTGGCGGCAATGATGTTGCCGCTGGCAGCACAGGCCCAAAGCGATTGTGATGCCGTTGCGGTCACCTCAACGACTCCCTTCTTTGAAGGATTTAACGGGACTACCCTACCCCAGTGTTGGACCACGCAGGGCCCCGGCACATGGCAAGTCGGCGTGGGCGACTACAGTACCGCCACCGGCTGCGCCGAGGGCACAGGCAACGCGCATATCCAGCACAGCACCACTGGTAATGTCACCACCCTAATTTCACCAGTACTCGACCTCAGCTCTCTTTCGGGTGCTGAAATCACCTTCCAGTATGTCAACCGTCAGTGGGTTAGCGATATTGACTTCCTGGTGGTTCTGTTCCGCACCAGCGCTACGGATGCTTGGCAGACGCTGGATTCCATCACCACTGCCCATTCCTCGTGGACGGCTGCGACGTACACCGTTTCCAGCTTCAGCGCCACCTGCCAACTGGCTTTCCGTTATATTGATAAATACGGCTACGGCGTGGGTATCGACGACTTGCGCGTGGGCGCGCCTCCCACCTGTTTCCCCGTGGAGAACCTCATCGCCAGCGAGATTAATGGCCACGACGTAACCCTCAACTGGGAGGACACCATCAACAGCGGTGCCACCTACACCATCACATACTGGAGCAATGCCACCGACACCGCCTCCACCACCTCTACATCCACCTCTGTCACTGTGACGGATTTGAACTCCAACACGCTCTATCATTTCGCCGTTACTCCCAACTGCACCGACGGTACCGGCGCCAATGCGGTCACCGCCAACTTCCGCACCGCTTGCGACAACGTAACCATCCCCTTCAGCGATGATTTCGAGGGTCACAGCACAGGCAGTGCTCCTTCCTGCTGGACAGTACTCAGTGGCAACCCTCGTGTAAATTCTTCTACCAGCAATGCTCATGGAGGTAGTTTGTATCTTCATTTCTCTGGCAGCATGTCTAACGCCATCGCACTGCCTCCCATGGACCAACCCACAGGCTCATTGCAGGTGCGTTTCTGGACTCGTCCCGAGAACTTCACCAGTTCCTCCTGTGGCACCTTCTCGGTGGGTTATATGACCGATGTCACTATCGATTCTTCCTTCGTCGAATTGGCCAACTGGAGCTATAGCGAATTCAGTGCCTACGAAGAGAAAGAGGTCCCCATGATTGGAGCTCCCGACAGCGCCCGTATTGTGCTGCGCCACAATGCCAATTCCACATATTACTATTGGTATGTCGACGACTTGGTGGTCGAACCCATTCCCTCTTGCGTGCGTCCTGTCTCTGTGAGTGCAGGCAATAGCACCGCCGACGGTGCCGACATCTCCATTGTCGGCATGGAAGGGGCGAGCTACCGCATCTGCTGGAGCGATGGCACAGATACTGATTCCATTGATGTCTCCTCCGACACTTACACCCTCAGCGGTCTTGCCGCCAATACTGTCTATACTGTCACTGTTGCTACTATCTGCGACGATGGCATTGTCACCGCCACCCGCAGCACCACTTTCCGTACCCTGGTTGGCGATCCGATAAGTGAACTCCCCTATATCTGCGATTTCGATGAGAACGGCAGCAGTGCCG
Organism: Bacteroidales bacterium UBA2939; assembly: GCA_002349055.1. GTDB lineage: Bacteria > Bacteroidota > Bacteroidia > Bacteroidales > P3 > Colimorpha. The sequence continues at coordinate 15,487 of DECD01000036.1, read as the reverse complement.
ACTGGGCACTCGAGAACAACGCCCCCAACGGCTGGTATGTCGGACTCCCTGGTGGCAACAACAACACCAACGGCCTCTTCATCAGCAACAACAACGGCACCAGTGCCAGTTACACCACCAACACCTCTTGTGTGTCGTATGCTTATGCTACGTTCCAACTGGAGGCTGGCGAGTATAGCTTCAGCTTCGACTGGAAAACCACCGGAGAAAGCTCCTACGATTTCCTCCGCGCAGCCGTGGCTCCTGCCGGTACCGCTATGCCCAACAGCGGATGGACCTCGTCCTCCGTGGCCTCAGGGTTCACCGCTGTCGACGGTGGCTATCTGAATCAGAGCAGCAGCTGGCAGACCAAACAAGGCACCTTCACGGTTCTCACCGATGGCACTTACGGATTCTACTTTGTGTGGCGCAACGACAACTCCTCGGGAAGCAACCCGCCCGCCTGTGTCGACAACTTCGAACTGTCTCAGGTCACCTGCCCCGCTCCCTACGCTCTCAGCACCGACACGGTTATGCCCCACGAGATTGATCTGCGCTGGACTTCCCTCGGCGAGGAGTCTGAATGGATGATTGTTGTCGGCGACAGCGTCATCGAGAACGTGACCACAAACCCCTACACCATCACCGGCCTTGAGGACGATACCCAGTACCGTCTGGCCATCTACGCTGTCTGCGACGCTGGCGACACCAGCCTCGCTTCTTCCGCCATCACTGTCCGCACCCCCATTGCCTGCCCCTGGCCCACCGGTTTTGCTGCCACCACCTCCGGCGACACCGTCAACTTCTCGTGGAACGACCCCACTGGCTCCGCCTGGGAACTGGTCTACGGTCCCGAGGACTTCGACATCGAGAACGGCACCGTCGAGTACCCCTCCACCAACAGCTATGAGCTCACTGGCTTGTCTACCGGTTTCTACGAGGCTTACCTCCGTACCAACTGCGGTGCCGACAACAGTGTCTGGGTGGGTCCCCTCGACTTCAGCGTCGGCATCACCATCATGAACATGGCCACCACAGGTACCGACACCCTGCGTTCCTGTGCCGCCATCGTCTACGACAATGGCGGCCCCAATGGCAGCTACAGCTCCAACTGCAATTCCACGCTTGTCTTCCTGCCCGAAACAGACGACAACTATGTCGTGCTTTCCGGCACCTCCCGCACCGAAGGCTCGTACGACTACCTGACCATCTATGAGGGCATCGGCACCAATGGCACGGTTGTATGGACCGACAATGGTGTTTCCCAAACCCAGACTTTTGGACCTTTCGATGCTGCCGCCTTCACTGTGGTCTTCGTCTCTGACTATAGTGTGACCTATAGCGGCTTCGAAATCCATGCCGACTGTATCCCCGCTCCCGCCTGTCCCCGTCCTACGGCTGTCAGCGCTGTTGCCACCTCTGGCTCCGATGTAACGGTCGACATCACGGGTACCAATGGCGGTGGTTATCGCATTTGGTGGACCGACGGCACCTCTGTCGACAGCCTCGATGTCTACACCAACAATACCACCATTTCCGGCCTCAATGCCTCTACCACCTATACCATCACCGTAAGCTCTCTTTGCGACGACGGCAGCCTTACCCAGTCGGTCAGCACCACCGTGCACACACAGTGTGCCGGCGGAAGTTGCGATGTTGTCATCGACATGGTCGACAGCTATGGCGACGGCTGGAACGGCAATGCCATTGTCGGCTATGTCGGCGGCTCCGAGGTCTTCACCGCCACCATTTCCAGTGGCAGCAGCAACAGCTATACCTACAGCCTTTGTGGCACCGAGACGCTTGTCCTTCTGTGGGAGGAAGGCTCGTATTCTTACGAAACCTCGTTCACTATCAGCAATGGCGATTTCAACCTCTCTGACTATGGCGACAACTATGACGACGGCGATACTCTCGGCGTCATCAACGGCTGCCCCAACTGCCCGCATCCGACCAATATCGTTGCAAGCGATGTTACCGAGAGTTCGGCCACCATCAGCTGGACCTCCAACGGTAGCGAGAGCGAGTGGATTGTAAGCATCGATGGTGGCACTCCCGTTACTGTGACTAGTCCCACTTATGATGCTACAGGTCTCGCCGCCTCGTCGCTCCACACCGTCAGTGTGCGTGCCCTTTGCAGCGACACCGACACCAGCTCCGCGTCTACCGCCAGCTTCCGCACCACTTGCGGTGCTGCTTCGCTGCCTTTCGCCGAGGACTTCGAGGCCCAGGCTACCGCCGAGACTCCCTCTTGCTGGGACAATCTCAACGGCAACGTCTACACGCAGTCCTCTACCAGCAACACCCACGGTGGCAGCCAGTATCTCAGATTCAGCGGTTCCCGTGTCAACATGGTGGCTCTGCCTCCTCTCACACAGGAGATTGACAATGTGACGCTCACCTTCTGGACCCGTCCCGAGAGCGCCACCTATTCCTCTTGTGGAACCTTCAGTGTGGGCTACATCACCAATGTTTCCGACACCTCGACCTTTGTCTCCGTCGAGACCTATAGCTACAACGATACTGCCTTCGGCTCCGCCACCACGACCTACAGCCAGAAGACCGTCACCTTCGCCAATGCTCCCGCAGGTGCCCGCATCGCCTTCCGCCACAATGCCAACGCCACATACTATTATTGGTATGTCGACGACATCTCAGTCACCTCCGGCCAGCCCGACCCCAACCGCTACATCGTCTCTGCTGTTTCTGCCGATGCCACCATGGGTACCGCAGCGGTGACTCCCAGCGGCAACGTGGTCGAAGGTACTATGGTGACCTTCACCGCCACTCCCAATGAGGGATACCTCTTTACCAATTGGACTTCCGGCGCAACGGTTGTCTCCACTGAGAACCCCTATACCACCTCGGTAATCTCCGACCTTACCCTCACCGCTAATTTCGAGGCTTACCAGCCCTGCACAGCCCCCACCAACCTCACGGTTACCAATGTAACGCACACTGGAGCCACCCTCGGTTGGACCAATGGAGAGCAAGACCAGAATGCTTGGCAGATTCATATCACTAGCTTGGGATACGACAACACTATCGATGTCACAACCAATCCCTGCACAGTTAGCAACCTTACCAACGGTGTGACCTATTCTGTCCGTGTCCGCGCTGTCTGTGGCGAGACCTCGTGGAGCGACTGGAGCGATTCCGCCAGCTTCACCACCATCGTCTGCGAGACTGTTACCGGCGTGGTGGTGAGCAATGTAACCGACAGCTCTGCCGTTATCAGCTGGACCGCCCCTGAGGGTGCCACCACCTTCGAGATTGAGTATGGCCTCAGAAACTTCCCGCAGGGCGGCGGCTACATGAAGCGCAATATCAATGCCACCACCTATACTCTTACCGGACTTAACCCCAACCGCGATTATGATGTCTACGTGCGTACTGTCTGCGAGGGTACCACCACCTCTTTGTGGAGCAATGTGACCCACTTCCAGACAAGAAACAGCGGCACCGGCATCGACGACGTGGCCTCTGCCGCCATCAGTCTCTACCCGAACCCCGCCAGCAACACGGTCACCCTCACGGGCATCGAGGGTGTCGCCACGGTGACGGTGGTCGACATGAACGGCCGCGTCGTGACGACTGTTGAGACGCAGCCTGCTGCGTCTGACATCACCATCGATGTGACCAACATGGCTCAGGGGGCCTACTTCGTCCGCATCGTCGGCGAACAGGTCAATGCCATCCGCAAACTTATTGTCCGCTAGAACTGTAGATTCTGTAGATTCCAACACCAAGCCTCCGCCCGTCGCGGGGGCTTTTTTTTATTTGTTGTTGCACTTTAATTTGGCCATTTGAAAAAAAAGTTGTATCTTTGCAGTTCGAATCTAACATTAGAAGATATGTCCGATACACTGGTTATCACCCCTACTTACAACGAGAAGGAGAATATTGAGGCCATCATCCGCAAGGTCTTTTCTCTCCCGAAAGAGTTCGACATGCTCATCATCGAGGACAATTCGCCCGACGGCACCGCCGACATCGTGAAACGCCTCATGACGGAGTTCCCCGAACGCCTCTTCATCGTGGAGCGCAAGGGCAAGCTGGGCCTCGGCACCGCCTATCTCGACGGTATGCGCTGGGGCAACGAGCATGGCTACGATTATATGATTGAGATGGATGCCGACTTCAGCCACAACCCCGACGACCTGGTGCGACTCTACGACGCCTGCTCCTCAGGCAAGGGCGACGTGGTGGTGGGCAGCCGCTATGTGGGCGGTAAAATCAGTGTCGTCAACTGGCCCATGGGACGCCTCATGATGAGCTACTACGCCTCAAAATATGTGCGTATCGTCACCGGTATGAAGGTCTGCGACTCGACGGCAGGTTTCGTATGCTGGAGCCGCCGCGTGCTCGAGAAGATTAAGTTCGACAAGGTGAAGTTCGTCGGCTATGCCTTCCAAATCGAGATGAAATACACCGCCACGCGCCTGGGCTTCAAGGTCTACGAAGTGCCCATCATCTTCACCGACCGTGTCCTCGGCGTGAGCAAGATGAGCATGAAGATTTTCAAGGAGGCTTTCTTCGGCGTTTTCAACCTCAAGTTCCGCAACTGGAAGAAATACTGATTTCTTATTTCTTTACATCCTTTTCGGCGGCTTTGAGCACCTGCTCAATGACGCCGATTTTGTATCCTGTGCTGTGGTAGCGGATATGGCCGTCCTTGTCGATGAGGGCCACCAGCGGGTACTGCACATGGGCTCCGCTCTTGACGGCCTCAAGGATGCGCTGCTCCAGTATACCTTTATTATATGCGATGTCGGTATTCACCAGCTGCCAGTCGGTCATGTTCAGTTTGGCGGGACCCACCATGAAGGTCATGCCGCCCCAAGCTTTCATCTCCTTCTGCAACTGTTTCAACTCCACAACGAGGTGTTTCGACGGCTCGCTGTAGTCGCCGAGGTTGATATAAAGCATACCGCTGTTGCCAGCATAGTCCCACAGTTCGACGCCGTCGAAGAGTTCGAGGTTCTTGTCGAGGACTCCTAACTCGTCGGTACGAGCCAGCAGCGGCAGGATGACTATCTCCTTCGTAATCTTCTCGTCGGCCTTCACCTCGAAGAACTCCATGCGCGACCGTACAGCCCCGTCGGGATAGCGGTTGCCGGTGGAGAGACAATAGGTACCCGGCTCCAAGGTAATTTTATCAGTTTTCCACTTTCCGCTTTCCACTTTCCACTTCATTCGCGGGTCGTCCTCGAAGTCGAAGGTGCGCAGATCGCCATTCTCCAGCTTGGCAAGGGTGAAATGCGGCCAGTAGATTGGCTTCGCTGGCTCTTTACCGCCATAGGTAAGGGTTAATCTAGCACTACTAGTGCTACTAGTCATACTAGAGAAACTAGTAATATGCCAGCCGCTATTATCCCAGGTGTAAAGGATGTTTGTAGCATTATCCAAGTAAGCCGGCACCCCGGCGGCGCGGCAAGCGGCCACGAAGAAGATGTCGCGGCTGTGGCTGTCGGCGCGGCGCAGCTTGTAGACTCCCACCGGCGAGATGGGGCAGTTGTAATAGTTGCTGCTGTCGTCAATCGTGATGTTGTCTATCACCCACTGCCTGATTTCCTCGGCGGTCATGCCCTTGAAGCAAGCCAGCTCCTCACGGTATGGCCGCACCATCTCGTTGCTGATGCGGGCAGGGAGGCCGCCCTTCCTGTAGGGACCATATTCATTTGCCATCGGATGCATGGGGGGCACCACCCAATGGGCTTCCAAGACCTCGGCGGTGATGTCTCTTAAATCCTTGTCGCTGAACGAGCAAAGATAATCATAAAATGCGTTCCAACTTATGATAAAACCATCAGAACAGCTAATACAGGTGGCTTCCGTTTCACCAGCTATCGCCGAGTTCTCTTCCGTGTGGTTGTCAAGGAACTTGATTATCTCGGCGTAGTTGCCCTCGCTCTTGTGGATTATCTCCCATGCCTGCTCGTCGGTGAGGTTGGAATTGGGCTTCATCAGTTGCTTGTAGTTCTCCTTCGTCGGGAAGGTCGCAGTGTAGGCGTTGCGCAGCGAGTCCTCATAAGCCAGCCGCTTGGCGTTGGCGGCGGTCTCCTCCTCGGTGGCGACCACCTTGGGATTGCCCGCCACGGGCGGAACCATTTCTAAATTGAACACACGCCCCCGGCCTTCGGCCACCCCCTCTAACTTAGAGGGGGAGTTGCTGCCGCGTCCATCTAATTCCTCCCCTAAGTTAGGGGAGGTGGCAGCCGTAAGGCTGACGGAGGAGTGTGTCAACGCCAACGTTAATGTGCTGTTCTGACGCACATCCAATTTCTCGAAGGTATATCTCTCACCGTCGCTGGCCCATATCAGCAGGTCACCCAAACCGGTGGTGAGTGACGCCTTGCCCTCCTTGTCGGTGGTCACATCGGCCAAGGTGTAATATTCTGCATAGTTGTAGAGCTTGAATTTGACTTGTGCGCCCTCCATCGGTTGGTCATTCTCATCTACCACCGTGACGGTGACGCGCCGCGTGGG
>DECD01000036.1:0-8917 GCA_002349055.1 Bacteroidales bacterium UBA2939 | reverse complement strand
ACCTCCTCGTCGCCCTTGTACTTGCCGAAAGCCTTGGTGTGCACCATCATGCAGCGCGTCGAAGGCACTGAGAACCAACCCATGTTCAGCCGCGGGTCGGGCTCGCAGGCACCGAGGAATTTCCATTCGCCATCGACAAATACCTCCACCCACGCGTGGTTGTCGTCGCAGTGTGCCCAGCGTGGCGTGTAGCACTGGCGGGCAGGGATTCCCACGGCGCGCAACGCCGTGACAGTGAAGGTGCTCTCCTCACCGCAGCGTCCCAATGAGGTCTTCATCGTTGCCAGCGGGGCCGACGTGCGGATGTCCGAGGCGCGGTAGGCCACATGCTCGTGGCACCAGTGGTTCACCTCCAGCGCTGCCTCCTCCATAGTCATCCCTTGTACGCGCTCTTTCAGCTCGCGGTAGAACACCATGCGGGCCGTATCAAGATTCTCGTTATTAACACGATACACCAACACAAAATGACGGAACACATCCTCGGGAATATCCTTGCCCCAAGCCATCTCTTCGCGCGCCTTGAAGGCATAGCGCACCTGCTGCAGGTAGAACGACGGCTCATAGTCGGCCAGGTCGCTCAACGGCATATAGGCATAGAGGAATTCCATAGCCTCGCGCTCCATGCAAGACAACGTGTCGAGATATAAATCCCTCATTCCTAATTCCTCATTCCTCATTTCGAAGTCCTTATGGACTTCATTTCGGTAGTCCTTGTCGGTGATGAAATGCGGCTCGCGGTGACAGGCGGCGAGCGTCAGCACAACGGCTGCCAGCAACAGTATCTTCTTCATAATGTAAGCGTTTGGTCAATCAATTGGCGCACCGTGGCGGCATCGGTGACGAGGGTGCCATCGCCGAGGGTCTTCTTGCAGCTGCCGTGCACCTCGCGCACACCGCTGTTCCGCACCAGCTCCCTCACGTTCATCGGCGTCACCCCGCCGCCGGCGAGAATCTCCACGCCGGTGACATCTATCAGATTCTTAATCACATCGGCACCCTCGGGAGCCGAATAGCGCTGCCCGGAGGTCAGCAGGCGGTGGCAGCGTGCCGCCGCCACATCCCACAGGGCCTCGACGGGGTCTTGTATCGCCTCGTCGAAGGCGCGGTGGAAGGTCACCTCCATGGGCGACGCCAGCTGCACCATGCGGCGCGTAATCTCCACATCCACTTTGCCCTCCTCGGTCAAAAAGCCCAGCACCACGGCCTTGGCTCCCAGCTCCTTGCAGCGCTTGATGGAGGCTATCATCTCCATCTGCTCGAACTCGGTGTAGCAGAAGTTGCCCGCCCGCGGACGGATGAGGACATGGGTGCGAAGTCCCAGATGGTGAACACAATAGGCGATATCCTCGTCCGAGGGGGTGAGCCCGCCGCACTCCAGGTCGCGGCAGAGCTCTATACGGTCGGCGCAGCCCTCCTTGGCGGCCACCGCCGACGCTATCGAATTGCAACAAATTTCAACGTCAATCATGCTGCAAAAATACGACTTTTTTTCGAATTGGCGGAAAAAGAGTGTCAACACACTCCCTACTTGCTATTTCCCACCATATTCTATCTATATTTCGACTATAGTTCAACCATAAATTATGGTCGAAGGATGGTTGAAGTATGGTTAAAGTATGGTTGAAATATAGTCGCAATTACCTGCCGAAGTCGAATTCATCTGGGCGGCATACTAAAAGAGAACATTTTGCGTTATTCGGAAAATGTAAAAACTATTCACCATGCATAACATTCAACCCATTAGCAACGATTTAATCTATGTCGGCGTGAGCGACCGCCGCACCGCCCTGTTCGAGAACGTCTACCCTATCCCGCGCGGAGTGTCGTACAACAGCTATGTGCTTCTCGACGAGAAGACCGCCCTCATGGACACCGCCGACCTCACCGTCAGCGAGCAGTTCTTCGAGAACGTTGAGGCCGCCCTGAATGGCCGTCAGCTCGACTACCTGATTGTCAACCACATGGAGCCCGACCACGGCGCCCTCATAGCCCCCCTGCTGCTGCGCTACCCGCAGACCACGGTGGTCTGCACCGCCAAGGCGGCACAGATGATGGAGCAGTTCTTCGGAGCCAACGCATCAACGTATCAACGTATCAACGTCAAAGAGGGCGACACCCTCTCGCTGGGCCGTCACAACCTCGTCTTCACTATGGCGCCCATGGTGCACTGGCCCGAGGTGATGATGACCTACGACACCACCGACAAGGTGCTCTTCAGCGCCGATGCTTTCGGCACCTTCGGGGCACTCTCCGGCAATCTCTATGCCGACGAGGTGAACTTTGAAAACGAATGGCTCGACGATGCCCGTCGCTATTTTATAAATATTGTGGGCAAATACGGCCAACCCGTGCAGACGGTGCTCAAGAAAGCCGCCGCGCTGGACATCAAGATGATATGCCCGCTGCATGGACCCGTGTGGCGCAGTAATTTGGAATACTTTATTGGCAAGCACGACATTTGGAGTCGTTACGAGCCAGAGGACAAAGGCGTTGTCATCATCTACGGCAGCATCTACGGTCACACTGAGAGTGCCGCCCTGCGCCTGGGCACCCTGCTCGGCCAGCGTGGCGTGAAGAACATCAAAGCCTACGATGCCAGCCGCACGCACGTCAGCGAGTTGGTCAGCGAGTGTTTCCGCGCCAGCCATATCGTCCTGGCCTCCAGCACCTACAACAACGGCATCTTCACCCCGATGGAGAACCTGCTGGCCGACCTCAAGGCCCACGACTGGAAGCGTCGCTCCGTGGCCCTGATAGAGAACGGCACCTGGGCCGCCACCAGTGGCAAGCTGATGCGCGCCGAGCTGGAGCAGATGAAAGAGATAACCCTCCTCGGCGAGACTGTCTCGCTGAAGAGCGCCGCCACTCCCGCCCAAGAAGAGCTGCTCGCCGCCCTGGCAGAGGAGATAGTTTATAATATGGGGAGTGAAGGGGAAGTGAAAGAGAACCTCCCTTACTCCTCCCTCACTCCACACAAAAGCAAAGAAATATGATTGACAACAAAGCCATTTTCAATATCAGCTACGGCCTCTTCGTCCTTGTTGCCCGTCAGGGCGAGAAAGACAACGCCTGCATCATCAACGTGGCGCAGCAGGTCACCAGCGACCCATTGCAGATTGCCATCTGCGTCAACAAGTCCAACCTCACGCACGACATGGTGCTGCGGACGCTGAAGTTCAATCTCTGTCCGCTCAGCGAGGAGGCCACCATGAAGCCGTTCCAGCACTTCGGTTTCCAGAGCGGCAGGGATGTCGACAAATTCGCCGAATGCCAGCAGGAGCTGCGCACCGACAACGGCCTGCTCTACCTGCCCAAATTCATCAACAGCGTGATTAGTTGCGTTGTCACCAAGAGCATCGACCTGGGCACCCACACCCTGTTCATCGCCCGCGTGATGGAGGCCAAGGTCCTCACCGACAGCCCCAGCATCACCTACGCCTACTACCAGCAGCACATCAAGCCGAAACCCACTGGGAGCGCAGGCGTCCCGCCTGCAGAGGAAGGCAAGAAGCGCTGGGTCTGCGAGGTCTGCGGCTACGTCTACGAAGGCGACTCCCTCCCCGCCGACTTCATCTGCCCCTGGTGCAAGCACCCCGCCAGCGACTTCAAACTGGTGGAATAAATTATTTTTTGCCATATAAGATAATATATGTATCTTTGCAGTCGAATAAAGAAATAAATAGAACTATGGAACAGAGCATGGAATTGAATCGTGCGCAGTTGGGTATTTTGCGGCTTCTCGGAAGAATGAAGACCTTGGAGCAAGTCGAGGAATTACGGCAGGTGATTTCGAACTACTATGCCCAGAAGGCTACTGACGAGATGGACAAACTATGGGATAGTGGAGAATGGGGCGAGGTCCAGAACAACGCTGTCCTAAACGAGCATCTGCGTACACCGTACCGCGTATGAAACGAGTAGTGCTTGACACCAATTGCCTTTTGGCAAGCATCTCCTCTCGTAGTGAAAACCATCGACTTCCCAAAAATTGTTGTGATGAGGCTGGATTCGTTCGCCTCAATGCTAAAATAAATGGTTCATCCGGCAAATGAGTAGATGCGACTCAATAGAAGAAGCTGGCATTTCGTATCGAAAATATTAAAAAACGACTAATTGTACCATCCAGCACATAAAGCTAAAGGGGTAAACCGCACTCAAACCATGCGGTTTTACCCCTTTGTTTCACCGGGAAAGAGAAAGACGAAGAGACAGGTTACGGATACTTTGGTGCGAGGTATATGGACCACGAGCTGATGACCATGTGGCTGAGCGTGGACAGATATGCAAGCAAATACCCATTTATTTCACCATATGCGTATTGCGCATGGAATCCGATAAGATTAACCGACCCTACTGGAGACACTATATTTAATGCCCATGAACAATACAGAGATATCTCACAGAATCTTCAGAAACTAAATGAGTTATTAAAGAATGCAACTAGGGGTAATAAAAAGGGTATTCGCAAGAAAATAAAGGAACTGAAAGACAATCATGAGAAATATAAAAAAGTTCAGGGGGCATTGGATGCGTTTAAAAAAGCAAATCCGGAAGAATATACCAGATTGGATAATTTAGAGTACAATGGTGAACGCGTAAACATTACAATAGAAGCAAGTGATGAGCCTACATCGCGATATAATGCTGCCGGCACTACCCACCCTCACTTTTTACACAATATAGATACGGATGAAATTATTGGCGTTAATTCAATCAGTATTACATTATTTAAACATGCATTTCTTGGAGGGTATTGCGGTTTGTCTACTTTGGCAAATGAATTCGGTGATGCAATTTTCGCCGTATCAAGACCCCAAGACCAATTAAAAGGTGCTAGAGAGCTTGAAGAACAGAGAAGGAAAGGAAACCCTGATTATTACTATTCTTTGCCGTCAACCAAATTCTCGTTCGACTATGAAAAATACATATTAAACCCCCATAAATTCCCAAAACCCACCCCATATGAATACTAAAAGACTCCATATCGTAGTATTATTATTCGCGAGTTTATATGGCAATATGAGCAGGGCTCAATATGACAACACAAAGGCTTTTTTGTTTTTAAGTGTTTTTTGTGAAGAAGCCAATTCGTATTTTGAGCAATCTGCCGATTTTATAAAAGAGTTTCACACTTGGTACGACAACTTTTCGTACGAGTGCACGACCCCGATAGAAATCCCTGTTGATACTATCTGGCGTGATTCATTACAGAGCTATGAAAAATATACAATTCAACTTTTTAAAATAAATAAAAGTTCACATTCACCTATTTATTACACATTAAAAATCAGTTCATGTAACACTTATAGATTTTCTTTCACGGGAACGCTATGGATTAGGTTATCTGGATATCGGGAGAGTGACATTAAAGTCTTTTTTGATGCATTAAGAAAACAGGGTGTGAAGAAGAGGGAAATTGTAGAAATGGTAAAACAATGGTGTAATTCAGATGAAATGTTTCGTGAATTAAATTGGGATTGCCTACTGAAAGGATACTTTAAAAACAACACTCATTTTAGTTGCTATATTTCAAGAGCGAATATGTGGTATTTAGAGCGGTTTTCGGGAGAAGATACTAGCATCTATGCTGACTTCTCGAAAAGACTATTGTCTGGTACATTGCACAAGTTTGACTAAATAATACTGATAACAATATGGAATTGTATAAAACCGAAGGGGTAAGCCGCATTCAAACCATGCGGTTTTACCCCTTTGTTTTCACCGGGAAAGAACGCGACGAGGAAACCGGGTATGGATACTTCGGCGCCCGCTATATGGACCACGAGCTGATGACGATGTGGTTGAGTGTCGACCCGCTGGCGGATAAGTACTCGAGCATTAGCCCGTATGCGTATTGTGCATGGAATCCGGTGAAGTTGGTGGATCCAGATGGGAGAGAGATTGATGTATCAGCTATCTTTGACGAAAACGGAAATGCTCGAAAAGATTGTGAAATAGCAGCAAAAGCCCTTATGGCTTTTGCAAACAGCAAGTTTGGACATAGAGCGCTATCCCTTTTCGCAAAAAAAGGTGATAAGGTAGGAAATGTGTCATTTGACAAGGATGGTTTATTCCATGAAAAGGGTATTGACCTTTCGTTTAATGTTGCCACTCTGAAGGATTGCGGAGGAGAAACGGGGCATAAGTTAACAGGCAGTGGTAAATCTAAGAGACTAATGTTATCTGTCAATCTTGACACTCCTGTATGTGGGTCTGATAAAGATAATATTATTCGCAGTTTGGAAACAATCTGTCACGAAATGTTCTTTCATGTATTCAACTATGCTAATGACTTTGATGACGACCAGAATCTCAACAATTCTGAAATATCTGAATATTATCGAAAAGAATGCGCCTCAGACCTAAACGCAATGCAGGAATATCATGACTTATATGTAACTCATCGATATAGAGATTTTGCGATCCCTATTATGCAGGAGCATTTAAATTCAACCAGAGAAGAGGCGATAGCCACACTCAACAGAACTAGAGGCATAAATATGCGTAATTGTCCAAATTGGCATAAAAAATAATCAAACAATCCAATCGCTAATTCACAACAAATAACAATCGAATGAAGTATCTTGTAATTTTACTACAATTGTTCACTCTTTTTTTGTGTATACAATGCAAGAGTGCGAATCCTTTAGGATACTATCACCTTATTGATGAGTACCCAACAAGTCCCTGCTTCTGCTTTTATTACAATGACACAGTGCATGCGGAACCTTGGTTTTATCGCAATGAAGAAAGAGGGAATGAGTTTACAGAGTATTCCTTGGGCGTTTTTCGAGGAGGAAAAGGGAAGACACGTCCGTTTTATAACAGCAACTTCTCTTTCGACACAATACAATTTAGCCTTTGGGGTTATTCCCCAGAGACTCCGTATCACATCATCTTTACCCCCTCGAGATGTGAATTCTATCTTTTCCAACCCTGCCAAATCCCAGCGGGGGTATACGAATTCACGCCAAGTGATGTTGAGCAAAAGTTGGTTTCTTTCGCCGTTTCGCAACTCGATTTTGATGACACGGTCAACACCACATTGTGCAGAAGGGTAAAAGAATACTGCGATTCTTCTGGTACGTTATTAGAGACAACCAGTTGTTATTTACGAATCAAATCAGCAGATTTGAATGTTGATTATTATCACACTCTTTATGTGGAAAGAACACCAGATGCACTTATTTTTTTGATAGATGCGTTAGAATCTTTTATTCACGATTACAGCAAGCCGGCATATAGAACCAGTGAAGTCTCTTCGGAGGCCGTTTTGGATGCTTTCATTCAAAAGGGCATAGAAAAACATCCTATACTGCCAATCCCGGAAGAATGAATGGGAGCGTGGGGCAGTTCTTGTCACAAATAAATAACAACTGTTAGGTGAACCAACCAGCACATAAAACCGAAGGTGTAAACCGCATTCAAACCATGCGGTTTGGAGGGGAGTATTATGTGCTGAAGAGGTCAACTATTAGATGTTTTATTCAGTATTTTTTGTCGGGGGAAGGTACGGGGTGAAATCTAAAGCCGTGCCCAATTTTTAGGGTTCACTTCATGTCTCTTTCGCTTCTTACCATACGCTGAGAATTATCCCACTTTTTTTACATACAATATCCCATTCCTCATTTTTTAAGTTCATGAAATATTGTATTTCCTCACGATTGTTGGAATCAAAAATCGTATCTTTATAAAAAGAAATATTGAACACTCCTTGAAGAGGGTTTTTTCTAGGATTAATCGTTATTATCCATTGCGAATCTGTTTTATTAATAGACCAACTACCTTTATGATTTTCTTTCGCACTTTCCTCTAGCGTTTCATTTATATTCGGTAAAGAACATTCATGCTGGTCTATATCAAAGAACAGTATCTGATCCATATATCCACATGTGTCGTACCAGTATTGGTACTCACTTTGCGAAGATAGTTGAACCTCCCATAAACCGTCAATTCTATGCTCAATTTTATGTTTCTCACTACAGGCGAAAAGTGTAACCAGTAGACAGACAAGCGTTATCATATTTAATATTCTCTTGGACATTGTTGTATCTGATTATTGTATTTATAGTTAACCCTTGCTCTAATCTCATCTCCGATTTGTTTTACCATAGGGTCTTTTGTGACATTTTCTCTTTGTAAAACATAGTTGGCGATATTCAACATTTGTTCTGCAGTGCGATAATTCTCGGGGAGCCCCACTTCAATATTATACTCCATAACATTCACGAGTGCATCTCTCATCAGTCCCATTTGTTTTTGAATATTCTTCATATCATTATTCCAAAAACTATAAGCAATAGCGTTTAACGAGAAAATTGTCGCTTCAACTGCAACCAATGCAAGATTTATTCCTTTTGATCCACCTGAAGCGATAGGACGAGTTCTTACTCTCTGATCAGGAAGCCCTGTGTTTTTTGCCGTGACAGCTTTTGTTTGAACATTATGACTAGTAGGTTGAGAGTACCCATAACCTCCCTGTGGATCCAATAGCTCAGGTGTCCTATATTCAACACGGGCAAGGGGGCCAAAGGCCCCTATGCAACCTCTAGGCCAGTTTCTAGGATCATTATTAAAATCATTTATTCTATTCCGTGTGGTATTATGTAGGTTGTTCATATTAAGAACCACACATCCATTTCGTACAGTTATTCTTGATTTTGGTGGACCCCCTGCTTCCTTTCCATCCGGATCCACCAACTTTACGGGATTCCAAGCGCAGTAGGCATACGGACTTATGTTTGGGTACTTGTCTGCCATCGGGTCAACACTCAGCCACATGGTCGTCAGCTCGTGGTCCATATACCTCGCACCAAAGTATCCGTAGCCGGTCTCCTCGTCGCGTTCTTTCCCGGTGAGTAATGACCCACCAAACCGCATGGTTTTAGTATTGGCCTGTTGAGTGAATCTATGTATT
>DECD01000052.1:39700-39864 GCA_002349055.1 Bacteroidales bacterium UBA2939 | reverse complement strand
ACCTTCCAGAAGAGGGTCGCCCCCATGTCGGTGTCGGCGGGAATCACGATGGCCTTCGACATAATCCAGCTGCCGAGGGTGTCTTTTTGGGTATTGAGGTAGAGGTGGCGCAGGCGTTCATAGGCGGAGTTTCCGTAAGGAATGGCGTCGTAGAACTTGCTGCC
>DECD01000052.1:20837-39628 GCA_002349055.1 Bacteroidales bacterium UBA2939 | reverse complement strand
TGCCCTCGGGCTTGTACCAGCAGGCGGTGCCGTCGACGAAGGTCTCTCGCCACGGCAGGGAGGTCTGCGGGCTGCAATCTCTCACATAGATGGCACGCTGGGCGCTGTCGCTGCCGTATGCGTTGGTAGCCACCACGCTGACGGTGTCCTCGCTGCGGCTGATGCCGGCGCTGTAGGTCACCCAGGCGCTGTCGCCCGCGGCGTTGGTGACAAAGGTTCCGCCCACCTGCGAGTGCCATGTGTAGACAAGTCCCACGGTGTCGCCATAGCGAAGAGTGGCCACGCATAAGGTAGGCGTGTCGGTGACAGTTTTTGTCGGCGCGGTAATGTCGACGCGCGGTGTGGTGTCGTAGTCCACTGCTACGCGGTCGACTACGGATGAGGTGAAGTTGCTCGACAGGCGCACATGCACCGTCTGCCCCGCATAGGGTGCCAGCGAAACGGCACGCAGCTTAGAGTAGTGGTTATTAACGTTGTCGAAATAAGCAGTATCAGGGTAGGTCTGCCCGCCATCGGTGGAGATGGTGACGAGCATTCTTCCGATGTACTTCACCCACACCTTCAGCCGTTCGGCTTCCGTCTCGGGTACGCGGACGGGCGGCAGCACCATGTAATTATTTGCGGTGTTGCATACCATAACGTCGTCCATCGTCTCATGGTTGCCGTCTTCATCTTCACAGCCATAACTGTAGTTGCTGGCCAGACGGTCCCAGTCGCTGATTTCCCAGCAGACGGTGTAGGCGGCATCGGTGTTCATCGCCACAAACTCCTCTTCCCAGGGGAAGGTGCTGATGGTGTCGCAGTCGAATACGCCGAGGCTCGTCTCGAGCGACAAAGCGCCGTGGGCGTTGCTCACCGTGACGGTCAGCGTCTCAGGTCCTGCGAAGGGGTAGACAATAGACAATACAGAATCTAAAGTAACGATGGTGCTGTCCAGCAATGCGCTGTGCCAGCTGTAGGTGAGAGAATCGCCCTGCGAGGGGTGGACGGCGTAGCGCACCGTGTCGCCCGTGGCAACGGCGGTGGTCGGTGCCTCCAAGGTAGCTATCGGTGCTAAGGAGTTGTACATCTTCACGTTGGTAACGAAAACACGGCGTCCACTTTGATACATTTGGCGGAAAGCAATATACACCGTGTCGCCCGCATAGTCGGCCAGCGACGTGCTGCGCTGCGTCAGGCTGGTGTTCTGCATCGTCGAGGTGTAGAGAGTGTCGTAGTCGTCGAGATCGAACCTGCCGCTACGCGAAACCATCACATAATAGGTGGTCGCGCTGCTCAGCCGACGGTCTTTCCAGTAGAGCCGCAAGCCAGTGCTGTCGGCAGGGAGCGCCACTGCGGGCGAAGCTATCATCGATTGGTCGCCGCTGCTAGGCATGATGCCGGAGTCGTAGTATTTCGTCCAGCCATAGTCACCCACCGTGCGCCAGCAGTCGTAGTCGGTCTCGAAGTTCACCATCCACGGATTCGCCGCGATGACTTCGCTGCAGTCAAACACCTGGATGGTACTCACCAACGTGTCGCTGCCGTAGGCGTTGCTGGCCACCATCGTCACCGTGTCCATACCGGCGGCGGTGTAAATCATCGTCACACTGTCTCCCGTGAGGGTCTGTCCCATGAGCGAGCTGTGCCAGGTGTAGGTAAGGCCCGTATGCGAGCCACTGTAGAGCGAAGCAGAGAAGAGGGTGTTTTCGCCCACATAGGCTTTCTCCGGCACCGACATCCAGGCCACCGGCGGCATGGGGCTCTCCAACCTGATATTCTGAAACAGTAACTGGCGAGTCGTAAAGATGCTCCAGCAGGCCGAGTCGGGTTCATAGATGCTGTTCAACACATAGTGGCACAGTTCAAAGCGCACCCACTGGCCCGCGTAGGCACCTATATAGAGGGTGTCGTCGTAATAGAAAGCCTCATCGGGTGTCCTCCCGCGGAAAAGGGTATCGAAGTGTACTCCGTCGGTGGTCACGCAGACGCTGTAGTCCTCCCGGCATGTGCTGCCCGTGAGGTACATCAGCGCCAGCGAGTCTTGCTGCGCCGAAGCGGGAATCTGCACCCATGGCGAGAGGATGCGGTGGTCGGCCGACGGGTTGCCGTCGCTGACAATCTGGTCGAAATCGGCATACCGAATCCAGTCGCTGCCCGGCGCCACCATCCAGCAGCAGCTGTTCTCGAAGGACAACGGGGTGCCCCACGGCACCGAATCCAAACATTGCGCATGCGCGCCTTTCATTCCCAGGATGCCCGTCAGGACCATCATAAGGCCCAACGGCAGCATCCTCCACTTTGAAATGTTTCTTTTCATTTAATAAGATTATTTTTTGTTAAAACGTGTTTATGTCATTTTTATTGCCCGCGCCTTTTTCACCCCCGCACATATAATATATAACAGACTTTTTGCCGAATCTCTACAAGGGGTCTAATTTTTTAACATTTTTTATGAAAACTGCACCGTCCAGCTGCTCCCCTCAGTTAGGGGAGCTGTCTCAAACTTGCTCCGCTGCTTTTAACTTGATGGTGGCATCCAGCTGCTCCCCTCAGTTAGGGGAACTGTCTCTAACTTGCTCCGCTGCTTTTAACTTGCCGGTGGCATCCAGCTGCTCCCCTCAGTTAGGGGAGCTGTCTCAAACTTGCTCCGTTGCTTTTAACTTGATGGTGGCATCCAGCTGCTCCCCTCAGTTAGGGGAGCTGCCTCAAACTTGCTCCGCTGCTTTTAACTTGATGGTGGCATCCAGCTGCTCCCCTCAGTTAGGGGAGCTGTCACAAAGTGACTGAGGGGTGTGTCATATTCTCAATCACCCCACCCCGGAAACCACCTCCGCCGGAAAAGCCGCCAAACTTTCATAAAAAATGTTAAAACGACCGATTTTAGCCCAACGAAAGCCCTACCATCTCCCACCGTGGTAGGAGTTGGTAAGGAGTTGGTAGGGTTTTGGTAGGGACAAAGTACGGGTTTGACCCTAGGAGGAGAGTAATGATTTTTCTCTACAAGCGACTCAACCAGATGCCCAGGAAGCGGTCATAGACGATGTAGCCTTCCGGCAAACGGTAGACCAGTTCTTTGTCGGTGAGCGTCTCCATGGCCGTTTTAACGCTGCTGGCGCTGGGAAGCTTATGCTTTTTCAAAAAAACCTTACCTGTTGGTTCTGTGGCCAATTCCTCTCTTGCTATGGCACGAAGCACCGCAAATTGGTTGCTGGTCAACATTTGCGTCAGGTACTCGTATTGCGGAGCTTTGCTTTCGGTCACCGAGAGGATGGTGGCACGCAGTTGCTGGACGGAGTCTACCTTCTTAAAACTCTCGTACAGACGGTTCAACACCGACTGGATGTACCACGTATATCCGCCGAAGGTGGCATACAGTTCATGGAAGACCTCGCGGTCGAGATGTCCGCCCTTGCCCTCAAAGAAGCCGTTGGCGAACCCGTAGTAGGTTTCCTCCTCCAAAGGGAGCAGGTTCATTATATCGGTGCTCTGGTAAAAAGGGCGTTTCGGCGAGAGGAACATTTCCGACATCAGATGTTGCTTGCTGCCCGAGAAAATGAAATGTACATTGCGCAAGAACTGAATATGCGACCGCAAAAGTGCCTCTGTTCCACTTTCGGGGTATTCGGATATCTGCTGGAACTCGTCGATAGCGAGAAAGACCTCCTTGTCGAGGGTTCCTAGGAGCGAGAAGATGCTCTTCAGCGACATATCGGCCTGCGTGGGATCGGTATTGAGGGTCACGTTGGGGAGCCCTGTCATGGGGTCGACACCCACCACGGGACGCAGTGCGCCGAGGAATTTCATCACCTTTTTCCCAAAAGCTTTGCCTCGCGACAAGGCGTTGTTGAGCACCGCCGCACCCAGCATATTGACCAATTCATGCTGGTTTTGGGTAGGAAAAATGTCCATGTAAAGACAGATGGCATCCTTATTTTCGGATTGGATATGATGAAACGTATTCCAGATAAGGCCAGTCTTCCCCAATCTCCTCGGAGAAATCAAGGTAATATTACGGCCATTCTGGAGCGATTTGAGCATATTTTTCGTTTCCACCTCACGGTCACAGAAGTATTTTGGACTTTCGTAACCATGACAAACAAAAGGATTTATGGTCAAATTTTTCATATTACAATATATTTTAGCCACTTATATTTCATTACGTAAATTCCGTTACGTAAATTCCGTAATGCAAAAGTACATATTTTTTCCCAACTGGCAAACTAATTATTCTTAAATTAAAGAAATTTTTAGTATCTTTGTTGCGACAAAACAATGCACAATTAGATAAGATGGTTCTGCCAGGGCCAGATTGTCGGCCTCGGCTGGAGTCTCCTGGGCGTGGTATTGCTCACCGATACCGTCTTTTTCCTGCTGGACGGCCTGATGCAGGTTTTGGCCCAGCTGAGCGACTCCATCGGCATGGAGGAGAACGCATGGAGAGAGTGGGTCGGTTTAGCGGGTTGCCACTTTGACGAGGCGGACGGAGCAGCCGTAGGAACCGATGATTCCGTTGTCGGTAGTTAGCTCGCTGGATGTGAATTCGAGGCGTTTGGCTTTTCCGTCGCCATCGGTGGTGGAGGACCAGTAGTCGCCCTCGCCGCCATAGGACTCAACCGTCGAACCGTTGAGGTAACCGGCAGCAGGGAGGAAGATGGCACCGGCAGCCTGCATGGAATTCCACTGATCGGTGGTAAAGGTGTTATCGCTGAAGTTCATCGAGCCATCAACATTAACCTTGACCAATGCTTGGGCTATCGGGTGGTGGTAAGTGTCTGAGAAGATAATCAAGCCGTTAACGCTGTTCACGCAGGCTTTGACGAAGCGTATGGCGGTGCGGGAGGTGTTGTTGACGATGTAGTTCCATTCTTCGGCGGAGAGGACATCCCAACCGGAAATGTAAGTAGCATTCCATGGGAAGAGGTCTTTGTTGGAGTTGGACGGGGTAGCATCAGTATCGTACTGGTTGGTGTGGAAAGCGTAGCTGGAGTTGTGATACCACAGGTTGCCCTTGGAGAAGCGGACCCGCTTATTACTGCTGACCGAGAATATGGAATTGTCGATTTCTTCTGGTGTAGTGTGGCCACTGCTACTGAGAACGATTCCAGCGGACATCATCACATTGCGGCCAAGAGCCGAAACTTGTTTATGATCGTTATAGTGGTAGACCACGGTTTTATTCACCGCAGGAACCCCCTCGATGCTGATGGCAGCGCCTTGTCGATGGGCGTAGATCTGAATTCGCAGGTCGCTTTCGCCGATGGGACGAATGGGTATCTGGACGGAGGAGAAACCGGAGGTGCCGAGGGTGATGCCCGAAAAACGAACAGTAACGGAGCCACTGCCCTCGAGAGCGGAGACACCCAATCCGTCGGCTGTCAAATCGAGGGACATTGCGCCGCAGAGCATGTATTCGCTGCTGGAGACGACAACGCTGTCAAGCGTCAATTCGTATGTAGTCTCGTTTTTTAAGTTAACCATGAGTGCCGCCGTGAGGTGCTTGAACTCGACGGTGGTAGCACCGTTTGGTGCCTTAGCCACCATAGGAAGAGCCAATACTTGGCGACCACCGCTATAGTAGCTGTCGTACCGGGATGGGATGGTGACGGTGGGAACATCGGTTGCTCCTTCTTCCTGGCCAATAATTGTATTGGGATAGTAGGCCCGGATAACACCGCTTTTCTCCTTCCATCCATCGACGTATGCGTTGGTGCCGCTAATGGCAACAGGAAGGTTTTCTTCAAAACCGCCGATGTAGAGGCGTACCATGTCGCCTGAGACCCACTGGACGGTGGTGCCGCTGACGGAAGTCTTCTCGGGCGAGAGGTGCTTCTCGGTGGTGAGGAGGATTCTATCTTTGGGGAGGGTGTCGTCGTCCTTCTCGCACGCAGTGAAGAGGACTGCTAAAAGGAGAAAGGAGAAAGGAGGAAGGCAGGCGAGACACCTGCGCACCCATTGATTATTGATATTCATAACTCTTAACTTTTATCTCTTAACTATTAACTAAAATCAGTAGTTCCATTCCGAGCCCCAGATATCGCCGCTTTCCTGGCGTTCCTCGATGTTTTCACTGCCCTCAGAGAGGTTCTCCGTGAAGATGGCAAGACGGAATCCACTGGTGGCATAACCGCGTTCGGCTTTGAAGAGGGCCACGGTGAGCTGCGGGGACAGGTATTTTCTCTTCGTTTTCATGTTGTTTACTCGGTTTTGAATTCGACGAAAGCAGGTGTCAGCGGGTCGGCGACAGATCCCATGCGGCCGCCGTTCTCGAAGTGGAGGACGGCGTCGGCCAGGAAGACGTTGCGCAGCCGGGCGGAATAGTAGCGCAAGGTAATATCATCGTCACTCTCGGAAGGAGAAGAGATATAAAGGAAGAAGAGTTTCTCCGATTGCGTGGGTGAGGTGACACCGATACAGTCTTCACCGGCAAAGGCCGCCAGGAGGTCGGCCGTATCCACCTGCCAGTCGACGGGCGTGATGTCGGGATAGGTACTGGTGAGGTCCACGTCGACCACAGCCGTCATGCTGCTGGTATAGTCGTAATCCGGGGCAACATCCCACCCAGGAATGGGGATGGTGCCCGACGGAATGTTGCGTTGAGGGACGGTGTCGGTGGTCGAGGAGGTATCGTCCTTGCTGCAAGCGGCCAGCAGTGCCACTCCAAGCATTATTGCCAAATAGATTGAAGGTTTCATTTTTTAATGAGTTTAATGGTTGTCACATTATCGTTGTAGCTCACCGTGGCGAAGTAGACACCGGCAGGCAAATCCTTCAAATTGGGAATTGAGAATTGAGAATTGAAAATTGATTTCTCCTCTTGCAATACATGGCGACCCAATGCATCAGTAAGAGTAACACTCATTTCTTCTTTCTCATTTCTCATTTCTCCATTCACATAGAAAGTGACTTGGTCGGTGAAGACTGTGGGATAGGCCGTGACGGTGGCAGACGAGGACGTCTGCGTACCCAGCATCACCGGCTGCTCCAGCGTGCCGTAGTGAGCATCGGTCAGACAAGGCAACGTGGTGGACACGTGTTGTGTCTCGTCTCCACTCTCGAGGGCAAATGTCACCACACCCGTCTCATCGGCCGGGATAGTGATAAAGTAGAGAGTATCTATCGGCTCGGCTGTGGCCACCAGCTTGCCGTTGACATAGGCCAGCACACGTTTCACAGGCTCCTCGGTGGCGGCTATCATCGTCATAGTGGAGAGAGGTTGATACGTTGATACGTTGATAGGTTGATACGTTGATGCGCCTTTCTTGCTGTTGCGGGTGCCGTGGTAGGTAAAGCTCACCTCGCCTTCACCGAGGCGTTTGAGGAAGTAGCCCTCGCCGGGACGCATAGCCGTCAGCGAGCCCACCCAGCGCTGGTTGGCCGAGAAGTAGGCAAAGGCATCCTGCGACTTCACAAGGTCGCCCACCGAGACATGCTCGATGTAGTCGGCCATTGCGTCGGTGACGCTGGCGGGAGACATCTGTAGGTAAGGCAGGTTGTTCCAGCCCTGCTTCAGCGTGACGGTGCGCTGCTGGTCGGTGGTGAGCCGCTGTCCCGCCACCTGAACGCCATAGTGCGGATTGTTACAATAGACGAGATAGACCTGATGGTAGTCGACACTGGTGAGGGTGCCGCGCCAGCGCTGGCCGTCCCATTCGACGAAGCGGCGCGAGTTGGCCTCCTTGATTTGGTCACCCACATCGAAATGGCCGTTCATCACCAACGACCCTTGGTTTTCGGGAGCGATGCAGAAGGATACCCAGTTCCATCCGTAGTGCAGGTCGAAATACTGTACCGACGACGAGTTGGAATAGAGCAGCACAGGCTCCTCGGGAGGCAGGCCGACGATGGCGTCGCTCTGGAAGTATACATCCACGCTGGAGGAGAGGTTGTAGGCGTGGCCTGTCGACTCCTGCCAGGCGCGGAACCGCAGCTGGCGGCCTTCGGTCGACTGGTTGCCGTAGATGGTCATGAAGATATAGCTGCCGCCACCCGAGAGGTCGGGGTTCACATGGGTATATCCCACCACAGTGTCGCCCACCATAGCGACGACGATGTCTTCGGGGTCGGTCATGTAGAGGCCGTCAATCTTCACCTGTCCGCACAGCGTCATCTGGCGGTCGTACTCACCCTCTTCCACGCCGTACCACGGACACAGCGCCTTGATGTCGACCCTCACCTTCAATGGTTCGGAAAGTCCGTCTTCGTCGGTGAGGTAGATAATCTCTGAATAGGTGCCCACGGCGAGGGTGCGGCTGTCGATGGAGAGGTTGAGCGTCGTCGACTCCTGCGGGTCAATGCTGCCGTAGGGGCGGTCGACGGTGAGCCAGTCGGGCAGTCCCTCGATGGAGAACTGATGACGATGGCCGCTGCTGTTGCGGATGTGCGCCTCGATGTTGTGGACGCCCTGGTCGAAATCATAGTAGAACACCTCGTGGATGCCGTCGTCGTCCCACAGCAGGGTGTTCTTGTTGACAAACACCTGCCACATGGTGGGGCTCACGGTGCGGTTGCCGTTGAGGTCCTCCACATTACGGACGGTGATGAAGATGCTGTTCTTGTTAATCTCGTTGTCGGCCATGTTGAGGTTGATGAGCAACTCGTCGCTGTTGAAGGCCCAGTCGAAGTTCATCTTCGTCACCAGGTCGCGCTCGCGGATGGGAGCCCTCACGGTGCCGTCGGCCATCGTGGCCAAGGAATCCTCGCTCGGCCACAGCACCAGTTTCTGCTCCGTCGGGACAACCACGCCGTTTTCTCTCACAATGCGCTGGTTGTTCACAGAGAAGACCTCTTCCATGATGCCGTTATTGTTCTCGCGCTGCTCGTTGAACGAGAGGTAGGCAATGAGGCCCATCTCGTCGCCCATGGGAGCAAGGTTGTCGAAACTCTCGACGAGAGATCTCGGCAGCGACTGCTCGAAGAGCGCCACACCGTCCAGATGGCCAATGAAGTTCGACACGCCCTGCACGCCCTGCGCTCCTCCCAGATACATCTCGCCCGAGAGGCCCGAGAGGCTGTCGATGGAGAAGGTGTTCACCAGCCCGCCGTCGACATAGATGCAGGCGTTGTTATAGGTGCGGTTGACGGTAATCACATAATGGTGCCACATTCCGTCGGCATAGTTGTTCGACGAGCGTTGAATCATGCCGTTGTTCTTAAACACCAGTTTCCCGTTTTCGAGGGCCATCAGTGTGCCGCTGTTTCCGTCCCATCCGGCCGAGAAGAGACCCGCGTGGTATTCGTTGGTGCGGAACCAGAACATCAGCGTGTAGTCCTGGATGTTGGAGCGGCTAAGGAGGTTCTGGTCGAGCTTAACGACGGTGCTGCCGTCGAGGTGCAGCGAGAAGCCACTGGGCGTCGTCCACGAGCTGCCGTGCAGCGTCAGCGTACCGCCGTTGGCTTTGTCCTGCAATGTCTCGCCGCGTCCTTCGTTCATGGGGTAGTAGGCGGCGAGCTTGCGCTCGTAACCCGTGAGTCGCTTGCGGTTGGTCTCCACAATCTCGGCTTGCGAGAGGGTCTTGAACCACAGACGCGCCTCGAGCATATTGCCCTTGAATCCATGGCCGAAGATGAGCGGAGCCTCGCCACGGAAGCCGTCGGCACCCGTGGTGTCGGCATCGGGGTCGGTGACATCCTGCGTGCCGGCATAGAAGCGTATGCGGCCCGTGCTGTCGTCGTAGGTCATGACAACGCGCGTGAAGTCGGTCATCGGGTCGAGTCGCAGCGACTGCACGTTGTAGTCGTCGATGTAAGCATAGAGGCGGTAGGAGTTGCTATCCGGTATTAATCCGAAGGAGATGCCGCCCGTGGTGGTGTTATGTCCAAAGAGTTCCTGACTATTAGTCGAGGTGGTGGGCGCAGGCTTCACCATCAGGTCGACAGAGAAACTCTTGCCGTCCAAGGCACGGGTCACCGCCGTGGTAGCACCGCAACTCGGCGTACCGTCGAAGAAGATGCTCGTCGACGAGGTGATGCCGGTGCTGTTGGTGCCTCCCAGCAGCTGGAAGTTGTTATCCTCGTCGAGGAGGTTGCCCGCAATGGGCTCGTTGAAGCGCAGCTTGAGGTCGTCGCCCACACCGAGGATGCCGTTGGCAGGCATCGGCTGGCCGAAGACGCGCGGACGGCGCGTGTCCTTTACGCCGCTCATCACCTCGGAAGAGCGGGTCACGAATCCGCTGCCGTGGCGGCAGAAGCTCACGGCCCGCAGGTCGTAGTACTGCTCCACGGGGTCGCGGTCGCCATAGAAGCGTATGTTGTCAATTTTGCCGCCGCTGATCATCGCCTTGGTGCCGGTGGCTTCGCGGTAGAGGGCGCTGTCGGCATACCACGAGCAGAGTTTCACCCACGCGTCGTTGCTCTGCGTCGACACCTTGTATTGCAGCTCGATGTGGTCGAACTCGCGGTAGTTCACATCGTATTCGGCGATGGTGACGGGCAGGTAGTAGCCAATGGAATCCTGCGACGAGAGGGTGTTGAGCACCCAGTTCTGGCGGGGATGCTCGAGGGTAACGGGCGAGGAGACGGGGGTGAAGTGTACCGAGAAGGTCACATTGCTCACGTTGGGATAGAAGCAGGAAGACTCGAAAATCAGCTCCAGATCCTCAAAGTCGTAGCCGTCGCCTGCATAGACTTCGACAGTCTTGGTGATGACTTGCTGCCCGAGGAGCATGACCGTGCGCCCGTCGGTGAGCGGCATGCCGTCGATGAGGATGCGGGCACCGTGGGGATTGCTGGCGTCATTGAGACGCAACTTGAAAGGAATGAGACTCGATGCCGCCACACCTATCGGCTCTTCAATGTCGTTGTGGAGGGTGATGGTGAATACGGCCGGACGGTCGATAGGCACATCGCTGCGCTCATGCACGTTGATGTCAATCTTCGGGTTGTCGAGCTTCAGCGCACCTGCCGAGAGCGGCATCTTCGGCACGAAGAATTCGGTGCTGTCTGCCTCTTCGCAGGGGCAACGGGTGGCACCGCCGAGGAGGTAGAAGACGGGAGCGCCATAGAGGAGACGTTCGCCGTCGTAGTCGTTGCCGTTGTCCACAAATTCACGTGTCGCATACGAACTGTCGTTGAACCAGAAGTCCCCATACTGCATCTTGGCACGGTAGACAGCCACATCCATGTGGCCAATCTCGTCGGTTTCCAGCTTAAAACCAATCTTACGGGTGCGGGAGGTCTCCTCGGTGGGGTCGCGGTTGAAGTCGAGATCAAGGATTGGGGTAATCTCGAATTTGTTAACAGAGGTTTGTGTATTGACAGCGATGGTATGGGGATTGTTTGTTTCCTCATCATCATCCGGGTCAATCAAAGTCTCGAAAGCTTTTTCGATTTGTTCTTCTATAGCTTTGCCGAAGCGATTTGCAATATTAGACACCATGTCTCCGGTAGAGAGGGAGGCCCCAGGATAGTCGAAGAAGATTTCGTAGGTGTTGCTGTAGGCATACTCCTCGTCGTGCTCGACGGTTGCGGCGGTGCCTACAGAATAGTTCCCTATCAGTTCGCTGTGGGGGCTGTTGATTGCCTCCACCTTTTCCGACTCGTTCTGAAGCATAAGCTTCACCCAGTCAGCAACCAAACGATTGTAGGCGTCCACCTCGTCGCTCCATTGCTCGTCGTAGTCGGCGGGAGTCAGTGAGCGGTAGTAGTTTTTGCTGGCCCAGTTGCTGTCGCCAGCGGGAACCCGGCTCCAGTAGACCACCTTGCCGCTGTTCTGGGCAGCCGCCTGCGCCGTCGCACTGTCGCAGGTAAGCAACAGGGCATCGCGCTGGTTGAGCAGCTGCGGGATGACGTTGGACTTGATATAGTCGTGTGTGTAGGCAAAAGTGGATTGCAGATAAGGGCCTGACTCCAGCTCGCTACCGATGACAAGGTAGTATGGGTGTCCTTCGGCATCGGCGCCGGCGGCGACAGTAGGCATGGAGCCATTTTCGATACGGGCCGAGAATGCGGCGTAGGTGACCGAATCGACGGGTGCCACAGCATCCCAGCGGCGCGAGTAGACATTCTGCACTAATCCAATATAGACATCGCCCTCCTGCCCCACACTAAAGGGTGAGTTGCTGGTGGAGATGCGCCCAGAGGTGGAGAAACTATAGTTTCCCTGATGCTTGTAATGGAAGGAGCTGGTAATGGGGATGGAATTCGAGATAACGGTGGTGATGTCCAGTTCCGACCCCGACCATGGGCCACCGCCTTCTCCCTCCCATGTTCCGAGGACGAAATTGGCACGTTCACCGCGGCTGTAACCGATGTCGAGTCCAAATTTTATGCTCCAATCGTAGACATAGCTGTAGGAGTACTTGGTGCCGTCCTCAAGATAGGCCGTGGAGTTGGCTCCTGGCGGGTCGCGCAGGATGTCGAGGAGCCCGATATTACCATGGGTGGTAACGACAGCTCCGGGATTGCGGTTGCCCGTCACATATCCCCGCACCGCCTGCGACACCACATATTGACCCTCGCTCTCCACCGAGAGGTCGAGAGAACGCACCGCCTGGTCACCCGACAACACGAACGAGGCATTGTCCACCGGCACCGTGAATACCGCCGTGCCGACAGAGTCGAGTTCCTTGGTCAGGATCTGCGTTTCTACTGCATCGTGCATGCCATTGTACACCTTCAGCACACCACCCCGGATATGCACGCGGTCGTGTCGTAAGCTTGTGGGGTCGTTGTTGTAGTAGTAGTCCTCGTGGGCATAGGCTCGGAATTCGTAGTTGTCACTCTTGAACACCGGCAAACCAAAGGTGTAGTGGTAGGTGCCGTCGTCACGCTTCGTGGCCAGCGGTATCATCACCTCTTCGTTGGTGATGCTGGTGCGCCGCATGGTCTCCTCGCCCAGCCAGTCGACCTCCATACCCCACCGCATCTGCTTGCAGGTTACGGAGATGGGGCTACGGTAGGTCAGCTTGTATTGCCGGTCATATTGAGTGATTCCTATGACATTCTCCGTTTCCCCTTCTTCATTCGCCCTTCGCCAGGCACCGTTCTCTACCGTGTCGGACTCTTTAGGTCCAAACCCGCTGGCCACATTGCTCAAGTCCACCACCTCCGACGTGGTGCCGGCAGGGAAAAGCGTAGCATAGCCGCGGGCGGTCGCCTGCGTCACCTTGTAGCGCACAGGGAAAAGCTCGGCGCGGAATTCTCCCGTGGCGCTGTCGGGCTCTATAATGATGCGTTTCTGCTGATAGTGTACCTTCGTCCAACCTACGGTGTCGACCCCCTCGTCGGTGTAGACGAGGTGCGGCTCGAGGAATTCAAGGGTGTCTTTGGTCAGGTCGCTCGGCACACGGACAATGTAGCTCACATTGTCGCCCTCGAGTTCGAGGACGAGCTTGAGGTCGTCGCCCAGGTTGTTGCGCGAGAGGCCGAAGCCCAGCGGCAAGTCCCTCTGGTCCAATCCGCCGCAGAGGCGACCGGCAAGGGTCACCTTTGTCTGGTCCCACACGCGCACACCGTCGAGCGCCTCGGTAAGGGTGAGCAAACTGTCGTTGTCGATGCGGACAAAGCCGTCGCCGGCAAAATGGTGAGCGTTCTTCACCACCTGAAGGGTGAAGGCTTCGCCCTGCGGCACACGGATCTCGAAGTTGCCGCTGGCGTCGGTCTTCACCGGCACCTGCCGCAACGACACCATCTTCCCGTTCAGCAGAAGGTTGGCGTCGCGCACCGGAACACTGCTGTTCTCATAGAGCACACGGCCCGAGAAGCGCACCGACGAAAGGTTGTCAAAGTCGATACCTGTCACCAGGCAGTGTCCCAGCGAGAGGTTGGTTGTGGCGGAGCCACTGGAGGTATGGTTGTAACTGAACACGGCATGCTCCGATGTGGGCGTGATGATATACTCCACGCCGGCGGCGTATGGCAGGCTGTCGAACAGGTAGTTGCCCGCCTCGTCGGTCTGCACCGTCTGCACGGTAGCTCCGTCGCTGCTGCGTGTGGCCACTACCGTAATGTCGGCACAGCCGGTGCCGTCTTCATAATGCACGCGGCCGCTCACGCGGCCCCACAGCGAGCGGTAGCCCTCGGTGGTGCGGCTGTCGGTGTGCAGCGTCCCGTTGCACATATACTCCGCTGTCACGCGGTATTGCCACATGGGGGTCTCCATCGGGTTGGCAGTGGTGTCGCGCCAGTAGTTGTTGATGGTGCTGTCCAACACCCGCCAGCTGCTGTCGCTGTTCGGGCGCGTCTCAATGATATACTGGTCGGTGCCGCCTTCGGTGGCATCCCACGTCAGCAGCACACAGTCGGGATACGCTCCCTGCGTGGCGTTCAGGCTCAACAGTTCGGCGGCATCGGTGAAATAGGGTTCCTCGCCGCCATCACGGGTAATCTCCCACGCATCGGCAGCGGTAGTGGGAGTGTTGTCCCACAAAGGATTGAGTTTCAGTTTGGCACCCACCGTGTCCAACCACACGCGGTACTTGTAGTGCTCGCATTTCAGATAGAGCTGGTCAGCATAGGTCAGCGGGTGGGCCGAGGGTTGGCCGTTACCACCCGTATACATGCGCTTCAGCACAGCCTCGATGCTGTCGCCGGGAATGGTCAGCGTCACCGTGTCGTGTGTCTCTATGGCGATACGCTGCAATTTCAGCTTTGCCCGGTCGTCCCAGAAAGTACGCAGAATACGCGGGAAAGCCCTCGCATCGCCGCGATCCATATCATCGTTGTCGTTGGCCATCTGGAAGGTGAGGTTCACCGTATGGTTGGAGGCAAAGTCGGGGTCGGTGGTGTAGTGGCGCCACGAGTTCGCGCCACCAATACCTTGCAGGTATACCGGCTGCACGCTCACCACAGAGTCAGCGTATGGGTTTCCTGCCCACCCCCACTGTGCCGACGACGCCCTTCTGACACGATAGAAAATCATGTGACACGAGTCGTTGTCCGGCCCATACAACGGGTTCATCCAGGCCCCTTCCGTCGAATCAACATGGTGGTAAATCTTCAGAAAAAGAGAATCCTTCTCCGGCTCATCCATCGGCACCGTCGCTATCGTCACCGCATCGGAATAGTCGGGCCGATAGGCTCGCTGCAACACAAAATAGTCATACGGGACCAAATCCTCCTCGTAGGGGTAGTGCAGATGCCATTCGACATCTCGTGCCCGCATATCGCACAACCACTTCCCGCTGTCCTCGTCCTGATAGACATACCACCCGGTTATCATAGAGTAGACCTTGTGGTAGGCCGGAATATCCACCGTGCTCGACTTGAGCCACTGTCGGAAATCCACATCATCCGACGACTGGCTCGTCCGCGTCTGCATATTCAAGTAGAAGCCGTGCTGCACCGTGTCTCTAGACGGCACATAGACAAGTCCGCTGCGGTCGTGGAGAGGATAAATCATACCAGGGTTCAGCGAAGTACTGTACTGGTAGGTCTCCTGGTGCGAGATGTAGGGGACGGCAATCTGACCTGCGGCAATCTCCGACGAAGGATAGAAGATAGGATCCATCAGCTCGGGCTGCTGGTCGGGGTCGTCACCAACAAATGAGCCCAGCTCAAACACACTTTTGAACATATCACCTGTCGACTCCGACGCTCTTGGGGAATAGATTGAATTGACTCCGACGATGAAGGTATGGCCATTGAGGCTTTCAGGCGTGTACCAATCCACCTCACAGAAGGTGAGGTGGTCGCCCGTACCGCTACGGCGTAGGTTGATGTCGTGCCACTGTCCATCGGCGGTCAACACTACCCGTTCTTCGTCGTAGGGGTTGGTGATGACGACGGTGCCGGAATAGACCCTGATGGTAACCCAGCCTTCGTTTTCAGGACGACCGGAAACTTCGCCGGGCTTGTTCTTTTCGTTGTCGGCCCGATATTCAAAAATGGCGTTCTTCGAATCGCCCTCCTGCTGGTACCACACTCTAGGGTTTTCGTAGTCGTCCCAGTAATGCTCCCTGCCACGCTGGGCGGCGAAGTTGGCAATGGTTCCTTCCGCGAAAATCAGCGTCTTGATATGGATGCGTCCCGAACCTAACGAAAAGGCGCTGTAGTTGTAGTCTTTCTCGAAATAGTCTTTGCCGTACCATGGCGTGGCCTTCGCCATGAAAGGCATAAGACAGAAACTCAATGCCAGAAGGCATAGCCCTTTCAAATAATGATGTTTCATATTATTATGTATTATATTCCTGTTTTTCTCATTTTGAAAGGGCAAAGTTACAAATTTCTCTCCAAAAATGCAAATATTTTTTACAACAAACTACAATACAATAATTTACAAAACACAAAAAGCAAAAAAAAGAGGACGCCCGTCAGGACATCCTCTTTTTCTCACTGTAAACTGTAAACAGTAAACCTTATCTCCGGCGGCCACCGTCGCCGCTGGAGCGACGCTCGCCATGGCCACGGTCGCCACCATGGCCACCACGGTCGCCGTCCTTGCGGGGACCACGGTCGCCACCTTCGCGGCGCGGACCACGGGAAGGCTTCTCTTCCACATAACCCTCGGGCTTGGGAAGCAGGGCCTTGCGGCTGAGTTTAATCTTGCCGTTCTTCTCGTCGAAGGCGATGACCTTCACCTGGAACTCGTCGCCCACATGGATGAGGCCGTCGAGGGTCTCGGGGTGACCCCACTCGTACTCGCTGATGTGCATCAGACCTTCCTTGCCGGGCAGGAACTCCATAAAGGCACCAAACTCGACGATGCTGACGACCTTGGCGTCGAACACATCGCCCACCTCGGGAACGGTGCAGATGTCCTTGATCCACTTGAGGGCGGCAGCGATGTCGTCCTTGTTGGCCGAAGCGACATCGACGATGCCGAAGTCGCCCTCTTCCTCGATATTAATGATGGTGTTGGTCTCGGCTTGGATCTTCTGGATAACCTCACCACCCTTGCCGATGACGGCACCAATGAAGTCTTTCGGAATCTTGATCTGCTCGATGCGAGGCACGAAGTCCTTGTAGTCGGCACGCGGCTCGGGAATGGTCTCGAGAATCTTGCCGAGGATGTAGAGACGACCCTGGCGGGCCTGCTCCAAAGCTTTGGCGAGAACGTCATAGCTGAGGCCGTCGACCTTGATATCCATCTGGCAGGCGGTGATACCGTCGCGGGTGCCGCAGACCTTGAAGTCCATGTCGCCCAGGTGATCCTCGTCGCCGAGGATGTCGCTCAGCACGGCCCACTTGTCACCCTTCGAGATGAGACCCATGGCGATACCGGCCACAGGCTTGCGCAGCTTGACGCCGGCATCCATCAGCGCCATGCAGCCGGCGCAGACGGTAGCCATCGAAGAGGAACCGTTACTCTCGAGGATGTCGCTGACCACGCGGATGGTGTAGGGGCACTCATCCTCGGTGGGCAGCACCTCTTTCAGGGCGCGCCAAGCCAGGTGGCCGTGACCCACCTCGCGGCGGCTGGTGCTGCCGCTGCGCTTGACCTCGCCGGTGGCAAAGCCGGGGAAGTTGTAGTGCAACAGGAAGCGGCGCATACCCTCGATGACGGCACCGTCAATCTTCTGCTCGTCGAGCTTGGTGCCCAGCGTGCAGGTGGAAAGCGACTGGGTCTCGCCGCGGGTGAAGATGGCACTACCGTGAGCCGAAGGCAGGTAGTCGGTCTCGCACCAGATGGGGCGGATCTCGTCGAGCTGACGGCCGTCGAGACGGGTGCGCTCGTTGAGCACCATGTCGCGCATGGCCTCGCGCTCCGTGTCGTGGTAGTAGCGGTCAATCATGAATTTTACTTCATCCGTGAGGGTCTCCTCGGTATAATTTGCGTCAATAAACTCTTGTTTAATAGCCGCAAAACCATCTTCACGCTGATGTTTGTTGGCGATGCCCTGCTTGGAAAAATCGTAGCATTTCTGGTAGACGGCGTCGTGGAGGCGCTGGCGAAGTTCCTCGTCGTTCACCTCGTGGCAGTACTCGCGCTTCTCGGTCTTGCCGGCCTCCACGGTCAGCTCGTCGAGCACGCGGCACTGGATCTTGATGGCCTCGTGGGCGGCCTTGAGGGCGTTGAGCATCACGTCCTCGCTAACCTCCTTCATCTCGCCTTCCACCATCATGATATTGTCGGCGGTGGCGGCCACGATGAGGTCGAGGTCGGCGCGGTCGATGTCCTCCATGGGGGTGTTGATGACGTACTTGCCGTCGAGGTAGCTCACGCGCACCTCGCTAACGGGGCCGTTGAAGGGGATGTCGCTCACGGCGAGGGCCGAAGCGGCGGCCAGGGCGGCCAGCTGGTCGGGCATGGTGTCTTTATCGCCGCTGATGAGGGTAATCTGAACCTGTACCTCGGCGTGGAAGTTGTCGGGGAAGAGGGGACGCAGGGCACGGTCGACCAGGCGGGCGATGAGGATCTCATGTTCCGAGGGACGGGCCTCGCGCTTGAAGAAACCGCCAGGGAAGCGACCCATGGCGGCATATTTTTCCTGATAGTCAACGGTGAGGGGCATGAAGTCGACGTTCTCGCCCACCTCTTTCTTCGAGCAGACAGTGGCCAGAAGCATCGTGTCGTTCATGCGGACCACGGCAGCGCCGTCGGCCTGTTTGGCCAGCTTGCCGGTCTCGATTTCAATCATGCGGCCGTCGCCGAGATCGAAACGCTTTGTGATAATGTGTTCGTTCATTTGTTTTTTTATTGTTTTTATCTATTTCCGCAGCCGTGAGGACCGTCCCCAAGGCTCATAAAAGTGTTAATTTCAACTATCTATCTCCTTCGGCGGGCATCTAAAACCGGCAAAAAGAAAGTGCAAAGATACAAAAAAAATGGGAATTGAAATATTTATTGTATATTTTCTTTTAGCCAATCATGGTGTTTGTTGATTGGTTTAATGTCGTAACCGCCTCGTTCCATGGCGGACATTCTATGCCTG
>DECD01000052.1:12961-20764 GCA_002349055.1 Bacteroidales bacterium UBA2939 | reverse complement strand
GCATTTCTCCCGCAAATCATCCCCGTACCATCCCTATATCAAGCCTATACCATCTCTATACCAACTCTATGGAGCCTAAGGGGTACCTCCGATGTACCTTTGGTGTACCCAGGGGGATCCTTCGCCCTACCCAAGGAGCAGGTACGCTCTACCCAAGGAGTTCCCTCGGTACAGCCAGGCCCTACCCAAGCCCTTCCATCGCTCAAAGGGGACGTTAGGGCTTGGGTAGGGCGAAGCAACTCCTTGGCAACGGTAAAGGAACTCCTTGTCTGCCCCGAGGCAATAATCTGCCTGTTTTGCCCCTATTATTAGGGGAGTTCTATAAATTAAATAATTAGAATTCATTTGTTTATCTTAATAAATGATTACCCCCCCGTCAAAAATATGGTAAATAACTTATTGTCAAATGAAAAAATAGTCGTATCTTTGCACTCGTAAACCGAATGTTAAACAACGGTTTCGATAAGCCGAGCGCAGAGGGCAAATCACGCAGTGTTTGCACTATGCCGAGGCGAGAAAACGACTGATGATAATCGAACGGTTGTCTGGCAGACTAATGGGTTGTCGGCCGAGCCGACGGCACACCACAGTCTGTTTTGGCGACTGAAAAGTAAATAAATAGAACCCACCTTAATGGAGTAATATTATTATGGACAACAATAAGAAAAAAAGGTACGAAGCCCCCACGCTGACTGTGGTGACCTTCAAGGCCGAACGGGGGTATGCCAACAGCGGTGAGTGGAGCAGAACCCTTAGCCTTTATGAAGAAACGGGTACAGGCGACCAGAACCTCGAGGACCGTGGCACAGCCACCGAGTGGTCATGGTAGGGAAATTGAGAATTAAGAATTTTGAATTAAGATTTTTGAATTCGATATGAATTATAGGTTTTCGATTTTGGCTGCAGTTGCCATGCTTTGCAGCCTTGCAATGACAACAGCTTGCACAAAAGAGGATGCGGGCAACCTGCCCGAGGGTTCCTTGGAGATTTTCGCCGAAGGATCGGGTTTGAGTACCAAGACCACAGTGAACGGCACCTCGGTGAAGTGGGTCGCTGGCGATAAGGTGTGGATTAATGGTAACGAAGGAACGGTCACCCAAGGCTATGGCGACCACTGGTATGCCGCTGGTTCTTTCACAACCAGCAGCGACTTCAACTCGTTCTACCCCGCCACCATCGCCACTGCCACGGGTGCCGGCAATCTGGCCGATGCTTCCGCTACGGTGGTCTTTCCGTCGCGCTATGCCAGCTCGTTCGATGGCGACAACCAGGTGCTTTCGCTGCCCATGGCCGCCCGCAGCGAGGCTAATGCCACGGGCGTGAAATTCAAGCACCTCAGCGCTGGTATCAACGTGAATGTGAAGAACACTTTCACTAACGACACCGTCTTGTATCTCGACTCGGTGAGTGTGACCTCCGGCAGCGTCAACCTCTGCGGTCAGGCCTCGGTCGGCTTGAGTACCAGCGACGTGCCCACCGTCAGCGCCACGGGCACGGGGTCGAAGACCGTCACCGTCTACTTCAGCAGTCCAGTCGCCCTCGCCGTGAATGCCGAAAAATGTGTCCAGGTGCCTGTGATACCGAGCAGCACCGACCTGGGGACGGTCACCATCCGCGTCTACACCCATCTGGCACCGGTGACCTACGGCAGCATGGAGGTATTCTCCTTTGAGAAAAACAAGTCCTCCTTCGGCGCGCTCGGGCGCAACGAGGTCAAGTCCTCGCCCGAGATAGGCATCGTACGCGGCGGTGCCGATGTCACTCCTTCCGTCAAGGGCGCCTTCTCGGTCAGCCCCACCACACGGGTGATATTCTCGCAGGGCAACCTGCAGTATGTGGGTAGCACATGGAGGTTCGCCGAGCATCAGTACGACTACCTCGGCAGCAGCCAGAGTGACGGAAACCGCGACCTCTTCGGCTGGGGCACGGGCAGCAATCCCAACCAAACCAGCACCACCGATGCTGACTACGGCACTTTCAACGACTGGGGCAACCATATCACTGGCGATTGGCGCACTCTCAGCAGCGAGGAGATGAACTACCTCCTCAACACCCGTAGCAACACCACCTTCAACCTGCCGAACAGCACATCCAATATCCGCTACACCAAAGCTACGGTGAATGACAAGAACGGCCTTATTCTCTTTCCCGACAACTATGTGCATCCCACTACTGGAGTCACTGTCACCGGAGAGTACAATTATAACACCTACAACGCCTCTTATTCTGTTTTTTCCGTCACAAGTGGTTGGGACAAGATGGAGGCTGCCGGAGCGGTGTTCCTGCCTGCTGCCGGCTATCGTAATGGAACATCTGCCCCATCCGAAGTCGCCTCGCATGGCTACTATTGGCTGTCGAGCGAATCTGAATCCCACAAAGCCTACCGGCTCCTTTTCCATAGCGGGGAGACAACCGCCTCCAACCCTCAAGGGCGTCACTACGGCTTCTCCGTGCGGCTGGTGATGGAGGCGAATTGAAATAATAATGCGATTAATATATAATATGAATAATATGAAACATTTTCTACGCAGATTAATGATGGTGGTGCCGCTGGTGGCGGCGCTGCTGACGCCGATGTCGGCTTACTGTGATATTTATAGTTATCTGACGGACTCCAGATACTATGACGCTACCGTCACAGCAACAGGGAAGCTACATATCACCATCCCCTTCGAGGAACAGAAATATAGCGGTGCAGGTGGCTACGCCCAAAATGGCAGCTACCTATGGATTCGTATTGGCAATCAGGCCGCCACACCCATTCTCTACTATGAAAATAACGCTGATGTCAGGATCAGGGTGTTGAATGGTATCATCGATGTAACCAACGACAAATACAACTCCTGCCTCACCATCATCAACGATGGACAGAACCATGTCGTCAAGGTGGCGCCCCACTATTACAGTGGTGGAGCGCTTTCCAGCCTTGAGTTCGACTGGTTCCCGTCGGAGGATTTACTACAGGAAACCTTCACGTTGGGGGTCAGCGCCGACCTGTTTTTCTACACCGTGGTAGACGATCAGTCGACTAGTACCTTCAATCATACGCTGGGCACTTTCAGTAACCTCAGCGGTACCAGCGTGCATCCGCAACTGATAGACCCCATCTTCTACACCGCCAGCAGCACGGCCAACGTTGGCAAGGTGGCGGTGCCCTATGTGATTTTCCAGACACCCCTAAAGTACTACACCTCCTGGAACTCTGCTCAGATTCCTTGCCAGAATCAGAGCGACATGCTCTATGTGCAGCCGCGGGACACCGTGCAGCCGGGCTTCATGATGTATGTGCAGGTGCAAGGCAGGGAGGCCTCCGACACGACGGACGTCATCCGCTGGCTCACCTCCAACAAGGTGGCCATCCCGGCTTATCACAAGATATATAATTTCTGGGTGACCCGTCACTCCTACGAACGCGACGGGCTGTGGTATGAAGACTTTCGCTACAAGGAGCTAAGATGGTATCTGGCCTATCCCCACACCGAGGACATCGTACCCAACGACATGTTCGAGATACAGCGTGCCTACCAGAGCGACTTCAGCGACGCGCAGACCATCGCTATGCTACCCATCGAGTGGGCCGACAGTGCCATGAACAATAAGCTGTTCACTTACGTCGATTCCTCACGTGCGGCATGGCGCAATCCTGTGGAGAACAGCTACACAGTCTATTATCGCGTGCGACGTACATCGTCGGCCATCTGGGGCTGGGAGGGACACGACTACGCCCGTTCGGGCAGTTGTACTCCGTCCCCCGCACCTCGTTTGCCTATTTTCCCCTGCGAAGCTCAAACCTACAAAGCCGATGATAATTTCGCTGACAACCATAAGGTGCATCTGTCCATCAAATTATTCAATAACATTTACGGAAACGGGAGAGACTTCAACAAACGTTACAGATATTCCTATTGGGACGACCATGCTACGCTGTATATCTACAAGATTATGCAGGAGACAGGAGACACCATCCGTATTCCCATATCAGCCGATAGCATCCAAGCCTCTATTGACAGGGTATTCTACCATCCTGAACACGATTCTGACAACCCTAGCATCATTCTTCACTATACCGATGTGTTGAACAATCCCTGCATACACTATAAGTACGAACTTGGCGTGGAAAGGAGCGAAGCTACGTTGGAACCACCAGTGTGGACATGGCAGTTTGAACAAGGGTATGATGTAGAAGGCGGCTACAGCCATAATATATCTTTTGTGCGCGATGGAGGCGAAGATCCCTACTACACCAACGCCGGCAACCTTGACGGCCTGGAGGGCACGCATCTGGTGAGCCCCGAATATGTACGCCTCACGTGGGGCATGACCGACGGCGGGGTGGACGAGTTCCTCGTCGAGGCGCGGCCCGACAACGACCCCTCCGCTGCCTGGACCACCCTCGGCACCACCACCAACAGCTTCTGGGTGGACCACGAGGCCGACCCGCAGATTAGCCCCGTGTGGCAATACCGCGTCACCATGAGCTACACCTGTGAGGGCAACACCGTCAGCACCAGCCACGTCACCACCGGCTCGCGCTCGCCCTACGGCCGCATCGCGGGCCGCGTGCACTACGAGGACGGCAGCGGCTGTCCCGGCATCACCGTCACCGCCACGCGTACCGACAACGGCGCCACGGTGCAGGTGGCTACCACCGACAGCACCGGTGCCTACCTCTTCGACAGCCTGCCCTATGGCGGCGGTGTGGAATACGCCATCACCCCCACCTCGCAGACCGCCCAGTTCCACTACAACAACACCACCTCGCCCTCGGCCACCATCACCCTCACGCTGCACCGCTGCATCACCCAGGGGGTGGACTTCGACAATATCTCCTCGGTGCGCTTCACCGGCCGTGTGCTCTTCGAGAACAGCTCGGTGCCGGTGCGCGACGCCTGCTTCCGCCTCAACGGCAACCTGATGCGCTTCGCCAACACGCCGGTGAAGACGGACGCCAGCGGCAATTTCGAGATTCGCGTGCCGCAAGGTAGCGCCTTTACCCTGCAGGTGGTGAAGGAGGGCCACCACTTCAATGGCGACGGTTTTGTGCGCATCAATAACGACAGCCTGATTACCCGCAGCACTCCGCTGGACGGCGTGCGCGTATGGGACGAGACGAAGGTGCGCCTCACGGGGCGCGTCTGCGGTGGATTGGACCAGACGGCGCTGCCCCTCGGCCTCGGCCTTTCGCGCAACAACCTCGGTGACGACCTCAAGCTGGTGCTCGAGCTGGAGGGCGACAACGTAAGCTATGTGGTGCGAGTGCCCAGCGACCTCACCAAGGACACGCTGGAGTACACGGTGCCGCACCTGCTGTATGGCGGGTTTAACGGGGTGGATGGTTTTGACAGGGTGGATACTGTGGGAGAGACGGACGTGCACTACCAGCTGAAGCGTGTGGTGATAGAGCCCGACCCGGCGACGGGCGAGTTCAGTGCCGACCTCTTCCCTGTGCGCTGGAAGATTATCCAGGCCAGTGCCACAGG
This sequence comes from Bacteroidales bacterium UBA2939, assembly GCA_002349055.1. Taxonomy (GTDB): domain Bacteria; phylum Bacteroidota; class Bacteroidia; order Bacteroidales; family P3; genus Colimorpha. The sequence goes on along the minus strand of DECD01000052.1, from coordinate 15,284 downwards.
CTACGCCACCCTCTTCGGCCGTGGTCGCACGGGCGAGGTGCTCGACCTCAGCGGTGCCGCCACCGTGCGCGACACCGTGCGCGAAGCCCCCACCGCTGCCAACGGCTGGGGCGAGCATGCCCGCTACGCCACCAGCAACGCCCACTACAAGCTGACCTACCGCGCCCCCATCACCATCACCTGCAAGCAGCTGAAGTGGGGCATGGAGGTGGACTACTTCGGCGAGCCCACCATCAAGCGCCAGACCATCACCAACGAGAACATCCAGGTGCCCGTGGCCACGAAGCAGGCCGACGGCACCTACCGCTACCTCTTCGGCGCCCCAGTCTTCGAGAGCGGCACATACGACTTCCGCGCCTACGCCCACGAAGACTATTACTACAACAACGACCCCAACGGCATCCCCGACGAGGTACGCATCAAGGGCGGCACTCTCAAGATATACAACGGCATGCACGAGAACGAGAACGCCAACACGCAGGTGATGAGCAAGGAGCTCGACACCCTCGGCAGCGCTGACTTCACGATCCCCATCGACTATGTATCCTTCGTGCGTAGCGACACCAATGTGCAGCGTGTGCTCGACCTGTCGGTGGAGAGCGAGGGCGAGTTTGTGGAGCAGCAGGCCGTGCGCGGCTACGTCACCGGCTACCGCAAGACCGACGCCGACGTCATCACCTCGACCCACGGCACCATCCAGCTGCTCGACGTGCTGCGCGACCCGCCGGGAAGCACCTCGAGTGCCTACATCGAGAGCGGCGCCGAGTACTCGTACAGCTACACCTACGACTTCTCCTTCAAGTTCGGTATTGAGTTCGGTCTCACCCTCGGCACACAGGCCAAGACCGTTATGGGCGCCTTCGTTGGCATGGGCGGCGGCACCTTCCTGGGGCAGAACATGGAATTTCATTCCACCTACGACTTCAGCCTGCCCATCACCAGCAGCTACAACTACAAGCATGCGGGCAGCTACACTTTTGCCACCACCGAGCGCATCAGCACCAGCAGCGACCCCTACTACGTGGGTCAGGATGCCGACGTCTATATCGGAGCCGTGCAGAATGTCTACTTCCGCCGCGTGGATGCCGTGCAGCCGCTCGACTCGGTGACCTTCGCCGCCCTGGGCGGCAGCAGTGCCAACGGCACTCTGCAGACCGTGGGCGAGGGTGTGGACACCACCGGCAAACGCTATTATCTGGTCATCGGCAGCGAGCTGGAGACCGGTCCCTACCTGAACTCCACCTTCGCCTACACCCACAGCCATATCCGCGACAACCTCATCCCGCAGCTGACGCACCAGCGCGACGCCCTGCTGCTCACCTGCGACAGCGCCACAGCGCAGGCCACTGCCGACGCCCGTGGCACACAGGTCTACTGGAGCCGCGTGAGCCCCGACGACGAAAACTGGAGTGGGGAGGGCTACTATCTTCCCATGCGCCCCACGGGCTCGTCGCAAATCTATGCCGACGAGGTGAGCAGCCTCAACAGCCGCATCGCTGACTGGGGTAAGCTGCTGTTTCAGAACGAGGCCGAGAAAGTGGCGGCCATCCACCAGCGCCAACACGACTCGGTGGCCACCTATTCCGTCAGCGGCCCCCTCACGCTCTCGCGCAGCGAAAACTACTCCTACAGCAACGCCTACCACGTCTACTGGGACTATCCCGGCTTCGGCGTGGGCACCGGCGACCTCATCAGCAACATCGCCAACGCCTTTGCCAAACCCATCGTTAAACTTATCGCCAATGCATACGCCAAGGTGGCCAACAACAGCCAAGGTAACAACGGAGTCAATCCTCTCATTGTCGGTGTCAACGCCCCAGGATCGGCCACCAAGTTCTCACTGACGCCCATCATCGACTTCAACTTCGGACGCGACCCAATGAGGAGCCTCTCGCACACCCGCGAGATAGGCTTCACCCTCGCCCCTGACAAATACGGCAACATGGATGTCAGCATCTACCGCATGAAGAAGAGCGCCAGCGAGTTTGCCTTCAACGTGGCCTCCGACACCACGCGCGACTTCGTCAGCGAGGGCAACGACTATGACGGCGACGACTACCTCTACGGTTCGCTGGTCTACTACCTGCGCGGTGGCGCCGCCAAGTGCCCCTGCGAAGAGGCCGACAGCACCGAGTTCTACCATCCCAAGACGCCTCTCTCGGCAGGTGCGCTGCGGCTGGAGAACCCCAAGGTGGACATCAACGTGCATGAGCGCAGCAACGTCCCGGTCGACCGTCCCGCCCTGTTCACCATCCAGCTTTACAACGAGCTTGAGGCTACTGTGGGTGCAGCTATGGACAATCCCATCACCTTCAAGCTCAAG
>DECD01000052.1:888-12782 GCA_002349055.1 Bacteroidales bacterium UBA2939 | reverse complement strand
GTCTATGCCGGCGACGGCTACGACTTCGAAGACCTCATTATCGAGTTTCAGTCGACCTGCATCGCCTCGACCAAAGGCCAGGCCCAGTTCTCGGTACACTTTATGCCGGTGAGCTGCGACGTGAGCCTCGACCAGGTGCACGACAACTGGGTGCTCAACACCCTCTCGCCGCAAGACTCCACGGGCTACTACCTGCCGGTGGGCATCAAGGACTTCGACGTCAACTACCGCAACTTCGACCACATCGAGTTCCAGTACAAGTTGTCGACACAGAGCGTCGACGAATGGGTGACCCTCTGTTCCTATTATTATGACAGTGCCCTCTATGCCGCCGCCAGCGGTACCAAGGCCATGATTACCGGCGGCCGCATCGACAACATCCACTTCTACGGCGAGCGCGACCCGATTGAGATGCGCTACGACCTACGTGCGGTGAGCTTCTGCCGCCATGGGAGCGGCTTCATCACCAAGTCGTCCGAGGTGTTCACGGGTATCAAAGACACGCGCCGTCCGCGCGTCTTCGGCCAGCCAGAACCGGCCTATGGCATCCTCGGCGTGGCCGACAACATCAAGCTGCGCTTCAACGAGCCCATTGCCGGAAACTACCTCGACGAGGACAACAACTTCCAGCTGCTGGGCGTCACCAACTCCAGCGGCCGCATCTCGACCAGCACCTCGCTCTACTTCGACGGCACGCCGAGCTGTGGTGCCTCCAGTGCGGTGACGCGCGTGCTGGCCGACAAGTCGTTCAGCATCGACCTCATGGCCAAGCCCTACACGCCCGTGCCCAGTGGCACCATGGAACTCTTTGGCCACACCACGCCCACAGGCGGCATCAGTTTCGGCCTTACGCCCGACGGCGACAGCTGCCGCATGTATGCCTATATCAACGACCAGCAGGTACGCTCGCTGCCCATGGAACCGCTGACTGACTTCCGCCGTATGGTGATGGTGGTCGACCTCGACGAAGATCGTGTGCGCTTCTTTGCCGGCACCGAGGAGCTGACCGACACAACCATTGCAGCCGATACGACCCTAAACTCTTATCTCTTAACTCTCAACTCCCAATCCGCCCCGCTGGTCTTCGGTCACGGCTTCCGCGGCAATATGCTGGAGGCTCGTGTGTGGATTAAGGCCCTGAGCCAGGCCGACATCGTGGAGACCCACGAGCGGCGCTTGACGGGTTACGAGCGCAAACTGGCGGCCTACTATCCCATGAACGAGGGTCGTGGCACCAGCTGCGCCGACAAGGCCAGCGGCTCGACACTTTCGCTCCACGGCTTCGCCTGGACCACTCCCGCAGGCTTCGCCCTCCACCTCGACGGCACACAGGCCGTGAGCCTCGACCAGAACATCCTCTCGCGTTCCAACATTCAGGACTACACCCTGATGTTCTGGTTCCGCACCACGGAGTATAACGTGCCGCTCTTCTCGGCGGGCTGGCGCCAGCGCGGCTACCAGGGCGTGGACGGATTCGACGGCACGCTGATAGCCATCGAGAACGGACGCCTGCGCTTCCGTAACGGCAACCTGATGCAACAGGCCACCGGCACCTTCGCCGACGGCAGCTGGCACCACTATGTGCTGACGGTGAACCGCACGCTGAACAATGCCGCCGTCTATGTCGACGGCAACCTGATGAATACCTTCGCCACCGACACGCTCAGCGGCCTGAGTGGCGACATGCTGATTGGCGGTGCCTGGAACCGCTCGGTGCTGCGCGGCAGCATCGACGAGCTGGTGCTCTTCGAGCAGGCGTTGCCTAAGAGTCTGGTGGAAGCCTACGATAACCTCGCCCCCTACGGCGACGAGATGGGCCTCGTGGCCTGGCTGCCCTTCAGCGAACAGGTGGAGAACAGCAACGGCATCATGGAAGAGCACTTCTCCATCAACAACCGCAAGATATTCCGTACCACCGACGGTACCGTGGTGGAAAAGATTCAACCCTTGACACTGTCTCCGGGCTTCGACACCCTCAACGCCCTCTTCGCCACCGACGAAGATATCGCTCCGGTGCGCGAACGCGGGCTGCTGACGAAGATGAACTTCGACTGGAGTTTCAACAATGACGAGCTGCTCATCAACCTCAATATGCAGGATCGCGAAATCAACAAGAACAACATCTACATCACCGTGCGCAACGTCGAGGACCTCAACGGCAACCGCACCGTGAGTCCCACCATGTGGCAGGTGTATGTGAACAAGAATGTCCTTCTCTGGGGTGTAAACCATATGGAAGCCTCCTTGTACGAGACTTCGGTCAACGACTTCGAGCTCACGACCGACATTCAGAACATCAGCGGCCGACGCCATCAGTACACCATCGACGGCCTGCCCGACTGGCTCACCGTCGACCAGGCTTATGGCAGCATCAACCCGCAGGAGATTATCCCGGTGCGCTTCACCGTCGACCACAACCTCCCCGTGGGCATCTATTCCGAGATTGTCTACCTCACCGACGAGGACGGCCTCAGTGAGCCTCTGAAGATAATGGTCGAAATCAAGGCCTTCTGCCCGTGGGGCGATGCGAACCCCAATGGTTACGAACGTCAGATGACGCTGCGTGGACAGGTGATGGTGGACGGTGTCTACGACAGCGACCCCAACGACATCGTCGCCGCCATGATAGGCAATGACATCGTCGGTATGGCGAATGTCGACTTCAACGGCGAGGCTGGCACGAGCTACCTCTATATGACCATCTACGGCTCAGAAGTGTTGGAGAATATGCCGGTCAAGTTCCGCTTGTGGCAGGCTTCGACAGGCCGCATCTACAGCCTGAGTAGCTCGACGGCCGTCACCTACCATACCGACAACATGGTGGGACTGCCGCCGTCGGCCCCCGTCCTCCTCTCCACCTCGGCCAACGAGGTGCAGAACCTTGACATCATGGAGGGTTGGAACTGGATTTCGTTCTACCTGAAGCCCGACGCCAACAGTGCCATCGGCGACCTTCTCTACAATGCCACGCCGTGGGATGAGGAGGACCAGCTAAAGAGCGTCGCCACGCTGCAGTTTGCTGAATGGGACGGCGATCAGTGGGTGGGCACGCTCACGAGACTGGATCATAAGCAGATGTACATGATGCGCACGGGCGAATTCCACTTCAACACGCAGTTGGCGGGCCGTCGCCTCTCCTCGGAGGCCGACCGCACCATCCCCCTGCACCAAGGTTGGAACGCCTTCCCTTACCTGCTCAGCAGCACCGAGAACATCACCAACGCGATGGCCGACTACATCGAGCATGTGAGCGTTGGCGACATCATCAAGTCGCAGACCGCTTTCGCCGTCTATTCGGAGAATGAGCGCTGGGAAGGTTCGCTGAAGGCGCTCACGCCCGGCCATGGGTACCTGTTGCACCGCCAGGCCGCCGGCATGGTGAACTTCACCTTCCGCCCCTCGCGCAGCAGCAAGGGAAGCAAGGGCGACGGGGTTAACCAATCCAACGAGGCCGACCAGACTTTCCGGCCAGCCACCAACATGACTCTCATCGCCCGTGTTGAAGGAATGAATAGTGTTTCGCCCTTGCGCGCCTACGTGGCGGGTGAGAATGTCGGTGTTGCAGAACCGATGTTGGTCGATGGAGATACACTCTATTTCCTCACACTCGGCACCGACCAACCAGGAGACCTCTCGTTCACGATGGAATATGATGGCACCGCCACCAAACTTTCCACTCTCCACTCTTCACTTTCCACTCAACCAAACCGTCATATAGGTACGCTTGCCAACCCCGTCGTGCTTTCACCTCTCACCTCGCAGGTCACCGCCTACCCGATACCCTTCACAAACCATGTGGACTTCGTAGCCACCGAGGGTTGGGCCGATGACTTCACCATCACCATCTATAATATCGATGGTGTGCTCATCGACCGCATCACGACGAGCGGTTGGACACCAGCCGACCTCCCCGCAGGGGTCTACTTCGCCACGGTAAACAACAATGGAACATTAACCACCATCAAACTAATTAAGAAATGAAACGCAGCATATTGACCATAGGTACAATGATGATTTCTGCCCTCCTCTTCCTTGCCTCTTGCGGCAAGGAGGAGGGCGACAGCGTCGCGGAGCCGAACCCGATGTTCGGCAATATTACAGACCCCGCATGGAGCGTCAGCACCGATTACGACTATACCACCAGCATGACCGCCGTCATTGGTGTCGACCTGCAGGGTGGCGACAGTCTTTGGACTATTGACACCGCCGACCGCGTCGCGGCCTTCGTCGGCGACGAGTGCGTTGGCCTCGTCGCTCCATCGGGCACATTGTTCTTCCTCTTTATCGTACCCCCGCAGCATGCCGAGGACGGCAACTTCATTACGCTACGCTACTACTCATCTTACTACCACAACATCTTCCGTTCCGATACCGTCTTCTCCTTCAGTAACGGCAGTCAGCAGGGGACCGTCAGCAATCCCTTTCTCGTTGTTTTTTCCAAGGACATCAAATAGCAGTAGCAAAAAAATTTACCCCTCTCCCTTTAGTAGCCTGATCAGACAGCAAGCGAGGCGACCAGCGCGTCGCTGATGTTGTTGCCTATCTGCCGACAGACATCCTGACTCCAGCGCTGCGCCATCTCGATGCGTAGCGCTGGAGTGTTTATGCCCCGCATCAGGGCGTAGATGTAGCCGGCGTTGAAGTTGTCGCCGGCACCGACGGTGCTGACGGTCTCTATCGCCTCTACGGGATAGCGCTCGCACCCTTCGGGCGTGTAGAGGCGTATCGACCCCGCGCCGTCGGTCAGTATCAGCGTGCGGCAGAGGGTGCTCACCCGCCGGTAGACGGCGTCGCCGACGTGCAAGCCGTAGAGATAGCCGAAGTCCTCCGTCGAGCCGCGCACCACATCGGCCAGACGCATATTCTCCTCGATATGGGGCAGGGTGGCGGGCAGGTCGGCGATATGATTCTTGCGGAAGTTGACATCGTAGTAGAGCCATGCCCCCGCCTCACGCGCCGCCCGTAGCAGAGCGCCCACGACGGGTCGGATGGCAGGATTGATGGCGAAGAAAGAGCCGAAGAGCACCACATCGTTGCGGGTGAACTCTGGCAGCTTGCCGTCGAGCGTCGCCGAGGCATGGTCTTTATAGAAGACATACTGAGCGTCGTTGTGCTCGTCGAGGAACGCCAGCGAGACATGCGACTTCATCTGCTCGTGGCGGCAGACATATTCCGTCGAGACTCCATTGTCGTGCAGGAAGCGGCAGGTGAGGTCGCCCACATGGTCGCCGCCCACTTCCGTCACCATGGCGCAGTTCACTCCGGCGCGCCCGAGCGAAACGATGCTGTTGAATGTCGAGCCGCCGGGCACGGCTTTTTGCGGCTGATCGTCCTTGAAAAGGATGTCCAGCACCGTCTCTCCGATACCGATTACACGTGTAGGGGTCATAAAGCTGCATCTTTTAATGCATTAAAAACGAAATCCCAGCCTTTTTAGTATTTGGGTGATTTCCTTCAATAAGGCACCAGCTGAGAAACCGCTGCTTGCGGCTCCGCTTGCTTACGGGCGGCTGCGCCGCCCCGAGAAACCACTCTACAACCGCTAATCCCCCAAATATCTATCTCCTTCGGCGGGCATCTAAAACCGGCAAAAAGAAAGTGTAAATATACAAATAATAAGCGACATGACCAAAAAAAAAATTTTGCCATGTCGTGAAAAAATCATACTTTTGCAGCATTGTATTTCGATCACGATGCAGAAGGTTTCCATATATAACTCGCTGATTATCACCCCCCCCGCGAATTAACAACGAGAGGAGAAAAGATTGATTTGTGCCCTGCCGTGCGCCCCGGCGCGCGGTGGACTTTGCTTTTTTGCCTTTGAATTGTATTCAAATATAATAAAAAATATTAATAAATAAAAAGGACAAAAAAAATGAAGAAAATCTTTACGATGCTCGCCGCCATCCTCACCCTCTGCGGCGCCAGCGTTTTCTCCTCCTGCAGCAAGGACAAGGAGGACAACCTCAGCCTCGCCGAGAAGCTTGTCGGCAAATGGCTCTACGTCGAAGCCGACGGCGAAAAGGTCGAGACCGAGGAATCGACAGTCTCCACCTTCGTCATGGAAGGCTCCACCCTGAAAGGCTACATCAGCATCTCGATGAAGGAATACGACCTCTGGGCCTTCAACCAACCCATGGAGGTGGCCATCGACGGCGACAAGGTGACGCTCACCATGCATGAGGGCGACATCACCACCGTCGAAGAACTCTCCGACATCACCATCACCGGCGAAGAAATGGTCTACACCAGCACATACACCGTCATGCGCAACGGCCAGGTGGTCAACGACGACACCGAGCCCTGCCGCCTGCGCTGCGTCAAGGTGCACGACGACTACTCCCAAATCATCATCGGCCGCTGGGAAGGATCCTACACCAGCGACGAGCCCGGCTTCGAGCCTGTGCCTTTCTGCGAAGAATACCTCGCCGACGGCACCTTCATCGCGTACACCCTCGTCGACGGCCAGTGGGTGCCGGGAGTGGCGGACTACACCGAATACTTCGTCGACGGCAACCTCGTGTGCACACGCTGGAAAACACCCGGCAGCGAGGAGGAGCGCGAGAACTGCATCTTCGCATCCTACGAGAACGGCATACTGACCGTGAAAGAGGTGGTGGAGCACAACGGCCACCTCTACACCGAGACCTCCACGCTGACGAAAGTCAACCAGTAAGAGCAGTATCAGCTAAAAAAACAACAATAACAATGAAACGAAAAATATTTATGATTCTCGCCCTGCTCTGCGCCTTCGCACAGGGGGCATGGGCGCAGAATGAGTGGGATGAGGTCTATGCCCTGACGCAGACCACCTCGGCAAACTGGGCGGCGCTGGGCTCGGGCTCCACCACGGGGTGGACAATCGGCAGCGTCGGCAACACAACGTACTATTACGCCACGGGCAACCTCAGCTTCACCAACAGCAACGACGGCGGCAGCGGCCTCACCATCCTCGGCACGGTCTATCTCTACATCCCCAATGGCGTGACCGTGACCTGCACGGGCCACGATGCCACCGCCCCCACGGGAGCCGGTGCCGGCGTTGAACTGGCAGAGGGCAACACGCTCTGCCTTATCGGCGGCGGCACGCTGAACGCCACGGGCGGCAACGCTGCCAATGGCGGCACCGGCGCGAGCGGCGGCGCTGCAACCCTTGATTACGATAATGAAATCCTGTACAGCGGTACCGGCGGTACCGGTGGCTATGGCGGCGGCGGCGCTGGTGCTGGCATCGGCACTCGCGGCGGCAACGGCGGCGCTGGCGGAGCAGGAGGTCTTGGACATGAACGCACAGGCTCTGGTAGCTGGAGCACTGCCAATGGCAATAGCGGCAGTGCAGGCAACGGCGGCGCTACCGCTGGCGCCATGGGCAGCCTTTATGTGTATCAGGCTTTGACCCCCACAGTGAATGCCAATGGCGGCGGCCAAGGAAGCAATGGCACGGGTGGCCCCGGCGGCCGGAGTGCTTTATGGGACGGCGCTAACAACTGGAGTGCTCCCGGCGGCGGCGGCGGCGGTGCCGGTGGTTTCGGCGGCGCAGCCAGCAGCATCGGCACCGGTGGTCCCGGCGGCGGTGGCGGTGGCGGTGGTGCCGGCGGCGGCCTCGACTGGAAAAGTTCTGGTTACTATTATTTGTATTCCCCTGGCGGCCAAGGCGGTCAGAATGCTGATGAAAGCAACGCCTCCGACGGTCATCAAGCCGAGGTAAGTCCCACAGCTCTTGGTAATGGCATGTGCGGTTCTAACGGTTCTTGGGATGATGACGATTGTAGTTACAGTGGCGCTGCGGTTACTAATGGCGCCGGCGGTAGCCGTGGCGGCCGTGGCAATGCCAGTGTCAGCGGCTCGGCTGTCAACTTGCCGGTATGGCCAACGTCGGGCACCGGCACGGAGGCTGACCCCTACCTCATCGGCAATGCCAACGAATGGTACACATTCGCCACAAACGCCAGCAACGGCATTACCTACAGCGGCAAACACATCAAGCTGACCGCCAACATCAGCGTGACGACCATGGCGGGCGGCTTCCAAAACGAAAACAATTTCCAACCCTTCAGCGGCATCTTCGATGGCGACGGCCACACGCTGACCCTCAACGTGAGCAACCAGAGCCGCTTCGCCGCACCGTTCAAGTGCGTCAGCGGCGCCACCATCAGGAACCTGCGCACGGCTGGCACCATCGACGGCACAGGCAACGCCGACGGCAAACTGCTCGCTGGCATCATTGGCGTCAGCTTCGGCAACACCACCATCACCGGCTGCCGCAGCAGCGCGACACTCACCACCGACCTCGGCGAGGACGCCGCCCTCGCTGGCCTCGTCGCCGGCACGAAAGGCGGCAGCCTCACCATCGAAGGCTGCGTGTTCGACGGCTCGATGACAGGCGCCAGCAACACCCGCTGCGCCGGCATCGCAGGCTATGAATATGGCGGCACCACCACCTCCATCAGCAACTGCCTCTTCACTCCCGCCACGCTGACCGTCTCCACCTCGGACGACGGCTACACGAAGACCTTCACCCGCGACGGCGACGCCACCCTCGACCGCTGCTACTACACGCAGACCCTCGGCGCGGCGCAGGGCACACAGGCTACCGTCTCCGCTTCCGCACCGGCGACCCTCGGCAGTCTGCTGCATGACTACGGCATGGTGAAGGCATACGCTGGCGCTATCCTTTTCAACGGCAATTACTACTATGATGCCAACGCCATCACAAGCGAATCGACATCACTAAGCTCGGGCACCTATACGGTATATACCGACGTGGAGGTCCCATCGCGCATCACCATCAGCGGCAGCGTCACGATTAACCTTGCCGAAGGCGCCACCCTCCACGCCCCCAAAGGCATCGAGGTGGGAAGTACCCATGGAGTTGACGACAACCTGACCATCAACGGCCCGGGCGCCCTAACCATTGACAACTGCGATGAGTACAAATCGGGTATCGGTGCCACGACCGTAGGTAATATCACCATCAACGGTGGAACCATCAATGTCAACGCCGGAAGTGGAGCGGCAGCCATTGGCGGCGACTATCATAATACTGACGGTGGCCATATCACCATCAATGGCGGCGTGGTCAATGCTACTGGCACATCAGGCATTGGTGGCGGAGCAGGCCGTGGTTCGAACAGTGACCCTATTTATTGGGGCACGTGCGGCATAATCAGAATCAATGGCGGTCAGGTGACTGCCATAGGACTATCTGATGGTGCCGGTATCGGTCCTGGCTATCACTTTCAAGGTCCAGGCAGTGGCACGCTGTATCTCGGCTGGACTAACCAACCCGAAGACTTCGTCTATTGCTCAAGTTTTTATAGTGATGAGCCGGGATCGCCTTCACGAGTATCAATCAGTAACATCTACCTTGCTGATAATGACAAAAAGTTTATTATTGAAGGTACGTCGACGATACCAACATCAACTGCAGACTTCAAAGACAATGCCGCCGGCAGGAGATTATTGCCATACATAGCAGGGCAAATACCTCTTTCCGGTGCCGGCACTCAAGGAGACCCCTATCGCATCAGCAGCACTGCCGATTGGAACAAGTTTGTGCATAATGTCCTTGACAGCAACAGCTACAACAGCCAGTACGTGAAGCTGATGGCCGACATCGACATTACGAAATGTGTGGGCGTCTACGATGACAACGCAGCAAATGCCCGTCCTTTCAGCGGCACCTTCCTGGGCAACAATCATACCATTACCGCTACCATTACCAGCTATTATCAGGGTGCGGCCCCCTTCAACTGCATCAGCGGCGCCACCATCAAGAACCTCACCGTGGCGGGCACCATCACCACCAACCAACGTCACTCGTCAGGTCTCGTGGGCTTCGCTTACGGCACCAACCTCATTGAGGGTTGTACCGTCACTGCAACTATCAACACCAGCACTGACTATACAGGCGGTTTCCTCGGCCATGGACTGACATCGGCCACCACCATCAAGGACTGCATCTTTGCAGGCACCATCAATGGTGTGGGCGGCGGACGTCCCAATGTGGGAGTCTTCTGGGGCTGGAGCGACAGCGCCACACCCACGCTGCAGAACTGCTTGGAGAAGGGCACCTACACCAACATCGCATCCATGCACCCCATAGGCTTGCAGGGTGGCAGCGGCACCATCACCAACTGCTACTACCTGAACCCGCAGAAAGGCTCGCCCAGCAACGCCTGCACCGTCAGCGGCGCCTATCGGGTTTATGCCGACACACCGGTCAATGAAATCTACCATGGTTTGACCGCTGTAGATGGCAACAACTATTATATTGCCTGTCCCGTCAGCGGAATAGCGGAAACTTACGACCTTACCCAAGGCATCAGCATCACACCGGTGGTGACCGACCACGCCAACACCCTCGTCCTCGGCACCCACTACACGGCCACGCTTAACGGCGAGTCTGTAGCATCGTTCCCTATCAGCATCAACTCAGTGGGCGAGTATACGCTCGTTTTTACCGGCCAGGGGAGTTACACCGGCTCGAATAGTATCGGGATTGTCGTGTTCGGCTCACCGCTCGCAGGCGAAGGCACCGCAGAAAGCCCTTACCTTATCGGCGACATCGTTGAATGGTGTATGTTTGCAAGTAACGTCACCAACGGCACCGATAACTACAGTGGCAAGTACGTGAAGCTGACCGCCGACATCAGCGTTTCTGTGATGGTGGGTGAAAGTGAGGAACATTCGTTCCGCGGCATCTTCGACGGCGACGGCCACACGCTGACCTTCAACAAGGGCACAGCTGATAACCCCTTCACCGAAAGATACTGCGCCCCCTTCCGCCACGTCAGGGGTGCCACCATCAAAAACCTCTATGTGACAGGCGACATCTACACCTCCAATCAATATGCGGCAGGAGTGGTTGCCCAACCTTATGGCACTTTTCCTACATATAATACCAATATCATAAACTGCCACGCCAGCACCGTCATCCACAGCAGCTATTTTGGTGAGGGCACCCACGGTGGCATTGCGGCCTTGCCGTGCCGTAACTTATACATTACGGGTTGCGTCTATAACGGTCGCATGTTCACCACTGGTGGCACCACCGGCTGGGGTGGTATCGTAGGCTGGGGTCAGGCCACTGGATATGCTTATGTAGAAGTCAATAATACGCTTTATGCCCCCAATACAAATATTACACCGGCAGCAGGCGAGACGGCTGTCAACAGTGGCGCCACTATAGTACGTGGTTTACAATGGGGCAGGATGAATGGCTGCTATTATACCGAGACATTGGGCAGCGCACAGGGCGCGAAGACCTATAGCATTACTCCTGGGGAGTATGTCACCATAAATGCCGGAACCGTCAACAATACATACAATGTCAGCGGGCTGACCTTCTACAATGTGGGCTTCGAGTACGACGGTGTGCTCTATGCCGCCCCAAACAATGCCATCAGCCTGACGTTGGGCGGTAATCGTCCAAACTATTACCCTACTGGCTACACGGCCAGCGCAGGTACGCTGACAAGCACAGGGAATCCTTACACACTCACCATGCCCAATGGGAACGTAACCATCAGCGCGACCGGATGGGCGGAATTTACTCTTTCTGGCTCAGGCACAGAGGACGCCCCTTACCTCATCAGCAGTGAAAGCGACTGGAACATCTTCGCCTCCTATGTCAACAACAGCAATAGCTTAAGCGGCAAATTCGTCAGACTGGATGCCGACATCGACATCTCCACCACGGTGGGCCTGTGCGGCGACAAACCCTTCAGCGGCACCTTCCTCGGCGACCGCCACACCATCACTGCCGCACTTGACAATGACGGCAATCAGGGCCTTGCCCCCTTCCGCCACATCAACGGGGCCACCATCAAGGACCTGAAAGTGGCAGGCACCATCGCCTCCAGTCAGTATCACACGTCAGGTCTCGTGGGCTT
>DECD01000052.1:0-664 GCA_002349055.1 Bacteroidales bacterium UBA2939 | reverse complement strand
CGGCGACCGAAACAACATCGGTGGCATCTGGGGCTGGAGCGACAGCGGCACGCCCACCCTTGAAAATTGCCTGGAGAAAGGCACCTACACCAACATCGCCTCCATGCACCCCATGGGCTTGCAGAAGGCGGCTGGCACCATCACCAACTGCTACTACGTAACACCCCAAATTGGCAATCCGACCAATGCCTGCACCGTCAGCGGCGCCATACAGGCGCTCACCGATGCGGAAATACTGCCTGTAGGCGAGCCTACAGCCACCTACACCACCAGCAGCATCACCGTTTACGTCAACGGCATCAGCCACGGCGGCAATTTCTATTATCTTCCCGACAGGAACATCAAGATTTCAGGCTCCAGGTGGTACGCCATCTCCACGCCGATGCACGACGATGGCCAGAACTACGAGAGCGTCGGCAACGTCACCAACCTCACCGGCACCGCCTACGACCTGCTGTGCTACAACGAGAGCTCCAGCACCTGGGAGAACCAGAAGGCTGGCAGCGGAGCCGACGGCTTCAGCACCCTCACGCCCGGCCGCGGATACATCTACCGCTGCAGCAGCGCGCGGACGCTGACCTACACCGGCGTGCCCAACAGCAAGGAGTCCTACAGCGTCAGCCTCACAGCCGACGGCACCAGCGACCTCAAGGGCTTCAACCTC
>DECD01000054.1:209848-210020 GCA_002349055.1 Bacteroidales bacterium UBA2939 | reverse complement strand
ATTATTTGCAGAGGTTTTTCGAGAGAACGGATTTGAATTTGTATCTTTGTGGGAAATGACCCACACATGAATCAGGACAAATACGTTTATGCTCAACTTACTGCGTTTCTTGACCGGAGCAAATTCAATCGAATTGTAGATTCATACGATGGCGACCGCTATGTGAAACACT
>DECD01000054.1:195648-209611 GCA_002349055.1 Bacteroidales bacterium UBA2939 | reverse complement strand
AATTTTTAGTGGACACTAATGTATTCACTTTATTATTTAACTGTAGGATAGGTTATTTTTATCGCTTGCTGGAAATTGTCAATCTCAATCTTGCCCAACTTGCCGAGTACAGATTGCCCGAGGAGTAATGGTGCAGCTTGACCTTTCACAACACTGGCGTGAACATTCTCTAACTCAAGTTCTCCAATGGTTATTTTCTTAAGATTGACTACTGTACCAGCAACGATATCGCCTGAGGCGGTACGATAGGCTTTGCTGCCTATAACGTCTTTATCTGACAAGTAACCATTCTTTAACATAAAGGCAGCCTCAACGGACGAGATAGTAATGTCGCTTGCTCCCGTGTCGAATATGAAGTATAGCGGTAGCCCATTGACTGTACACCTCACCTCATTTACACCATTACGATGGTTGAATGGAATGTTAGTTGTCCGTTGAACATACTGAATAGAATGCTTTCCATTTTTTGCATTATTGCGGTTTTGATTCTTTCTATACGTCTCTATAAGTTGTTTGAATTCCTTCTCGTTACGAATATTGTCCATATCATCGTCCTTCTCAATATGTGTAAATCGGTTATATCCGTGTTCAAGTGCCAGCCGCAGGTAGTTTATCGCCCGTTCTTTATCACCTATCAGTGAGTAAAGACAAGCGGCATCATACAGATTGCCCTCATAGTCATACCGTAGCACGGTGTCAAGTAACCGAATTGCATTGACATCATCACCCAGATAATGATAAGCGAAGTGCGCGCACGACAGTTCCTCCATATCAGTAGTATCCATATCAATACAACGGCTAAAGTCTTTCTTTGCTGCTGTCATATTGCCAAGTTTTTTATAGGCGCATCCTCTAACGAGATAGTTGTAGGCGTAGGTGGGATCAAGTGTGATACTGGCCGTAAGGTCCTCAATAGCACCTTCAACGTCGCCATAGAGATCTTTAAACCAACCACGCTCATGATAATACCACGCGTTATCTGGCTCTCGTTCGATACAATATTCTATCTCCTTGAACAACGCCTCACGTTTCTTTAATTCGTAGTAGATACCATATCTTCTTTCACGGTACTCTAAATCATCAGGAACTAATTCAATGGCCATATTGATATTTTGCAGCGCATCATTGTATCTCCCCATTTTTTGATAGCATCGAGCCGCTGCATCGTACAAATCGGCATCTTTATCTTTCGCTATGGCTTGCCGATAGTTCTCAATAGCAGATTCGTATTTCCCGGCATCCTCCGACACAACTCCCAGACAGTAGAACCAATATGGATTGTTGGGTTCCATGTTCAGTTGTACCTTCAGACGGCTAACGATGGTCGCATACGACGAGTCGCCAAGTTCTCGCATGTGCCGGAACGCTTTGTCTCCACCATCAATACTGAGGGAAGTGACCACATCCGCAGCTGCTTCTTCAAATCGTCCGAGGGCGATATACGACTCTGCCCTGAAAGCATACGCTACGGAGTAATCATTCTGCAATTCAATGGCTTTGTTATACAATTCTACCGCATCTTCATGATGTCCTTGCATCTTGGCGTTCCGCCCCATTGCGACATAGCCTAAAGGCTCACCTGGCTTTATGCGTATGCATTCCTTAAAATCTTTATCGGAAAGGTCATATTGTTTTCGACCGTAATGAAACTCGCCACGTTGATAAAAACGTCCTGCGTTATCGGGCTCGGCCTTGACGGCAGCATTATAATCAGCCAACGCCTTATCGTATTGCTCAAGATGATTGTATGCCGCAGCACGCGAAGCATAGGCAAATCCGACATACTCTTTATCTTTCTTCGGAAGGTGTTCCAGCGCCGTAGTAGCATGAGCGATAGCATTCCCATACTCCTCGTTGATGACATCTGCCCAAGCGAGTTGAGCAAATGCATAGCCATTTTCTGGGTTAGCATCGATCTCTTTCCCTATCCAGTATGTCATCTCGGCAATATCCTCTTTTTCTAGAGCCTCCATTGCCCGCGACATATTTGACGTATTCATCCCTTCGCGTTCCGGTTCCTTTTCGCTATTATTGCATGAAAACAACAAAGTTGAGAGCAACATAATAAAGATAGTTCTTTTCATTTTTGATTCCTCCATGTTTATTGTTTGTTTCTGTTATTATTGTTCCATAGGTATTTCTTCATTATTCAGTTTAATCCTCTCGTGGTATTTCGCTCTCCGGCGAATAGCGAGGATAATCATTGGCCAGGCAATAAGGGTAGCGACGATGTCAATCATCCAGCTGGCAGCACTCTCATTGTACTCAACCTTATTGTTGAACTCCTGTATTTTCTCCGGTGTCAAATTTTCTTTTTTCATAATCCATGTGTTTTTATTGTTCTTTATCATCTTCATTGTTTTTCTTTCGATTGGCGAAATACAGCAGGACTATACCCAATCCGAGCCAGAACAAAGGTCCGAATGCACTATGGCCGGCAGATGCAGCCCCAATCAATGATAATCCGCCAAGTGCGACACAAATCCATCCAATAACTTTCATGATTCAGCCCTCCTTTTCGTTAGATTCTTTATTCTCATTTTTCTTTGAGCACAGCACCGCTATCAAGCCGATGAAGACATTGAAGAGCGAGATGACAAATGCTAGCCCAAAACCGATTTTCCGTTTGCGGCCCATGCAGCCGACACCATACGCGAGACTTACCGCGATGGCTAATAAAATGATTGTTTCCATTTTTATTGTTTTTAATTGTTACAACTCTTTGTGACGAAAGGATGCCAAAGGTTAACAAGTACCCTCTTTTATTTTCTTCACCCTTCTGCTAAACAGCCGGAATTCCACGCTGTTGACATTGGCCTCTTTTATCTTCTGCTCGAATTCCTCTGCAGATATTTCATTGTCGTTGAAGGAGAGAACTAACGTATTCTCCTCTTCCTCGCCGATTTCAATCATCATATTGTTACTCAGCGCCTCTTTGCGCATCACGCTATAGGCAGGAAGGTATTCCGGACAGCGACTCAACAGGTGTTTACAGGTCTCAACATTGCTCTTCCCAAGCTTCTCATTTAGTTTCATTTCAAACC
This sequence comes from Bacteroidales bacterium UBA2939, assembly GCA_002349055.1. Lineage (GTDB taxonomy): Bacteria > Bacteroidota > Bacteroidia > Bacteroidales > P3 > Colimorpha. The sequence goes on along the minus strand of DECD01000054.1, from coordinate 206,567 downwards.
GGTATTGCTTCTTGTCCGCCGGCATCTTATCGTCGGACGCCTTCGCTGCGTCGAAAACCTGCTGGCTTACCTCGGCCGCCTCCTCGAAGCGTTCCAGTCGATAGAGTGCGCTGCTTTTGATAAACATGGCTTCAAGGCACGCTTTTCTGGCCAATACCATATCGGTATATCCAATGGCCTCGCCCAAACGCCCGGAATAAAGGCACAGCATTGCATTAAGGAAATTGCAGGTCATACTGCAGTCCTTCAGCAGCGGAATGCCATTGGTTGCCCCCATCAGACACTCATCGTCGAGCATCACATCGTACATCCGTTTCACCAACAGGGCGGCATTGCGGAAGTCTCCTTTCTTAATCTTTGACAATGCCTGATGGAGGCAGGCTTGAGCTGCATTGTCATAATCCTTTTTCGCAAGATACTTGTAGAATATCTGTCCAAATGCCAGCTCTTCATCTATTAATTCAACGTCGTTGAACGAGTTGGAGAAGGCAACAATCTCTGCATTGGGCATAATGTGATAGGCGCTGATTGGTTTGCTCAATGTCAATCCGTCCAGCGTGCGCATACGGCTGATAGCCACGTAGGCCTGACCGGGAAGGAATGTCCCGCGCGTAAGGTCGAAATGCATTCGGTCGAAGGTCATTCCCTGAGACTTGTTGATAGTGATAGCCCACGCTAGTTTCAATGGATACTGCGTGAAGGTCCCTATAGTCACCGACTCCACCGCTTTTGTATTTTCATTGTAGACACTTTCCCTTGTCTCCCAAGTCATCTTCTCTACATTGAGTTTCTTTCCGTCTTTCAATACAACCTTGATGCTATCGTCGCCCAACTCGATCACTTTGGCTATTGTTCCGTTCACCACACCACGTGGGTAATCATTCCGGCAGAAGATTACCTGGGCACCCACCTTCATTCGCAATGTTGCTGGAACTGGCGAATCTTGTATCCTGAATTTCCCTTCCAACTCTCCCTCGTATGTATGCTCTTCCGACTCTATTTCTGCCAGTTTGCTGTCGTTGATGTTCTCGGCCATTTTATTGTAGGCTGTGAGGGTAACGGCGAAATCCTCCACATCTTCGTTTGTGCCAATATGTTCGTTGAGTGTGGCTAAATCATCTTGGGTCGCCTGGCAAACACGTATTCTGTCGAGAATTGCCAGAAAGTCTTCGTCTTTTTGACGATAGACGTGCTGGAACTCGATTTTAGGCATATTCATCCTACGCAGCACATCGGCCTTATAGAAATACGGCATGCCGTCGCCGTACATCTTGCGCAGCAACTCTTCATCGATGGTCCCCATCTTGACCACCGGCGGCAACTGATATAGGTCGCCCACGAACAATATCTGCTTGCCGCCGAACGGCAGGTGTGTCCGCATCAGGTGACGCAGGAATCGATCCATCCCGTCCACCAGGTCGGCACGAACCATAGAAGCCTCGTCGATAATAATAGAGTCAACCTTTTTGAGAACTGTTTGCTTTTCCTCCGAGACTTCCATTCTTGTCCCGGGGCACACCACCTCGAAAGGAAAACCGAAGAAGGAGTGCATTGTTTGCCCACCAACATTAAGCGCAGCTATACCTGTCGGTGCCAGTACAAGGAAATTCTTGTCAATCTCCTCCTGAATAGTTTTGATGAAGGTGCTCTTACCCGTCCCTGCCTTACCGGTGATAAAAAGGCTGGTATTGGTGTTGGCGATGAGTTCGAATGCCTTCTGCTGCTCGACATTCGTCTGATCAATTGCGAATTTTATGTTCTCCATAATGCTAACCTATTTGCTTGTTTCTGCTCTTTTATGTCAGAAACAAACAAAAGGTTAACAAAGAGGAATAATTATTCCCAAGTGGAATAGTATAGATGGTCTTGAATTGGTTGTTCTAACAATTCTTTTTGAAGCTGCTTTTTATTCAATAGACACACTTTTAAAATGTCTTCCATTGAAACTACCTTATATTTTCTTGAACAATAAATATGGTATTCTGTCCGGACGCCACCATCTTCTGGTTGAGCATCCACATCAATATCATCCACATCATAGAATAAATGTCTTAATTCAAGAATGTCATTATTTGTGTCTACAATGACGAAACAATTATCAAATGATAATTCAATATTTGTTTTTTGAAGCCTCCACTCTCGTAACCAAGTAAAGTCATGTTGTTGGGGGAAAAATAACTCAAAACGCCACTGCATTGAATCAGGAAGTTGGTTTTGATCAGTACTATCTCCATATATTACTGGTCGTCCTCCCATTTCGTATATCAGACTCTTCCGAATGCCAATACCATATGGAGCATACATAGGATTAGTGTATCTCTTAAAAATACTAAACATTGGGGCGAGCATTGTCACCGGTGATTCAGTAAAACATATGCTACCCATATGATTAACATCTTGGATTGCATTGTCATTAATTATAGACATTAGCAGTTCTTTCGCATTTCTACCCTTTGTAAAATGAAAGAGATAATCAGAAAGATCTTCTCTTGATTTAAGAATCTCAGATAAAGTTTTATTCATTTGAACGACATTAAACAACAACAAAACCATTACCCCCTATGTTACATGGGTTCGATGAAATCAATGCAAAGATAAAAACCATTTTTGATTTGATGAAATTATTTTCAGTCAAGCATGATAAAGGCTGCCCAGTAATAAGGATTAGAATATTTACTACGTATCTCGTTTTGAGCGTGGGTATATGCAGTATACTTATTGTTGGTCAACATTAGAGATTTATAAAATGACACCATGAATTCTTTTGTAACATTATCATCAACATTCCACAAAGACAATAGCATGGATTTAACTCCAGCCCGTTTAAAAGCCCGTTGCAAACCATAAACGCCATCTTTATCTACTTTTCCTTTGCCTGACTGGCACCCAGACAAAACAAGTAAATCACAGCCGTTTAGATTAAGTCTTGAAATATCCTCAGACAAAAGTATTCCATCCTCGAGTGGCTTATAATAAGCACTTTTATTCCATGAAACATTTGCATTTGCCAGGATGAAACCAGTTCCTATCATCGCACTTTCTCTTGTATCTATAGCCATTAGTTGCGATAAGAACTTGCTGTTTTCCATGTCCGTTATGGAAAAACAATGTGTTGCAATATGTATTATTTGGTTTGCAGCTCCATTTAATAATCTAAAGTTTCTCTCTGTAGCATCCGCGCCTATATAACGTTGTGTTTGAACATTTCTCTTTCTTAACTCATCATATATAGCATTTACCTCTTCAATTGTTCCAGTTAGTTCTTTAAAATCACCCCGATCGGAGATTGCGCGAATCACTTCTGCATATAAATTTTCATCTGCCGTATACTGATTACCAAAACTACCTCCTCCAAATAAGACCGCATTTGTGTATTGTTCGCCACCCAAACCATTAATAATCTCCGCTGTGGACGATACCATCCTTACATTATATTTATCAGACACTCTTTCTCCATCAGGAGCCATCAGTGCGCCAACATTAACAAAGGACAGAAGTGTATTTGTAGAAATATAAACTGTTTTCATGCCCAACAAATGTTTCTCCAGCTTCATCCAAAGAAGCTGATAAATTGTGTTATTTGGAGTGGAATAAACATCATTAATGTTTAGAGCATCACCCGAGAACAATAGCCTTAATTCATCGGCAATCTCATAATAGTTCCCTAGCTTAACACAAATTGGAGATGCACAGTTCTTTGTAACAATTAGTGCCATCAATTGACTATATACGCTGTCTTGTGGAAATAATACAACACAATCGGTTATTTCTATGGCAATCTCATCTTCTTTCAGTGCCAATGAAATGTCTTTCCATGTTTTAATTTGGTCGTCAATAATCTTTGACATAGGAAGCCTTTTCATTAAATCTGTCTCATAAAAAGACAGGTCATATGAATAGGATTCTCCATATTTTTCATTTGCTGCTTGATAAATAATATACTCTCTAAGTGAGTCTATCTCGGATAGGAGTTTTTTACAATCAACATCACCATACTGATATACATATTTTCTTATAGCATAATCGGATGACAAGAGTTGGTTTTTGAGAAATAGAAGATTATCGTAACAAAAACCACATACCTCGTTATTATCTGGAAATCTATTTAAAATATAGGAGTCTTTATCAATTCTTTCCATCAGTTGTGGCCATAAAGCAATGTTTTTTGTTGCCGGATACAATTTTAGATTGTCTATTGCGATGTTTTTTACCAAATTACCATGCATTAATGTATGCCTTACTATTTCTTTGTCTGATGCATTTATCCATTCTGCACCCACAAGACTTTCTAATACATCGACTTTTTCCTCATCCGAAAGAATAGTGTTTTTTAATATCTCCCTTTTTGCTTGAATGTAATTATCCGTCTGATTGTTATCAAGATATAAATAACTTAAATCATTCAACACGGAACATCTTAATCGTTGCATCATATCATTATTTTTCAGTTCCTGCTCTAAATCCTCTAATGTTTTTATTCCTTTCTGAATGTTATTTTCTGAGAAAATATAAAGGTATGCCTTTAGTTTCTTTGATGTCACTTTGAAAAAGTAGGTATTATCTTGTGATGGCAAATTGTCGGAAATAGCCAAGGATTGCTTTGCTGTTTTAGTGAATTTATCATATTGTTCTGTTAGAATATAACAAATAGCTAAATCCTGTAAAGCTGATAGGTATTCAATACTATCCGTTTCTTCCTTAATTACATTTTCTAATGTTTTTTGAGCAGACTCATATTTACCATTCCTTATATCAATCCAGGATGCAACACGATTAATCTTATATAGATCCTTGATATCAAAAGGATTATCGATATTCTCAAATAAGAATTTTTTTGATGCGAACAAAACGGAATCAATATGCCTATAATCTCCAGTTAATAAATACTTTGTGCATAATAGCCGTATTGCCTCAAAATAGTTTACATCATCGAACAGACCATTCCCCTTTTCAATTTGTAAAACAACGTCTTTTAAAAGAGCAATTGATCTCTCTATATTAAACGCTTCAGAGTATTTGCAAGTCTGAATAGTTCTATATCTTTCCCCAAATCCAGGACATAAACTATCATAAAGTGCAATATCGATAGTATTCTGTTCTGGAATCTCTTGCGCTTGACAAAAGAGGTTGAAATGAAATATAATTACAATTGCTAAGACTATTTTCTTCATTTTCAAATTATCTTTAGCAATTCTGTGACTTTATCTCCGATTGCCGTTCCTTCCGGATACATTGTTTGCAACTGGTTAAGGATAGTCTTTGCTTCTTTCTTATCGTTGTTACGCAAGTGGGCAATGGCCAGATTCCATCCGATATAGGGTTCATACGTCGTGTAGTCATTATATGTATCACTCTGAGACAGCGTCCACAACTTCTCAAGTTGCTTTATCGTATTGTCTAAATCTTGTCCGTTGGCAACATTATCAAATAAGGCTGTAAGTGTCTCCGAAACATCTTTGTCCTCCTCTCCCCTAATAATGGAAGACGTTGGGAAAGCAGAGGCGTATTCTCGACCTAATCCTGTGGTCGCGGAGTATTCATAAACATGATATCCTACTGTAAGGATTAGCGCGAAGCTGGCTGCAACAGATATCCAGCGGACAGGGAAAGCTTTTCTCTCAGACGATGACTTCATCTGCTCCACCAATTGTTTGTCGTGTTTATCACCAATACACTTCATCCCTTTGACGATTCTGGCCATAGACTCAGCCTGTCTTTTCAAGGTGTCGTCTTTCTGGAGGTCTGATTCAAACGCAGATTCCTCTTCTGGTGTCATCTCTCCATGAAGGTAACGGTTGATTCTTTCCTCGTTATTATATGTTTGGTCGTCCATAGTCTTGTAGGTGTTTCGTTTTTACATTTTAGCGAGAGCATTCTCATAACTCTTGCGAAATTTCTCCTGGCAACGATGCTTGGTCACTTTTGCAACACTCTCGCTGGCATAGTTGAACATCTGTGCGATTGCTTTCATCGAAAGGACATCACGATAGTAGGACCATAGCAATTCATTACACGGGGAGGGCAAACTCTTGACTAGTTCCTGAATAATGCTGTTACGTTCTTCTTCAACCTTTTCGTTAGAATCCATCATATTGAGAATCTTATCCGCTTTAGTCAAGATGGCATTATATCGTTGCTCGCCGTCTTCGCTGGAGAATGCATCTATTGACGACAATAGCATCTTGCCATTTGTACGTAGTTGTTCGTGAGCCTTGTTGTTGCAGATTCCGATAAAGTAAGTATACAAAGAAGAAGCGAGATTGTCCAATTTGCCGTCAACTGCAGCTCGGTAGAGAATGATTGAGGCCTCCTGAAAGACATCCTCACAATCCTCTCTGCTTAACGAAAAGGTATTGCGGAGATAAGAGAGTGTACGTTCTCGGTACTCTCTTGCAAAGTCATTTAAGACCTTGTCTCGTTTTCGGTTCAATGGTATAATCGCCATAGTTATTTCGAGCTTTCCGTCACCATGTGTTGTATGACTAGTCGAGTATCTATATCCATGCCTTTCCGCACCTCTTCTATCCATTTAGTGTCGAAAGAGAGGGTTGTGGTTAACAATTGCCGACTGATATAATAGGACATTGGGCCATAATACTGGCCGTTCTGTTTTATCTCGGTGTTTACTTCGTATGACCGGCAGGCTTCCAGCATAACTATTGGAGCCATTCCATTCTCAGTAGAGATTCGTATGTTGCCTCGTTTGTCAATCTTTGGAGCATACGGTTTCCCGCTCTTGCTGAAGCCAATATCAGTACCGCGTATATATACACTATCTTCTATCTCATTACCACGATAAGATGCCCCTGCGTGACAAGCATCAATTACAACATAGACAATACCATTCTCGCCTACGTTCTTTCTTATGGCATTAAGATAGCTGTTTAGTTCATCATCCAGCAAATGGTTCTCTCCGCGATAGACATTCTCCTTATAACAACGTTTGGCATCATAAGGGATAAACGCTTCATCCCATCCATCCACTTCGTCCTCATTCTCATCTTCAACAGCTTGACCGTGACCGGAGAGTTGGATGTATACAATGTCTCCTGGTTGTATTGATTGAATCAGTTTCTTGAGTTTTTTTTCTATCGCGCTATGAGTTGCAGATTTGTTAGTGAGTGATGTGACCTTGAATCCCTGGTTAGATAATATCGGCGATAGTAACTGTACGTCATTTGCTCCATGTATACGGCCCCACGAAGCGTCGGAGTCTTTGTATTGAGGATAGTCGGATATTCCAATTAGCAACGCATGTTTCTGTTGAGCCATTAAGGGCACAGACAACACCAACAGTATGAATATCCCAATATGTTTCAAAAAAATATGTTTGTCAGATGTCATTTTATTTCGTTTGCAAAAGTACAACCGTCGTGCGCAACCTATTTGCGTAACACCTTAGTTACATATCTTCCATCGTCAATCCTATCTGGCGGACTTCATATTTTGCCAGCTTTTTGCTGATGGTGGACACTTTACCGGACAACTCCGAAGAATTGAGCTTCTTTCGTTGACGCTTGACCTCGGCCACTACCGCCTTCTTGTCAATCTCATTTATGGCTATCATGTCTATCTCGTTTACACCTTTGCGGTCCCAATAGTTGCCCACTAGCGTCACACGCTCTTCTTCCATCCATTTCTGACGGAAATACTGCTCGAGCACAAGTCCCGAATATTGCTCATAGCCCCGCTCGACGATTTCGAGCAGCAGGTCGTTACGCTCCATCTCAACAAGCGCCTGGTTGCGCAGGATGAAGCGGAACCAAAAGCGCAGGAAACAGTCGTCGAGTTGCCAGCGTGAGTTGCGCCCGCCTGGCTTGCTGAACATCGGCTGACGGTGGTGTATGTAGCTGTACTCCACCTCCAGGTTGTCGAGATAGGCTCCCGTGTTCTTGCCGATGGCTCCGTCAATCTCACTCTGCGTGGTAAGCCCCGAAGCTATCAGCTGGAGAATACTCAGGTAGTTGGTATAGTCTTTGCCGAACTCCGACATGATGAGTTCTGTGCCTTCGGAGAGATAGGGAGACCCCGCCTGTGTAACCCAGCGGAGCATCTTGGCTTTTGTGACGGCTTTTGCGTCCATCAGCCAGGCAACATATTTGGCCACACCACCGGTAAGCATATAGAGACAGAGTAGATCCTCGGAGGTATACTTGGGGTTGTGGTCGTGCAGTACCTCCTTGAGCACACTTATGCGGAAGGGCTGCATGTTAATGCGGCAATCCTGCCGTCCATAGAGCGGCTCGTCCTCATTGTCGAAAATCTTGTGCATCATACTATAGATACTTCCGCAAGCCACCATATTGACTTTCACCTTCTCGTGGTTTTTGTCCCAAATGTCCTGAATGTGGCTTGGAATCGCGGGGTTGACTTTGATGAAATTCTGGAATTCGTCAAAAATCAGGGTGAAATGATTCTGCTGGCCATAACGCATCAACTGTTCAAAGAACTGGGCGAATGTCTCCAACCGACCGAAAATCTGGAGCCCCAGTGCCTGCTCGGCAGCCTCCTGAAACTTGCCTGTCAGTACACGCTCGTTGTCTTTCGAAACATAGAGGTAGAGGAGCGGCTGATTGCCCTCTTCGGCACTCTTCCTCAGCATGGTGGTTTTGCCGATTCGACGTCGTCCTGTGACTACCGTCAATCGACCCCGTTCTGTTGTCTGATTCCAATTTGTATTGAGTATATTCAGCTCTTTATCCCTGTCGTAGAATCTCATGTAACGTCAATTAATTTAATGTACATTAAGATAATTTCGATTGCAAAATTACAACTTTTTTCTCATTATGCAAAAAAAATTATGAAAAATACATAATTCACCTTGCATAATGGCTGTTTCCCTTACACGTGATAGGCTTGATAAAATTCTTCAATTCGCTGAATTACACTGCGTCGTACTTCTTCTGGCGACAAAACAATCAGATCTTCTCCAAATGAGGTCAGCTCGCGAATGAGTTCATAGTTCTCAATGCAGTCGATGGAGAAGAAGGCGCCGCCTTCCAATGTGGGGTACTGCCGACGCAGCTCGGCTTCTTTATCTCCGCGATAGTGCTTCTGCGACTCGTGGATGGGTTTGGTGGCCACATAGTCCTTCGAGCGGTCGCTGACCCAGAAGAGGATCGTCTGCACGGGGCGGTTGTCGTAGAGCGACACTCCGACAATATTCTCGAAGCGTTCGTTCAAATTCCCATCATATTCCACATAATTATGACTCGGCAAAGGTACAACGCTATCAATGCGGTCGAGAGCAAAATTCAAAATCCTACCCGTGTCTTCCGCAGCAGCAATCAGGAACCACCGTCGGTTGTATTCCTTGAGCATATATGGATGGACTATCACGGTACGGTCTATCTCTGGTGTGTCGAACTTGTGGAAATGCAGTTCTATCACCTGCTTCTGCGAGATGGAGGTGAACAGCTCACCAAGCAGCGTGGAGTTCTCCAAAGGGTTCTTGGTGAAGGAGATTATCTGACGGTCGGTTTTTACATCCAGGCTCTTCCGCAAGGCTTCCAATCCATCCAGATTGGGAAGGCCGTCAAACTGTCCCAGCAACGATAAGGCTTCGGAGAGGAGATATTTCTCGTCCTCCGTCATTTCCTTCTTGAAGATGGAAAACGAGGGGTCAGCATAGCGGTGACAGCTTTTTTTGACGGTCTTGTTGGGGTTGTTCTGGCTGGGGACATCAATCTGATAATGTTCAATCTCGGCGAGAAATGGACCCTCGTACTCCAGATAGTGCAGGTCGAGTTCGATGGTACGACGGCTCACAGGCTCTTGACCCAACTCTTCCAACTCCTCGTTAACGAGTTGGCGAAGATCCTCGGTTGAATAGAGATGATAGCGGTTGGCCAGCAATTTATCGAGGATATAATAGCGAGTTACGGCGTTCCTTTGCCCAACTCCAACAAGAATTGGGTGACGTTGGACACCAGCGCATCCTCCAAGTCTTTCTCCGCATATTCCTCTTTCATGTTCAAAAAGCCGAAATGATAGGGATCTTTCAAAATCTCTTTTGCTATTTGGATTTGCGACGACGGCAACGTTTGCTCGAAATTAGTGATAGCGGCACCTTGTGCCAAAAACAGTTGCTTCTCCATCTGGCTCTCAAGCCTACTGCGGCTCCAACCCTCTGTAGCCACCTTGCTGATGTAGAATAACGCCTCTTCTATCGAATGGCTCTTGGTGAAGATTTGGATATGGTGTCTCCAGGGAACAACTGCAAATATATCAGGCATTTCCAATTCGTCACCAGGTTGCTGACGAATTGCAACATCAAATTCGTCACCAGCTTGGTGACGAATTGCTGCACCATCATTATAGAAAGCATACCAACGCTTCATATACTTAAGGTTGGTTACAGAGAATCCCGAATCGCCAGGGAACATTGCCTTCATATCGAGACTCAATTGGTTGAAGAATCCACTGCCCCATTTACTTTCTGCTTTCTTTTTCACGATGTCGCGTCCTAGGCTCCAGTAATAGGACAGCATCTCGTTTTGGGCTTGGACGATAGTCCTCACCTGACCACGCAGATAGCGCTCAAAATATTTCTGGAATGGCAAAATTTTGGTGGGAGATGTTTTCTCCCGCCGATAGAATCGGCGGGCACAGTGGAGGGCTGTGGATAACTTTTCGTGAAATTTTTTTCAACGGGATGACCGCCTGACCCTCGGCAAGTTGACCTCGCCGCCCTCTTCCGTAACTGCACTGTTGATAAAAACAACTTTGTCGGTCGCTACTTTCTCCGTACCTTTGCAGCACTCTTCGGAGGATAACACTTTTTTCACCTACCTGATGTGTGGCGATGGTACGCCTCCTCTCGCTCCTATTCGCTGGTACGGCTCCACTCGCGAACTGGCTTACATGGTGCGTACACAACTGAATTCCAATTGGCTCTGACACACCCCTCAGTCACTTTG
>DECD01000054.1:130770-195507 GCA_002349055.1 Bacteroidales bacterium UBA2939 | reverse complement strand
CGCAACGGTTAAAGTTTACAGTTATGATTGAGATTCGGAATGATTATGAATGTTTTGTGGCGCTTTGGCGGCAGCTGGGGCGCACGAGGCAGATGCTTGGGATGCAATACCGGCGGTTCTTTTGAAATACATAATATACCGCTTTTCTGAAGAGAGCAATCACCAACCAACCATGTTCCCACAATGGAAATGCCGCAACCGCCCGCTGAGAAAGTTTTTCCCCCAGGTTTGAGGGCGACAAAGGTTTTATAATGGGACAAAAGGGTGTACCCAGGCGGTTGGTAGGGTGTTGATAGGGAGATGGTAGGTGGTTGTCAGGTGGTTAGTGCTTTGTGGGTGGCTATTGTTTTTAGGGAAGTTTTTTTGTTTTATAGATTCAAATTTTTTTTTGTATCTTTGCAACGGAAAAATAATGCAGTGTAGACTATGTTTGAGAACCTTAGTAGCAAGATAGAGAAAGCGTTACACACCCTTCGCGGAAAAGGGTCGATTACCGATATTAACGTTGCGGAGACCGTCAAGGAGGTGCGCAAAGCCCTCTTGGATGCCGACGTAAGCTATCCCATCGCCAAGGAATTCACCGACAAGGTGAAGGCCGAAGCCTTGGGTCGCAACGTCATCCAGAGCATCGAGCCTGGCCAGCTGATGGTCAAGATTGTGCACGAGGAACTTACGAAGCTCATGGGCTCCGAGGCGGTGGAAATCAACGTCAAAGGTCAGCCCGCCATCGTGCTCATCGCCGGTCTGCAAGGTTCCGGTAAGACCACCTTCAGCGCCAAGTTGGCCAACTACTTGAAGACCAAGAAGGGCAAGAGCGTGATGCTGGTGGCTGGCGACGTCTACCGTCCCGCCGCTATCAGCCAATTGCAGACGCTGGGCGAGCAGGTGCAGGTGCCGGTCTACACCGAGGAAGGCAACCGCAATCCCGTCGAGATTGCCAAACACGCTATCAATGAGGCCAAAGGACGCGGCTACAACGTGGTTATTGTCGATACCGCCGGCCGTCTGGCTGTCGATGAGGAGATGATGGACGAGATTGCAGCCCTGAAGAAGGAGCTGCAGCCGCAGGAAACACTCTTCGTGGTCGACTCGATGACCGGTCAGGATGCCGTCAACACGGCCAAAGCCTTCAACGACCGCATTGATTTCGACGGTGTGGTGCTCACCAAGCTTGACGGCGACACCCGCGGCGGTGCCGCTCTCACCATCCGTTACACGGTGGAGAAACCCATCAAGTTCGTCGGTATCGGCGAGAAGATGGATGCCCTCGACGTGTTCCACCCCGACCGCATGGCCAACCGCATCCTCGGCATGGGCGACGTGGTCTCGCTGGTTGAACGTGCCCAGGAACAGTACGACGAGATGGAAGCCAGGAAGATTTCCAAGAAGTTGATGCACAACGAGTACAACTTCGACGACTTCCTGTCCCAGATAGCCCAAATCAAGAAGATGGGTTCCATGAAGGACCTCATCGGCATGATTCCCGGCATGGACAAGCTGACTAAGAACGTGGAGATTGGCGACGACGCCTTCGTGCCCATCGAGTCGATGATTGGCTCCATGACCCCCTACGAGCGCCAGAACCCCTCGTGCCTCAACGGCAGCCGCAAGCAGCGTATCGCCGCCGGCAGCGGCCGCAGCATCCAGGAACTCAACCGCTTCCTCAAACAGTTCGAGGACACCCGAAAGATGATGAAGATGGTTTCCAAAAACGGCGGCAAGCTGCCCATGAGAAAGAGAAGATAATGAGTTTAAGTTATCAGTTTAAGTTGTTAGTTGTCGGAATATCGACAGCAAGAACTAAAAACTAAAACTAAAAACTAAAGCTAAGAGATATGCAACAGTTATTGGACGGCAAGGCACTGGCCTTGCAGATTAAAGACGAGATAGCCAACGAGGTGCGTGCGCTGACCCAGCAGGGCCACCGCGCTCCCCATCTGGCCGCAGTAATTGTGGGCGAGGACGGTGCCAGCATGACCTACGTCGCCAACAAGGAGAAATCCTCCCATGAAGTGGGCTTCACCTCGAGCGTCTATCGCATGAGCGAAAAGACTACCGAGAAACAGTTGCTTGAGACCATCGAATTCCTCAACAACGACCCCGACATCGACGGCTTCATCGTTCAGCTGCCGCTGCCCAAGCACATCAACGAGCAGAAGGTCATCGACTCCATCTCACCCGACAAGGATGTCGACGGCTTCACCCCCATCAACATCGGCCGCATGGTGCTGGGCGAGGAATGCTTCGTGCCCGCCACTCCCATGGGCATCTGCACGCTGCTCAAGCGCTACGGTATCGAGACCACCGGCAAGCACTGCGTGGTGCTGGGCCGCTCGAACATCGTCGGCACCCCTGCCGCCAACCTGTTGAGCCGCAAAGGCTTCGACTGCACCGTCACCATGTGCCATAGCAAGACCCAGAACCTCAAGGAACTCTGCCTCCAGGCCGACATTCTGGTGGTGGCCATCGGCAAGCCCGAGTTCGTCACCGAGGACATGGTGAAGGAAGGTGCTGTGGTGATTGACGTGGGTATCCACCGTGTGGCCGATGCCACGAAGAAGAACGGCTACCGCGTCATCGGCGATGTGAAGCATTCGGAGGTGGACAAGAAATGCAGCTGGGTGACGCCAGTGCCCGGCGGCGTGGGACCGCTGACCATCGTGTCGCTCCTGCAAAACACCCTCCAAGCCTACCACCGCCACGAGAAGAGATAAAAAAAAGAGCCGCCATTTGGCGGCTCAATTTTTTTTTCATTATTGTTGTATGACGTAATTGATGGGCGCAGTGGCGACGATGCGGAAGGTCATATCCGGCCAGTTGCGGGTAACAACGGGTTTCTCCAAATCCATGTCCTGCATGATGAGGGTCACGCATCCCACCTCGACGTCGTAGCGGAGGTTCTCGATGGCAAAATCCGACGAGCTGTCGCTGTAGGTCACATAACCCAGCGGGTAGACGTAAGGCAGCGGGTTCTGACGGCCGTTCTCGTAGACATACACGTTGACGTTGCCGTCATACACCACATGGTCCGTGAGAATATCCCAGTTGATAGGGAAATAGATGTAGTTGACACCCTCGTCGTTGGTCACCCAATCGTCATATTTCACGGTGACTTCCTTCACTCGGGTTCCGGAACTCTCGAGGTAGGCGTCGTGGGTGGTGTCTTTGCGGCACGAGGTGGCGGTCAGCCCCAGAACGGCAGCTACCAGCATCATTAATGAGATTCTTTTCATGTTTTTATGCTTTTAGACTTTTTTTCTTTCCGACTGCAAAAATACACAAATTTCCCGTAGGAAAAATCTCTTTTTTCAGAATATTTTTCCCCCGGCGACTTTGAGCGTTGGTTTCTAAAATGTTAAAAACGCCAATTTGTGAAAAAAAAATTTCATGTGACGTAACATTTTCAATTTTTCTGCGTTATAGAATCAAAATTTGGTGTAAATAAATAGGTGAAGTATGAGACAACTGAAGATTACCCATTCGATTACCAACCGCGATATCAAGTCGTTGGATAAATACTTGCAGGACATCTGCAGCGAAGAGCTGCTGACGCCCGAGCAGGAGGTACAGTTGGCACAGCGCATCAAGCAGGGCGACCAGGCGGCACTCGAACGCCTTACCAAGGCCAACCTGCGCTTCGTCGTCTCCGTGGCCAAGCAGTACCAGAACCAGGGACTTTCGCTGCCCGACCTTATCAACGAGGGCAACGTGGGCCTCATCAAAGCTGCCAAGCGTTTCGACGAAACCCGTGGTTTCAAATTCATATCCTATGCTGTGTGGTGGATTCGCCAGAGCATTCTACAGGCCATCGCTGAGAACAGCCGCATTGTGCGTCTGCCCTCCAACCAACTTGGCGCCCTCAACAAGCTCAAGAAGGAAATCTCCAAGCTGGAGCAGCAGCTCGAGCGCCCGCCTTCAGAGGAAGAGCTGGCCGAACTGCTCGACATTCCCGAGGATAAAATCAAGGCCATCATGGGTATCAGTGGCCGCCACGTCTCCATCGACGCACCTCTCGCCAGCGACGAGGATGTCAACTTCGTCGATGTGCTGCCCAACGAGGACACCCCTCCCACCGACAGCAAGCTCATGCAGGAGAGCCTCTCGCAGGAGATTGAGCGCAGCCTTTCCACACTGACCGAATACGAGCGCGAGGTCATCAAGATGTACTTCGGCATCGGCCTGCCTCACCCGCTGAGTCTCGACGAGATTGCCATGAAGTTCAACCTCACCCGCGAACGTGTGCGCCAAATCAAGGAGAAAGGCATCAAACGCCTCAAATCCAGCAGCAAGAGCAAGCACCTGAAAGCCTATTTGTAGAGCTAAGAACTAAGAGGTAAGAACTAAGAAGTGGATTGTATTTTAAAATATTTCCCCAATCTTACGGAGCGGCAGCGCGAGCAGTTTGCCGCTCTGTTGCCTTTGTATGAGGAGTGGAACGCGCAAATCAACGTCATCTCGCGCAAGGACATGGAGCATTTCTACGAGCACCATGTGCTCCACTCGCTGGCCATCGCCAAAGTGATGCCCTTCGCCTCCATGAGCGAGGTGCTCGACGTGGGCACTGGCGGCGGCTTCCCCGGAGTGCCGCTGGCCATCATGTTCCCCGACGCACGCTTCACGCTGATAGACTCCATCGGAAAGAAAATCAAGGTGGTGTCCGACGTTATCGACCGCATGGGCCTGACCAACACCAAAGCCATGCAGATCCGCGCCGAGGAGCTGGACGGAGAATACGATTTCGTTGTCTCGCGTGCCGTCACCACGCTGGGCGAGTTCGTCCCGTGGGTGAAAAAGAAAATCTCCAAGACGCAGTACAATTCCCTGCGCAATGGAATATTGTATTTAAAGGGCGGCGACCTCAAAAACGAACTGTTCCCCTTTCGTCACAAGGTCAAAACCTGGGACATCAGCGATTTCTTCGAGGAGGAGTTCTTCGAGACTAAGAAGGTGATTTATTTGCCGTTGTAGAAGTAAATCTCGTTTAGTGTTTTCACTTTTATTGTTACGTTCTGCATCTCGACTTTCGGGTCGGCGGGGATGAGTACGGTGCGTACCTTCTGCCCAGCCTTGAGGTCAACGAAGTTGCGCGTGAAGTGGCCATCGATGTGCGGGTCGGTGTCGATATAGACATCGTAGAGGTCGGTAAGTGCTTTGAGCGTCACCACCAGCCTCCCGTCACTCTGCCACGCCTGCCCAATAGTGTATTTCGGGTCGGGATATTGACGGTCCTTGGGATAAACACTATAATACTCCTCCCATTTTTCACTTTCCACATTCCACTTTCCACTTTCCGCTTGAAAAAGTTCCTGCGCCCTGTAGTGCAGCGCCTTCCAGTTTCCATAAAAGTCGATGCTGCTCCACGAAGCCACGGGCCAGCAGTCGTTCAGCTGCCAGTATAATGTGCCCATGCAATGGGGCTGCTGCTTGATATGCTGGAAGATGCCGTAGCCAGTGCCCCAAGCCTGTAGCAGTTGCGACACATAGCAGAAATCCTCCAGCTTGAGGCTCTTGCTGTCGAAACCGTAATACTGCCGCATGGCCTTGTCGATAATCTCCCGACCGCGCCCATGCTTCTGATGATTCTTCATCGCTGGCGAGTCGATGGAAAGCTGCCCTTTCGGCACCACGCGACTCAGGGTGCTGACCATCGGGTAGCTCTGGAATCCGTACTCGCTCATGAAGCGGCCGGTTTTTTCGGCGTATTTCTCAAAGGGTTCCTCGCCCCACCAAACGCCCCAGTAGTGGCTGTCGCCGTGGGTGACGCATTCGGGATGTCCCCAGCCATAAAGCGGCGAGGTGACGATATAGGGTCTTCCGTAGGGGTCGTACTTCCTCACCACGTTCGCAAGGATTCCATTCTCGCCGAAGATGGTGTCGATGCCGTGCTGCAAGCGGGCGCGCTGCTCGGGCGTCCACTTGTACACCCCCTGCCAGCCCCAGTCTTCCCAGCCGTTCTTCACCTCGTTGTTGCCACACCAGAGGACGACGCATGGATGTTGGGCGATACGTCGAACATTCTGCACGGCCTCTTCCTTGATGCTCTCCAGCATCCAAGGGCTGTCGGGGTAGAGCATGGTGCTGAAGTTGAAATCCATCCATACCATCAACCCCAGCGAGTCGCATAGGTCGAAGAAGTAGTCGTGCTCGTAGATGCCGCCGCCCCACACGCGTAGCATGTTGAATCCCGCCTCCTTGGCGGAGCAGAGCAGCTGGCGGTAGCGGGCGCGGTTAGCGCTGTCGTCCACCGGGAACGAGTGCACAGGTATCCAGTTGGCTCCCTTGATGAAAATGGGCTTTCCATCTTTGTAAAAGGTAAAGCACTGCCCGATACTGTCTTTCTCCTGGCGAAGCTCAATTCTAGTAGAACTAGATATACTAGTATTTCTAGTACTACTAGTTATACTAGACTTGCTAGCCGTAACATACACCTCTTTCCATATTCCGCAGCTCTGCAATTTCGGCCCCCAATCCCAGCCTTGCTGGTAGGGGGCTATGCGGGTGAAGGCGCGGCGGTCGGGTAGGGGGATGCCGTAGTTCCGTTCGCCGAGCGAGTCGTTGAGCGGCAGGAAGTAGAGGTGGATGGTGTCGCACATTGGCGGCAGGTAGTAGCGCTGCTCGACAAACATATTGTCCGAGTAGTAGGAGTTGTTGCAGTAGACGGTGTCCTCCTCGCGCTCCATGCCCTCAATCTCCACACGCCCTGCCAGTCCCTCGAAAACCACCCATAGCGAGTCGCCCTCGGGCAGTTGTGAGCGGTCTATGCCGATTTTGTAGTGCCACACGCTGTCCTTAATCCATTGCACCGAGTCCTCGTTGGTACCCACAAAAGGGTCGGGGATGATGCCGTTGTCCATCAGATCGGTATGGAGGAATCCCGGTACTGTGGCGGGATACCACTGCCCGTTGTATTCAAACTGCCAGTCAGTCAAATAGACTTTCTCTGGCTTCGTGGCGCATGCTGTCAGCAATAGCGGCAGCAGAGTGATATAGATAATTTTCTTCATGAATCAGCCTCTATTTTGTGATATTTGGCAATTTCCCTACTTACCTTGGTGCTGAAGTATCCATAAAGCATCATGTATCGTTCGTGTTTTTTTGTTTCTACGAATAATTGAAAATAATAGTAGTCAATTTTTATGAGAGAAACCTCTTCCCACGGTATTTCCACAATCATGTCGCTTGTGTACAGCCCAGGATAACGCTTTCTTCTGCGTGTATCTTCCAAGGCTCCGTCCAGCACCAACTTCTCAGGCCCCACGACAATTCTCGCTTTAAGCATAGAGATACTTTGCCGCAGATAGAGAATGGCGAAAACGGGTATGCAATAAAGGATAATCCACCCTAGCAAATCCCAAAAGTTAAAGCCATCATGTTCGACGAACGGTTGTGCAATGATTAAATACGCCCAAAACACTAGCATAGCAATGTAGAATACTATCAGGAACCAGGCACTACTGCGGGCGTTGAACTCAGTAGTCTTGCTGTAGCCTTTGATTTGTTTCTGATTTCGGTTCCGACGGTCGAACAATTGAATCGTGTTACCAACGAGACTTTTGAGTAGAGGGGTGGTAATCATGTCGTTTGGTTATTTCGTTTTCCAGAAGGCAAAGACGACAGCCAGCACGATGCAGCCGAAGCTGACGAGGTGGTTCCAGCGGATAGGCTCGCCCTTGAAGACGGTGGCCACGATGATGGTGAAGACCAGCAGCGAGACACATTCCTGGATGATTTTCAGCTCCATCAGCGAGAACGGGCCGCCGGTAATCTGGCTACCGATTCGGTTGGCCGGTATCATGAAGGAATACTCGAAGAAGGCCATTCCCCACGACAGGGCGATGATGGCTATCAACGGCCAGTCTTTGATGACGTTCATCTGCTGCAGCTTCAGGTTGCCATACCAGGCGAAGGTCATGAAGACGTTGCTCACCACGAGCATCAGGATTGTTATCAGTCCTTTTGACATATCAGACGTATTAGCATTGCGTAGGCTTGGTTGGTCGAGCGGTCGATGTTCTGCTGCCGGCGGTTGGCTCCGAATTGCAGCAGTTTGGCTTCGGTATGTGTTTTGTCGGCCACGGCAATCCACACCGTCCCCACGGGTTTCTCCTCGCTGCCGCCGTCGGGACCGGCGATGCCGGTGGTGGCAATGGCCAGGTCGGCACCCAGGCGTTCGCGCACACCCTCCGCCATCTCGCGGACGGTCTCCTCGCTCACAGCACCGTGGGTTTCCAAAGTGCTGTGTTTCACGCCCAATGCACTTTCTTTCACCTCGTTGCTGTAGGCCACCACGCCGCCTTTGAAGTAGGCCGACGCACCCGCTTGGGCCGTCAGCAGGCGGGCGATGTTGCCGCCTGTGCAGCTCTCGGCGGTGGCTAGGGTGAGACCTTTCTCAATCAAAGTCTTGTGCACCAGCTCGTCGAGGGTCTCACAGTCCTCGCCGACGATGTATTTCCCGGCCAACTCATAAAGGCCTTTAAGTGGAAAGTGGAAAGAGGAAAGTGGAAAGTTATGTGGGAGTCTTGCCGTCAGCCTCAGTTTGGTCAGCCCTGCCACCGGCAGGTAAGCCAACTTGACGTTCTCCGGCAGCGACAGTTCCCACGGCTCTATCAAGTCGCTCAGGAACGACTCGCCGATGCCCTGCACCAGGATGTTCTTGTTGATGATGATGTCGGTACTGAAGGTCTCCTGCAGCTTGGGAATGACACGGTTGCGCATCAGCCACTCCATCTCGAACGGCACACCGGGCAGCGACACCAGCACGGCCTCACCTCCAAACCACATGCACGGTGCCGTCCCCAAATCGTTGTTCAACACCTCGCAGCAGCGAGGCACGAGGGCCTGGACGCGGTTGACGGGCGTCAGCTCGTAGCCACGGCTCTCGAAGATGCGCTTTACATTCTGTAGAGCCATCTCGTTTTCAACCAGTTCTGAGTTGAAATATTCACACAGCAGTTTCTTTGTGATGTCGTCCTTGGTGGGACCGAGGCCGCCGGTGACCAGCACCGCGTCGCTCTCGCGCATAGCCTCGTCGACGGCAGCACGGATGTCGTCATAGACATCGCCCACCACCATCGTCTTGCGGACCTTCATGCCCGCCTCGGTGAGCAGCTTCGACATCGTCGAGGCATTCGTGTTGACCACCTGCCCGATAAGCAACTCATCGCCTATATTGATGATTGTAACATTCATATTCTGAACTTTCTGACGTATTCCTCGTAGGCGTAATCCAGGCCGCTCTCCTCGTCAAACATGGGGTCGCTCAGACTCACCAGGTTAAACTCCGACATATCGATGACCGGGAAAAAGACATCGCCGTCGAATTCACGGTATACACGCGTGACATACAGCTTGTTGGTGAACGGGAGCAGCAACTGGTAGATCGAGGCGCCTCCCATAACGAAAACCTCGTCGTTGCAGTCCTTCAGCGCCTTGAAGAGGCCGTTCACGCTATGCACCACCTCCGCACCTTCGTCTTTGAAATCAGGATTTTGAGTGAACACAATGTTGCGTCTGCCCGGCAGCGGACGTTTGGGCAGGCTCTCCCAGGTGCGGCGTCCCATCACCACCGGGTGACCCATGGTCAGTTTCTTGAAACGCTTGAGGTCGCTGCCGAGGTGCCACAGCAGGTCGTTGTCCTTGCCGATGGCCAGATTCTCAGCCATCGCCACTATAATCGACAAGGATGGTTTTTTATTTACATCAATCATATTTTTAGTGGTTTAACACAAATTACCATGTAATTGTTCATGAATTAATTAATGGTTAATTCGTGGAAATTCGTGTGAAAAATTCTCGTTGCTCTGTCGAAGATGCCGTTGCACCAGGCCAATGCCAGCCCGTAGTTGCTCACCGGCACACCCGCCTCCAAGGCGCCCAGCAGGCGCGCTTTCACCTGCTGCGCGCTAATCACACAGCCGCCGCATTGGATGACAAGGCTGTAATTAGAAATTAGGAATGAGGAATTAGGAATTGCGTCGTTGCCGGCGAGGATGTCGAATTGGAGGTCTTTGCCGGTGGCTTTCTTCAGCGCTGCGGGCAGCTTCACGCGGCCGATGTCCTCGCAGGTCACGTTGTGGGTGCAGCTCTCCAGCAGCAGCACGCGGTCGCCGTCCTTCAGCGCTCCAATCTTCCTGGTGCCAGACAGATACTCCTCGAAAAGACCCTTCTGCCGAGCCAGCACCACGCTGAAACTCGTCAGCGGCACCTCCTCCGGCACCACCGCCGCTACCCTCTCAAACGCCTGACTGTCAGTGATGACCAACCGGGGACTTTCCACTTTCCACTTTCCACTTTCCACTTCCAGCTCCTCCGGCTGGCAGAACACCGCCACCGCGTGCAGGTCCATCAGGTCGCGCAGCACCTGTACCTGCGGCAGAATCATCCTCCCTTCGGGTGCCGAGCTATCGATGGGCGTCACCAGCACCACCGTATCGCCCTGGGCAACAACGTCTCCCAGCAGCGACCGTCCGCGGTAGGCGCTCTCCGGCAGCGCATCCCTTATCTTGGCAATCAAGCCCTCCTTGTCGATAGGCTCCCCTTTCGTCCTCACCTTGAGCATCGGCGTCCCGTGCTCGCTGCACCAGCGTTCCACGCGCTCCTCGGGCTCTCCGTAACTGCCTTCGGTATAGAGCAGTAGCGCCAGGTCGACCTCGGCCAGCGCCGCCATGCTCTTCTCCACACGCAGGGCACCCAGCTCACCCTCGTCGTCAATGCCGGCCGTGTCCACCAGCACCACGGGACCGATGCCGCCAATCTCCATGCTCTTGCGCACGGGGTCCGTCGTCGTCCCAGCGGTGTCGCTGACGATGGCAACCTGCTGTCCGGTCAAAAAATTGATCATCGTGCTCTTGCCCACGTTGCGGCGCCCAAAAAAGCCTATTCTGGGCTTCAGTTCATTCCCTTTACTCACGTTTACAATATTTTAGGAGGCTCCATGGCCTCCAGTTCCACATGCAAATATACGAAAAAAAAACACACCCGAAAAAGCCAATTTCCAACTGCCTGATACTTAGTACCATCTCCCTATCAACTCCCTATCAACTCCCACCCAACTCCTACCCAACTCCTACCACGGTAGGAGATGATAGGGTGTTGGTAGGTGGATGGTAGGCCGTTCGTGTTAATTATTGTTAAATTCATCCCCTGCTGTAGAGATTCGGGGAAAATGCTGTTATTATATATATGTAGTCGGTTTTTTTGTTCGGAAAAGGAAAAAGATGTATTTTTGCAAACAGGAAATGGAAAGGAAAATGAAATGGACACTCTTTGCAACTTTTTTGTTGCTAGTGGGTTGCGCAAGCGAGGTGCAACTCGGGGAGGTTCGTTTCAGCATGCGCAACGGTGCCTATCCTGCGGGTGAATGGACGCTGATGGGGGTCTATCATGAAGAGGAGACGCCCTTGTGGGTCAGCATGACGCCCGTGGCCGACAGCACGCAGCGGCAGGAGTGGCAGGTGGAGACGGGAGAGAGGAGTAAATGTGTGGAGGGCCTCTATTTGCCGCCGGTGCCAGCGGGACGCTACCTTCTGCAGGCCTCGACGCGAAAGGGTGGAACGCCTCTGGCCGAGGCTGTTATCACGCGTGCCGATACCGTCATGATAATCAATTGCAGTGAAAACTTTTGGACTTACGGCAACAGGGGCTATCTGCTCGATGCAGCAAGCGGAATCCCGGTTGTAGGGGCTGAAGTTCGGCTGAAATGTTATGAGAATGGGGAACTAGTGTCCACAACGGTCACCGACTCGATGGGAGCCTTCCGTTTTGACGGCCTACCGCCCTACCGTTATTATCTGGTGGAAGCCGGAACCCAAGAGGCTGGCTTCTCGTTGAACCATGACAGGTTCGGGTCCTACGAGCGCTTCGGTGGCGATACAGTGCAGGTTGTGTGTGAGGGATTTGTGGGCGATTTTCCCATTTTCCGCGAAGGGGACAGCGCCTGTGTGGATACGTTGCATCTGGAGCCCAATGATTTTGGTGTCGGTGAGGCGGTGACGAGCCTGTCGGGCGACTATGGATACTTTTTTCCGCTGGGTGGGGCTGACACGGGGTTTATTGACCCCAATTTCGACCCCGCGATAGATTTTACCAGTCTCCGTGAGATAAAAAATTCTGTAATCAAAAACGATACGTTCTTTTTTAGGGTGGAGAACTACAGCCGGGAGCCGTTCGAGACACGTGTGAGGTTCATCCGAGAGCGCTTCGCGGTGCCGCAGCCATGGAGGATGAACTATGATTTGTCGATGCCTGTCGGCAGCCATACGCACCATTCGATGGACAGCGCCGAGTTCGCCCACCGTTACCCGTACCTACTGATGGATCCCGGGACATGGGCTTGGCCCGGCAAGGGTGAGGTGGTCGACACCACCATTGTCGATGTCCCGGTCAGCGACAAGGATGGAATTCTCAACTGGACGCTACCCTATTGGACACCAGGTTTCTACCGCATCACAGCTGAAGTGCCGCAACCCGAAGGGGAGGAGACGGAGGTGACCCGATTCTATTACCGCACATTCGGTTTCGCCGACGGAACGGTGCCGTTCTATATTGATTATCAAGATAAGAAACACGCTCTGGGCGACACGCTGCGCATTGGCGTGGGCAGCTGCTATTCGGGGGTGACGGTGATATGCGAGGTGGAGGTGAACGGCAGGAAAAAGGAGACGCGCAGGTTGTTGCTCAACGAGGAATGCACCACACTCGAACTGCCTCTGCTGCAAAGGGGTGTGACTCAGGTGAGGCTCCTCTCGCTGTGGCACGGCGAGTTCTACGCCAACACCGTCGATGTGACCGTCGGCCGTACGCAATGGGACTGGTATTGGAACCTGCTCTTTGAACACGAGACCTATGATGTCTCTAGACAATGTATTGAAAATAATCCGTTTAGACCATGAAAAGACTGCTGCTGTTGACCCTGTTGGCACTGATGACGTTGCCCGCTGTGGCGCAGGAAAATCCCGCGCCGCTGCCGCCCAACTATGAACTGATAAAGAAGGAGACGGGCCGCTGGTTCGGAGAGTACCGATACAAGAGCTTGGTCAAGCGTTTCGAGCGCTGCGATACCTCGCTGACCGTCGACCACTACCGCTGCCTATACTACGGCGCCGCTCTGCGTGGCGACAGCACCTACACCCTTACGGCCTGCTCGAGGCGCGAGGGCATGGAGGGATGGATTCAGCTGACGGGCTTGCTACAGGCGGTGTGGTCGAGCGGCAACGGGAGCGACACGCTGCCGTTCCATGTGGCCTCCTATGCCGACGCACGCGTGATGCGCGACGACACCGGCGACAGCGCCGTATGCTGTTCGCTGATGGGCAAGCCTATGCGCCGTTGGACCAAAGAAAAGGAAAACCCGATGCCTTCGCAAAGCAGCCGAAGCCTCTTCGGCGAACGCGACAGCATTGCGATGGTGCGTCTGGGAGTGCTGCCCACTGCCGAGCAGCGGCGGCTCTTCAAGCTCGCATCGACACGCGAAGCCTTTGCCGACGATTCGCTGTATCGCAGTTATGAAAGTGTGCCGCATGCAAGGCTCTGGCTCGACTTGCAGTTTTCCATGCGTGACCGCTGGGGCACGGATCAGTACGAACGCCACCTCTCCAATCACCGTGGCGATACTTCGGTGCTGATGGCGGAATACTATTTGCGCATGGCCAAGGCAGCCCTCGAGGATGCCGAGAAGTATGGCGCAGGCTATCGCTATCGGGATATTATCGGATGGTGCGACACCATCCGGATGTTCTGGGCTGGGAGTGTTGCGGCGTGGCATGCCTTGGTGTTGCGTGGGCGGGTGCTGACGGGCGATGTGCGCTTGAAGGACGACCACCGCCCCTACATTGTGCCCTATGCTGCCGACGAGTGGGCTTTGGGCACACTCTGGCACCGCATGACGAAGACGGTCTATCTGAGGCTGACGCCGTTGGATACCTTGGAACGGGAGCATCCGAAGGTGTTGAAGGAATGGACGATGGAGGTGACGGAACATCCCGATCTGGACTACCACGAGGCCTACGTCTACCTGCCGCCTATGCCCACGGGGCGCTACCTGCTGTGGGCTTCGGCCGACAGTCTCTTCCGCAGCTATGAGGCGCAGGAGGTCGTCTTCAGCGACCGCTACCTGATGGCCGACCAGGTGGGTCGTGGCGTGGTGATGGACAGCCGCACGGGCAAGCCGGTGCAAGGGTTTCAGATGTATTTGCAGTTGAAGGGAGAGACGGTGGCCTCCACGCGCACCGACCAGCATGGATGCTTCGCTTTCGATGTGCCCGATGATTCCCCTCGTGAAGACTATCGGCTCTATGCTCCCTACAAGGGATTGAATCTGGCCCGCGGCATGCGTGCCTATCCGTTGGATTTGGAAAATTATGTGTTGAACACCAATAGCGTGGATGATGAGTGGGAGGAGGAAGAGGATGAGGATGATTCTCCAAGCGAGGAGGAACTGAAAGAATACTTCGAAAAGGAGCACGGCCTTTACATCGACAGCCTCACGTGCGACAGCATCTGGTTCTCCTATGGATGCTGGGACTATACGGCCGGCGAGATGAAATATACGCCCGCAGTCGACGCCGAACTCTCGGTGGAGCGTCTGCTGCCGCCCGCCGTCCATCGGCTCAACCATACCATGCTTTCGCACGATGCCGAGCATTCCATCGATTCCGCCGAGTTTGAGCGGCGCTATCCCGGCTTTGCCTACAGTCGCTACGTCAACCACACCGACGACTGGCCGGTGGCCGAGCAGGTAGGTATTTGGCACCGACATTTCGAGTCGGCTAAGAATCACGCCTTTGCCCTGCCACTGTTGGCGCCCGACGGCGTCTATCGCGCCACCCTCAGCGCAGGGGACAAGTCGAGCCATACGACCGTCTATCAGGGACGGTATCCGATAAGTGGCTCACATATCGATGCGTGGATGGAGAACCAAGGGATGGTCGCCGTTGGCGACACCTTGCGAATTCATATAGCCTCGTGGCAGAAGGAGGTGCGGGCAGTGGTGATGCTGGAGGTGAACGGGCAGCTGACCGACTGCCGCGAAGTGATTCTGAATGGCGACGAGCGTGTGTTGGAATACCCGTTGGGAGAGGTGGAGGGAATTGTGATGTGCAGTGTGGCGTCGGTATGGCACGGCGAGCCGTCGAATGTCGTGGTAGGTTTCGCTGTTGGGCCCCGGGCAAAGGACTATATGAAACAGTTCAACGTCCTATATTTCTATATGGAACGGCATTTCTTGGAATGGACGCGCTACTATGATGAGCAACGTCTGCGCCAAGCTCCGCAGGTCGTCTATCCCGACCGTCAGCAGTTCGTCCCGTCCGTGTGGCGCTACTTAGACCTCCCCGAGAAGGGCCTTCAAGGCATGCACCTCTATTGCCCCGGCGAATACAACCGATGGCGTCTTTTCAGTTTCAGTAACCGGATTCGCTGTCGCTAGCGGAGGTTGACAATGGTGACGCCCACGCCGCCCAATTCTACCTTCTCGGGGTGGAAGGTGCGGACTTCGCGCATGCCTTTCAGCTCCTGGTGGATGACCTGCATGAGGATGCCGTAGCCTTTGCCGTGGAGGATGCGCACCTCCTTCTCGCTGAGGAGGATGGCCTCGTCGAGGAACTTGTGCAGCAGGTCGAGGGCTTCCTCGGCGCGGTGGCCGCGGAGGTCGAGGGTGGGGTTGAAGTGGGCTCGCTTCTCGTTCATCTCGTCATAGATGGAGGAGAAGGACTGAGTGGCTGGTTTCTTCGAGGTGGGAATCTTCTGCTTGGCGGTGCCTGTGAGTCGGTTGAGCGGGATGGTCATGCGGAGGCTGTTGCTCTCCACGACGGCTTTCTTGCCCTTGATTTCCACCACCTGCCCGAAGGTGTCCTGCCCGTCGATGCGGACGATGCTGTCCACGGTGACAGGCAAAGCCTGTTCCAATGAGGAATTAGGAATTAGTAATGAGGAATTGGCTGCCGTTTTATTCCTAATTCCTAATTTCTCATTCCTAATTATTTCATCTTCATTCTCACGGGTGGCTTCGGCCAGACGGGCGCGGGCCTGCTGGGTGGCCTCCTTCTCGGCTTTGGCCGATTTGATGTCGCTGATGGTGCGTTCGACGGTACGGTTGGCGTCGGTGAGTATCTGCTGCGCCTCGCGGCGGGCGCCGCTGATAATCTCGTGGCGGCGGGCTTGCAGGTTGTCGTTCAGCCGCTGGTATTTCTGCGTCACCTCGTTGAGGAACTCGTCGGCCACGCGCAGCTCCTCTTTCTGGCGGGCAATCTCCTGCTTGTCGAGTTCGAGTTGCTGCAGCTGGTGCTCAAAGTTGAGCTGTTCTCGTCCCACCTTCTCACCGGCACGGTCGAGCACATCCTTGGGGAATCCGATGCTCTCGGCAATCTCGAAGGCGAAGCTGCTGCCGGGATGACCCACGGCGAGGCGGTAGAGGGGGCGCATGGCGTCGGTGTCGAAGAGCATGGCTCCGTTGACAATGCCGGGGAGGCTGTCGGCCATCAGCTTGAGGTCGGCGAAGTGGGTGGTCACCACACCGAAAGAGCCGCAATGGTAGAGTGTCTCGAGCATGGCCTCGGCGATGGCGCACCCCGAGCGCGGCTCGGTGCCGCCGCCCAGCTCGTCGAGGAGGAAGAGGGTGTTTCCCTTGGCCTCGGCAAGCAAGGCTTTCATGTTTTGCAGGTGCGAGGTGTAGGTGGAGAGGTCGTTGTCGATGCTCTGTTGGTCGCCGATGTCGATGAAGATGCTGCCGAAGAGGCCGCACTCGGAGGTGGGGCGCAGTGGCACGGGCATGCCGCATTGCAGCATGTATTGTATCAGGCCCACGGCCTTGAGGCAGACGGACTTGCCGCCGGCGTTGGGGCCGGAGATGATGAGGATGCGGGAGTCTCTAGTTGAACTAGTTGAGCTAGTTAAACTAGTAGAACTAGATAACGCTAGGTTGAAGGGCACCACGCCGCCTTTCTTCTGCAAGTAGAGTATGGGGTGGCGGGCATCCATCCATTCGATGCGGGGGTCGGGGTGGAGGACGGGAACACTGGCGTTGAGCTCGACGGCCACGCGGGCTTTGGCGCGGAGGAAGTCGATGCGGGCGAGGAAGCGGTAGGCTTCGTCCAGCTGCGGTAGCAGGGGACGCAGGCGGTCGCTGAAGGTCAGCAGGATGCGCTGAATCTCATGACGCTCGTCGAAGTCCAGTTCGCGGAGGTCGTTGCCGAGTTCCACCACCTCGGAGGGTTCGACGAAGGCGGTCTGGCGGGTGGCGCTCTCGTCCTGTATGAGGCCGCGGATTTTGCGGCGGTGGGTGGTGAGGAGCGGGATGACGGGACGGCCGTCGCGGATGGTCACCTCGGCGCCTTCGGGAGCCCACCCCTCGCGCTTGGCACGCGCCAGGGTGTGGCTTATCTGGGCGTCGACCTCGGCGGTCTTGCGGGCTTTGGTGCGCCGTATCTCGGCGAGGGCAGGGGAGGCGTTGTCGTAGAGCTCGCCGTGGTCGTCGATGAGCTTTCCCAGAAGCGAGTTGATGACGTTGAGCTGCGAGCTCTTGCCGCCGTAGCCCAGTTCCACCTCGATGGCGAGGTTGCGCAGGGCCTCGTACTGCTGGTGCTCCTCGGAGGTGAGAAAATAGTAGCACTCGCGGATGGTGCGCAGCGAGAGTTTCAGGTCGAAGAGGTTCTCGAGGGGGATGATGGTGTTGCCCACGCGGAGGTGGGTAAGGATGGGGGTGAGGTCGATAAAGTCCTGCTGGGGGAATCCGCTCTCCATGAGCACTATCTGGCGCATTTCCTCGACGAGCTTCAGCTCGTGGCACAGTGGCTCGTAGTTGGAGGAGAAAGTCATCTCGTCGGCCATGCGGACGGCGAGGGCGTTGGTGCACTGCTCCGCCACCATTTGGCGGATGCGGTCGAATCCCAGTTTCTGTTCTATATTGTTCATTTAAGGAGATAAGGAGGTAGGAGATAAGGAGTTAAGACAAATGTTCTTTAAGCTACATGTTCTGTTAATCAAAATCCAAGTAGAGTGGCCAATGTTCGCGGAAGGTGTCGAGCTTGTCTTTGTCGAGGGTGACGGTGACGAGTTGGTCGGTTTCAGCTTCGGCTTCTGCTTCGGCCAAAGGGAAACCTTTGTAGTCGATGAGGGCGCTATTGCCGGTGTAGTTGCCTCCCACGCCATCCTTGCCACAGCGGTTGCACCCCAACACATAGCTAAGATTCTCAATGGCGCGGGCCTTGAGCAAGGTGGTCCAGGCTTCGTGGCGGCTGCCCGGCCAATTGGCACAAACGAGCAGGAGGTCGTAGCTCAGATTGTCGTTGCGGAGCCATTTGGGGAAGCGGAGGTCGTAGCAGACGGCAGGTTTAATCTTCCAGCCTTTGTATTCGAACACTTCACGCTGTGTGCCGCGACTGATGATATCGTATTCGCCACTGACGCGGAAGGTGTGGGCTTTGTCGTAGTAGCCAAAGGAACCATTAGGGTAAATCCAGTGCAGGCGGTTGTAGCATTTGTCGCCTTCACGCACAATCCAAGTGCCGACGAAGAGGAAGTTGTGACGGGAGGCCAATTGCTGGGCCCAGCGAAAGGTGGGCCCCATAGGATTCTCGGCCAGGGCGGCCATGTGATCGCCGAAACCCGTGGTGAAGGTCTCGGGCACCACGAAAATGTCGGTGTTGTGAGGCACAAGGAATAGGCTGTCCTCTACGGCGCGTCGGTTTGCTTCAGCGTCGCCCCATACGATGTCTTGCTGGAAGAAGGTAACACGCAGGTCATTCATAGCTGTTGGCATTGGTCAAGGTCTGTTTGCAGTTGGTGCTGCAACGCTTCGATGGAATCGAAGCGCACAATGTCGCGGAGTCGGCGGGAGAACTCGACGGTGACGGTTTGGCCGTAGAGGTCGCCCTCGAAGTCGAGGAGGTGGACTTCCAATAGGGGTTTCTCCACGCCGAAGGTGGGAGCAGTGCCGAGATTCGCCATGCCGCAATTCTTGATTCTTAATTTTTCATTCTTGATTCTCACGGCATAGACTCCATCCTTCGGCAACATCTTGCGCGTATGTGTGAGGTCGATGTTTGCAGTGGGGAAGCCGAGGGTGTGTCCTACGCCTCGTCCATGAAGAACGGTGCCGGTGATGGAAAAGGGACGTCCGAGCAGGGCGGCGGTCTCTTCCACCCGTCCGTCGGCCAGACTTTCGCGGATGCGGCTGGAACTGATGGGCTGATTGTCGACGAGAAACGGTTCTCCATGCTTGAGGGTGAAGCCCAGTTCGGAGGCCATTTGCGGCAAACGGTCGAAGTCGTCGTTGTTCTTGCTCCCGAATCGGCTGTCGTAACCCAGCAACAGGCTGCGCATCTGCAATTGGTCATACAGCAGGCGTGCCATCTGGCAGGCAGAGAGGCCAGCCACCTCGTGGGTGAAGGGCAGCACGGCCACGTACTTGGCTCCGGCCTCGAATAGCAACCTCAGGTGCTCCTGGGGGTCGTCGAGCCAGTATTCGCTCTCGCGGCGCCCCAAGACAAACGACGGGTGTGCCGTCAGCGTCACCACCGTCCGCGCTCTCTCCATCTGCGCTAACAGCGCCTGGTGCCCGAGGTGTACCCCGTCGAAGACTCCGACGGTGACGGCAGTGGGCTCCGGAATAGCTTGGATGGGACCGTTTATGTCGTAGAGTTGGAACATGTTTCTTTTTAGTATAGGCGAACGATGGGAATGAAAGAGAACGTGACACCGACGGAGAACTGGTTGCGATGGCCATACTCCTGCGTGGTGCCGTCGGCAAAAGTTCCCGTCGAAGGCAGGTAGTGATAGAGGATGCCTTTGAGCGTGAGGATGCAAGAGTGCGGGGGATACCATTTCCACCCCACGCTGAGCGTGGCCACACGTGTGCGGTCGAAGGTCAGGCCGGCGCTGTTGGCCGAGAGGTTGGAGAAGTGCCAACTGCCCAGCAAAGGGACGAAGTCTTTTCCGTGCCAGTAGCTGGCCAGAAGGAACCAGCTTTCGTTAAATTCCATCTGCAGCTCGGGGTAAATGCCCCAGCCCTGGGAGAAGGGCACGTCAGCGTTGCCATTTTGGTGATACCACATCACACGGCAACTCAGGTCGAAGTAACAGTTGAAAACGGGATATTCGTTGGAAATACCCAATCCGGCGGCGGCGTTGAAGTTGTTGTTGATGTTGTGGCTCACCGACATGTTCTGCCCACCCTCGTGCTGGACGACGAAATGCAGGGGCAGATAGACGCTCCAGAAATCATTGATAAAGTGATAAAGCTTGCCGGAAAGACCTGCGGTGAAGCGTTCGGGTACCGGGTTGCGGTCCCAAATGTATTCGCGCCAGTCGGCCCAGATGTCCACATTGAACCAACGGCCGTTGACTTCCAGTTCGAAACCGGCCTCGGGGTCGCCCACCAGCTGGAGTTCGTCGTTATAGAGAGGAAGGGGCAGACGGTGACCACTGTTGTCCAGACAACCCATCTTCAGCCTTATCTGCGGCGTGAATTGTATTTTGGCTTGTAACCACGGAAGGATATGCATGGGGCGCGAAATGCTGTCATACAATGGGTAGGCTCCATAGGCCGTTGTGGCAGGATAGTCGCGCGCCCCCCAATAGTAGAGCCAGTGCAGACCTCCGCTGAGGGTTACCTTGTCGTGCAGATTCCATTCCACCTTGGGCTGCAGCACGAATCCCGGCAGCGTGTAGCCGCTGAGGCGGTCGCCGAAGTATTCGTTGTCGATGAAGAAAGTGGAGCCGTCGACATGCAGGAAGAGACGGTTGCTGTCTTGGGCGTGGGCTGAATTGAAAATTGAAAATTGAAAATTGAAAATTATGCTGGCGCAGACGATTGCCAGCGAGTGCGTCAACTTTGAGTTCATGCTGATTTCAATTTTCAACTTTCAATTTTCAATTTTTATTTTTTCAGGGCTTCAACGATTGCCTCCTCGATGGCGGCGCCACGGAGGTCGCGGGCGAGGATGGTGCCGTCGGGGGCGATGAGCATAATCTGCGGGATGCTGTTGACGCCGTAGGTGTCGGTGGCGGTGCGGGTGCTGTCGACCAACTGGGGATAGGTGATGCCGAGGTTACGCATCACTTTCTCGTGAGCGGCCTTGCGGGCTTCGGCGTCGCCGCGCTCCCACACATTGAGACCCACGATGACAAGTCCTTTGTTCTTGTATTTGTTCCACAGCGGGACGAGGTTGTCCTTAATCTCGTTCTTGCAGGGGCCGCACCAGCTGGCGTAGAAGTCGACCAGGGCGAGCTTGCCGTCGATGAGAGTGCTCAGTTTGCCGTCGACACCCTGGATGTCGATATAATGTCTGCCGGCCGAGGTGCGCTCGGTGTTCCACAACTGTTTCAGCTTGTCCTGCATGGCCTGGTTCTCGGCCACGAGGGGGGCGGCAGTCTTCATGATGCTGTCGAACTCGTTGTAGGTGAACTTGCTGGTATTGATAATCTCCATCATGGCTTTGAGACCCAGAATGTTGTCGCTGTTCTCGTGATAGAGCTTCCAGTTGGCCTCGCTGGTGATGGCGCTGCCGATGGAGTCGAGGCTGTCGAGCACATGCTCGGCAGCTGCGCGTGCAGCGGCATTGGGGGCGTTGTAGTATCTGGGGATGTATTTCTCCATTTGCTTCTCGATGTCGCTGATGTCGAAACTCTGGTTGAACGCCATCAGGCGGTCGTTCAAAGGTGTGCCGCCGAGGGTGTCGGCCGACAGTACAATGGTACCGGGTTCCACCACGAGTGCGGGGAGGATGCCCAGCTCGTCGCTGCCCACCATAGCCAGCCAGGGTTCCTCGACGGTGCCCTCGAAGGTGAACTGGCCGTCGGCCACCACCGCGCTGTCCACAAAGCCGTCTTCCATAGCGTTGGCGTTGACCAGATAGACCGTCTTGCCGTCCATTTCGGAACCCACGGTGCCGTTAATGACATAATGATTCTTGTTTCCGCAGCTGCCCATGAGAGCGATAACTGCAACAGTGCAAATGAGTTGGAATGCCTTTTTCATTGTCTTTAATATAAAAATGCGACTGCAAAGATACGAAAAAAAATTAAAACGTGTAGAGATTTTCTTTCAATTTTACGCGAATGAGAACCGTATCATCTACGTATCATCTCCGACGACAGTCGGAGTTGGGTCGGAGTTGACTCGGAGTTGACTCGGAGTTGATACGGAGTTGGTGCTTAGTATCAGGTACTTAGAAAAGTGTTAAAAAAGAGTTTTTTTGTTGGTTTTGAAAAAAATGAAATCTCTTCCGTAAGTTTTTGTAAATCAGCGTGTAGGTGGATTGCTTCCAGTAATGTTGATAATTTTCTGTCGTTATGTCAAAAAAAAGTTGTATTTTTGCAAATTAATTTCATTAGAGTAAAAACACGCAAATATATGTATACAGACACTTCTAAATTCATCGGCGAAGGCCTTACTTACGACGACGTCCTGCTCGTCCCCGCTTACTCCGAAATCCTCCCCCGCGAGGTGACGGTGGCATCACGCTTCTCGAAGAACATCACGCTGAACACCCCGCTGGTCAGCGCGGCTATGGACACCGTGACCGAGGCCGCTATGGCCATCGGCATGGCCCAGGAGGGCGGTATCGGCGTGCTGCACAAGAACATGAGCATCGAGCGTCAGGCCAACGAGGTGCGCAAGGTGAAACGTGCCGAGAACGGCATGATTATCGACCCCGTGACCCTCAACAAGGACGCCAAGGTGAAAGACGCCCTGCACCTGATGGAGGAGTATGGCATCGGCGGCATCCCCATTGTGGATGACAACCGCATGCTTATCGGCATGGTGACCAACCGCGACCTGCGTTTCGAGCGCGACATGGAGCGTCCGTTGAGCGAAATTATGATTACCAAGCTCATCACCACCCACGAGGGCACCACGTTTGCCGAGGCTACCGACATTCTGCAGCAGCACAAGATTGAGAAGCTGCCTGTGGTGAACGAGAAAGGCCAGTTCATGGGCCTCATCACCTACCGCGACATCATGAAGACCAAGGAGCGCCCCCTGGCTTGCAAGGACAGCAACGGCCGTCTGCGTGTGGCTGCCGGCGTGGGCATCACGCCCGACATGATGGATCGTGTCGACGCCCTGGTGAAGGCCGGTGCCGACGCCATCGTCATCGACACCGCCCACGGCCACAGTGTTCGCGTGGTGGAAGCCCTCAAGAACGTGAAAGCCAAATACGACAATATCGACGTGGTGGTGGGTAACATTGCCACCGGCGAGGCCGCCATCATGCTGGCCGAGGCCGGCGCCGACGCCATCAAGGTGGGCATCGGCCCTGGCAGCATCTGCTCCACCCGCATCATTGCCGGTATCGGCGTGCCCCAGCTCACCGCCATCTGCGAGGTGTGCGGCGCCCTGAAGCAGAAGGGTTACGATGTGCCCGTCATTGCCGACGGCGGCATTCGCTACAGCGGCGACGTGGTCAAGGCCCTCGCCGCCGGTGCCAGCACCGTCATGGTGGGAAGCCTGGTGGCCGGTACCGACGAGGCTCCGGGAGAGACCATCATCTACGAAGGCCGCAAGTTCAAGAGCTATCGCGGCATGGGCTCGCTCGAGGCCATGCAGGCGGGCAGCAAGGACCGCTACTTCCAGGACAAGGAGACCGACGCCAAGAAGCTCGTCCCCGAAGGCGTGGTGGGTCGTGTGCCCTACAAAGGCACCCTCAGCGAGATTCTATACCAGATGGTGGGTGGCTTGAAGGCCGGCATGGGTTATACCGGCAGCCGCACCATCAGCGACCTCCAGAAGGCCAAGTTCATCCGCATCACCGATGCCGGCCGCACGGAGAGCCATCCGCACGACATCGCCATCACCCGCGAAGCCCCGAACTATTCGAGATAAATTTTAGGAGATAAGGAGACAGGAGATAAGGAGATAAGACAAATGAAGAAGATTTTGTTGGCTGCGGCCGCTATTTCGTTTTTCAATATTCAACTTTCGGCGCAAAACACAAATCCTGTCGTGATGGAGATTGGCGGTCGCCAAATCCACCAGCAGGAATTCATGAAAGACTTCCGCCAGTCGGTGGGTGACAACCTGGTGTCGAGAAACGCCAGCGAGGAAGAGAAGAGCAAAGCCCTTGCCGAGTATGTGGAACTCTACGCCAACTTCCAGGCCAAGCTGCGCGATGCTGTCAGCCGCGGTTTCGACACCACGACCGACTTGCACGACGAGCTGGTACGCTACCGCAAGGACCTCGCCGCCCCCTACCTCATCGACTCCGCCATGATGAAGAAAATCATGAACGAAGCCTACGAGCGCAACCACTACGCTTTGCATGCGGCGCACATCCTTGTCAAGGTGAGGTCCGACGCCCAGCCGCAGGACACCCTCGCGGCCTACAACCGCGCCATGGAGCTCTACAACCGTGCTGTGGCCGGTGCCAACTTCACCGACCTGGCCATCGAGGAGGTGCTCCGAGCCAACCCCTCGGCCAAGGTGCAACCCAACGAGGGTGAGCTGAACTACTTCACCACCTTCGACATGGTCTATCCCTTCGAGAACGCCGCCTACGCCTTGCAACCCGGCGAAATCAGCCTGCCGGTGCGCACCCGTTTCGGCTATCATATCATCAAACTCTTCGACCGTGTGGAGTTCTACGGCAAGGTCACCTTGCAGCACTTCTGGAAGCGCAACCGCAATGCCGACAACGAGATGACGCTGACCTACGAGCGCCTGATGTCGGGAACCCCCTTCGAGATGGTGGCCCGCCAGAGCGACGACCTCACCACCGCCGAGAACGGCGGCTATATCTTCGACGCCACTATGTCGCAGCTGCCGCAGGAGTATGTCACCGTTCTCAGCAAGTTGAACGAGGGCGAGTTCTCCAAACCCTTCCTCACCCGCTACGGCTGGCACATTGTGCGCCTGGTGAAGAAGGAGACCCTGCCTGCATTCGAGAAGATGGAACCTTTCTACCGTCAGCGAATGGTGCGCGACCTGCGCGGCTCCGCCTCGCGCAAGTCGTTTGCCGCCAACGCCCGCAAGAAATACGGCATCGTGGACCTCACCACGACGCCCGAACCCACCAAGGCCACCAAGAAGAAAGGCAAGAAGAAACAGCAGGAGCCGGTGAAGATGCAGGCTTCGCTCGACGAGATTACCGCCAACCTCAACAGCCTTGTCTTCTCGGCCGAGTGGAAGGTGAAGGATTCGGTGTTCACCGACCTCCGTCCGCTGGTGCGTGTCCCCGGCAAGGAATACAACGTGATTGACTTCGCACAGTTCATCCGCCGCACGCAGAAGCAGGAGAGCGTCATCGACTTGAGCTACTATGCCAAGCTGCGCTACGAAGACTTCCTCGACAGCGTCAGCATCGCCTATGCCGACTCGCAGCTCGAGAAGGAAAATCCCGAGTTTGCCGAACTGGTGGACGAATACCGCCGCGGCCTGATGATTTTCAACTATAACGAGAAGATGATTTGGACCAAGGCCATCAAGGACAGCGTCGGCTTTGCCGATTTCTATGCCCGCGAGAGCGCCAAGAAGGATATCAACAAGCCCGAAGATTCCATTTATTTCTGGCG
The DNA here is from genome assembly GCA_002349055.1 of Bacteroidales bacterium UBA2939. Taxonomy (GTDB): domain Bacteria; phylum Bacteroidota; class Bacteroidia; order Bacteroidales; family P3; genus Colimorpha. Next base: position 170,001 of record DECD01000054.1, on the reverse strand, counting down.
TACGCGTGCGCGCGTTGCCGTCTTCAACGTCGGCGACAGCCGCTGCCTCGATTCCGACAAAGCCGTCAAGGTGCTGCGCAAGGCCATGGACAAGAACCTCTCGAGTGCCGACATCCAGGACGCCCTCCTCAAGAAGGTGGACCGCAAGAAATGTACCGAGGAAACACCTGTGAGTTACGACGTGGAGCTGCTGGAGCAGAATCGCCAGAAACTCCTCGCCGATGACCAGTGGAAGACCGGCATCTATGTGGTTCACTCGGGCAAGGGCTATCGTCTGCTGATGGTTCAGGACATCCTTGAGCCGTGCCTCAAAGGCCAGATGGAGGCTCGCGGATACTACCTCAACGGCTGGCAGAACGAGGTGGAGGAGACCCTCTGCAAGGAACTCCGCGCCAAATATAGAGTGAAGATAAATCACAATGTCGTTGACAAGATTCGTTTCTAAGCTTTTGGCGGCGACGCTGCTGATGACGGCATGCTCGCAGTCGGCAGGCGACTATTCGCCTGTGGTGGCGAGTGTGTACAACCGCGAGCTGCATCAGAGCGACCTCGAAGGGCTGGTGCCCGATGGACTTTCGCCTGACGATAGCCTGACGGTGGTGGAAAACTATGTGGAGCAGTGGATCAGGCAGGCCGTCATCCTGGCCAAGGCGGAAAAGAATGTGAAGAACGATTTCTCGCACGAATTGCAGGAATACAAGAACAGCCTGCTGGCCTACGCCTACGAACGTCAGATTATCGACCAGTTGCTCGACACCGTTGTGACCAATGCCCAGATTGAGGAATACTATGCCGAGCACAAGGGCGAGTTCAACCTCAAGAGCAGCATTGTCAAAGCGGTTTACCTCACGGCACCTGCCAAGGCACCCGCCGTGGCCAAAATCAAAAGGATTGTCGGTCGCGACGACTTCTCCGAGAGCGATGTGATGGAGCTGGAGAAACTGGCTTCGGCCAACGGCTTCAGCGGCTACTACGACGCCAGCAGCTGGATTCCCTTCGTCACCCTACAGACCGCCATCCCCTTCACGGCCTACAACGAGCAACGGTTCCTCAGTCAGCACCGCTCCATCGCCTTCAGCGACGACTCGCTGTTTTATGCCGCCCGAATCCTCGACTACAGGGTCACGGATGAGCTCTCGCCACTGGAGGTCCAGCGCGACAACATCCGTGTCATCATCCTCAACCTCCGCAAGATTGACATCCTCAACAAACTTCAGGCCGACCTCCTGAAGGAGGCCGAGGATGACGGTGCGGTGAAAAGAACGTTACAGTAGTTAACAGATAAGAGATAATAGATTATAGTTATGAAAAAGATACTGTTTGCAGCCGCAATATTTTCAATTTTCAATTTGCAATTTTCAATTTCCCACGCGCAGAACGGCACCCTCGTCGACGGGGTGGCCGCAGTTGTGGGCAAGAACATTGTCAAGTATTCCGATATCGAGCGCTCGCTGGCGCAGATGCGCATGCGCTCGACCGTGACCGATGCCCAGGCCACCCGTTGTGCCATCCTCGAGAACCTCATCCTTACCCAGTTGCTGGTACACAAGGGCGAGGTGGACAGCATCGAGGTGCAGGAGGAACAGGTGAAGCAGTATCTCGACTACTACCTCAACAGCGACCTCATGCAGTATGGCTCCAAGGAGGCTCTGCGCGATGCCACGGGATTCACTTACGACGAACTCAAGGAGCAGTATGATCGCATGATACGCACCAACCTCCTCAGCCGCAATGTGGAATACGAGATTACCGAGGGCGTGAAGGTCACTCCCGCCGAGGTCACCAAGTTCTTCAACGAGCTGCCTGCCGACAGCCTCCCCATGATGCCCGAGAAATACGAGTTCTCCGAGATAGTCATCCAGCCCGTCATCTCCGAGGCCGAGCGCGACCGCGTGCGTGCCGAACTCGCCGCCTTGCGCGAACGTGTGCTGAAAGGCGAGAGCTTCACCATGCTGGCCACCCTCTATTCGCAGGACCCCGGCTCGGCAAAGAAAGGCGGTGAGCTGGGCTTCTTCTCGAGGGGACAGATGGTCGCCGAGTTCGAGTCGGCCGCTTTCGCGCTGAAACCCGGCGAAGTGTCGCCCATTATCGAGACCCAGTTCGGATTTCATATCATCCAGCTCATTGAGCGTCGCGGCAACACCGTCAACGCCCGCCACATCCTCATCATTCCCAAGGTTTCGACCGAGGACATGCTGCGTGCCCGCATGACCCTCGACAGCCTTGCCACCGAGATTCGTGGCGGCAAGATTAGCTTCGAGGATGCCGCCCGCCAATACAGCACCGTCGACAACGCCAAGCAGGGTGGCACGGTGACCAACCCTAACGACGGCAGCAGCCGTTTCGATGCCGAGACACTCAAGAAGGACTACTTTAACGTGGGTATCCCCGGCATGGATGTGGGTGACATCTCGCCCGCCACCTCGTTCAAGAACGAGGACAACCGCGATGCCTATCGTATCGTGCGCCTCAACCGCAAACACCCCGCCCACAAGGCCAACCTCGTGGACGACTACGACAATATCTACAACGCAGCCCTCGTCACTGCCAAGCAGAAACATATGCAGGAGTGGGCCCGCAAACAGGCCAAGAGCACCTATATCCGCTTGGCCGACGAGTTTAAGGGTTGCACCTTCTCCAACCTCGGACTTTAAAATATAATTCTCATGACTGACAAAGAACAACTTGACCTCCTGGTTCAAAAATACAATGCCCTCCGCGCCGAGATGGGCAAGGTTATCGTGGGACAGCACGAGGCAGTCGATTCGCTGCTGCTGGCGCTCTTCACTGGTGGCCATTGCCTGCTGCTGGGTGTCCCCGGCCTGGCCAAGACCCTTATGGTGAACACCCTGGCGCAGACCCTCGGCCTCTCGTTCAACCGCATCCAGTTCACGCCCGATCTCATGCCTTCCGACATCACGGGCAGCGAGATTCTCGACCGTGAGCGCAACTTCAAGTTCATCCAGGGTCCTTTGTTCGCCTCCATCGTCCTGGCCGACGAAATCAACCGCACGCCTCCCAAGACCCAGGCGGCCCTCCTCGAGGCCATGCAGGAGAAGAAAGTCACCGTCGGCGGCACCACCTATCCGCTGCCGTTGCCCTTCTTTGTCCTCGCCACACAGAACCCCATCGAGCAGGAAGGCACCTACCCGCTGCCCGAGGCCCAGCTCGACCGTTTCATGTTCAACGTCCGCCTCGACTATCCTTCGTTCGACGAAGAGGTGCAGATTGTGAAACAGACCACTGTCAGCCAGACCTCCACTGTGCAGAAAATCCTCAATGCCGAGGACATCATCGCCTTCCAGGAAGCCATCCGCAAGATGCCGGTGCCCGACAACGTGGTGGAATATGCCGTGTGGCTGGTGAGCAATACCCGTCCGGGTACTCAGAATACTTCGGGTATTCAGAAATACATCTCATGGGGCGCCGGTCCTCGTGCCTCGCAATACCTTATCATGGGTGCCCGCACCCAAGCCGCCCTCCACGGCAAGTACTCGCCCGACAGCGAAGATGTGCGTGCCGTGGCCTTCAACGTGCTGCGTCACCGCATTGTGCGCAACTACTATGCCGAGGCCGAGGGCATCACCACCGACCAAATTATCAATGAATTGCTGAAGCCATGAAACGGATTCTTCTGTTGTTGCCGCTGCTCCTTATGCTCACCACCGTCTGTGCCCAGTCGGGACTTTATGTGCCGTCGGCCAAGCCGGTGAAAGACATGCAGAAGGCGCTCACCAATCCCCAGACTTTCTGTCTGCTGCTGGCCTACCAAGGCGACGACTCCACCTATTCCGTTTCCGACCTCGACCTCCTCGACTCGGCCTACCGCATTGCCTTCAATGTCGACAACCCCAACTACTACACCATGACCGTGGAGAACTATGGCCGCGGCGACGACTCCCTCGCGCTCTGTCGTGTCCAGGGGGTGATGCGCTATTTTTCCATGCGTTGCCACTCGGCGTTCCCCATCCGCCTGGCCCGCAACAAAATCCGTTGCTCCTGCCACGGCGACACCGTCGAGACCCTCCGCTTCGAGGTGCCTGTTGCGAAAGCCTATTACGACTTCGCCCAGCTCCCCGAGGCACGCCAGAAACTGAACGGTAACATAGACCTCCGCAATTCTGTCCTCATCACTTTCCGCAACGACCCCGACGAGTGCCTCGGAACGGCCCGCGGCTGCTATATGCCCGCCAGCGACAGCCTTGTGCGAGGCTACTACGCCCAGCTCTTCCTTGCCAAGGGCTCGGTCTACGGCATCGACAACACCAAGGACTCGTGCCCCAGTGGTTTGGAAATCAAAGTCGACGACCACCTCGACTACCGTGCCACCGTCGAACGTTACCGCCTCATTCCCCATCAGAAACAGCTGCTCGTGCAGGCCGGTTATGTGGTCATCACCAGTAACTATGGCCGCCGCCTCGACGAATGCGAGGTGGAGCAGAAGGATTCCATCTTCATCCGCATCCCGGCCACCGAAGAGCAACTGGCCGCCAAGCTGAAGTTCTTCGCCAAAGTGAAGACTTCGCGCGGTGTCGAATATAAATCTCTTCCCACACGCAAGATGCCTGGCAAGGGCGAACTTATGCTGCAGGCGCCCATCAGCGTCGACCAGTTTGACACCATCTATCTCGGCAAACGCATCAGCGAAGGCGATTTGAAGGATTATTTCTATGAAGTCGACTCGCCCACCGAGGCTGCCGCCTTTACCGTCGGCCGCCGCTTCTTCGTGGCCTACCGCGTGGGCAAACGGGGCGAGTATGAGCTCAAGAAGGCCCTCCGTGCCCTGTTCCGCATCGTCCCCGAGCAGGAGGAAGACCTCCAGCCCGCCACCAAGGGTAAGAAAGAATTCAAAGGAGAGGAAATCCCCGACTAATCCGCTCATGCAACCAAACATTCAAGCAATCAATCAATAGAACAATGGCATATTTACAGACCGATGTGACCAAGGTCACCACACGTGTACTTCAAAATATGAAACTCCATGGTGAGAAAATCGCCATGCTCACGGCCTACGACTACTCCATGGCCTCGCTCCTCGAGAGTGCCAAAATCGATGTTGTGCTGGTCGGCGACTCGGCCGCCAACGTCATGGAGGGCCACAAAACCACCCTCCCCATCACCCTCGACGAGATGATTATCTATGCCGCCTCGGTGGTTCGCGCCATCACGCGCGCCCTCGTGGTGGTCGACATGCCCTTCGGCACCTATCAGGGCAACTCCAAGCAGGCCCTTGCCAGCGCCATCCGCATCATGAAGGAGACCGGTGCCGACGCCATCAAGATGGAGGGCGGCGAGGAAATCCTCGAGAGCGTGCAGCGCATCCTCTCGGCCGGCATCCCCATCATGGGGCATCTCGGCCTCACGCCGCAGAGCATCAACAAATTCGGGACCTACGCCGTCCGTGCCACCGAGAAGGAGGAAGCCGACCGCGTCAAAAAGGACGCCCTCATACTTCAGGAGGCCGGATGCTTCGCCCTCGTACTCGAGAAAATCCCCGCCAAGCTCGCTGCCGAGGTCACCTCCGAACTCAAAATCCCCACTATCGGCATCGGCGCCGGACAGAAGACCGACGGACAGGTGCTTGTCCTCCAGGACATGCTCGGCATCACCCAGCAGTTCAAACCCCGCTACCTCCGCACCTACGGCACCTTTGGCGAGGACATCTCCAACGCCATCCGCCACTACATCTCCGACGTCAAGCACGGCGACTTCCCCAACGAGAAGGAACAGTACTAGTGTCGTCCAAGTGCCACTTGGTTAGGATTTTGGACGATACATAAACGATACTTCGACGATAGTATAACGATGCGCAATCGTTGAACTATCGTCGAAGTGTTGTTTTATCAGCGTTTTTAACTCTTAGTTTCTTACAGCCTGAATCCTGCAATGGCCATAATGTGCCATCGGTTGTTGTTGATGGCGATAAGGTCGGTAGACCCTAGGTGCGTGTACATGTAATGGGCGGTCAATCCGGCAAACCAACGCTCCCATGAACGGATGGCTGCGACGCGAGCAACGATGAGACACTGAGGGAATTTGGCCTCCCATTTTTCCTCTTTCCCCACAAATTTGCACTTGGCATGGCTGAATACGACAAAGTAGGGAATGGCAGAGCAATGTAACAGCCAGTTGTGAGGCAAGACGAAATTGTATCCGTAACCAAGACCCAGCGAGATAAATCCGTTTTTCACACTGAAAAGCTGGGCGCTGTAGTTGGTGGTGTCGCCCGCATCGAGTATGCTGATGCCCATATAGGTGCCTGCAATGAGGCTACCGGCACTACGTTTCTGGATGTAACTCTGGGTGAATGCAGCGGGATAGGAGAATCGGCGGTGGTTGAAGACATAGTATCCGCTGAGGAATAGGTTTGTCTGGGTGACATAACCTTCGGGAAGGTCAACGTGGAGCACTGAATCGCCCAGTTCAGGAACCAGCAAAGGGGACTCCATGTGGAATGTGCCATCGAGTGACTTGAGCTGGCTCAACTCCGTCTCAAAGCCGAATTTCCGGGTATAGACATCGAATCGCAACTCATAGTCAAGCTCTTTGGCACCCCGCAGTTTCTCGGGCTTGAGGGAGAATGACAGCGTTACGCCGCTATATCCCGCCGACAGGCTCAACTTGACCTTGGGGTCTGAATGCAGATTCAATACCATTGAGCCATCGCTTTCGAATGTCTCGGTGCGAATATCGAAATAGGACAACTTGGGCCTGAGTTTGAGTGTCCACTTGCGGTCGGGACGGCTGATAAAGTTGGTGTCGTATTTTATCCGATGGTAGCGTGCATTTAGCAGGCTGTCGGCACGCTGCAAAAGATTGCCTTGATTGTCTTCCTGTGCTGCCATCGACAGGCTGCACAGGAAGGCAAAAGCTAGCAATATGTTTTTCCTTACCATTCTATTATTTTACAACTTCGGCTTCTACATAGTCTTCTTTGTCCTCAATGGCTTTCTTGGCGGCCTCGAAATAGTCCTCGACGAGGGTGAGGCCGGCCAGGGCGGTGAAGCTGGCGCAGCCGATGCCGATGAAGGCGATGCCAAAGAGTATGCTGAGGGTGCCTTCAGCAATCTCGGGCACGAAGACGCTCCAGGTACCGAAAGCAACAATCGCCAGACCCAGCAGCAGCATGAGCCACCAGCCTTTGGCACCGGCGCGGTGATACTTGATGGTGTTAAGCGTGAAGTCGATGCCCTCGAAGAGGATGAAGGAACCCAGCAGGATGGCGATGATTTTGGGATAAATCATGATGAGGATGCCCAGGACAATCATCAGCACCGAAGCCGAGAGACGCATGGTCTCGAGGCTGCGAGCTGCGGCCTTGTATTCGAGGACGAAGAAGACCGTGCCGGTGATGATGATGACCACGCCTGCCACCTTGGCAAAGAACTCCATGGTGCCCACCGGCGAGCAGAAGCAGAGGATGCCGAGGGCGGAAAAGAGGATGCCGCGGATGATGAGACTAAGTTTGCTACTCTTGAACATGGCTTACTTGTCGTTGGGTTTGGCGGTGGTGGGTTTGGGGGTACTGGCGGGGGTGGCGAGGCTGGCGCGCATGTCGGTGTCGGCCTGGATGTTCTTCATGCGGTAGTAATCCATGATGCCGAGGTTGCCGTTGCGGAAGGCTTCGGCCATGGCCAGCGGCACTTCGGCCTCGGCCATGATGACCTTGGCGCGGGCCTCCTGGGCCTTGGCTTTCATCTCCTGCTCGTTGGCGACGGCCATGGCGCGACGCTCCTCGGCCTTGGCCTGGGCGATGTTCTTGTCGGCGTTGGCCTGGTCCATCTGCAACTGGGCACCGATGTTCTTACCCACGTCGATGTCGGCAATGTCGATGGAGAGAATCTCGAAGGCGGTACCGCTGTCGAGACCCTTGGTGAGGACGAGCTTGGAGATGCTGTCGGGGTTCTCGAGCACCTGCTTGTGGCTCACGGCCGAGCCGATGGAGGTGACGATACCTTCGCCGACACGGGCGAGGATGGTCTCCTCGCCGGCGCCGCCGACGAGCTGCTTGATATTGGTACGCACGGTGACGCGGGCTTTGGCGATGAGCTGGATGCCGTCCTTGGCAACAGCGGCCACAGGGGGAGTGTCGATGACCTTGGGGTTGACCGAGGTCTGCACAGCCTTCAGCACGTCGCGACCGGCGAGGTCGATGGCCGTAGCGGTCTTGAAGTCGAGGTTCATGTTGGCCTTGTCGGCGCTGATGAGGGCGTTGACGACGGAGTTGACGTGGCCACCGGCCAGATAGTGGGCTTCAAGGTCGTTCTGGTGAATCTTCAGGCCGGCCTTCGAGGCGGAAATCATGTTGTTGACGATGACGGTGGGAGGCACTTTGCGGAAGCGCATGAAGACGAGCTGCACCAGCGAGGTGTGTACACCCGAGATGAGGGCTTGGAACCAGATTCCGATGGGAACCAAATAAAGGAACAGAATGAGCGCAATGGCGCATACACCGATGATAATAGCAGTTTCCATAATGTTTAATGTTTATTTGTTATTAATTATTTCTCAAAGCGGTTGTCGTTGGTCTCGACCACGTCGATGCGGTAGCCCTCGATGGCCACCACCTCGATGGGATGGTCGGGGTCGATGAACTTGTTGACGGCATGCACCTCCATGGTCTGGCCGTCGATGAGGGCCTTGCCCGTGGGGGCGAGGCGCGAGATGGTGACACCCTTGGTGCCCACCTTTACGGCGGGTTCCAGCTGGTTGACCTTGCTGTCGCTTTCCTCGTTGAGGCTGAAGCGGTTCCATGTCTTGGTCTTCATGAACCAGACGAGCATCAGCACACAGAGGGCGATGGCGCAGAGCAGAACGATGGTGCCCACCTGATTGCCAAAGAGGGCATAGGTCTGCCACACACCGAAGCCGATAAGTCCAACGCCGAAAGCACCGGCAATGCCGCCCGGCAGGGCCACAATCTCGAGGGCGAGGAGCACCACGCCCAGAATCAGTACGATGATGAGAAGTGTTGTATTCATTTCAATTATCAATTTTCAATTATCTCGCTTGTCAGTTGTTTGTTGAGGAGAGCGGTGTGCATGGGGAGGAGTTCATAGTGGGCGCCGTGCTTGACGGTGCATTTGCCGTGGCAGTGGACGAGGATGGCGCACTGTTCGGCCTGCTCGGTGGTGTGGCGGCAGATGTCGACCAGGGCCTTGATGACGTAGTCGAAGGTGTGGACATCGTCGTTGTAGAGCACCAGTCGGCAGCCGTTGTCTTCGAGCACTGCGGCCTCGTCGTCGGCCTGGGGACTTACGTATGGTTTGTTCTCTTCCATTTGTTTTCTTTCTTCTAGGCTTTCCTAGGCATTCCTGGGTTCTTCTAGGATTAATGCTACGGCTTGGGCCGAAATCCCTTCTTCTCTTCCCTCGAAGCCGAGGTGCTCCGTGGTGGTGGCTTTCACCGATACGCGGTCCACGTCGATGCCGAGGGCCTCAGCGATATTCTGCCTCATCTGCGGGATATGGGGCGCCATCTTGGGCCGCTGTGCCACGATGGTGCTGTCGATATTGCCCACAGTATATCCGTTCTTTTTCAGCAGCTCGCCCACATGCTTCAGCAGCTTGATGCTGGCGATGCCTTTGTATTGCGGGTCGGTGTCGGGGAAGTGTTTCCCGATGTCGCCCAGTGCGGCGGCACCCAGCAGAGCGTCGCAGATGGCGTGCAGCAGCACGTCGGCGTCGCTGTGTCCCAGCAGGCCGTGGGTATGCTCGATTTTCACGCCGCCAATCCACATGTCCAGCCCTTCTTCGAGCCGGTGTACGTCATATCCTGTTCCTATTCTCATTCCATTATGGGTTCTGCGGGAAGGGTTTGAGAGGAGGGTTTGAGGTCGAGGCCGATGGAAACACGGATGGTGTTGGCCAGCGAGTTGGTGGAGATGGTGGTGGTGGGGATGAGGTAGGAGAAGTCGCCGGAGAAGTAGTTGTAGCGGATGCCGACACCCACGGTGGCATACTGGCGGCCGCCCTTGTTGGCATGCTCGAAGAAGTAACCGGCGCGCACCACGAAGGTCTCGGAGTACCAGTATTCGGCACCGGCCGAAACCTGGATTTCCTGCAGCTCCTCTTGCAGTCCGCCGGGGGCGTCGCTGAACGACTTGAAGGCACCCTCGATGACGCCGAGGGAGTTGTAGGCCGGCCAGGCGGCGGTGTCGTTGCGCAGCGGCGGCGTGGGCACCAGCAGCTTGTTGAGGTCGAGCATGACGGAAATCTTGTTGTAGTCGTCAATCCGGTTGGTGTAGCGTCCGCCGATGCGGAGGTTGGCGGGCAGGAACTCTTTGTCGTTGTCGTCGGTGGAGTAGGAGAGCTTGGCGCCGAGGTTCGAGATGAAAGCACCGAGGGCATACTCCTGCGACTTGTCGATGGTCTTCTGGTAGTAGAGTCCGATGTCGGCGGCCAGCGAGTTGGCGGCCTGGGTGGCGGTGTTGCCACTGCCGTCGCTGATGGTCTGTCCGTTGGTGAGGTCGCTGCGCAGGTAGCGGCCCGTGGCACCGAGTGACAGGTTGTCGTTGAGCTTCAGGGCATAGGTGAGGTCGACGGCAAACTCATTGGGGTGCAGCGTCTGAATCTTGTTGCCTTCCACATCGGTGTTGTCGATGTCTCCCAGGGTGAAGTAGGTGAGGCTGGCGGCAGCGGTGCTGCGCGAGTTGATGCGGTAGTAGCCTGCCAGATAGAAGAGGTTCATGTCGCCCACTTTCAGCTTGCGCAGCCAGGGGGTGTAGGTGGTGTAGGCTCCGGCATTGCCTTCGATGAAGGCATACTTGGCGTTGTTCCAGTGCGACGAGTAGGCGTCGGGAGTGGTGGCAACGCCCACGTCGCCCATACCGCTCGAGATGGCGTCGGGGGCGATCATGATGATGGGCATACCGGTCGAGATGTAGTTTTTCGATTGGCCGGTCTCCGAGTACTGTGCACTGAGCGTGCCGCCCAGAGCCACAAGTAAAGTCAGGATTGTCAGTTTCTTCATTTATCAATTAGTTTGTTTGGTGGTCAACCGTTCACGGCTGACAAATTTTTACTATAACGCGGAAAAAATTCTTTTATTGTTCAACGGACCATACATTTCGTTACCACCTGATGGGTCTCGCCCTCGCTGTCGGTCATCACCATGCGTGCCAGGTAGAGCCCCGACGACGCTGTGCGCACGTCCCACACCACGGGCCCCACCATGTAGCCCTCGGCCGAGATTGTGGGGGTTGTGGAGTAGACCATTTGTCCGCGGGAGTTGTAGATTTGCAGCTCGGCGGTGGCGATGGAGGCGGGACTGTTCACCCGCAGCTCGAAGCGCGCCTGCTCGCTGGCGGGGTTGGGCAGGCAGCTCAACTCCGAGAAGGCCAGCGTGTCCTCGCCGCGCACCACGAAGGGGATGGTGGTGCTGCCCGAGAGGCCGTAGATGTTCCAAGCCTTGACGGTGATGGTGTGGCGTCCGGGGGTGAGGTTCTGCAGGGTGTAGGTCACGCTGCCCCGGCGGCTGTCGGTGATGTCCTGTTGGTAGAGGTCGTTGAGGACGATGAGGCTGTTGGCGTTGTCGTCGATGACAGCCGTGATGTCGTGGCCCAGGCCCGAGCCGATGTTGATGCCTGCCGAGTCGGAGATGCTGGCCAGCAGGGTGGGGGAGGTGCCTGTCAGTCCGCCCGGGCGGAAGTTGGTGTCGCCCAGGTAGAGGGTGATTTCGGGTGCCGGCATGTCGTCAATCTCCACGTCGCTCATGCCGCCCAGCTTCAACCGCATGAAGCTGCCGGTGGCATGGTCGGCGGCGGTCGACTTGGCATAGTGGCTCAATTTGGCGTAGGCATATTCGTAGGGTACGTCGCGCGGAACCAGGAACGAGTATTCGAAGTGGCCCTTCTTCACCTCGTGGCTGCCTTTGTAGAGCACGTTCTTCTGCTGCCAGAAGGTCACCTGCGTCCCGGGGTTGTCGTTGGCAAGGGTGGTCGAGCGCATCTCGCGGTCGAAGACGATGGGGTAGAGTGTGCCGTCGAAGTCCTCAATCAGGTTGCCCTCCTTGTCCTGAATCTCGCCCTGCACGGTGACGCGCGACAGCACGTCGGCCGTCATGTCGGTGCTGTCGGTCACCTCCTCGGCGTTGATATGTGTCACCCGCACTCGGTTCTCGGGCTGGCTGAGGCGCAATGCCGGGTCGCCCAGCAGGCCGATGCTCAACGACACCGGCGTGCGGTTCTTGGCCTTGCGCAGGGCGTCGCCCACGGTGTTCTCGGGGTCGAGGACATACAGCACCACGTCGCGGTTGAACTGCTCCACGTGGCTGATGGGACGCGAGGCACTGATAACGCCTATCATGGCTGCCGGTGCCAGCAGGCAGGCTTCGGCGCCGCAGAGCTCGTCAATGAGGTCGAAACGACCATAGGAGCATGTGCTCGTCACGAAGAACGGCATGCGGTCGCCGTTGCTGTAGGCCGCTATGTCCGAGGGTTCGATGTAGCGCTCGGTGCCTATGTAGGCCGACGAGCCGTGGCCTATGTAGTTCAGCAGCAGGCATCCGTAGTTGATTCTCTGCCGCAGGGCGTTGTTGAGGTCGGGGTAGTAGGAGCCTATGGCGCCGCTCTCCTGGTGGTAGGCGTCGGCATAGAGGCGGTCGATGTTCATTTGCGTCAGCGTGCGTTTGATGCTGGTGGCGATGGTCTCCGACGAGTGGGCGAAGGTGGTGTCGCCGCTGCGTCCCGGGTCGGCATCGTCCGACAGCAGGGCCACATAGTTGCGCCAGTCGCCGCGGCAGCCCTCGTCGGCCAGGTCGCGCAGGGTCATGTAGTGCTCTATCTTGTCCACCAGATGGTTTGCCTCGAGGGTGTCCTTGGCGGGCAGACGGCCCACGCTCACCTCGAGGGTCTCCGACGACGAGCCGCGCCCCGTGGGCGACAGGTAGCCCATCATGTCGTCGCTGGCGTACGAGCCGCCGTCGTCGTCAAAGGAATAAGGGGTCTCGTAGGTGACCACCGTAGGGATGGCGCCGCCCGACGGCAGCGAGCTCCCCAGGTAGTTGCGGTTGTCGTAGGTGCCCTTGCCGAAGAGCAGCAGGTAGCGCGGCGGGCAGAGGCGGTTGTGCGACTTCATGTCGCGCAGCAGCGACCGGATGGCCATGGGGTCCTGCTTGCCACCCGAGTATTCGTTGTACACCTCCTGGTCGGTGACCACCAGGGTCTTGGTGCTCGAGAAGAGCTCGTGGAGCATCGCCAGCCGCTGCGCCTGCGACAGAAACTCCTTGTGGGTCACTATAATCAGCTCGCTTTCGCCTGCACTGTGGAGGCTCTGGTTCTCAATCTCTTCGATTGTCAGCGGCATCAGGTAGGAGTATTCGTCGAAGGCTACATAGCGCCGTGCCGTCGTCGTGCTGTCGGTCCAGCTGTTGTTGCTCACGGTCATCTCGCGCTCGTTGCCCGCTTTCGTCACCTCCCACACACGCGCCGTCCCCAGCCCCGTCATCTCGAAGCGCATCGACGACCCCAGGTGGCGGTCGTTGCGCACCAGGGTCTGGCCGCCGCCGTATGCCAGCGTGGCACTGGCGCAAAGCTCAATGTAGTCGAGGTAGCCCAGCCCCGCGTTGTCCGACGGGGTGAAACTCAGCGTGAAGGTGTAGGACGTCTGGTTGGCGCCCAGCTGGTCGATGGTGGCGCTGTAGGGCGACTGGCCGAGGGTTGTCTCCTCGCGGCTGTAGCCCGTGGTACTCAGCACAAAGCGTCCGCGGCTGGTCGAGTGGCTGGCCACGGCATAGCGCAGCTTCACGTCCTTGATGCCGGTGCCCGGTAGCCTCACTTCGAAGGAGCGCTGCGGCTGGGCCGTGCTCAACTTCTCGCCGAGCCAGGTCTGGCCGGTCTTCAGCATGTTCACCAGGTTGCTCTCGTGGTGCGCCACCACCGTGTGGTCGGTCACCGTCGTGTCGGCCGTCACCGTTGGGGCAAGGGCTATGCGTCGCTTCGTAGGGGCATTGATGGTCAGGAAGTAGCTGTTGCTGTTGGCGTAGGCGTGGACAGAGAAGACCCAGCGTTGGAGCGAGCTCTCGTACACCCAGCCGTCCGTTCCCTCGCCGAAGAAGAGCAGCTCGTCCTCGGCATCGAAGCGCCCGTTGCCGTTGCGGTCGCGGACATCGATGCAGACGGGTCGCAGGTCGGCGGTCGGCGTCTCGCTGTTGTAGATTGAGAGCATGCGGCCGCTGCCGCCGTAGACACCCAGACTGTCGACGGCCACGCCGCGCAGTTCCGGGATGTCGCGCACCGTGACGCAGTACACACCCTCCTCTTCCACCGTCAGCCTCCACCACCGTCCGCTGTTCAGCACCGAGGCATTCTGCGCCCCGGCAGCCCAGCACACCGCCAGCATCGCCAGTATGATATATTTCTTCATCTTGATATTCATTTTAAACCACTATAACGACTATTTAATATTTTTATTGTATACAATATAATAATAATATTTCTTAAAATTCCCCGTCTGTAGAGACGCGGCAGGCCGCGTCTCTACAGACGGAGACGGATAGGGGTACACCTGGGTCGAAAAGCATACCATCACCCTACCAACACCCTACCATCTCCTACCATGGTGGGAGTTGGTAGGGAGTTGGTTCGGAGTTGATAAGGAGATGGTACTAGGTGTCAGCCAGTTATGAATGGGCAATTTTGGCCCTTTTTTCGAGGTTTTGTCATTTTTGGAAAAAGTCGTAATTTTGCAGTCCAATTTAACCATTCCGGCCGACGTGAATATCGAATTGTCAGGACATTACACCTACTGGAGGATTGCCAAGTCCATCCTGCCGAGCATCGCCATGGTGCTCGTGACGTCGGTGTACTCCATCGTCGACGGATTTTTTGTTTCCAACTTCGCCGGCAAGTCGGGATTTGCCGCCATCAATCTGACATTTCCCGTCATCATGATGATTGGGTCGCTGGGGTTGATGATTGGCTCCGGCGGCGGTGCCCTGACCTCCAAGCTGAAAGGGGAGGGTTATTCCCAAAAGGCCCACCGCGTTTTCTCCATGCTGGTGTGGTTTGGCCTGGCCCTGGGTGCCATCATGGGCGTCGTGCTGGCGGTGTTCGCCCCTCAGGTGTCGCTCTGGCTGGGTGCCGACGAGGCCATGATGGACGAGTGTGTTGTCTATATCCGCTTGAATATGATAGGAATGCCTGGATTTGTGCTGCAATGCGCCTTCCAGTCGTTCTACATGGCTGCCGAACGGCCGCAGCTGGGCACGCTGATGAGTGTGGTGGCCGGCGTGACCAACATCGTGCTTGATGCCGTGCTGGTGTGGTGGCTCGGCATGGGGGTGGCGGGAGCCGCCATCGCCACGGCGGCAGGCTGTTCGGTGGGCGGCTTTTTCCCCATCTACTATTTCGCCTCGCACCGCAACCGGGGCACCCTGCGCCTGGTGCGCACCCGCATGCTGTGGCCCTACGTGGGCAAGGCCTGCACGAACGGACTGTCTGAGTATGTGGTGAATATCTCCATGAACATCGTCTGCATCTGCTACAACCTCCAGCTCATGCGCTACCTCGGCGAGGACGGCGTGTCGGCCTACGGCGTGCTGATGTACATCGGTTTCATCTTCGTGGCGGTGTTCATCGGCTATAATATTGGCATCACGCCAGTTATAGGCTACCACTATGGCGCGCGCGACATCGGCGAGCAGCGGTCGCTGCTGCGAAAGTCGCTGGTGCTCATCGCGGTGGCGGGAGTGGTGATGACGGCCGTGTCGGAGCTCTTCGCACGGCCCATGGCGCGCATCTTCGTGGGTTATGACGAGGGTCTGACGGAGCTGACGGTCAACGCCATGCGCCTCTATTTCCCCGCCATGCTCATCTGCGGGTGGAACATGTTCGCCTCGGCGCTGTTCACCGGCATGAACAACGGGGTGGTGAGTGCAGTGGCGGCTTTTGCACGCACGCTGGGCTTCGAGCTGATATGTGTGTGGCTGCTGCCAGCCTTGCTGGGTATCAACGGGATATGGATGTCGTGGGGCATCGCCGAGTTGCTGTCGCTCTTCCTCTGCAACTATCTGATGGTGCGCTATGCGCCGCAACTGGTGAAAAAAAATTTCAGGGTCGTACAATAATATTTGAATATTGGTGTTATTATGTCGCAATTGGCCCCGTAGTTCAGCTGAATAGAACGTCGGATTCCGGTTCCGAAAGTCGTGGGTTTGAATCCCGCCGGGGTCACAAATGTGAGTTAGAGTTTAAAGTTTAGAGTTTAGAGTTTAGAGTGAAGAGATTTTCCCATCCTTTTATGCAATTATTGGTGCTGGCGGCGCTGTCGCTGGTGCTGATGTTTTTGTTCGCCATTTTGGTGGCTTTCATGGGCGTCTACACGCCCCCCGTCGAGTGGAACCGCTACCTCACCTTCCTCGCTGTGAACCAGCTGCTGGTCTTCGGGTTGCCGTCGGTCATCGTCGCTGCCCTGTACTACCGCGACGACATGCGCGGCTATCTGCGGCTCGACTTCTCGGGCCGCCGGTGGCTGCTGGCGCTGGCGGGCGTGGTGGTGATGCTGCTGCTGGTGCCGCTCACCGACTGGCTGTCGGTGTGGAACGACGGCTGGCACTGGTCGGGAGCCTGGGAGAGGGTGGAGATGGAGCTGCGCAAGATGGGCGCTGAGTCGCAGACCACGGTCGAGAACTGCCTCCGCGAGTGCCACCCGCTGCTGTCGCTGCTGTGCATGGCGCTGGTGCCCGCGTTGTGCGAGGAACTGTTCTTCCGCGCTGGCATACAGAACCTTTTGCAACGGTGGTTCAAGAATGTCCATGTGGCCGTGTGGGTCACGGCAGCGCTGTTCAGCCTGGCGCACGGCGAGGTGTTCGCCTTCCTGCCGCGCTTCCTGTTGGGAGCCCTGCTGGGTTACCTCTATGTGGGCGGCGGTTCGCTGGCGGTCAATGTGTTGACCCATTTCGTCAACAATGCCATCGTGGTGCTTCTCTACACGCTGGCGACCCCCGAGTCGGGCTTCGACCCCGCAGCCCCTCTGGCCATAGGCTGGGCCGTCACTCTGGCCTGTTCGCTGGCTGCTGTTTTGCTGATGGTTTCCACCTTCGGTAAAGGGTTAAAAATTAGCAAATAGGGCACCCGAAAATGGCTTTTCACAACCGCGAAAGGCTGGGTGGCTGAAAAAAAATTCATGAAGTTTATGTGATTGGGAAACAGTGAGTTTGGTTGGCGTTGAGTGTTAAAAAAAGCCGTTGGAGAAAAAAAATATTCTCCGTATGAAAAAAAAGTAGTATTTTTGCACTCCGATTTTGGTTGAAAAACAGCAAATAAACGTTAACAAATATAAAAAGTAAGTAAAATGACAAAGGCAGAAATCGTAGCTGAAATAGCTCAGAAAACCGGTATTGAGAAATCCGCCATCCAGGCTACTGTCGAGGAGTTCATGACCGTTATCAAAGAGAGCCTCTCCGACGGCGAGAATGTGTACCTGCGTGGTTTTGGCAGCTTCATCGTGAAGAAACGCGCTGAGAAGACTGGCCGCAACATCAGCAAGAACACCACCATCATCATCCCTGCTCACAATATTCCCGCTTTCAAGCCCGCCAAGACTTTCATGCAGGATGTGAAAAAGAAAGTTAAATAAGTTAAAGATTTATAACAATGCCTAACGGAAAAAAACACAAACGTCACAAAATGTCTACGCACAAGCGTAAAAAACGCCTGCGCAAGAACAGACATAAGAAGAAGTAAGGTCTGAGCACGACGCAAGTCGTGAACAGCTGCCTTCGAAAGAAGGCGAGTTGTTAACAGACACCTTCGAAAGAAGGCTATTTCTTGACTTTCTAAAACAAATTACTCACCGCCCGAAAGGGTTGGTAAGTAATTTGTTTTTATTTTCTTTAGAACTTTTAGACTTTTCGACCCTTTAGACTTTTAGACTTTTTGACCCTTTAGACTTTTAGACCCTTTAATGGATAAAGAACTAGTAATAACATCTAACAGCGAGGGAGTACAGATAGCCCTGCTGGAGGACAAGCGCCTGGTGGAGCTCCACAAGGAGATGACGACGGGCCAGTTCGCCGTGGGTGACATTTTCTTCGGCAAGGTGAAAAAAATCATGCCGGGCCTCAATGCCGCCTTCGTCGACCTGGGAGGCGACAAGGAGGGCTTCATGCACTACCTCGACCTGGGACCCGACTACGGCTCGGTGGACAAATACCTGCGCCTGGCCATGAACGGCGACCGCAATGCCGCCACCCTCGAGAACTTCAAGATAGAACCCATCCTCGAGAAGGTGGGCGACCTCAACCGCGTGTTGAAGGTGGGTCAGCCGGTGCTGATGCAGGTCACCAAGGAACCCATCTCCACCAAAGGCCCCAAGGTGACGGGCGACATCTCGATTGCCGGCCGCTACCTGGTGCTCACACCCTTCTGCAACAAAATCTCCATCTCGCAGAAAATCAAGAAGGGCGAGGAACGCAACCGCCTGCGCCGCCTCATGCAGAGCATCCGCCCGCAGAACTTCGGTGTCATTGTGCGCACGGTGGCCGAGGGCCGCACGGTGGCCGAACTCGACGCCGACCTGCGCCACCTCATGGAGTGCTGGGCGCAGATGACCGACAAGCTTAAGCGAGTCAGCGCCCCCACCAAGGTCCACGCCGAACTCAGCACCACCACGGCGCTGCTGCGCGACGTGCTCACCGACGACTTCGCCACCATCTATGTCGACAACGCCGACCTCTGCAACGAGGTGCGCCAGTTCCTCAAGGGCATCGAACCCGGCAAGGAGGACATCGTGAAGCTCTACAAGATGGAGACTCCCATCTTCGAGCAGTTCGGCATCTCGCGCGACATCCGCCGTGCCTTCGGCAAAATCGTCACCATCCGCTCGGGTGTCTACCTCTACATCGAGCACACTGAGGCCATGCACGTCATCGACGTCAACAGCGGCAACCATATCAAGGCCGGCACGGGACAGGAGGACACCGCCCTGCAGGTCAACATCGAGAGCGCCAAGGAGATTGCACGCCAGCTGCGACTCAGGGATATGGGCGGCATCGTCATCATCGACTTCGTGGACATGAACAAGGCCGAGAACCGCAAGAAACTCTTCGACGTGATGACCGAGGAAATGAAGCGCGACAAGGCACGCCATACCATCCTGCCGTTGAGTAAGTTCGGCCTCATGCAGATTACGCGCCAGCGTGTGCGTCCCGCCATGGAGGTCGACGTGCAGGAGAAATGCCCCTTCTGCGACGGCACCGGCACCATCAAGTCGAGCCTCGTGGTGGTCGACGAGATTGAGTCGAGCCTCAAGTACCTCCTCACCTCGTCGAACGAGAAGAAGCTCACAATCGTTATGCACCCCTACATCCACGCCTATCTCACCAAGGGGTGGCTCAAGAGCATCAAGTCGCAGTGGCAGCGCAAATACCATGTGCGCCTGAAGATGGATGCCTCGGAGAAATACAGCTTGTTGGATTTCAAATTCTTCCATGCCAATGGCGATGAGATTCAAATGTAATATTAGGAGTGCGAGGAAGTGCGGAGGAGTGCAGGGGAGAGCAGGACAATGGCACTGCTTTAGCTATTGTCTTGCACTCCTTGCACTCCTTGCACTCCCCGTGTCTGCGCTCGCGCAGACTAGGGGCATCGATGTGTCGAAGTTCCAGGGGAAAATCAACTGGACCAAGGTGGCCAAGGACAAGACCGTCAAGTTTGTCTATATCAAGGCCACGGAGGGCACCTCGATACAGGACCCCTACTATAAGACCAATATCTCCAAGGCCAAGAAGGCGGGCCTCCTCGTGGGCAGCTACCACCTCTACAGCAGCAAGACCACGGCCTACCAGCAGATGGCCAACATGCGCAAGATGGTAAAGAAGAGCGAGCAGGACCTCATCCCCGTGCTCGACATCGAGGGCCACCATTCCGGCCGCCTCTATATGGAGCGTGTCGACAAGCTCCTCGAGCTCATGGAAAAGGAATATGGCGTGAAGCCCATGATATACACCAGCGAGAAGGTTTACAAGCTACACTTCTCCGGCAAGAAATACCGCAAGTACCACATCTTCATCGCCAACTACCGCCGCACGCCCTCCGTGCGCTACACCCTGTGGCAGTACACCGAGACCGGCCACATCAGCGGCATCGCCGGCTGCGTGGACTTCAGCAAGTTCGACCGCAACCACTCGTTGAGCGACATCCTGATGCCAAAGAAGAAAAAGAAGAAGGACGACACCGACATCAAGGTCGAGTCCGCCGCCACCGACAGCACCGACACCTCTTCCTCTTCCGATACCGACAGCACTACCGCAAAATGAAAATTTTGCGGTTTTTTTTTATGTTAATGTTAAAAAAAATCGTAACTTTGCAAGTCTTTTTTATTATATATATTGTATTAATAATTTATGAAACATAGAATTACTCTTTTGATGGCCCTGGTTGGGGCAATGCTTTTTTCGCAGAGCGTGTGGGCGCAGGACTATGACGGCTCGGTGGAGTTGGATGGCAACAACACGATTTATTACAAATATGACAATAGTAGTCAGACGATTTCACTCTGTCCTCCATCTTCTGATTATACTTGGAATGGGTATGATAAGCCAACAGGAGATCTCGTTATTCCGGCATCTATCATGATTCAAGGTGTCAACTATCCGATTGTTGAGATAGGTTACTGTGCGTTTATAGGCTGTAGTGGTATCACTTCTGTCATCATTCCGAATGGTGTGACTACTATTGGCTCCGGTGCTTTCATGGGTTGTGAGGGAATAGAATCTTCCCCCATTCCTAATAGTGTTACTTCTATTGGTTCTGAAGCTTTTTATAGTTGTATTGGACTGACATCTGTATTTATTCCCTCAAGCGTTGGAGTTATAGGAAAAAATCCTTTCGCAAAATGCAGTGGTCTGGAAACAATAATTGTCGACGCAAACAACCCTTACTATGATAGTCAAGAGGAATGTAATGCAATTATCAATTCGTCTACCCATGAGCTTGTTTCGGGTTGTAAAAACACTGTGATACCAAACTCAGTAACATCAATAGGAACAGAAGCCTTTGCAGGCTGTACGAATTTAACCTATATTAATATTCCGAATGGTGTTATCTCCATTGGGGGAGAAGCATTTTTGAATTGTAGTAGTTTGACATCAATAAACATTCCTACAGGCATCACTGCCATTAATCAAATAACTTTTTCAGGTTGCACAAGCATGACATCCATTGTTATTCCGGAAAGTGTTGTTACAATAGAGTATGGTTCCTTTTATTACTGCAAAAATTTAACATCCATTACTATCCCTAGTAGCGTTACCTCGATAGGCGAGAATGCTTTCTATGGATGTTGTCAGTTGGACGAAATCCACATAAAATGTTCCACGCCACCTTCGATAGGGAGTAATGTGTTTTATGATGTTTCCACCAACATTCCCGTCCATGTCCCTTGCGGCTCTCTGTTAAGCTACAGTGGTTGGGGCGGTTTTACCGACATCCGGGGGGAATCGGAAAAGGTCAAGATAGGCTCCCTTTGGTACTTGCTCGACTGCGCCAACCATACCGCTACCGTGGTGCCGGAACTGTCCGTTTCACAACAGATTACCTCCCCTCTTTACTCCAACCATTCCTGCCCCTCGGGCGACATTACCATCCCGGCAAGCGTTGGGTACGGAAACCAGACCTTCGCTGTCACCGCCATCGGAGACGGCGCTTTCGCCTACTGCCAGAACATCTCCTCCATCGTCATCCCCGAGAGTGTCACCTCCATAGGCAATTCTGCTTTCCGTAGCTGCGATGTTATGGCATCGTTGACCATCGGTAACTCGGTGACCAGCATCGGAAACGAAGCTTTCGGGCACTGCCTCTCCCTCGAATCGGTGTCCATCCCGAACTCGGTGATCAGCATAGGCAACAATGCTTTCGAACATTGCTATAGTCTGACATCGGTAACCATCGGTAACTCGGTGACCAGCATCGGAAACGAGGCTTTCATCTCCTGCATCGGTCTGTCATCGTTGACCATCGGCAACTCGGTGACCAGCATCGGAAACGAAGCTTTCGCCGGCTGCAACCATCTGACAGAAGTTCATCTATTGGCATCCAATCCTCCAACATTAGGCACCAAAGTTTTTCTAGGCCTCCCCCACAATACTCCCATCTATGTCCCCTGCGGCACCGTCTCCGACTATCACTCTGCTAGTGACTGGAGCAGCTTCACCAATATTCAGAATGAGGATGACTGCTTCTCTGTTACTGTCTCCCCCAACGACCCCGAGATGGGCTCCACCGAGGGCGGCAACGGCTACTATCTCTATTGGGCCGAACCCACCCTCACAGCAACACCTAAATGCGGCTACCGCTTCGTCCATTGGATTAATGTCGACGGCGACGAGGTGAGCACCGATGCCCAATTCACCATCGTCGTCACTCGCGACACCTCCCTCACCGCCGTCTTCGAGGCTGCGGACAGGGTTCTTATCGATGGTCTCTGGTATAGCCTCGACCATGAGCACTCTACCGCCAAGGTGGTGCCCGAGAAGAATACTCTCCCCTATTATGAAACAGACCATAAGCCCACCGGAACACTCGTTATCCCTTCCTCGGTCAATTATTGCAACAACGATTACACAGTCACTGCCATAGACGCCAATGCTTTCTATAGTTGCAGCAACCTCACGGGTACACTCGTCATCCCCAATACCGTCATTTCCATCGGAATGAATGCTTTCTACAATTGCACCGGCCTCACTGGCCCTCTCAACCTCCCCGAATCCATCCTCTCTCTGGGCAAGAGCGCTTTCAATCGTTGCAGCGGCTTCAGCTCCCTCACTCTCCCCAATTCCATTTCGAACATCGATGATGGTACTTTCAGCAAGTGTACCGGCCTTTCCGGCACTCTTGTCATCCCCGGTTCCGTTGTCAACATCGGGAGAAATGCTTTCGAAGAGTGTACCGGCTTCAGCGGCAGTCTTGTTATCCCCAATTCCGTTGCACGCATCCGCGATGGTGCTTTTTTCTATTGCAACCACATCACCAGCCTCACCATCGGCAGCGCTGTCGCCAACATCGATGATGCTGCTTTCCGTAGTTGTACGGGTTTGGAATCTATCGTTGTCGAGTGTGCCACGCCTCCAACCCTCGGGAGCATTGTTTTCAACCAGTGTCCTACGGATATTCCCGTCACTGTCCCCTGCAACTCCGTCGTCGCCTACCAGGCCACCAACGGTTGGAGCAGCTTCTCCCACATCCAGGAGGCATCCACCTGCCCGCGCACCGTAACAGCCACTTCTGCCGACGAGGCTATGGGCACCGTCTCCGGCGGCGGCACCTATACCCCCGGCGCAACTGCCACCCTCACCGCCACCCCCGCTTGCTTCCACCGCTTCATTCGTTGGAAGAACACCAACGATGAGACCGTCAGCACCGATGCAAGCTTCGACCTTACTGTCACGCACGACACCGCCCTCACCGCCGTCTTCAGGGCGACGGATACGGTTCTTGTCAATGGCCTCTGGTACCGTCTCAACCAAACAAATCATACCGCAACCGTGGTGCCCGAAACGAAAAATAATCCTTATTATGTAAATACCCCTAAGCCCACCGGAGAGCTTTTCATTCCTTCCATTGTCTCTTATTGCGGCAACGATTACACTGTCACAAAAATCGGTGCCAATGCATTCTTTAACTGTACTGGTCTGACGGGCAACGTCACCATCCCCAACACCGTCACCTCCATCTCAGAATACGCATTTTTCTTCTGCAACGGCATCACCAGTCTCACCATCGGCAGCGCCGTCAGCAGCATCGATGTCCTCGCCTTCCGTCATTGCGTGCGGTTGCAATCCATCGTTGTCCATAGTGACACGCCTCCAACCCTCGGTGCCAATGCTTTCGCCAACTGCCCTACGGATATTCCCGTCACTGTCCCCTGCAACTCCGTCGCCGCCTACCAGGCCGCCAACCGTTGGAGCAACTTCATCCACATCCAGGAGGCATCCACCTGCACCCACACCGTCACCGTCACCGTCGACAACCCCGCGATGGGCACCGTCACAGGCGATGGTACCTACACCGTCGGCACAACCGCCACCCTCACCGCCACCCCCAACTGCGGCTACCGCTTCGTGCAATGGAATTCCAATGGTACGTTGGCTTCTGCCGATAATCCCTACTCCTTCAATGTCACACAGGACACCGCTCTCACCGCAGTCTTCGAGGCGGTGGCCACCACAGGCATCCAGCAGGAATGCAGCACCGGACAGACGCTAATCTATTCTATCGACTGCTCCAACCGCACCGCCACCATCACCGGCCACGGTGACAATTGCACGGGCACCCTTGCTATCCCCGAATCCATCATCGTCAACGGCATCGAATTCTCTGTCACCGCCATTGGCGGAGATGCATTCAAAGATTGTTCAGGACTGACTGGTGCTCTTACCATTCCTAATTCCATCACTACAATAGGAATACAAGCCTTCCGTGATTGTCACAACATCACAACGGTAACACTTTCCAATTCGTTGACGGAATTAGGTAGATACGCATTTAGTTTCTGTTACAATTTAGGCTCTATTGTTATTCCATCGAGTTTGACCGAACTTTCTGGTAATACATTCTACGAGTGTCGTAGTATGACTTCTTTGCATATTCCTGCTACATTAACTTCGATCTCCCAAGATTTTGATAGATGTAGTGGTTTGACAACTATCACTGTGGATGCGGATAATCCTGTTTATGACAGTCGGAACAACTGCAATGCTATCATTAAGACCACCACAAACACCCTTGTCCAAGGATGCCAAACCACAGTTATTCCTACATCAGTAACTGCAATTGGGGCAAGCGCGTTCGACGGTCAAACCAATCTTACTTCTATCGAAATACCCTCCTCTGTCACAACCATCGGTGAGTATGCCTTTTCTGGTTCTGGGTTGACATCAATGATTATTCCCCAATCGGTGACTAGCATTGGACATTCAGCCTTTTACTACTGCTTAGGTATGCAATCTGTAGTTATTCCAAATACAATTGATGAGTTAGAATTTATGCTCTTTGATGATTGTAGATCGCTTCAATCTATCACATGTATGGCCGAGAATCCTCCTGCGGTTTCGTGGAGCACATTCATTGAGGTTCCATCAACCGCCGTTATAAATGTTCCCTGCGGTAAGGTCTCAGCTTATCGGAACGTTGACGGCTGGAGTGATTTTGATAATATTCAGGAGGTTGTCGGATGTCCGCGCACGGTCACCGTCGATATTGACGACCCGTCGATGGGCACCGTGGAAGGTAATGAGGGTACCTACATTGACGGAGCCACCGTCACGCTGACCGCCACGCCCAACTGCGGCTACCGCTTCGTGCAATGGACTTCCAATGGCACATCAGTTTCTACCGATAATCCCGTTAGCTTCATCGTTACAAAGGATACTGCCCTCACAGCAGAGTTTGAGGCATTATCTTCCACCACTGGCATCGAACAGGTGTGCAGTACCGGCCAGACGCTTGTCTACAACCTCAACTGTCCCGAGGGTACCGCTACCCTGACGGGCTACACTGGCACTTGCACAGGGGATTTGGTGATACCTGACCATATCACAGTTGGCGGTGTCGACTATCCTGTGGATACCATCGCTTATGGCGCATTTAGCTCGGATTGGAATCCCGAGGCTACACTCTCTTCTGTTGTTATCCCTAATTCAGTTATATATATCGGTGTGGCATTCTTCAATATGCCTCTCACATCGGTACATATCGGAAGTGGTGTGTCTAACATTGAAAATGGTGCTTTCGACTTCTGCGAACACATCACATCCATTGTCGTCGACCCGGCAAACACTACCTACGACAGCCGTGATAACTGCAACGCCTTGATAAAGACTTCTACAAATGAAATTATCCGAGGCTGCAATACTACGACCTTACCCAGTACGGTGACCAGCATCGGAGACAATGCTTTCAGTCATTGTAGTGTCAATTTCTCAACGATTCCGGAAAACATCATGTTCATCCGTCGAGGAGCTTTCTTGAATTGTACATTCTCTTCTTCGACGCTTTACCTAGAATGTGGTGGTGATATCATGGAAGAAGCGTTCCATTATGCCAACGGTTTTAGTTCGGTAGTGATAAGCGAGAATGTACTTGGCATAGATGGTAGTGCCTTTGCGGGATGTGATGACCTGGCTTCCATAACGGTCGCTCAGGGGAATCCCAATTATGATAGTCGCAATAATTGCAACGCAGTTATCCATACTACAGACGATATTCTGATATTGGGATGCAAAAACACTGTGATTCCTGAGGAGGTAACAGAAATAGGCTATTCGGCATTCAGACAGCATCACACGCTGACCTCTATTGTTATCCCCAACAACGTCACCACCATCCATGCAGAGGCGTTCTACTATGATGGCGGTTTACAATCGATTACATTTGGCAGCGGGCTTTCTGAGATTGAAGGCTATTCGTTTGTCAATTGTGAAGCACTCGAGTCGATAACATTGCTATCGGAGACACCTCCCACGTTGAATGACAATGTCTTCCACACTGGCAATCCGAGTGAATATGACTTCCGTCCGAATTGCACGTTATTTGTCCCCTGCGGTAAGGTGTCTGCCTATCAGAATGCCGCTGGCTGGAGCGACTTCAATAACATACAAGAGACGTCCGGCTGCCCGCGCACCGTCACTGTTACTTCTGCCGATGAGACTATGGGCACCGTCTCCGGCGGTGGCACCTACACCAATGGCGCAACAGCCACCCTCGCCGCTACGCCCAACGTGGGCTACCACTTCGTCCAGTGGAACGACGGCAACCACGACAATCCGCGCTCGCTCACCGTCACTCAGGACACCACCTTCACCGCCTCCTTCGCCCCCACCACCGTCTATACCACCGTCGACACCAGCGTCTGCAACAACAAATTCCCCTTCTTCTGGAACGGATTGACCATCACCGCGGCTGGCTCCGAGACGGTCACCCTGCAAAACCACCTCGGGGCCGACTCCATCGTCACCCTCAACGTCCACCTCAACTACACCTCGGCCGGCGACACCACCGCCGTGGAATTCGACCACTTCACCTGGTACGGACACACCTACCACCAGTCGACCTCCACCCCCACCCACCTCCTCACCAATGCCGCCGGATGCGACAGCACCGTCACCCTCCACCTCACCATCAACCCCTCGCATCTGGGTGAATTCGAAATCACCGCTACGGCCGATGATGCCGTCAAGGGCACCGTCAGCGGCGGCGGCCGTTTCGATGCAGGCCAGGAGGTCACCCTCGCGGCCTCGGCCAACTGCGGCTACCAGTTCCTCCAGTGGTCCGACGGCAGCACCCACAACCCACGCACCGTCACCGTCGCCGGCAACGCCACCTACACCGCCCAGTTCCAGCAGGCCAACTATATCTTCCAAACCCCCTCCGGACAGATGCTCAACTATGCCGTCGACTGCAACACACAAACGGCCTGCGTCACAGGCTATACCGGCCCCTGCCGCGGCCTGCTCGTCATCCCGCCGCTCATCCGCATCGAGGGCGTCATCTACGTCGTCGTCTCCATAGGCCCCTCGGCCTTCGAGAACAACACCGGCCTTCTGCGCGTCATGATTCCCGGCACCGTAGACGCCATCTACGAGTCGGCCTTCCGTGGCTGTACCAACCTGGCAAAGGTCGAAGGCTGGTATCAGCTGAAAGGTCTGGAATAACCACAACCCCATTCCATAATCCCCTCCCTCGAGGGGATTTTTTTTAACGGCGAATTATTCTAATTTAACTAATTTGCTGGCGCAGGTCAATTGGGGGCGAATTACCCGAATGTGCTACTTGAGTGCTACTTGAGTGCTACCTGAGTGCTACCTGAGTGCTAGTTGGGTGAATAGTGTCTTTCCCGGAATAATGTTGTAAGGTGCTGTACTAGAGGGTTGAAATGGGGGTCCAAAACTTTTTTGTCTTTAATTATAAAAAAAGTTGTATCTTTGCAGTTCAAATCAGAGTGTAAAAACAATAAACAAACAATAAAAACAACAATGCAGAAAAGTAAAGTAGGACTTGATTTTACGGAAGTTGAGCATGCTCGTTCGGTGGCTAGAAAAATCGCTGGACAGGTGCAGGATTTCGTGGAAGATTACACCACGGTGGCTGTGGAACGCACCCTGTGCCGCTTCCTGGGCATCGACAACATCGACGAGAACGAGGTGCCTATGCCCAACGTCGTCGTGGACCACCTGAGAAGCAACGGCGTCCTTGGCGAGGGCGTGATGTTCTATGTGGGCAATGCCATGGTGGAGACAGGCAAGAAACCCCAGGAAATCGCCGAAGCCATCAGCGCCGGCAAGCTGGATATCACCAAGCTGCCTGTGCACCCGAAGGCCGACATCGACAAGGCCCTGGAACCCGTCATCAATGCCACCATCGAGCGTGTGCGCGCCAACCGTCTCCGCCGCGAAAAATACATCGCCACCATCGGCGAGGGCAGCAAGCCCTACCTCTACATCATCGTGGCCACAGGTAACATCTACGAGGATGTCGTCCAGGCTCAGGCCGGCGCCCGCCAGGGTGCCGACATCATCGCCGTGATCCGCACCACCGGCCAGTCCCTGCTCGACTATGTGCCCTACGGCGCCACCACCGAAGGCTTCGGCGGCACCGTGGCCACCCAGGAAAACTTCCGCATCATGCGCAAGGCTCTCGACGAAGTGGGCGAGGAGGTCGGCCGCTACATCCGCCTCTGCAACTACTGCTCCGGCCTCTGCATGCCCGAAATCGCCGCCATGGGCGCCCTCGAGGGCCTCGACGTCATGCTGAACGACGCCCTCTACGGCATCCTGTTCCGCGACATCAACATGCAGCGCACGCTGATTGACCAGTACATGAGCCGCATCATCAACGGCTTCGCCGGCGTCATCATCAACACCGGCGAGGACAACTACCTGACCACCGCCGACGCCTACGAAGAGGCCCACACCGTGCTGGCCTCCGACCTCATCAACGAGCAGCTGGCCCTCATGGCTGGCCTGCCCGAGGAACAGATGGGTCTCGGCCACGCCTTCGAAATGGACCCCTCGCTGGAAAACGGCTTCCTCTACGAGCTGGCTCAAGCCCAGATGATTCGCGAAATCTTCCCCAAAGCCCCGCTGAAATACATGCCGCCAACCAAATTCATGACCGGCAACATCTTCCGCGGCCACATCCAGGACGCCCTCTTCAACATCATCGGCCAGTGGACGCATCAGGGCTTGCAGCTGCTCGGCATGCCCACCGAGGCCATCCACACCCCCTTCATGAGCGACCGCTACCTCTCGATCGAGAACGCCAAGTACATCTTCAACAACATGAAGAGCATCGGCGACGAGGTGGAATTCAAGGAGGGCGGCATCATCAAGACCCGCGCCCAGGAAGTGCTGCACAACGCCACCCACCTCCTCGAAACCATGGAGAGCGAAGGCCTCTTCACCGCCTTGGAGAAGGGCATCTTCGCCAACGTGAAGCGTCCCAAGACCGGCGGCAAGGGCCTCGACGGCGTGACGCTGAAAGGCGAGCACTACTTTAACCCGTTTGTTGAATTAATGAAAGGTAAAAAATAGGTTATGGGTTATAGGTTATGGGTTATAGAAGGCTGTCGCCTCATGGTGCTGCGCAAGCGTCCATAACCCATAACCCCTAACCAATAACCCTTAAAAAAAGAAAAAAGATGAGCGAAGGATTGTATTCGATGGAGGCGAAGGATTACGACAAAACCCTCGACCTCACCAAGATAAAGCCATACGGCGACACAATGAACGACGGCAAGGTGCAGCTGAGTTTCACCCTGCCCGTGCCCGCAGGTGCCGAGGCCGAAGAGGCCGCCAAGCAGCTGCTCAAGAAGATGGGCTTCGAAAACCCACTGGTGGTCTACCAGAAAGAGCTGACCGAAGGCTTCTGCTTCATGAACTGCTACGGTTCACTGACCCATACCGTGGACTACACCAGCATCCACGTGCCCAAAGTGGAATCAACCACCATGGACATGCACGAGTGCGACGAGTATATCCGCGAACACATCGGAAGAAAGATTGTCATCGTGGGCGCCTCGACGGGTACCGACGCCCACACCGTGGGTATCGACGCCATCATGAACATGAAGGGCTATGCCGGCCACTACGGCCTGGAGCGCTACGACATGATCGACGCCTACAACCTCGGCAGCCAGGTGCCCAACGAGGAATTCATCGCCAAGGGCATCGAACTGCATGCCGACGCCCTCATCGTCAGCCAGACGGTGACCCAGAAGGACGTGCACATCAAGAACCTCACCGAGCTCGTCGAGATGCTCGAGGCCGAGGGCCTGCGCGACAAGGTCATCCTCATCTGCGGCGGTCCGCGTATCAGCCACGAACTGGCCAAGGAACTGGGTTACGACGCCGGCTTCGGCCCCAACACCTTCGCCGACGACGAGGCCTCGTACATCGCCCAGGAAATGGTGGCCCGCGGCTGGAAATAGGCCTCACCCCCAACCCCTCTCCCAGAGGAGAGGGGAGTGGATAGCAAATAAATAATCAAACAATAATAAAAATGGAAAAAGAACAGATTAAACCCTTTATCGCCAAGCGCGCGGCTCAGGAACTGCACGACGGCGATGTCGTCAACCTTGGTATCGGTCTTCCGACCCTGATCCCCAACTTCCTGCCTGAAGGCGTCCACGTCGTCCTCCAGAGCGAAAACGGCATGATTGGCATGGGCCCCACCCCCGAAGAGGGCAAGGAAGACCCCTGGTTCATCAACGCCGGCGGCGGATTCATCACCCATGTCCCCGGTGCTTCGACCTTCGACAGCGCCACCTCCTTCGGCATCATCCGCGGCGGCCATGTGGACGTCAGCGTCCTCGGTGCCATGCAGGTGGATGAGGAAGGCGACCTCGCCAACTGGATGATTCCTGGCAAGAAAACCCCCGGTATGGGTGGCGCCATGGACCTCCTGGTGGGTGCCAAAAAAGTCATCCTGGCCATGGAACACACCGCCAAAGGCAACCCCAAGATTCTGAAGAAATGCACCCTGCCGCTCACCGCAAAGGGCCAGGTGAACATGATTATCACCGAGATGGGCGTCATGGAAATCACCCCCAAGGGTATCGTCCTGACCGAAATCAACCCCGAGTTCACCGTCGAGCAGGTGCAGGCCGCTACCGAGGCCCAGCTGATTATCAGCCCCGACCTGAAAAAGATGAATGCCTAAAATGATGAAGAAAACAATTCTTGCTGCTGTCGCGCTGCTGTGCCTTTGTGGCACGGCAGCCGCCCAGCGGCATATCGAGTACCGTTGGCGCGGCATCTATTTTGTCGGCGACGCGTCGTATGTAATGAATCTGAATCGTTCGGCCGGCGAAAACGGACTGGCAGACACCGTGTCGGGCTTCATGCCGTCGCTTTCGGGCGGTTTCCAGTTCCGCAAGGAGGCTTCCGTGGGCCTCGGTTTCGCTTACCTGTCCGACCCCAATGGCGCTTTCACCCAGCTGCCGGTGTTTTTGGAGTTGCGCAGCCACTTCATGCGCAGCCAGTTGACCCCCTATGTCGTGCTGCAAGCGGGTTACTCGCTGCCGGTGGGTGCCTCGTCGAAACCTCCGGTGACGAAGATTGACGAGGGTGGCCTCTACCTGGGTGTCGAGGTCGGTGGACGCTATGCCTTCAACCGCACCGTGGCCTTGGGCCTGCATGCCAGCTACCGCTTCTTGCAGTCGAACGCCGTCATCCGTCACGATGCCGCCAACAAGCCCATGCTGACCGAGACCGTGGTACTCCACATGCTGGGCGCCGGCCTTTCGGTCTACCTGAGTAACAACTAATAGTCCATGAAGAGAGGTCTGCTGTTTTTGGTTGCGTTGAGCCTCTGCTGGTCGGCCTTCGGCCAGAAGAGCGAGGGTGCGCGTCTCGCTGCGCGCTCCAACGTGGAGGCATACGACGACGAGGCCGGCATCATAAAGTCGGCCTACCGCGACTCGCCCTATTTCCTCGAGATGACGGGCCGCTGGAACCAAAAGAAGACCGACAGCTCCATAGTCTATTCGCGCGAGTTGGACGTGGAGAAATATTGGAAGGACTATCGTGTATCGCTCAACGTGAGGTGCGGACGTGCCTGTCGCGTGTGGCTCAACGGCAAGGCCGTGGGCTACGGCGACGACTCGCGCCACTGGAATGAGTTCGCCCTCGACAAGTTCCTCAAATACGGCAAGAAAAACACCCTGGCCATCGAGACCTTGAAGCACCCGCAGGAGGCGCTGCTCGAATCGGCCGACCAGCTGGAGGGCCTCAACGGAGAACCCTACCTGCTCTTCAAGGGTGACCCCAATGTAGAGGACCTGTCGCTGGTGGCCGACTATGACGCACTGTCGCAGTCGGGCACCTTGTCGCTGGATGTCAGCGTCTTCAATAGCAAGAAGAAAGGAAAATACTACCTGGAGGTGGAAGTGTGGGACCCCAAGGGTCACACCTTCGACCGCATGGGCCGCTGGGTGGTCTTCGAGAAGACCGACAACGTGCAGGTGGACATGAGCCGCTCGTGGAACGGAGTGGAACCCTGGACGGCCGAGACCCCCAACCTCTACACCGCCGTGGTGCGTCTCCGCAACGAGGAGATGGAGGAAGAAGAACTGGTGGGAGCGCGTTTCGGCTTCCGTCGGGTGGAGGTGAAGGACGGGTTGCTGTTGTTGAACGGCAAGCCGTTGACACTGAAAGGTGTGACATACGGACTGAAGCACACCGAAGGACTTGCGGGTCGCGAGCGCATAAAGCACGACCTGCAAACCATGAAACAAAACAATATCAATGCGGTGCGCACGGCCAAGTATTCGCCGATGGAGCCATATTTCTACCAGCTCTGCGACGAGATGGGCCTCTATGTGGTGTGTGACGCCAACCTGTTGCCGTCGTCGACGCAGCAGCATGCCGTAGCCACCGACAAGGATTTCATCCCGCTGTTTGAGCACCGTGTTGACAATCTCTACGGGAAATACAAAAACCACCCCTCGATTGTGGCGTGGTCGTTGGGCGAGAGTCGCGACAACGGCATCTGCATGGCTGCGGCCTACAAACGTCTGACATACCTCGACAAGAACCGCCCTGTCATCTTCTCGGGTGCCGAGCATTCGGAGAATACCGATATTATAGCCTTGATGAACCCCTCGGTGCAGGTCTTGCGCCAGTCGCTGGAGAAGACCGGCGACCGCCCCTTCATCATGCTGGCATCGGTGGACGATGACCACTTCGCCTCGCTCGACGAACTCTGGTCGCTGGTGGAGACCCGCCGCAACCTGCAAGGCGGTTTCGTCGACAAGTGGCCGCTGAACGGCATCAAGCTGGCGGACCTCAAAGGACTTTACAGCCCCTTCGACGTCCACCTTTCCAAGACCACCATCGACGATGCCGAATTCACCGTGTACAACAGAAATGATTTTCTGAATTTCAGCAATTATATATTAGAATATACAATATTTACTAATCTCCGTCCCAACATCACTGCCGGCGACTTCCCGATGGCCATTGCCGGGGGTGGGGTGGAGGTTGTGAAGCTCCGCATGCCCCCCATCGAGCTGCAGCCGGGAGAGGAGATATTCATACGCTTCGACCTTGAGCGTCGCAAAGCATCGTTGGAAGAACGGCTGGTGGGCACCGTCGTGTTCCCGCTCCCCTACGACAGTCAGGCTAAGCGGACTTTCGCCAACTCGGGTGCACTGAAGGTGGATTCATGTGAGATTAATAATTTCCTCCAACTCCAGTTCGCGGGTCATAGAGAATGGACATCCGAGGTGGTGGCCAGTACGCGTCGCGTTCTTGACGCGAGGACCGCCTGTGTCGATGCCATGCTGCAATACAAATCGTCTGGCCGACCCATGTGCGACGCCCGCGTGACCTATACGTTCTTCGGAACCGGTGACATCGTGGTGGATTACACGGTGGCTCCTACCGACGCTTTCCGTGGCAACCTTGCACCGCAATTGGTTGTCAACCTGCCACAGAGCGAGAGCGACAGCCTGGTATGGTTCGGCCTCGACCGCGAGAGCTGTTTTTCGCAGCGTAGCAATGGGATTCCGGGAATCTATGCTGAACCCAGGGCAAAACTCAACGGAGCCAAACGCCAGCAGGTGCGCTGGTGCGCGGTGCAGAAAGAACCCGGCAACTTGTATGTCGCCTTGCTGAATACGCTGTTCACTGTGAATGTCGACGACAACCGGCTCATAATCTCTCCAGCTGCCGACAGCAAGGCTTTCCGCTTGCACATGAGAGACTATTCGCAAGGAGAGAATCCCCAGGATTTTTATGCTACCGAGATGCCTGTCATCGAGACCGGTATTGTAGACCCGCCGCTGATTAAATCCACGGAGGCTCGCTTCACGCAGCCCCTCGCGGTGACCATCTCATCGCATACCGACGGTGTTATCCGTTATACCCTCGACGGCACGGAACCCACGGAAACCTCGACACCTTACACAGGACCTATTACCCTGGCGACTACCACCATGGTCAAAGCCCGCGTCTACGGCAAGGACGGCACGCCGTCGTTCACCGCCACTAGAAAATTCAACTACGACTATATCGTCCGCACCACCTTCTCGCAGAAGCCCAACACTCCGTTCAACGAGGGTGCCGACACCCTGCTCTTCGACGGCGAACGTTCGCTGATTGACGACTTGCAGGAGGGCTGGCTGGGATTCTCCGGCGGTGGTGTGACCACCACGGTCGAACTCTCCAAACCCATTGATATAGAATTCATCACCCTTCGTTACGCCCATGCGCCTGAACTCTGGGCTTTCGCCCCGAAACAGGTGACGGTGCTCCTCTCGCCCGATGGAGAAACCTATACCGATACCCTGCATGTTGAGATTCCTTTCGACCCTGCTTTGAAAGACTACGACAATCCGCAGGTGGTTGAACTCAAGGTGCCGGTGGATAGAAAGGGTATGGGATTTCTGAAAATTGAGGCTTTGTCGATAGGCAGCGTCCCTAACTGGCACCGCGCCAAAGGACTGAATCCGTGGTTGCTGATGGACGAGATAGAAGTGAGTGAGTCTACCAAGAAAAACGAATAGAATCATGCGTAAATTATTATATTTTTTACCTCTAGTTTGTCTCTTCACCGCCTGCGAGGTGGAGTTTTCCCCCAATGCCAAATGGAAGAACATCCCCGTGGTGTATTGTCTGCTCGACCAGGACGACGACACCACTTGGGCGCGTGTCCAGCGCTGCTATCTGTCCGATGGCAGCATCTATGACTACGGCCAAATCTCCGATTCCATCAACTATCCCCAAGGGTCAATCACGGTGTCCCTGTTGGCCTATCAGGATGGAGTGTTGAAGGACTCCATGGCGTTCCAATACGGCACCAGGAACATAGACTCCGGCAACTTTGCCTCTGCAGGTCAGCCGCTCTACTGGTTCGAGACCAAGAAACGGCTGAAGGAAGAATATTCCTATGTCCTCACGGTGCGTAACGCCGCCGACGGTAGCATTCTGGCTACCACCGACCCCATCTCCCTCATCAAGAAACCTTCTGCGAAACTCTACTCCAAACCCTCAATCACTATTCTCAATGAAGACGACACCATCGGCGGTGGATTCGCCTTCTATGACAACACTGGGACCAGCAGCACAACCCTCTATTGCTACATGAAATGGCCCACGATGGAGAATGCGCGCCTGTACCAGCCCATTGTCCGCTTCTATTACAAGCGGCAAGGGGTCACCGAGCATATCGACATCAAGTGTCCGGCGGTTTCGTCGAAATACAATGATACCTATTACTCCCGCGACCTCTTTCTCAACGACGTGAGAGACAGGCTGAAAGACGACACTGCCCGCAAACAATATATCCCGCGAGTCGACCTCTACCTCACAGCCTGTACAGAGGACCTCAATGCCTACCTTTCCACGGTGGCCTCGGGTTCGGCCCTTTCGCAGAACACGGATGTCTACAACAACATCAAGGGTGGGGTGGGACTTTTCGCTGCCCGTCGCACCCATCTATACATGCGCATGCCCTCCGATGCCAGCCCTGGCGAGCGAGGTTTGCTCTACCACCTCATGAACCTCGGCGTAGGTATCTATTAATAAGGGTTTTAAATGCGGTCGAATTATAAAAAATATTGAATAAAGTAAAATTATTGCCTCAAATTCAATTATTTTATGTATTTTTGCATTTTTGACTAGAATATAAAAAAGACTAAAAATCAATAAAATAAATAATCAGATGAACATCACAAGAGAGAAATTAAGTGATTTGGAACTCTGTATCAAGGTTGATATCGAGGAAAACGACTACATTGAAAATGTCAACAAACAGCTGAAAGAGTATCAGCACAAAGCCACCATTCCCGGCTTCCGCAAGGGTATGGCTCCCAAGGGACTGATTGAGCGCATGTACAAGCCCGCCATTGTCGGCGACGCCGTGCAGAACACCCTCAACACCTCCCTCTTCAAGTATATTGACGACGAGAAGCTCCACATTCTCGGTATGCCCATGTCCAACGACGAGAAGACCGGCGAGGTCGACTTCGCCAAGGGTACTTCGTTCACCTTCTATTTCGACATTGCCGTTGCTCCCGAGTTTGAGATTGCCTGGGACAAAGTTGACGTCAAATACAACCAGCTGAGTGTTTCTGCCAAGGATGTCGATGCCGAGATGAACAATGTCATCAACCGCTATGGCAAATTCGAGACCCCCGAGACCGTCGGCGCCGGTGACATCATGTACGGCAAGCTCGTCGAGCTCGACAAGAACGGTGCCAAGAAAGAAGGCGGTGTCGAGACCTTTGTCTCCCTCAACCTCCTCAACCTCAAGGATGCCGAGATGATGCCCCTCTTCGAGGGCAAGAAAGCCGAGGACAAAGTTGTCTTCAACATGGCCAAAGCCTTCCCCGTGGCCGATATCGAGCGTGCCCTGCACATCGACAACGCCGCCGCCAAGAAGTTCAAATCCGATGTCGAGCTGACCCTTTCCGGCATCTCCCGCATCATTCCTCACGAGATTAACGACGAACTCTTCCAGATGGTCTTCCCCGGCCAGGAGGTGAAGGACGAGGCTGCTTTCCGCAAGCTGCTGAAGAAAGAAATTGAAAAAGCCAATGCCGAGCAGAGCGACTACCTCTTCGTCAACCAGGTCCGCAAGGCCCTCCTCGACCAGTTCAATGCCCCCCTGCCCGAGAACTTCCTCAAGCGTTGGTTTGCCAGCCGCGGAGAGAAAGACATGACTCCCGAAGCCATCGAGGCCGACTGGAACGACAAATATGTCCCCTCGCTGAAGTGGGAGCTCATCGAGAGCAAGCTCGAGGCCATCAGCCCCGTCGAGCCCACCAACAACCAGATTGTCGACTACATCAAGGACATCCTGCGCCGCAACGACCGCAAGGTCGAGGGCGAGAAGAAGGAAGAGACGGAGCAGCGCCTCGAGCAGGCTGCCCGCAGCATTGCTGCAGACCGCAAGAATGTGGGTCAGGTCATCGACCGCCTCTATGCCGACAACCTCAGCAAGCTCTTCAAGGAGCAGGTGAAACCCGAAATCGAGAAGGTTTCCGCCAAGGAGTTTGCCGAGCGTGCTAAAGCCTAACCCTTTAGACCCATTAGACCTTTTAGACTTTTAGACCCTTTAAACCTTAAACTCAATGAAGAAGTTGTTACTGTCACTGCTCTTGTCTGCCGTATGCCTGAGTGGGCATGCGCAACGGGGCAACGCCTTCAACGACAATACGCTGTTCTGGTCGTTCAATGCCGGTGCCACCCTCTACCAGCATTCCGGCAACAGCGATTTTGGAGTGCCGATGGCGGGTCTCTATGTCGGCCGTTGGCTGATGCGCCCGCTGGCTTTCCGCGTCGCGGCCGATGTGGCAATGGCACCAAGCCATATTAACACCATGGCTGGCAAGAGCGACAACTCGCTCTTCTTCATGGGTAGTGCGGAGTTCATGTGGGATGTTAATGCCACCTTCTTCCATGTCTACAACAAGCGCTTCCTCTATCCCGTCCCGTTCTATCCCCTCATCGGACTTGGTGTCGTCTACCGTCCGGGATTTGATGCGTTGGATGTGTTTCAAGGTCCTGAGCATGATATCCAGGCGATGCTGGGTCTTAATATTCCCGTGCAAATCAGCCACCATTGGGATCTCTACCTCGAGTATCGCTGCCATATGTTCGCCCAGGACTTTGATGGCAGTAAAGGAGACAACTTCATGCATGCCGTTGTCCTTGGTCTCAACCACCGCGTCACCAACGACCCCTTCCGTCGCCGCACGGCGTTTGAGACGCGCACCAACAACGACGATTGGTTTGTCGGTTTCGGTGCTGGTTTGAGTTTCTCCTCCTTCGAGTTTGAGTATTACAACAATCTCAATGCCCGTCTCTACAATTTCACGCCGGAAATCATGATTGGCCGCAACTACAGCAGTGTGTGGACCATCCGATTCGAGCTCTCGGGCTTTATTGCCCGAGAGCGAGCCCACATGGTGACAGATGTGGTGAACGACGGAACCTCTGTGGTCGAGAGACTTCGGAATGGCAGTTGGTACAGTTTCAATGTGTTGCATGCCGACTTCATGATCAACCTCACCCATCTCCTCAACTTCCGCCGAGGGGTGAAATGGAACTTCCTTCCCTATCTGGGTGCGGGTCCCGCGTGGCGCTATCAGGCCCATCCTCGCTTCGACGTTGCTGCCAATGCCGGATTCATGGCTCGCCGTTTCATCAACAACGAGGGTGATTTCTACATCGACCTGAAGTACATCATTGCGGCTCCCCGACTGGCGGGAGAGGCAGGTCCTTCGGGCAGCGTCTTCGGAGTGGGCTATCCCATGCTTACTTTCGGTTATATCCACAACTTCGGCCATTCCACCACGCGCTATCGCATGCCGGTCAACAGTACGATCAATTAGGAATTAGGAATTAGGAATTAGGAATTAGAAATTAGGAATTAGGAATTAGGAATTAGAAATTAGGAATTAGAAATTAGAAATTAGGAATTATGAGAAAGATATTATTTGTTGCAGCAATAATTTCAATTTTCGGGGTTCAATTTTCAACTTGCCATGCACAGGTGGGGACCGACTTTGGTGTCAACATGTTCGCCTCGCTCAAAGGAGGTGTCGGTGTTTTTAGCAACCGGTTGATTGACAGCCAGACGGGCTTCTCCGGTGGCCTTTCTGTCGGCAAATGGATAGTGAATCCGTTGGCATTTCGTGCGAGTTTCGACCTCATGGACATCCCTGTCCAATCGGGCGACAAGGGGAACTACCGCTTTGCCTTGTTCAATGCCGAATTTCTGTGGGACTTCAC
>DECD01000054.1:117871-130604 GCA_002349055.1 Bacteroidales bacterium UBA2939 | reverse complement strand
TCCAAGGGATGGGATGTCTTCTTGGAATACAACTGCAACTTCTACTCGGAGGCCTTGGCGCAAGGCAATGGGGTCTATCTCCATTCGGGACTCCTGGGCTTCACCCGCCAGTTCACCGAGTCGCCATTCCGTCGCCGCACGGAGCACGAGTCGCGCGATGTCTTCGAGGATTGGTTCTTTGGTCTGGGCATGGGTCCCAACTTCTCGTCGTTCACCTTCGAGCACGTCGACAAACTCGATATGTACGGCATTGCCCCCGAAATCATGTTTGGCCGCAACTGCAGCAACTTCTGGACCATCCGTTTCGAGCTTACGGGTCTGACGGCCCACGGCCCCTACGACACCATCAACGAGCAGGCTGGCGACGGCTATACCTTCGGCATGCTGCATTCGGACGTGATGCTCAACCTCACCCATGCCATCAAGTTTACCCGTGGCAAGAAGCTCAATGTGCTGCCCTATCTGGGTGCGGGTATGGTGTGGCGATTCGACAAGCCGCAGTTCGACATGGGCGCCGACTTCGGAGTGATGCTGCGCTACTACATTGGCCGCCGGAGCGACCTTTATGCCGACTTCAAATATCTGATGGTCCCGCCGCGTATTGGTGGCGGCATAGGACCTGAGGGTCCGCTGCCGGGCATATTCGGCTACAATGTCGTGTGGGTGGGACTGCCCTCCATCACGTTGGGCTACATCTACAACTTTGGCACCAACACGACGCGATACCGCCTGCCGGCCCACTGGTGCGCGGACTGAAAAAAACGAACCATAAACGCCCCTTGCCACCGCGAGGGGTGTTTTTTTTGTACCCTCTTGGCATCATGCACGAGCCATCCACGTACCGACAGCGTATCATCTGCGACGGAGGTGGGAGTTGGTAGGGAGATGGGTCGGAGTTGGGTGGGAGTTGATAGGGAGTTGGTGTTAAGTATCAGGCAGTTATGGAGGACAATATTTTGGTGTTTTTTGCGTTATTATGGCAAAAAGGATTCGTTATGGTTAAAAGAATGACAATGAGATTGTTGATGGTTGTGTTGGCTGTTTTTCCGCTAGTGGGTGCCGTGGGGTGCTCGTCGGGGGAGAGTGCTGTGGAGGGGGAACGATTGGTGATGCTCGACCTGCGGGAGGAGCTGCCGCCGCAGACGGAGGTGGACCTGGTGGCTGCGGTGGAATACCACGGGCGCTACTACTGCCTTTTCGATTACGATGCTTCTTTTATCCTGAAGCGTGAGTCGCTGTTCTATGCTATCGATGCGGGTACGCTGGAGGTCACTCGGTTGGCGGCGCCCACTAGCGGCCATCACTATTCCGACCACCTTTTTGTGCTCCATGACACGCTGTTTCTCGACCTGCACGGTCCGTGGGAAGACCACGACTATTATTTCGACACCGCTAATAACCAATGGGTTGAGTGTCCCGAGGTGGAGGATGTGGTCTACGAGGATGACGACTATTGCGTCTATGGGATAAACAATGGTGAGTTCGGACAGGTTACGTGGTTCCGCGACCGCCATACGGGACATGAGTATGCCTTGATGGACCTCGGTGCCGTGCGTCGCGTGGGTGACACCTTCTATATTGTGAGCCTCAACCTAATACGGAGCGTGACAGTCGGCCAGTTGGCGAAGGCAAAGCCCAGCCCTACCGACCATTGGCAAGCCGAGAAGGACTACTATATTGCTTGTTACTACGGGAATACCACATGGCTCGAAGCTGACACTGTCTATAGCGACCCGCGTTACGACTGGTTCGAAACCTACGAGGGCATATTCCACGATACGTTGATTTGCGGCTCGCTGGTCAGCGGCGACGGCCTGTTGCTCTTGGTCGACAAGCCCGACGGCACGGCGCTGATGCGTATTGCAGGTCCCCATGAATTGCAGACGGTGAAACCTCTCGGCGAGCGGTACAGGTGGATTTCCGGGGCAAGATGTGC
The DNA here is from genome assembly GCA_002349055.1 of Bacteroidales bacterium UBA2939. Classification (GTDB taxonomy): domain Bacteria; phylum Bacteroidota; class Bacteroidia; order Bacteroidales; family P3; genus Colimorpha. The sequence continues at coordinate 128,668 of DECD01000054.1, read as the reverse complement.
CAACGGGCAGGGAAATAATCTAGTAGAATATTTCCGGCAAGATGCTTTCACGGCGGGTGTGCTCGACATTGTCGACACCCAAGTCCGCGTGCTCAACATCAGGCACAACATCGACACAGTGAGAGTGCAGCCCGACGACGGCCTCGAGGTGTTGCTCGACTACCTGCGCGACCATTGGGACGGCCTTACCGACAAGAAGATACGCGAGTTCGAATGCTCGCATGGCACCACTTATATCACGCCGAGGTCAATCGAACACAACGGCTATTTCCGGGATGTGGGCTTTGACAAGGGCCACCGAATGGACCTGTTCTTCAGACGTATAGATACGCTGTACAGTCTTGAGACAGAATATTGTGTGCGCGAGAGCGACGGCCGTGTGCGGGCTGTGTTTTTCGATTTCATCGATCCGATGCCTTACAATGCCGAGCGCAAAAGGCTGACCTGTGAGGAACGCGAGGAGTATGACCGCATGATTGGCAACCAGGTGCTCGCGCGCATCGAGGCTCTCTGTGGTCCACGCCGTCGCCAAGGCGATTATTACTTCTGGCACTATGGCCCCCTCACGCTGCGATTCTATCGTGGAAGTAACCGAATGTTGATTTTCTGAAAAAAATATTTGCATTTTTGTAAGAGTTTGATTAATTTTGTGGTGTTCGATAGCTGACAATAAACACTATAATAAATTAATCCTAAAACACTTACAATTATGTACAGAATCGAAAAACACCCCATTCTGGACATTCCTCAGGAAGAGACAGTAGAATTTTTGTTTGAAGGCCACAAGGTGCGTGCCACCAAGGGCTACACCATTGCCAAGGCGTTGCACGAGGCGGGCTATCCCGTTCACAGTCATTCGCTTGCGGGCCGCAACCGCAGTCTGGAGTGCGGCATTGGCAAGTGCGGTGCCTGCGAGATGCTGGTCGACGGCCGTGTGCGCCGCATCTGCATCACGGCTGTTGACGGCGTGAAGGAGGTGCGTTCCATCACCCACGAGGCCGACCTGCCGGGTGTCACCTTCGAGCCGCCTGCGCGTCCGCAGGAGGCCGCCCAGACCGTGCAGGTCTACAAGACGCAGGTGGCCATCATCGGCGCTGGCCCTGCCGGACTGGCCTGCCGCGAGCAGCTGAACGCTTTCGGCATCGACAACCTTGTCGTAGACAGCAATCCGCGCATCGGCGGACAGTTCAATATGCAGACCCACCAGTTCTTCTTCTTCGAGAAAGAGAAGAAGTACGGCGGCATGCGCGGTTTCGACATTGCCAAAACCTTAGCTGGAGACTGCAAGGACGGAATCTTGCTCAACACCACGGTGTGGGACCTGCTGGAAGGGCCGCGCATCGCTGTGAAGAACATGGTAACGGGCCAGATGGCCTACATCGACGCGCAGCATCTGGTGGTGGCCACGGGTGCGGTGCCTTTCATGCCGGCTTTCGAGAACGACGACGTGCCGGGAGTCTACACCGCCGCCGTGTTCCAAAAGATGATGAACCAGGAGCACACCCTGCTGGGCAAGCGGGTGCTGACGGTGGGTGCCGGCAACATTGGCTACCTCACCTCTTACCAGGGTATGCAGGCAGGAGCCACCATCAAGGCCATCATCGAGGCTATGCCGCGCGAGGGCGGCTTCCCGGTGCAGGCCAACCGTGTGCGCCGTCTGGGCATCCCCATCATGACGGGCTATGTGTTGCTGCGCGCCATTCCCAACGAGAACCATACCGGCATCAAGGGTGCCGTCATCGCCAAGTGCGAGAACTTTAAGCCCATCCCCGGCACCGAGCAGGTGGTGGACGACATCGACATCATCAATATCTGCACAGGCTTGGTGCCCGACAACCAGCTGCTGACCAAGGGCAAGGAGCTGTTCGGACATCATGTCTACGGAGCCGGTGACGCTGTGCGCATCGGCGAGGGTACCAGCGCGGTGCTGCGTGGCCGCCAGGTGGCCTACGAGATTGCACAGGAGATGGCCGTCCGCTTCGACTACGATGAGTATCTCGACATCTCGCGCCAGTATATCGACTCGCAGCAGCACCCCGTAAGGCTGTTGGAGAAACCCAACCTACCCACAGAGGAGCGCATGAAGATGAAACCGTTCGTGCAACTCGACTGCCTTTACGGATTTGCCTGCAACCCCTGTACCTTCAGCTGTCCGCAGGGAGCCATCAGCAAGCCCACCACCTCGTCGACACCCACTGTCGACTACGACAAATGCATCGGCTGCATGGCCTGCGTGAACCACTGTCCGGGATTGGCCATCTTCGGCTACGACCTACAGAAGAACGTCTGCTACTTGCCTATTGAGTACGAGGTGGCGGACGGTGCCGAGGTCTTTCTGGTGGACAACAACGGCAAGAAGATTGGCGAGGGCGTGATAGAAAAGGTGCTCAAGAAAGAAAATAAAACCAATGTGGCGAGGGTGAGAGTGGAGAGTGGAGAGTGGAAAGTGGAGAGTGCAAAGATTACCGATGTCAAGGGCTTTATTGTCAAGGACCGTTATCCCGAGCCACTCAGCCACTCAGCCACTCAGCTACTCAGTCACCCGGAACCCACCTATATCTGCCACTGCGAGGACATCACCGACGAGCAGATGCTCGAGGCTGTCGGCGACAGGAAGTATATCTCGGTCGACGAGCTGAAGCATATCACCCGCATGGGTATGGGCCCCTGCCGCGGCAAACGCTGCATTGCGCGTGCCCGTCAGGTACTGCGAGCCCACGGCATCGAGCTTACCGGCGATGCCACGCCGCGTGCGCCGTTGAGCAACCAGGTGAGCCTCGGCGACCTCTACACTGAGGGACGCAAGGAGGTATTCGTCTTCCCGAAGGACAACAACGTCACCCGCGAGGAAGTGCGCGTGCTCATTGCCGGAGGCGGCATAGCGGGTAGCGGATTGTTCCGTTATTTCAGCGAGGCGGGCTTCAAACCCGTGATGGTCAACTGGAGCCGCGGTGCCTCGTGGAGGAACATCGGCGGCGGCCGTCCGGCATTCTCGAATCCCGACATTGCCGACATTGCGCAGCACAGCCACGAGATATTCAAGAGCATCCAGAAGGTTCATAATATCAACTACAAGCCCACACGTTATGTGAACCTCGTCCACGACGAGGCCACCTACAAGGCCCTCGACGCCAGCCGCGCGTGGAGCGACGCCTACATGGTCGACCGCAAGGACTTCAAGAAGGAGATTTCGCCCTTGTGGGACGACACAAAGACCACCTACAGCCACGCCCTGATGACGCGCGACTGCTGGCAGGCCACGCCCGGCCGCGTGATTGACTACATCCGTGGCATCGGCATCAGCCTCGGCGGCCGCTACTATGAGGACTGCGAGCTGCTCTCGGTGGGTCGCAAGGGCGACAAGGTGGTGGCTCTTGTGCGCAACCACGAAGGCCACTATGTGGAGTACACCTGCGACCATTTCGTCAACGCCATGGGCTGGGGTGCCGAGAAGTTCACCGACATGCTGGGCATCGACACGGGCCTCTATCCTGTGAAGCACCAGGCTTTCATCACGCGCCGTTTGCCCTTGATGGGTGTCAACGGCGATGCGCTGGACATGATTATCGACCGTCGCCACTACCGTGGATTCAGTGCCGTCTACGGCCAGCAGTTTGCCCACACAGGTCAGATTATTGGCTGTGCCAGTCCCGACACTGATGCCTACGAGACGCGCCAGAACATCAAGTACAACAGCAAGGAGTTCCTGGAGATTGTCAGCGAAGTCTTTGCCGAGTGGATTCCGGGCTTGAAGGAAGTGAGCTTCCTGGCCTGCTGGGCAGGACGCTACACCGAGCCGCGCTACATCGTAGACCCCGAGGTGGGTCTCCTTACCGGCCTCCGTGGACATGGCTTCATGCTGGGACAGTACCTCGCCAAACTATATGTCGACAAGTACCTCGGCCGCGAGGTTCCGGGCTATATGAAAGAACTTGCCCTCTCCGGCCACGGACTCAGTGAGAACGCTTTCAAGTAGTAATTAATCTAAAACAAAAAAGCCCCGAGGCGGAATTGCCTCGGGGCTTTTTTGTTGCAAGATAATTGCTGTATGCTGTACAAAAAGAAAAAATGGCACAATATGGATAATTCTGCGTATCTTTGCAAAACTAAAAAAGACAGGTATAACATGAATATCGCTTTGAAATATAGAAAGATATTGATTCTTCTCCTGCTGTTGTCGCCTGTGGCTATGGTAGCGCAGACGGTGACGACGAGTGTACAAGGTCGAGTGCGCGACGCAGAGACCAACGAGCCTATACCGTTTGTGCAGGTGGTCTTCGAGGGGTCGACGGTGGGAACCGAGACCGACATGGACGGACGCTTCAGCCTGTCGAACGACAAGGGATTGACCAAGCTCCAGTTCCGCATGATGGGTTACGAGCCGCAGTCGTACAAGACGGAGAAGGGAAAGAACAAGAAACGTGTGACCGTCAAGATGGTGCCACGCGGGCGCACTCTCAAGGCTGTGGAGATTACCGCCAAGAAGGGTGGCAAGAAATATTCGCGCAAGAACAACCCCGCCGTCGAGCTGGTGAAGAAGGTCATCGACCACAAGGAGAAGAACCGCATAGAGAACAACAATCGGTGGCGCCGCGATGTCTACGAGCGCCTCTCCATGTCGCTCGACGACTTCAACCCCGATTTCGAGGGCAAGCGGCTGTGGCGGAAACTCAACTTCTTGGAGAAATACATAGACGAGACCGAGTTCGATGCCACGCCCATCCTCATCGTATCGATGCGCGAGGCTTTGGCGCAGGAAAGCTATAGGAAAAGCCCCAAACAGCATCGACGCCTCATCACCGGCAAACGCATGGAAGGTCTCGACGAGGTGCTCACCGACGAGGGTATCGACGAGAATATCCGTGTAATGTTTACGCCGGTAGATATCTATGATGGTGACATTGAGTTGATGCTCAATCATTTTACATCACCGCTTTCGCCGATTCTGGCCGTGGGTTTCTATAAATATTATATCACCGACACTTGTTTTGTCGAGGGGCAGAAATGTGTGGAGCTGAGTTTCGTCCCGGCCAACCAGCAGAGCTACGGCTTCACCGGCCGCATGTATGTCTCGCTCGACCCCGACAGCACCTTCGCCTTGACAAAATATGTGATGACGGTGTCGCCCCATGTAAACCTCAATTTTGTGCGCGACCTTTCTGTTGTACAAACCTTTAAAAGCGACACAACCACCGACGGCAAGCTTCGCTGGCTGCCCTACCGCTGCGACACCTACGGCCGTATGTACATTTCCAAGCGTATCCAGGAACTCTATGTTCACCAGATGCGCGTCTACACCAACTACGACCTCAGCGACACCGCCCAGATGTTGCCCGACAGCATTTTCTCGGCCTTCGAGCACGAAGTGACGTTGCCCAAGAAGGAGTTGATGCACTACAAGAGCGAGTTCAACGAGCGTCGACCTGTGAAGCTCAGTGCCAAGGAGACGGTACTCGACAGCATGTGGGTTGAGTTGAGCCGTCTGCCCGAATTTCGCGCCATCAAGTACACTGGCGAAGTGCTCACTAGCGGCTATATCCCTACCTCCAGAAAGCGCAGCGACAGCAAGTTTGACATCGGTCCGGTGTTCAATATCCTCAGCTTCAACCATCAAGAGGGTTGGCGTCTGCGTCTGGGCGGCATGAGCAAGGCCGAGTGGAGTCCACGCAATTTCATCGAGGGTTACGGAGCCTATGGCTTCCGCGACAAGCGACCCAAAGGCAGTCTCACCCTCACGCACACCTTCGACGACAAAGAACGTCACTCGCACGAGGCCCCCTTCAGCAGCATCAGCCTCAATGCTACCTATGAGCTTCAGACCCCCGGCCAGAGCTACGACAACTTCGACCGCGACAACATCATGTCCTCGTCCGACAAGGAGATGAACGTGCAATATGTCGCCCAGGGCATGCTGCGTTTCCGCAAGGAATGGAAGAGCCACGTGAGGTTCGACACCTGGTTGGCGGCACGCCACTACGAGCCGTCGGGTTCGTTAGAGTATCTTGAGTTCCAAGAGGATGGGTCTCTCAAAAAAGTTGACTTCTTCACTGAGGCCGAGTGGCATGTGGGCCTCAGCTTCACCCCTAACTTCTCGCCCGGAACGCGTCGCCGCGAGACTCAGTCGAACCTCCGCAAGGATGCCCCTTCGATAAGCATCGGCCATACTGTCGACCTTGTTGACGGCGTGAAATGGGTGCATAGCACCGACATCTCGGCCGACAAGCGTATCTGGCTCTCCTCGTTCGGTCACATCGATGCCAAGCTGGTGGCCGGTGCCATCTGGAACCGCGCACCCTACACCCGCCTCTACATTCCCTCAGGCAACTCAGGTTTCTGGGTGTCAAACAATTCGTTCAACTCGATGCTGCCCATGGAGTTCATTATGGACCGCTATGTGGCCTTCTTTGCCACCTACCATCTCAAAGGCTGGATTCTCAACCGAATACCTCTCATCAACCGCCTGCGTCTGCGCGAGGTGATGGGCTTCAATATCCTTTATGGAGGGCTCACCGACAAGAACAATGCCGACATCGACTGTGTGGGCCTCTACAAGATGCCCGATGTCACACAGCCTTTCGGCGATGTGCCCTATATGGAGTACAGTATTGGCATTGAGAATATTCTGCGTATCCTCCGCATCGATTTTGTCCGCCGCCTGACCTACGTTGATGGCTGGGACAAGAAGGACTGCTGGTTTATACGCATCGACCTGAAGTTCTCGCTCTAGGCAATAAATTTCACGACCTCTTGAAGGTAACGGCGGTCGGTGTCGTCGAAGGTGGCCAGTTGGCGACTGTCTATGTCGAGGACGGCGACGACCGGCCTCACCCCCAGCCTCACCCCCGACCCCTCTCCTGGAGGAGAGGGGAGAACACCGGCACCACTATCTCGCTGCGGCTCTCCTGGGAGGAGAGGGGAGAATACGGGCACCACTATCTCGCTGCGGCTCTCGCTGGAGCAGGCTATATGGCCGGGAAACTTCTCGACATCTGGCACTACCACCGTGCGACGCTCTTTCCACGCTGTGCCGCACACACCGCGTCCGTAGGCGATATGCACGCAGGCTATCGGCCCTTGGAAGGGTCCGAGGGTCAGTTCATAGTTAGGAGATAATAGATGAGAGTTGTTTGCTGCGGCAGCCTCACTATTATCTCGTATCTCTAAACTATTCACTCGGTAGAAGCCTGTCCACCAGAAGCCGAATTCGTGGTGCAGCAATGCCGCCACGTTGGCCATCTTGGCAATCATGTCCGTTTCTCCCTCGCAGAGGGCTTTCACCTGCGGCAGCAGGCTTTTGTAGTGTTCTTCCTTGGTCATTTGCGTTTTTTGGCTTTAAGTTCTTTGACGGTGGCGTAAGGGGGGTTGTCGGAGAGGGTGATGGCGTAGTGGTGGCGGCCGTCGCGGCTTTGGGTGTAGCGGACGTTGCCTTGGGAGTAGGGGGCGAGAGGGCGAGTGGCGTAGATGGCGTAGCCGTTTTTGTCGAGCCATTGGCCGAGGGCTTGCAGGCGCTGGAGTGCTTGAGGAGGGAGGTTGCCGTCGGGGTCGGGGCCGACGTTGAGGAGGAGGTTGCCGCCCTTGGCCACAATGTCGCAGAGCATGTGGATGAGTGTTTTGACGGACTTGTAGTTGTCGTTTGGGGAGTAGCTCCAGCTGTCGCCCAAGGTCATGCAGGTCTCCCAGGGGAAGGGGAGGAGGGAGTCGGGCACCTGTTTTTCTGGTGTGCGGTAGTTTTCGTAGCGGCCGCCGACGGAGCGGTCGACGATGATGAGCTGCGGGTTGTTCTCGCGAGCCATGTGGGCGATGCGGGGCATGTCGACATCCTGGACCTGGCCGCTGCAACCGAGCCAGGGGCGAGACTCGTCGTTGACGCTCCAAGCTGGGCGCACCCAACCGCCGTCGAGCCAGAGGATGTCGATGGGGCCGTAGTTGTGGGTGAGTTCGTGGATTTGGTTGTAGGTGAAATCTTGGTAGCGTTGCCAGCGGTCGGGGTGGTCGGCGATGGAGTAGTTGACGTTGCGGTCGGGAGTGGCCCATTCGTGGGCCCAGTAGTCGTCGCAGTGCCAGTCGGGCTTGGAGAAGTAGAGGCCCACCCAGAAGCCGGCGGCGCGGAAGGCGTCGACGACGGCGCGGGTGAAGTCGGTGTGAGCGGGACAGTCGGGGCCGGTGCTGGTGTAGTCGGTGTAGCGGCTGTCGAAGAGGCAGAAGCCGTCGTGGTGCTTGGTGGTGAAGACGAGGTACTTCATGCCGGCGTTCTTTGCCGCCTGCGCCCATTGGCGGGGGTTGAAGTGCCGGGGGTTGAAGGTGCGGTTGAGGTTCCAGTAGGCCTGCTGGTAGCGGTGGTAGTCGCCGTCGTTGGTGCCGTGGATGGGGCGACCGTCCAGGCCGATGCGTTCGCGGGAGATCCAGCTCTCGTTGCAGAGGTTCCAGCTCTCGACGCAGCCCCACTGGGCGTAGATGCCCCAGTGCATCATGAAGCCGAGCTTGAGGTCCTGCCATTCGGAGATGCGCTGCAGGATGGCGGGGTCGCTCTCGGGGATGGAGTCGTGTTGCGCACGGGCAAAGGTGAAAGGTGAAAGGTGAAAGGTGAAAGGTGAAAGGTGAAAATTGAAAATTAGGGCTGACGCAAAAAGTGTCTTTTTCAAGGCTGACGCAAAAAGTGTCTTTTTCAAGGCTGACGCAAAAAGTGTCTTTTTCATTTTCTGTTGTGGTATATGAATGGTAAGTCGATGAGGTCGCGGTCGTCGGAGGAGAAGCCGATTTGCAGGGTGAAGTGAGTGCCGTCCACGGGCTCTTGGAGGAGGCCGGTTTGGGGGTTGAACTGGCGGAACCAGAAGGGGTCGAGCTGGATAGAGAAAGGCACTTTGTCTTCGAAAGAAACAGTCCAAACAGGTTTCACGGCAATGAGTTGCTTGACGGGCGCGTCGGGGTCGTTGTCGTTCTTGAGGTAGACCTGGACGACGGTGCGATGAAGGAAGGCTTTGCAGTCGGTGGCGCATTGACTGACGAGGCCGGAGACGGTGAAGTTGGCCTCGTCGACGACGGGGGTGCCCCAGAGCTGGTGGTAGCTGTAGCTGAGGCCGAAGCCGAAGGGGTATTCCACGTGCGAGCGGTCGGCGTAGCGGTAGGTGCGGTCCTGCATGTGGTAGTCGTCGAAGGGAGGGAGGTCGAGGGAGGAGCGGTAGAAGGTGACGGGCAGGCGTCCGAAGTCGTCGCGGCAGCCGAAGAGCAGTTCGCGCACGGCGTTGCCCATCTGTTCGCCGCCGTACCAAGCCACGAGGAGGGCGTCGCAGTGGTCGATGACATTCTCGAGGGCAATGGCGCTGCCAGTGCAGAGCACCAGCACGACGCGGTAGCCTTGGGCTTTGAGGGCCTTGATTTCCTCGACCTGTTCGTTGGGGAGCTCGATGAGGGTGCGGTCGCCGCGGAAGAAGCCTTCTTTCTCCACGGGCAGTTCTTCGCCCTCGAGCTGGGGGTTGAGGCCACCGGCGTAGATTAGCACACGCTTAGAGGGGGAGCTGTCTGACTCGCCCTCGAGCTTGCGGTGGCAATAGGGTTTGTTTTGCAGGGCTTCGCCGATGGTGACGGTGTGACGGGGAGTGCCGTTGTAGTTGCCGAGGGGCATGAGGCTGTCCCACATGTTGGGACCTTCGAGGCGCAGGCTGTCGTCTAACCTGAGGGGCAGGATGCCGTTGTTTTTCAGCAGCACTATGCTCCTGGTGAAGAAACCGAGGAAGTCGATGTCGTACTCGGTCTGCTGTTCCGATTTTTTGGGTTCGTCGGTTACGGCCAGGCGGGTGCGGAGGATGCGGCGCAGGTGATTGTCGACCTTGCTCTCGGGCACCAATCCCTGATGCACGGCCTCGCGGAGGGCTGGGAGGCCGCTGCCGCACTCGAGGTCGACCTCGCGGCCGAAGGCGTCGCCATAGGCGAGGGCTGCGGTGGCGTGGGTGCGGTGGCGCGGGATGACGGTGTCGGACTCGTAGGCGTCGTTGAGGGCCCAGCAGTCGGTGACGAGGATGCCGTCGTAGTGCCATTCGTTGCGCAGGATGTCGAAGAGGCGGCGGTTGGTGCAGCAGGGCTCGCCGTTGAGGCGGTTATATCCGCACATCACCTGCTGGACGTCGGTGTTCTTGATGATGTACTCGAAGGCAGGCAGGTAGGTGGTGCGGAGGTCGCGCTCGGAGACGCGGCTGTCGAACTCGTGCCTGATGCCTTCAGGACCGCTATGCACGGCAAAGTGCTTGAGGCAGGCGGCGGTGATGAGGGGGTTGCCCACATAGTTCTCGGCCCATGCATGCTGCAGCCCATTCACGCAGGCGCGCCCCATCATGGCGGTGAGGTAGGGGTCCTCGCCGTAGGTCTCCATGCCGCGTCCCCAGCGCGGGTCGCGGAAGATGTTGATGTTGGGGGTGAAGAAGGTGAGACCCGTGTAGTCGCCGGTGCCGCCGGTGTCCTGTGCCGCATGGTATTTGTTTCGGGCCTCGTTGGCGACGAGGGAGAAGAGGAACTCGATGCCGGAGGGGTCGAAGGTGGCGGCCAGCGCGATGGGCATGGGGTAGACGGTGGCCAGACCGGCGCGTCCCACGCCGTGCAGCGCCTCGTTCCACCAGCTGTAGGCCGGCAGCCCCACCCGCGGGATGGCGGGATTGTGATGCACCATGAGCGAGAGTTTTTCGTCGAGCGTCAGGTTGTCGATGAGCCACTCCACTCTTGCGTCGAGGCTCTTGGTGGTGTCCTGCCAGGGGTATTGTTGACCCCAACCTGTTGAGGAACACAATGATAGTGTGCAAAAAACGA
>DECD01000054.1:111000-117792 GCA_002349055.1 Bacteroidales bacterium UBA2939 | reverse complement strand
TTTTTTTCGTACTTTTGCGGCATGAATCGGACCCTGTTTACCGGCCGGATGAAGATGGCCGACATGATAGCATCCAACTACGACCTAATCCTTATGCTGCCACGCTTTGGCATACATCTGGGATTCGGCGAGAAGACCGTCAAGGAGGTCTGTCGCGACTACGGCATCGACGACCATTTTTTCCTTACGGTATGCAACATTTACACTTTTGACGACTACCGTCCCGACGACGAGGAGGCCGCCCGCATCGACAACCGCCTGGTGGCCGAGCACCTCAGCGCCTCGCACCGCTACTACCTGGAGGAGCGTCTGCCGCACCTCCAGCAGCACCTCGACCATATCACCGAGAATGCCGGCCAGAGTGGCGAGATTCTCCGCAAATACTATGCTGACTACTGCCGCGAAGTGCGCGAGCATGTGCGCCGCGAGGAGAAAAACCTCGACCAGATACTCGGTAACTCAGCCACACAGACGCACAGCCACTATATGCAGAGCCACGACAACATCCGGGACAAACTCAACGACCTCACCCAGATTATCTACAAATACCTTCCCGGCGAGCGACTCACCGAGGAGATGATGGAGCTGGTCTTCGACATTTTGCAGTTGAGCCGCGACCTCGAGAAGCACGCCATGATAGAGGAACTGCTGCTTGTGCCGCAGGAGGATTACAACCTCAGCGACCGCGAGATGGAGGTCCTCGAGCTGGTGGCCCAGGGACTCAGCAGCAAGGAAATCTCCATGCGCCTCAATATAGCAGTCAACACCGTCAACACCCACCGCAAGAGCATAACCCGCAAGACCGGCATCAAGAGTGTCGCCGGCCTCGCGGTGTATGCGATGCTGAAAAAGTAGTTAAGTAGACAGTAGTTAAGTAGTTAAGCCAAATGTATAAAAGTCTCAAAATTATCCGAATTGTACTGGCAGCGTTGATGCTCTTTGCCATCACTGCGCTGATTCTCGATGCCACCGACGGAGCCGTGCTGCGCCACTGGCTGGGCTGGATGCCCAAGATTCAGATTCTGCCAGCCATCCTGGCCCTCAATGTGGTAGTCATCCTGGGCATTATGCTGGTCAACTTTCTCATTGGCCGCCTCTACTGCTCGGTGGTCTGTCCCATGGGCATTTTCCAGGACATCTTCATCTGGTTCCACCGCATCATCTTCGGCAAGAAACGTCCCTACCGCTACCGCAAGCCCCAGAACTGGGTGCGCTATACGGTGCTGGTGCTTTTTGTCATCTTGATGGTGCTGGGCCTCAACGGCATTGCTACCCTTGTCGCCCCCTACAGTGCCTACACCCGCATGGTGGCCAACATACATGGCACGGGCCTCGTGCATTGGATTGCCATTGGCACGCTTTGCTGCATTGGTGTGATGAGTTTCATGTATGGCCGACTGTGGTGCAACACCATTTGTCCGATGGGTACGCTGATGGGTTTCGTCAGCGGCCATTCGCTCTTCGGCATCCGCATCGACCGCGAAAAATGCGTTGCCTGTGGCAAGTGCGAGAAACGCTGCAAGGCCAACTGCATCAATCTCGAGGACAAGAGCGTCGACGGCAGCCGTTGCGTGATGTGTTTCAACTGCATTGGACATTGCAAGCAAGATGCGATAACAATTTCTAGAGATTCTAGAAAAACGAGAGAATCTAGCCCTGTCGACGATTCTCGTCGGAAATTCCTTGCTGTCACTGCCGCTGTGGGAGCCGCCACGGCCCTTCAGGCCCAGGAACAGAAACTCGACGGAGGTCTCGCCGTCATCGAGAACAAGCAGGTGCCCAAGCGCAACATGCCGTTGAAGCCTGCCGGAGCCATCAGCCTGAAGAACTTTGAGAGCCGCTGCACCGCCTGCCAGCTCTGCGTCAGCAAGTGCCCCGAGAAGGTGCTGTGCCCCTCCACCGAACTCTCCTCCCTCATGCAGCCCTACATGGCTTTCGACCAGGGCTACTGCCGCACCGCCTGCACCCGATGCAGCGAGGTGTGCCCCACCGGTGCCATCCAGCCTATTGACAAAGAGCAGAAGACCGCCATCAGTATTGGCCATGCCGTGGTGCTGACGGACAACTGCATCGGCTGCGGAGCCTGCGCCCGCCACTGTCCTTCGACGGCCATCATGATGGTCGACGGCCGTCCCGCCGTCAACGAGAGCAAGTGTCTCGGCTGCGGTGCCTGCGAGTACTACTGCCCGGCACGCCCCATGACCGCCATCTATGTCGAGGGCCGCGAGCGTCATGTTGAAATGTAATCAATCGAAAAAAAATAATAAAAAATCAAACAACAATGAGTATTAATATCAAGCAATCCCTCACCGAATTTGTCCAGTACATGGGCACTTTCAAATTTTGGAAAGAGCTGGTCATCATGACCCTCGGCATGGCTGTCACCGCTGCTGCTGTCTACTATTTCCTCGTACCCTCCAAACTCATTATCGGTACCATCTCTGGTCTCTCCATCGTGCTGGTCAACATCTTCTCCGGCATGGGCATTGAGATGAATCTTGGTAATCTGATTATGATTATCAACATCATCCTGCTGATACTGGCATTCCTGCTCATCGACAGCGAGTTTGGCTTCAAGACGGTCTACACCGCTCTCATCCTCGGTCCCTTGACTAACTTCTGGGATGCTGTCTACCCCTGGCAGAACATCGCCAACGACAACCTAGTCACTGGCACCCCCTCTGTGATGGGCGACCCCTGGCTCGACCTCTGCTGCTTCGTGCTGCTGCTCAGTGCCGCCCAGGCCCTGATGTTCAGCATCAACGCCTCCACTGGTGGCCTCGACATCCTGGCCAAGATTGTCAACAAGTATCTCCACTTCGACATCGGAGCCTCCGTTTCTGTGGCCGGTGCCGTCATCTGCTGCACCGCTTTCTTCATCAACGACTTCCGCATGGTCATCATCGGCCTCATCGGCACCTGGATTAATGGTCTCGTGGTCGACTACTTCACCGCCACCCTCAACAACCACAAGCGCCTCTGCATCGTCTCCAAGGACTACGAGCGCATCCGCCAGTACATCATCAACGAGCTGCACCGCGGCTGCACCCTCTACGAGGTCACCGGCGGCTACAGTGGCGAGAAGAGCATCGAACTCGAGGTGCTGCTCAGCAAGGACGAGTTCAGCAAGATTCTGGCCTGGATGAAGGACGAGAAAATCGAAGCCTTCTCCACCGCAGGCAATGTCAGCGAGGTTTACGGCTACTGGTCCAGTGGCAAGAAACGCAAAGCTCGCAAGGAAATTGTAGACAAACGATAATTATGAATAGACGCGATTTTCTCAAAGGTCTTTCGGGTGCTGTCGTAGCCGGTGCCGCCGTGGCGGCGGGCTGCGACCACCCCAATGGCGTGCAAGCCGAGGGCTACACCCCCGGCGAGGTGCCCACCGACAAGATGTCCATGCGCACCGACGCCCACGGCCAGCAGGTCTCCTTCCTCGGCTTCGGCATGATGCGGCTGCCTGTCGAGGGCGGCGGCTCTCTGCGCGACAACCCCGATGCCAAACTCGACCAGGAGGCCATCAACCAGATGGTCGACTATGCCATCGAGCACGGTGTCAACTATTTCGACACTGCCCCGGTCTACCTCAAGGGGATGTCCGAGGCGGCCACGGGCATCGCTCTTGCACGTCATCCGCGCGACCGTTGGCTCGTGGCCACCAAAATGAGCAACTTCCGCGATTGGTCCTATGAGGCCAGCATCAAGATGTACCACCAGTCGTTCGAATACTTGCAGGTCGACCACATCGACTATTACCTGCTCCACTCCTTTGGAGGCGTCGACAAGGAGACCGGCAAGAGCGACTTTGACAAACGCTTCGTCGACAACGGTGTCCTCGACTTCCTCCTCAAGGAACGCGAGGCTGGCCGCATCCGCAACCTCGGCTGGTCGTTCCACGGCGAGCAGAGCGAGTTCGACAAGGTGGTGGCCCTCCACGACAAGTACCACTGGGACTTCGCACAGATACAGATGAACTATGTCGACTGGCACTACGCCCACGAGATAGAACCCGAGAATGTCAATGCCGAGCACCTCTACAATGAGCTCGACAAGCGCGAGATACCTATTGTCATCATGGAACCGCTCCTTGGCGGACGACTGGGAAAACTTCAGGACCATACGGCTGCCATGCTCAAAGAGCATGACCCCAACCGTAGTCTGGCCTCCTGGGCTTGGCGTCACCTCGGCATGTATCCCCGCATCCTCACGGCTCTCAGCGGCATGAACCTCATGGAGCACCTGCAGGACAACATCCGCTCCTGCGCACCGCTCGAGCCCCTCAGCGACGACGATTTGGCACTCCTCGACCGTGTGGCCGACGAGTTCGCCCACTTCCCCGCCATCCCCTGCACCTCGTGCCAGTACTGCATGCCGTGCCCCTACGGTCTCGACATCCCCGGCATCTTCGCCCACTACAACAAGTGCCTCAACGACGGCGACATAGCCACCGAAGGCACCGTCGAGCAGCGCGAGTTCCGCCGTGCACGCAAGGCGTTCCTCACCAGCTACGACGCCAGCATCGACCGCCTGCGCCAGGCCGACCACTGCATCGACTGCGGCGAGTGCCTCAAACACTGCCCGCAGAGCATCAAGATTCCCGAGAAGATGCACATGATTGAGGATTATACAAACAAACTGAAAGATTCATTGGTATGAAATTGTTAATGATAGGCACATGGGAGATTCTCGTCATCGTCTTCGCCATTCTGCTGCTCTTCGGCGGCAAGAAGATTCCCGAGCTTATGCACGGCGTCGGCAAGGGCGTCAAGAGCTTCAAAGACGGCATGAACGGAGTTGACTCGTCCGACAAGTCTGACAAGTCCGACGCGTCTGACAAACAATAATGACGTTCTGGGAGCACCTCGACGAGTTGCGCTCGCGCCTCTGGCGTGTGCTGGTGGTCGCCTTGGTGGCCATGGTGTTCTGTTTCTGCTTCAAGGAGCAGCTCTTCGCCATCGTCTTTTTCCCCAAGGGAGACAATATCCATCTTATTAATATCCAGATAACCCAGCAGTTCCTCGTCCACATGCGCGTGGCGCTATGGATGGGCATCGTCGTGGTGTCGCCCTATGTGCTCTACGAACTCTTCGCTTTCGTGGCACCGGGACTCTATGCTCTCGAGCGCCGCATGGCCCTGCGGGCCGTGGGTGGAGGATATCTGCTGTTCCTCGGCGGCGTGCTGCTCAACTACTTCATTGTCTTTCCCTTCACCGTCCAGTTCCTCGGCACCTATCAGGTAAGTCCCGACGTGCCGAACCAGATTTCCCTCTCCTCCTACGTCGACCTCCTGCTGGTGATGAGCCTCCTGATGGGCGTGGTCTTCGAACTGCCGGTATTGTGCTGGCTGTTAGCCAAGTTCCACGTGCTGAAGAGCGCTTTCATGAGGCGTTACCGCCGCCATGCCGTGGTGGTCATTCTCATCATCGCTGCCATCATCACCCCCACCGGCGACCCCTTCACCCTCTCGCTTGTCGCCGTGCCCGTCTACCTCCTCTGGGAACTCAGTATATTGATTGTCAAAAAAGTGGAAGCATGAAAAGGATATTTATTATAGGTTTAATGGGTTTAATGAGCCTAATGGGCAATGTGAAGGCGCAGACACCCTGTGGCGAGGCTCTGATGCAATATGCGCAGCGCTATCCCGCTGCCGAGGCAACGGACCTCTATAAGATTGTCTTCCAAGACCTCTACGGCCCCGGCCATCTGCTCACCGACTCGCTGGCCGCCGTGCGCTACATCTCCTCCGAGGTGGCGCAGATGAGCGACGCGGCCTATCCCGAATACCTCCACGGCATCCACGACGGCCCCTTCCCGCTCTACGAATACACGCTGTGCGACAGCAACTTCGTGCGGGTGAACCTTATCCTTGTCAAACGTGGCATCATCTCACTCCCTGAGATCGTCTCCGCCGTCCTTCGCAGTGCCAAGGGGCTTCCCACGCCAAACCCCAAGTTCGTCATGAGTCATAGTGCAGCTTTCAAGGCCGCTTACGACCCACATTACCGTATCGTTAGACGTGACATTTTCGAGCGCGAGTTCGGCCCCGCCATCCGCCTCTCCCTCATTGTCAGCCCCGTCCACTAAGCACCCGATATAGGCACTCTCCGACGCGCGACCCGCATAGTCGACCACAAAGCCGTAGAGGTGCACTTCGTGGCCCTGCCATTCGTCTGGCAGCGTGATGCTTATGCTTTTCTGTCGGCGGTAGGCCGAGGCCGACAGGCGGTTGTCCTCCAGGTCGGGGCATAGCGCCAGCACGTAGACCTCGTCGTCGCCGTTGGCTTGGCGATGCAACGGGTTCTTCTCGAAGGGAACCACGATGGAGCAATTATTCCTCTGTAGAGACGCGGCCTGCCGCGTCTCACCGCGGTGTATTTGTCTATCTGGAGACGCAGCAGGCTGCGTCTCTACAGAGGGTAAAATGGGTGTACGGAATTCCACCGGCACCACAGATCCTTCACTCACCGCAAGGTTCTCATAATCAACCATCAAGCGCCCTTCGGTGTCGATGGCGAAAAGCCCTTTGTTGAGGTGCATGAAGCGGTTGCACTCCGTCATGTGGCTCTCCAAGGCCGTCTGTCTCAGGCTGGTGCGCAGCGGCATGCGCAGCTGCGTGGCGAAAGACCACACGGCCTTGAAAAGTTGTCTGTTCTGCTGCTGCCGCTCTGTCCGCGGATTGTGTACAAACCGGGGCCGTGCCCTGAGGCACCACTGCCCGCGCCACTGGTAGCCGATAACCGTCCCGACGGTCCCGCGGTAGCCGTCGTTGATTCCAAAACGTTGCTTTGCCAT
>DECD01000054.1:95076-110927 GCA_002349055.1 Bacteroidales bacterium UBA2939 | reverse complement strand
AAACGGTAACATGTCAAGTGGAATATTGTTAATTCGAAATATTTAACATTTCCCGACCACCGGCTGGGCATCTCCCACCGCCGCGGGCGATGGACGGGAGCAGTCGGGCTGTTGGTCGGGAGATGGGTGGGAGTTGGTGGTGTGTGGGTGTTGAAAATTAGGCAGTTTATTATTGGATTTTTTTTTGTATTTTTGCAATCTGTTCAAAAATACTGATTATAACTCTTACACTATGAAAATTAGCAAGATATTGGCGATACTGGTGCTGCCGGGGACGCTGTTGCTGTCGAGTTGCCTGACGCTTATGACGGCCATGCAGGACGAAATAGATGCCCGCGGCGAGCGCATCGAGGAACTGGAGAAGCAGGTGGGCGAGGAGGTTCCGGTGCCCACCAACGTCATCCTCATCATTGGCGACGGCATGGGTGTGCCGCAGGTCTACGCCTCGGTGGTGGCCGAGCGTGGCAACAACTCGGCGTTCCTGCGCTTCCCCTACAGCGGCTTCTCGCGCACCTACTCGCGCAACAAGTACCGCACCGACTCCGCTGCTGGCGGCACGGCCCTCACCACGGGCCACAAGGTGGACAACAAGCATGTGAACTGGGGTCCCGACTCGGCGCGCTACAACACCATCTTCGACGATGCCAAGAAATATGGCATGAGCACGGGCTTCGTGGTGACTTCCAGTGTGTTGGATGCCACTCCCGCTTCGACCTACGGCCATGTGCCTTATAGAAAAATGTTCGACACGTTGAGCCTCCAGATGACTCAGTGCGAGCACAGTGTGATGATTGGCGGTGGCCGCAAGTTTTTCCTCCCGGCCAACCGCAAGGACGGCTTCGCACCCCTCGACACCCTGGCCAAGCGCGGCTACACGGTGGTTGGCAATATCGACAGCATGAACCGCTTTGGTGGCGACAAGCTGGTGGCACTGCTCTATGAGGGTGACCCACTGACGGCTCCCGCCCGTGGCGACGTGCTGACGCAGGGCGTGAAGAAAGCCCTCGCCATGTTGCGCCGCAACGAGAAAGGTTTTGCGCTGATGATTGAGGGCTCGCAGATTGACTGGGCCTGCCACAACAACGACACCGCCTATTTGCGTGCCGAGCTGGCCGACTTCGAGCAGATGCTGCATGCCGTGCTCGATTTTGCCCAGGCCGACGGCCACACGCTGGTCATCGTCACCGCCGACCACGAGACCGGCGGCGTGACGCTGCCCAGCGGCGATATAGAAAAGGGACAGAACGAGGTGAAGTTCCTCTGGGGCAGCCACACGGGCTGCATGGTGCCCGTCTTCGCCATGGGCCCCGGTGCTCACTATTTCTCTGGAATACAAGAAAATATTGACATACCCAACAAGATTCGTTGGTTGATGCAGCTGTAAGGTTTAGGGTTTAAGGTTTAAGGTTTAAGGTTTAGGGTTTAAGGTTTAAAGTTTAGGGTTTAAGGTTTAGGGTTTAAGGTTTAATGCTATGATTAAGTTCTGTGTTAAATTAGTACAAAGATGGCTCCCCGAGCCGTTTATCTTCGCCATTTTGTTGACTTTTGTGGCGGCCATCGTCGCCATGCCCGTCTGCCACCAGACACCCATCGAGGTGGTGGAGAACTGGGGCAGCGGCGTATGGAACCTGCTGGCTTTTGCCATGCAGATGGCCCTGGTGCTGGTGTGCGGAAGCACGCTGGCGGCGGCACCGGCGGTGAAACGCGGTGTCAGTGCCTTGGCCCGCATCCCCAAGAGTCCTGCCGTCGCCATTGCGCTGGTGACGGTGGTCTCGGCCCTGGCCTGCTGGCTCAACTGGGGCTTTGGCCTCATTGTGGGCGTGGTGTTCGCCAAGGAGATTGCCCGCCAGCTGGCGGGTGTCGACTACCGCCTGCTCATTGCCTCGGCCTACAGCGGTTTCGTGGTGTGGCATGCCGGACTGTCGGGCTCCATCCCGCTGACCATGGCCACCCCGGGCGACGCCCTGGCCACGGCTACCAACGGCGCGCTGACATCGCCGGTGCCGGTGAGCCAGACCATCCTCAACCCCCACAACCTCGTCATGGTGCTGCTGGTCATAGTGGCCATCACCGTGGCCAACACGCTGATGCACCCCAAGAAAGGGGCCGTGACGGTGGACCCGGCATTATTGTCGGACGGGTCGGACAAGTCGGACGGGTCAGACAAGTCGGACCATCCCACTCCCGCCCAGCGCATGGAGCACAGCCCCATTCTGTCGTGGGCCATCGCGCTGCTGCTGGCGGCCTATCTCGTTGTGAAACTGGTTTTCCGCGGCGCCACGCTCGACCTGGGCATCGTTATCATGATATTCCTCTCGCTGGGACTGATGCTCCACGGCACGCCGCTGGCCTACGTCCGCGCCTTCGGCAAGGCCGCCACGGGTGCGTCGGGCATCATCCTCCAGTTCCCCTTCTACGCCGGCATCATGGGCATCATCACAGGTGTGGGTGCCAGTGGCATCTGCATGGGCACCGTGCTGGCCGCCGCGTTCATCAACATCAGCACGCCACTGTCCTATCCGCTGTTCACATTCCTCTGTGCCGCCATTCTGAACATGTTTGTACCGTCGGGCGGCGGCCACTGGGCCATCCAGGCTCCCATCATGTTCTCTGCCGGAGCCGACCTGGGTGTGGACCCCGGCCTGACGGGCACCGCCATAGCCTGGGGCGACGCGTGGACCAACCTCATCCAGCCCTTTTGGGCGCTGCCGGCCCTGGCCATCGCCAAACTCTCGGCGCGCGACATCATGGGCTACTGCCTGGTGGACTTGCTGATTACTGGACTCATCATCTGCGGCGGACTGATAGTCTGGGCTTTATAGGCAATCCTAGGCAATCCTAGGCAATCCTAGGAGAACCTAGGCAATCCTAGGAGATCCTAGGTGATCCTAGGAAAATGAAATAAACAAAAAAACGATATGTTCGAAAACGTCATTAAACACTATCTGGATTTCCCCAAGCCGGGAATCGACTTTATCGATGTGCTGCCTTTCTTGCAGGACAAGGAGTCTTTCCGTCAGGTTGTCAACGAGATTGACCGCTTGACGACGGCCCCCAATGTGGCCACCGTCGAGGCCCGCGGATTCCTCTTCGCGGCTCCGCTGCTCTCGGTGAGCGAACATGTGAAGAATATCGTTCCTTTCCGCAAAAAGGGCAAGTTGCCTCATGCCGAGGGCGATTTGGTGAAGGTGGAAATCATGAAGGAGTACGGCAGCGACGAACTGTTCTACCGCCGCAGCGATTTCGCTGCCTGCGAGCCCAATGGCGATTTTATCGACATTACACTTATCGACGACCTGCTGGCCACGGGCGGCACGGTGGAGGGCATCATCGACTCGTTGCAGCAGCAGACCATCGACGGTAAGAAAATCCGTATCAAAGAGTTTATCTTCCTTGTGGAGCTGCCTGCCCTGGGCGGCCGAAAGATTCTCGAGGCCACGGCTCCCGTCCACTCGCTGATGAGTCTCGAAGGCGTGGAATAGGCTTTAGAAGAATGCTGCGACGACCACCACAAGGAGGGCGATGCAGTAGGCCAGCTTGAGAAGGGTGCCGGTGAGGAAGCCCAGGAAGGCACCGAAGGCCGCCTTGAGGGAGGGCTGGATGTCGTTTTTGTTGAGCAGTTCGCCGACAAAGGCTCCCACGAAAGGCCAGAATACAACGCCCAGCAGTCCCGCGGGACCGAAGGGAAGTCCGAACATGGAGAGGATGAGGCCGATGTTGCAGCCCCAGACACCATATTTGCTGCCTCCCATGCGCTTGGTGGTCAGCGAGGGGATGATGTAGTCGAGCAGCGTGATGACGACGGCCACGACGGCGGTGAGCAGGATGAGGTCGCCCGAGAGGGAGACCCACGGCGTCAGTCCCGCCAGCAGCAGTCCGCCCCAGGCGATGGGAGGTCCCGGCAGGCCCGGAACGACCGAGCCGATGACACCAATGGTGAGGCACACAAAGGCCAGAATAATCAAGAAAATATTCATATCATTGAATCAAACAGTTTTCTCAAACGGGGTTCGTCTTTAATCAGTTCGCGCAGCTCTTTCAGCGGGGCTGCGTTGGGACTGTTGTCCATCCATAGTTTCATATAGCCGCCTTCGGCGTATTTCTCGTGCAGGTGCTCGAGGGTGCGCTGCCAATGGCCTTCGCGGTCGAGTTCGGGATAGTGGCTGAGGCCGTACTCCACGGTGCGGCGCACGATGGTCTCGGGTTCGATGTCGCGGTCGGCCTCGGCGATGATGCAGCCCAGCAGGGAGCGCGGACGTGCGGTGGCCGAGGCGCGGTGGTCTTCGGCAGCCTGGGCTATGGTCTCGATTTCTTCTTCGGTGAACCAACGGCGAAGGTTACTGTCGGCGCGGATGATGCGTCCCGAGGCCAGATGGTGAACCTCGCGGCCCTCGCAGATGCCTATGTCGTGCATGGCGGCGGTGGCATAGATCAAAATTCCCTGGGAGATATTCATCGCACGGGCGATGACGCGGCGGATGTGGTTGGGCCGGTGGGCGGCATCGTAGGCTTCATGGCGAGGAAGAATTTCTTTTTCGACATATTCCCTGAGGTCGGCGGGCACGCAGTCGTAGCGCCACCACTCGTAGGCATCCCGGGGGCCGCCGTCGGGCATGTAGATGATGCCACAGTAGACGAAGCCTTCATTCTCGAGGATGTGGCGCATGGGGCGGTTGGTGGCGTGGGTGTCCACGCGCAGGTGGTCGGCTTGTTCCTTGGCGAAGGCAAAGGCGATGTCGGCCACGCCATGGGTGCCCGGCAGGGCGGCGAGGCGGTGGAGGGTGGAGTAGGGGGTCGTGGTGTCGATCCAGCGGCCGTGGTCGATGTAGCCGTAGGTGGGTTCCACGCCCGGCACAAGGGCAAAAGTGCCGATGCCTTCAATGATATATGACACTCCGCGTTCGATGTCCTCCTCGATGTCGGCGCGTGTGGGGTAGCCCACCCACTGGCAACTGTTGCCGTCGGCGCGCATCACGCTGCGCGAATGGTCGTACATCTGCAAAATGAGGTCGATGTCGTCGGGAGTGGAGTGTCTGATGGTCGTATTCATATTGTTAGTAACGCCTAAATGACAGATTTATTGTGTGGCACAATATTTGATATACCTTTTGCGTTAATAGGTTTGTTATGTTGGAGAATCTCGGTCTTTTTGGTCTCTTCCTGACCTGCCTGCTGTCGGCTACCATCCTTCCGTTCTCGTCGGAAGCCATTGTGGCGGGAGCTATGGCCTTGGGCTACGAGCGATGGATTATCGTGCTGGTGGCCACGTTGGGCAACACCGCGGGTGGCATGATAAGCTTCTGGATGGGGTGGCTCTGCAAGTGGGAATGGCTGGAGAAATATTTCAAAATCAAGCGTGAGAAACTTGAACGTTTCCGAGGGCACATAGAGAAATACGGCGTTTGGGCGGCACTGCTCACCTGGCTGCCCATAGTGGGCGACCCGCTAGCCATCGCCATGGGTTTCATGCGGTTGAATCCCTGGTGGACCATGCTTATCATGTTCCTGGGCAAGGCAGTACGTTACTTCGCCACCTCCGGATTGTTGGAGTTGACGGGCTGGTTCTAGAACAATATTCCAATTGTGAAGGCGCCGTTGTGGCGGAACATCTCGGGCGCTCCCGGGGTGAGGATGCTGTTGTGCAGGCTGCGGTAGGAGTTCCACTCGAGGAAGAAGGAGCGCATGACCTCTATGCCGATGCCGATACTGAAGCCATAGTCCCAGCGGTCGATGCTGTTGCCCAGCACGTTCCAGTCGTCGCCCAGACGACCGAGGAAGGCAAAGCGACCCCAGCCGCCGACGGTGAGATAGATGTGCATGTCGGCTTCGGGCGAGGGTTTGAGAAGGTCGAAGTTGAGGCGCAGGGGGACGGTGAGGTTATGGGTGGAGACGCGGCCGTCGTTGTCGGTGGGCGAGGTCATCCAGGCATATTGCAGGTCGGCGGCGAGGCTGAAGCGTCCGCCGAGGTTGAGGCGTGCGCCGAGGCCCAGTTGCTGGCTGAAGCAGCGGTGGGTGGCGGTGTCGTCGCCCACCAGGCGATTGCCACCCACACCGCCGTAGCGGTAGAACTGCCAGCGCGGCAAGGGCGGCAGGGTGGGGGTGAGGGTGTCTTTGATGACGCGCATGGCACCCAGGTCGCCACGCTTTGTTTCTAGATTGGCAATAAGCATTTTGCTAGTATCCCTAGTGTCACTAGAATCTCTAGAACTACTAGAAAAGAAGCGGTCGAGGGCGGCCTGCACGTTGGCGTCGAGGGGCAGGGTGTTGTAGTGTTCCCAGAAGCCCTCGTCGTAGCTGCTGGTGCCGAAGGCGTCGATGAGGTTCTTCTTCTTGTGACCCTGCACGGAGTTGAGCCTCAGAAACGAGGTGTCGCCAGGTTGCAGGTCGGTCAAAATCCACTCGCGGCTCTCCACGCGGTGCTGCTCGGGGTCGGCCAGCTCGTAGCCGTAGTGCTGGTGGCAATAGTAGGTGGCATCGAAAAAGTAAGAATAGCGGGTGAGGGTGTAGCGTTCGCCCCGGAGTTCATAGTGCTCGTTGGTGTGGGTGCGGTGGATGTCACCTTTGGTCCAGGGTGTCGTAGCTTGCAAAAGGTTGGGATAATCGAGGGAAGACGTGGTGGAGTCGAGGTCGAAGTCGGCATCGATGATGGCGAAATTGTCCTTGCGGATGCGCAGGGTATACCAGGCCATTGTATTTTTGGAATTGGTGCGTCCGTAGGCGCGCAACAGCCAGTAGTCCACACCGTCGGCATCGGTGTACTCCTGGATGGGGTCGTACTTGTGTTTCTTGATGAGGCGTGCGGCGGTGGCCCAGTTGGCTTGCGGCGTGGACACGATGTCGGTGATGACGTTGTTGTCGCTGTAGTCCATGGGAGCCATGGCCTTCTCCATGTCGCCGGCGGCGAGGCGCACGGCCAGGCTGTCGTAGACAAGCAGGCGATGCTTGCGTACCACCTTGTAGTTGTCCTCCAACTCGCGACGCTCGTCGGTGAAATGGTAGTAACGCTTGGTGGTGTTGTGGGTGTAGCCGTAGCGCAGCATGTCGATGACGCTCTCGTCGAAGAGGTAGAGTTCGCCGTTGAGCATGCGCCAGTCGCGCTGGAACCAGGTGCCTACCGTGGTGTCGATGTGGTAGTTCTCGGGGATGCGGCGTATGGCTTCGGCGACGATTTCCTGCGGGGTGACGTAACCCGTCACCTGCACCTCGCGCAGCTCCAATGCGTGGGGTTCGAGGCTCACGTTGCCGTTCTTCATCAGCTGCTCCACGCTGACGGTCTGTTTCTTATAGCCGATGGCGGAGAAAATGACAACGTCTGTCATCTTTCCGTTTTCCACTTTCAGCCTGTACACCCCCTGGTCGTTGGCCTGCGATCCCACACAGGTACCCTGCACTGCCACGGCGGTGTAAGGCACGCCCTTCTTGGTGCGGCTGTCGGTTACGCGCCCCTGCAATGTGATGAAGTTTTGTGCGTTGAGGGTCATCCCTATGACCATCAGCACGGCAATTGAAATCAGTTTTTTCATCTAGATAATAATAGGTTTTATTCAAAGTTTGTATTGCGCCATTCCACGAAGGCCTCCCACTGGTCGGGGCAAATCTTGTGCATCAGACGGTGGAACTTTTTGGGGTGGCGTTGCTCGGCTCGGATGCCGTAGTCAAAGACTGTCTCGGCGACGTAGCCGTCGGTCCAGTTGAACCAGTGCACGAAGCGTTCCATCATGTCGAGGCTGTCGCGGACGACATATTCGGCCATGGTTGTCAAGGTGGTAAACCCATATCCGTTGCGTATGTAGTAGTCGAGGCCGCAGAGGGTGTGGTAGTGGCTTTCGTCGCGTGGCATGAGGGCTTGCAGCCGCTTGGCCGGGACGGTGTAGCCTGCCACAAGGCTGTCGTTCACCGCTAGCAGCTGGCGGAAATAAGCCTCGTTGGCGACAATCATCTTCCAAGTATGGTCGGTGGGTTCGAAATAGGAGGGACGCAGGAGGGTGTCGTGCATGGAGGCCAGCAGCGGCAGGTCGATGGGAATGTGGAGGTGGTACATCATGTTCTGTTTGCCCACCCAGCGGGGCATAGACAGGATGGCTTTGCGGATGGCCTCGGCCAGCTTTTGGTGCTCGTCGGGCAGTTGGGTCGCGATGCGGACATGCTCCACATTGCCATTGCCATCGAAGGTTACTTCGGCATCCACCTTCGAGGTCCAATACTTGCGTGGATAGTCGATGTTGGCGGATAGATGGCGGTAGAGGGCGTCGGTGCCGCCGGGGTAGTGTATGTAGCTGGTGTCCTGGTAACTCCAGGTGCGACGTGGCGACTGCGGGTCGAGTTTGAAGTTAATGGGCAGGTTGAACTGAACCCGGACGGGATGGTACTCGCCGTTGGTGTCGCGTTGCTTTTCGGGAGTCCAGCGGGGCATGCGTCTCACGAGTTCTATTGCCGCTTCGTTGCAGCCGCCGGGGAGGCCGAGCAGGACCTTGGCATCGTGGGCGTAGCCGTTCTTTTCGATAACGAAGGTGAGATATATCCGGCCTTCGATGTGGTATTCCAGAGCCTCCTCGGGATAGCGCATGACGCTGTCGATGAACGCATAGAGGGCTCCCTCGCCGCCGGGAAATTCGGGACCGGGCCCACAGATGTGACAGCAGTGCATTTCGGAGCTGTCGTCTTCGGTCTGCACGCGGAAATCATCATCGATATCGTTTTCAGTCTGACTGTTGGCACCGCAGGCTGTCATCAGCAATGCGACGAGGAGGAATAGTGTCTGTTTCATGATGCTGTTTTTTGTCTTTATACTATATAAATAACAGCAAAATTGTCAAATCTCTACAAACAGGATCATTTTTTAACATTTCAGGGCCTTTTCAATGCGATTTAGAGCGTCGAGGAGCATGGTGCGAGGACAGCCGAGGTTGAGGCGGAAGCAGCATTCATAGTCTTTCCCTATTTCAGCGGTCGCTTCCTTGTGGTCGCGCACACCGAAAGTGGTGCCGTCGTTGAGGGCCACCTTGGCCTCGTTGAGGAGGCGGTCTTTCAACTGCTCGTGGGTGAGGCCGTAGTCGCTGAAGTCGAGCCAGGCCAGGTAGGAGGCTTCGGGTAGCACGGCTTTCACCTTCGGCATCCGGGTCTTCAGGTGGTTGTCCAGCGCCTGGACATTATTGTTCAGGTATTCCAGCATCTGCCGCAGCCACTCCTCGCCATGGGCGAAGGCAGCCTCAGCGGCGGTGAAAGCGAAGATGTTGCCGCCCGCCACGCCCAAAGCGTCGAGCCAGCAGAAGAAACGTTTCCTCAGGTTCTCGTCACGGATGAAACATACCGAACTGCCCAGACCAGCGATATTGAAGGTCTTACTGGGAGCCATGAAAGTTATGCTTTTGTCGCTGACGGTGCTGTAACTCACATGCGTATGTCCCGGAAGGGTGAGGTCGGCATGTATCTCGTCGCTGATGACGATGACGTTGTGGCGCTCGCAGATGTCGGCAACTCGGCGCAGCACCTCCTCGCCCCACACCGTACCGGCAGGATTGTGAGGGTTGCTCATGATGAACACCTTGCAGTCCTCTATCTTTTGCTCGAAATTATCAAAATCTATTTCAAATCGGCCGTTTGTTATCTTCAGCGGCGAGCACACCAGCGTCCTACCGCTGTCTTTCGGCAGGTTGAGGAATGGAGGATAGACCGGCGTGGTCACCAGCACTTTGTCGCCCGGCTGCGTCAAACAAAGCAGTGCATACGAGATGCCCGCCACGATGCCGGGAATGAAGTGCAGGCTCTCTTTGGTGGTCTGTATGTTGTAGCGTTTTTCCAGCCATGCGGTGACGGCTTGCCAGTAGCCCTTGGAGGGCATGGTGTAGCCCAGTACCTCGTGCTCGCAGCGCTTCCGTAGGGCCTCCATCACGAAGTCGGGCGAGCGGAAGTCCATATCCGCCACCCACATGGGGGTCACATCCCCGCGCCCGTACATCGCCTGTAGCGCGTCCCACTTGAAGCAGTCGGTCCCCCGCCGCTCGATAATCTCGTCAAAATCGTATTGTTTCATATTGTCTCATTTTCGGGTGCAAAAATACGAAAAATAATGCTTTCGTGGAAAATAAATGTGCAGTTGTTTCGTTATTGGCCTGTTATGTTTATTGGAGAAACCATCGCATTGGGTGTGGCGGTGTCGTGGACGGCCACGGCACTCTTTGCCGAGGTGGCGTCGAAGCGTATGGGCTCGCTGCCGCTCAACACGCTGCGCATGACCATGTCGCTCCTGTTTCTGACGGTGACGCTCTGGCTGCTGATGGGTGTGCCGTATCCTCGTTTTGCCGACGGACAGACGTGGCTATGGCTGACGCTTTCGGGTGTGGTGGGCTATGTCATCGGCGACTATTGCCTCATGCAAGGATACATCTATATAGGCTCGCGCTTCGGACAGCTTTTCATGACCCTTTCGGCACCCACGGCGGCTATCACGGGATTCCTGTTGCTGGGCGAAAGCATGCGACCGCTGGCAATCGTCGGCATGGTGGTGACGCTCAGCGGTATCGCATTGTCTATTCTTTCCAAAAAAGATAATTCTGTTGGATTGAAATTGCCGGCGAAAGGAGTCTTTTTTGCTGCTATGGCGGGCATCTGCCAGGGCTTTGGCCTGGTGTTGAGCAAGATGGGGTTGGAGTATTACGGCAATGCGTTGGCGATCGCGGGTGTCGACCCGATGGTGGCGCCCGACGGGGCGTTGCTGCCAGTACCGCTACAGTTTTCCATACCCTTCTCCGCCACGATGATACGCGCAGCCATCGGGTTGGTGGGATTCTTCGTGCTGCTGGTGATTTTCAACAATGATTGGCAGCAGAAGTTGAGCCATGCTGCCCATGACCGCAAGGCCATGTGGTGTCTGTTGGGAGCTACGGTCTTCGGACCTTTCGTGGGTGTCAGTGCCTCGCTGCTGGCCACGCAGTACACCTCCACAGGTATCGCTCAGACCCTCTTCGCCCTCACTCCCATCCTCATCATCGCCCCTGCGGCCTGGCTCTTCCATCAGAAGGTGACCTTCCGCGAGGTTCTCGGTGCCGTCATCAGCGTCGTCGGCATCAGTCTGTTCTTTATATAGGGCAACTCAGCGGACTGGTGAGTTCGCACCCTCTGTTTCGTGCCAGCCACAGTAGCGCATACGAGCATGTCGCCTCCATCTTGCCGCCTCGACGTTCAATCTCCTCCACGGCCCGCCGCACCAGTTCGGAAGCGATGCCCTGTCCCCGGTAGCGGTCGTCGACATAGGTGTGGTTGATAACAAACACGCCGTCCCTCTCCGGAAACGTCACTTCCCCAATCTCCTCGCCGTTGTCCACGGCGGCGATGCGGTTTTTATATGTGATATAGTCCATATTATATAATGGTTTCTTATGATTCCAGTTGCAAAGATACTCTTTTTTTACGGAATGGCAAAATATATTTTTTAGATGCATAATGAAGCGGCCCGCAGCTTTCGCTGCGGGCCGCCCCGTTTGTGTGTCGAGATGGTGTTATCTTATCTCGATGCCGCCGAAGTTGCACTGGCCTTTGACATAGATTGTTTTGGCACTACCCAATTGTTGGGTGGTGCAGTCGCAGTCCACGCCGGCAAAGGTGGTGTTGATGTCGGTTTTGACACAGACGTCCTTGTCGACGCGTATCTCGATGCCACCGAAGTTGCAGTCGAGCGAGATGACAGCGCCATCCATGATGTCGGCGTTCCGCAGGTCGAGGCAGGCGTAGCCGAAGCTGGTATGCACCTCGGCACCCTCGAAACACTGGCCGCTGTAGCGGTAGTCCTGCTTGCTGAACCTCACGTCAATCTTGTGCATCTTGTCGCCGTCCATGACAATGTCTTGCGGTTCGCTTTCGGTGTGGCAATGGCTGCAACTGCTCTTCTTGCTGAAGAACAGCAGCGAGATGCCCCACACCACGGCCACAAGGCAAACCATGAACTTCCAGATGTCGGCCCAGTAGATGACATCGCGTGCCGCCAGAAGCAGCAGGATGCCGATGCCGAAGCCGATGACGGAACCGGTCTTGTTCTGGTCGTTGAAGATATTGACGAAACACGGCACGATGATGAAGAGCGTCCACCACCCTTCGAGGCTGATGCGTATCAGTCCGAAGAGTTCCAACGCCCACACGATGCCGAAGGCCAGCAGGGCGATACCGCCGATGATTTTACTTGTGCGGTTCATTATTTCTGCATGGTTTTCAGGCGCTCGGTGAGCATGGGGACAATCTTGTGGAGGTCGCCCACTATGCCGAGGTCGGCCACCTGGAAGATGGGTGCGAACTTGTCCTTGTTGATGGCGATGATGAGTTCGCTCTCCTCCATGCCGGCAAGGTGCTGGATGGCACCGCTGATGCCGCAGGCCATGTAGAGGGCGGGACGCACGGTCTTGCCGGTCTGACCCACCTGACGGCTGGCATCCATGACACCGGCGTCGACCATGGCACGGGAGCTGGAGACTTCGCCGCAGAGCTCTTTGGCCAGGGCCTCGAGTTTGCCGAAGCCGTCCTTGGTGCCGACACCGCGGCCACCGCTGACGAGAATCTTGGCCTCGCTGATGTCGGTGACGGTCTTCTCTTCCTTGACGGTCTTGACGAGCTTCACGCGGGCAATCTTCTTCTCATCGAAGTTGACCTTGAAGTCGACGACCTCGCCCTTGCGGCTGGCGTCGGCGGCCATTTTCTGCATGACGCCGGGGCGGACGGTGCTCATCTGCGGGCGGTTGTTTTTGCAGAGGATGGTGGCCATGAGGTTGCCGCCGAAAGCGGGACGGGTCATGCGGAACTCGTGGGCCTCGTCGTCGCTGATTTCCAGCTTGGTGGCATCGGCGGTGAGGCCGGTGCGGTTGCGGGCCGACACACGGGGACCGAGGTCGCGGCCGATGGTGGTGGCACCGATGAGCATGATGCTGGGCTTCTCGCTTTCGATGATGGCGGTGATGGCCTCGGTGTAAGGCTCGGTCATGTAGTCCTTCAGCAGGTCGTGGTCGACCACCATCACCTTGTCGGCACCGTGCTCGATGAGGGTCTGGGCGAGGGGCTTGATGTCCTTGCCGAGGAGCATGGCGACGACTTTCTCGTTGTTGGCGTCGGCGAGCTCGCGGGCCTTGCCGAGGAGCTCAAGAGCCACATTCTGCAGTTTGCCGTTGCGCTGCTCGGCAAACACGTAAACGTCTTTATATTCTGCTAAGTTCATTGTTTCTTGTTTTTTCTAGGTTATTCTAGGCATCCCTAGGCAATCCTAGGTTATCCTAGGCTATCCTAGGGGTTCCTAGATGATATGTTTCTCTTTGAGCTTGTTGACAATCAGTTCCACGGCCTCTTCGGGGCTGACCTCGAAGGTCTGGCCGGCGGGCTTGAGCTGCTTGGGGAACGACTTGAAGACGCTCGTGGGCGAGCCGGCCTTGCCGATATGCTCTTCGGGCACGTTGATGCGGTCGGCACCCCACACCTCGATTTCCTTGTCGAAGGCGGTGACGATGCCGCTGACGGTCATGTAGCGGGGCTGCACGCTGGAGGCCAAGGCGGTGACGACGCAGGGGGCCTGCATCTCGAGCACCTGGTAGCCGTCCTCGAGCTGTTTCTTGATGGTGAAGGTCTTGGTGGCCTCGTTGTACTGGAGGTCCTCCATATAGGAGACCTGCGGCAGGTCGAGGTGTTCGGCAATCTGGGGACCCACCTGGGCGGTGTCGCCGTCGATGGCCTGGCGGCCGGTGATGATGAGGTCGACATCCATGGTGCGCAGGGCGCCGGCGAGGGCGCTGCTGGTGGCCAGCGTATCGGCACCGCCGAGCTTGCGGTCGGTCAGCAGGATGGCGCGGTCGACACCCATGGCGAGAGCCTCGCGGAGGATGGCCTCGGCCTGGGGAAGACCCATGGTGATGACGGTGACGTGGGCACCGTATTTGTCCTTCAGCTGCAGGGCGTACTCAAGGCCGCCCTTGTCGTCGGGGTTCATAATCGAGGGAACGCCCTCGCGGATGAGCGTACCGGTCACGGGATTGATTTTCACCTCGGTGGTGTCCGGCACTTGCTTTATGCAAACTACTATGTTCATTTTTCTTGATTGTTATGTCGGACGGGTCCGACTAGTCTGACTAGTCCGACGGGTCAGACTTATTTAAACAGTTTTCCGGCAATCACCATGCGCTGCACTTCGCTGGTGCCTTCGTAAATCTCGGTGATTTTGGCGTCGCGCATCATGCGCTCCACCGGGTACTCGCGGGTGTAGCCGTAGCCGCCGTGGAACTGGACGGCCTTGGTGGTCACTTCCATAGCGGTCTCGGCGCTGAAGAGCTTGGCCATGGCGGCATCGGCGCTGTAGGGGATGCCGTGGTCTTTCTTGTAGTGGGCCGAGCGGCAGAGCAGACGGGCGGCCTGCACCTTGGTCTCGAGGTCGGCCATCTGGAACTGCGTGTTCTGGAACTGGCTGATGCTGCGGCCGAACTGCTTGCGCTCCTTGGTGTACTTCACGGTCTCGTCCATGGCACCCTGGGCAATGCCGAGGGCCTGGCAGGCGATACCGATACGGCCACCGTCAAGGGTCTTCATGGCCAGGCCGAAGCCTTTGCCCAGTTGTCCCAGCTGACGGTCCTTCGGAATGCGGCAGTCCTCGAAGATAAGCTCGGTGGTGGCGCTGCCACGGATACCCATCTTCTTCTCCTTCTTGCCGATGCTGAAACCCGGGTCGGTCTTCTCGACGATGAAGGCGCTGATGCCCTTGGTGCCGAGGCTCTTGTCGGTCATGGCGATGATGATGAACACGTTGGCGTAGCTGCCGTTGGTGATGAAAATCTTGCTGCCGTTGAGCACCCAGTAGTCACCGTCCTCGACGGCAATGGTCTGCTGGCCGGCGGCGTCGGTACCGGCGTTGGGCTCGGTGAGGCCGAAGGCGCCAATCCACTCGCCGCTGGCGAGCTTGGGCAGGTATTTCATCTTCTGCTCCTCGGTGCCGGCCTCAAGGATGGGGGCGCAGCAGAGGCTGGTGTGGGCGGACAGGATGACGCCCGTGGTGGCGCAGACGCGGCTCAACTCCTCGACGGCCATGCCGTACATGATGTTGGTGCCGCCGGCACCGCCGTACTGGGTGGGAATGGGGATGCCCATGAGGCCGATTTTGGCCATCTTCTGGACGGTCTCCATGGGGAAACGCTCCTCCTCGTCGACTTCGGCGGCAAGGGGCTTGACTTCCTTCTCTGCAAACTCGCGAATCATCTGCAGGAAGAGTTCTTCTTGTTTGGTGAAGCTAAAATCCATATTCTCTTTATTCTAGGTTGCCCTAGGAAGTCCTAGGAAACCCTAGGAGGTCCTAGAAAATTATTTTACTGCGATTGTCTCGATTTCGACCAGCACGCCCATGGGCAGGTCCTTCACGGCGAAGGCGGCGCGGGCCGGGCAGTCGGTGTTGTAGTACTTGGCGTAGACCTCGTTCATGGGTTTGAAGTACTCCATGTCGGCCAGCAGGCAGGTCGACTTGACCACGTCCTGGAAGGTGTAGCCGGCCTCGTCGAGGATGGCCTTGATGTTCTGCATCACCTGCTCGGTCTGGGCGGTGATGCCCTCGGGCACGGTCTTGGTGGCGGGGTTGATGGGAATCTGACCCGAGATGTAGAGCGTGTTGCCTGCCTGAACAGCCTGGCTGTAGGGACCGATGGCCGCAGGGGCGTTGGGGGTGTTGATGATTTTCTTCATTGTTATATCGTTTTTAGTTAATTTTTTATATCGTTTCAACACAAGAAATCGAAAGTGCAAATTTACGACTTTTTTTTAAATAAATATTGTTTTTCTATAAAAAATATTTCTGTTTTGCTCTACAGTGCTTGTTTTTAGTTTGTTATGAAGCTTTGTTT